>NZ_JALNUI010000014.1 GCF_026544205.1 Curtobacterium sp. GC_Cur_3
CGGCGGAAGACCGGCATCAGCGGCTGGACCATCGGGCCGATGGCGAACGCGGCGATCACGGTGCCGGCGCCGACGTCACCGCCGAGGAACCAGCCGACGATCACCACGGCGACCTCGATCAGGGTGCGGGCGAGCCAGATCGGCCAGCCGAGCCGCTGGTGCAGACCGACCATCAGTCCGTCACGCGCGCCGGTGCCGAAGCCCGCACCGATGTAGAACGCGGTCGCCACCGCGAGCAGGAGCAGACCGGCGACGAAGAGCCCGATCCGCGCGACCAGGCCCTCCGGTGACGGGACGAGCCAGAGCACCAGGTCGGCGGAGGGGCCGATCAGCAGGGCGTTCAGCAGGGTCCCGACCCCGGGCTTCTGGCGGAGCGGGATCCAGAACAGGAGGATGACGCCACTCGAGACGACGGTGATGATGCCGAACGACCACGGCACCACGTGCTCCAGTCCCTCGGTGAGCACGGTCCACGACGAGACGCCGACGACCGCGCGGACCTGCAGGGCGGTCGAGGCGCCGTAGAGGAACACGCCGACGAGCAGCTGCAGGGTCCGGAGTGTGAGGGCGGTCGGGCGGGACATGGTCCGATGCTCCCCGGGATTGGACTGCCCGTCGAGAGCCAATCTCGCTAGCGTGGTCCCCATGACCCCGGTCCTCCTCAGCGCCCGCTCGGCCGCCCTGCTGCTTAGTGAGTGGCGCACCGACTCCGATGCCACGGCGTACGGGGCGCTCGCCGACGCCGTCCGCGTCCTCGTCATCGACGGCCGCGTGCCGCTCGGGGCGCGACTGCCCGCGGAACGTGGCCTCGCGGAGGCGCTCGGCGTCTCCCGGACCACCGTCGCGAACGCGTACGCCCGGCTGCGCGAGGACGGCTTCCTCGTCTCCCTCCGCGGGTCCGGGAGCGTCGTGCGGCTGCCGGCGGACCTGGCGGGACGGCCGGACCCGGAACGACTCGGCGGTGTCGTCGAGGGGGACGTGCTCGACCTGCGGAAGGCGGCCATGCACGCGGCACCCGGGGTGGCGGACGCCGTCGAACGGGCGATGCGGCACGTCCCGGCGGCGCTCGCCGGGATCGGGTACGACACGGTCGGCGACCCGGGCCTCCGCGCGGCCATCGCATCGCGCTACACGGATCGCGGACTGCCGACATCCCCCGACCAGGTGATCGTGACCGTCGGAGCGCAGCACGCGATCGCACTCCTGGCGCGGGTCCTCGTCCGACGGGGGGACGGCGTGCTCGTGGAGTCGCCGACGTACCCGCACGCGCACGAAGCCTTCCGCGAGGCCGGCGGCCGACTCGTCGGCGTGCCCGTGGACGCCCGCGGCGGGTGGGACACCGGGGTGCTCGAGACGGCGCTGCGGCGCTCCGCACCGGCCGTCGCGTACGTGATGCCGGAGCTGCACAACCCGACCGGCGCGACCATGTCCGCCGAGGTCCGCGCGCTCCTGGTCGACGTCGCCGCCTCCGTGGGGACGACCGTGATCGCCGACGAGACGATGGGGGAGCTCCGGATCGACGGACCGGCGGCCGTGCCCCTGGCCACGCTGAGCGACGACGTCGTGATGATCGGGTCCGCCGCCAAGGTCTTCTGGGGCGGGCTGCGGATCGGGTGGATCCGTGCGCGACCGGCGCTGCTGCAGCGCCTGCTGCTCGCCCGTCCGACGGGCGACCTCGGCACGCCGGTGCTCGACCAGCTGGTCGCGCGCGAGCTGGTCCCACGGACCGAGGCCGTCCTGGAGGCTCGGCGCACCGCCCTCAGGCAGGGTCGCGACGAGGTCGTGGGCGCGTTGCGCACGCGGCTGCCGGAGTGGGACGTGCCGTCGCCGGCGGGCGGGTTGACGACGTGGGTCGGGCTCGGTCGACCGGTGTCCAGCGCGCTCGTGCTCGCCGCGCGGGCCGAGGGCGTGGTGCTGGCGTCCGGCGGGGTGTTCGGGCCGGACGGTGGGTTCGAGCGGTTCCTCCGGGTGCCCTTCACGATGCCGCCGGCCGACCGGGTGCGCATGGTCGACGTGCTCGAGCGGGCGTGGGGACGCGTCGGCGGGGCGCCCGCCGGGGCACGGGGGTCGTTGGCCGCGGTGGTGTGAGGACGGGGAGGGATCATCCTGTCGGTGGACCCGGCTGGCTCCCTGGTGGGACGACGGTGCGCCGACCGCTCGCGATGCTGGGCGCATGACACCGATCAGCGCGAGCAGCTCCGTCCCCGCGATCCCCGCCGTGCCCGCGGCCGCCCGGGTCTCGATGGCGTTCGGTGGGGCGCTGCTCGCGGGGGTGCTCACCTCCTACGGCCAGGGCGTCACCGGGCTCTCGAGCGTCGCCAACTCGGCCGGACCCTGGTTCATCGTCGCCGTCGCGCTGCTGCTCGTCATGCGGGTGCGCGACGGACGGGTCGGGCTGCCCGTGGCGATGGTGACCGGCATCGTCCTGCTCGAGCTCCTGCACGTCGGGTACTGGGCGGCCTCGAACCTGCGCGGGTTCCCGGACGTGCTGTCGATCACGAGCTTCTGGGTGCTGATGGGCTTCCCGGCCGGGGCGCTCGCCGGAGCCGTGGCCGTCGCCGTCCGCTCCCGGGACGGCCGCTGGCGTGGAGCCGCCTTCGGGGTGACGGCAGCCGTGCTCGTCGGTGAGGGCATCCGCTGCCTGCTCCAGGTCGCCGAGACCACGGGCGTGGCGACGTGGGTCGTCGAGATCGTCGTCGGGGCGGCCGTGCTCCTCGTCGGGGTCGTGGTCGCACGGACGCCGGTGGGACGGGTCGTGGCGCTCGGGTGCGGCGTGCTCGGGACGGTCGGCGTGCTCGGCGCGTACGTCCTGCTGAGCTGAGGTCGTCGGGACAGTCGAGTGGTCCTGCGGGTGCGGTGACACCGCTGATCCGTCCGCTGTCAGCCCTGCCTGCGAGGATCGGAGGGTGCACCTCCTCTCGGTCTTCAGCCTGCGGAACCGCGCGCTCATCGCGCTCGTGACCATCGTCGTCGCGGTGTTCGGCGGGATCGCGCTCACCAGCCTCAAGCAGGAGCTCATCCCGAGCGTCCAGTTCCCGCAGATCGCGATCGTCAGCGCCTACCCCGGTGCGACGCCGCAGGTCGTGTCGAACGACGTCTCGACGAAGATCGAGCAGGGCATCCAGGCGGTGCCCGACCTCAAGTCCACGACGGCGACGTCCTCGACCGGGCAGAGCGTCGTCTCCGCCGAGTTCGACTACGGGTCCAACCTCGCCAGCGCCGAGGACAAGATCCAGACCGTCGTCAACGCCCTCTCGCTGCCGGACTCCGTGCAGACGCAGATCGTCACCGGGTCCTTCGACGACCTGCCCGTGCTCCAGCTCGCCGTGTCGGCCAAGGGTGACCAGGAGCAGCTCGTCGACCGCTTGAACGCGACGGCGATCCCCGACCTCGAGAAGCTCGACGGTGTGCGGGAGGCCGACGTCTTCGGCAACCCGGGCCGCCGCGTCGTGATCACCCCCGACCGCGACGAGCTGACCGCCAGGGGCCTGTCCGAGACCGCGATCTCCGACGCCCTCGACGACAACGGCACGCTCATCCCGGGCGGCAGCCTCACGCAGGACGGCTCCACGCTCTCGGTGCAGACCGGGCAGCGCATCGCGTCGACCGCCGACATCGCGGCCCTGCCCCTGACCGGCGGCAAGGACGTGACCGGTGCCCCCGAGGCGACCACGCTCGGGGACGTCGCGACGGTCGCGATCAAGGAGTCCCCGCGCACGTCGATCAGCCGCGTGGACGGCGAGCAGGCGCTGACCATCGCGATCACCAAGACGCAGCAGGCCAACACGGTGGACGTCTCCACGACCGTCCGTGACGCCCTGCCCGGCATCGAGTCGAAGATCACCGGCGACCCGAAGTTCACGGTGGTGTTCGACCAGGCGCCCTACATCCAGCAGTCCATCGACTCCCTGGCGGAAGAGGGGCTGCTCGGGCTCGGCTTCGCCGTGGTCGTGATCCTGGTGTTCCTGCTGTCCGTGCGGTCGACCCTCGTCACGGCGATCTCGATCCCGACCTCGGTGCTGCTCGCGGCGATCGGCATGCGCGCCGCCGGGTACACGCTGAACATCATCACGCTCGCCGCGCTGACCATCGCGATCGGCCGCGTGGTCGACGACTCCATCGTCGTCATCGAGAACATCAAGCGGCACCTGCAACCCGGGGTCGACCGGCGGCAGGCCGTGCTCGACGGCGTGCGGGAGGTCGCCGGCGCCGTGACCGCGTCCACCGTGACGACCGTGGTGGTGTTCCTGCCGGTGGCGTTCGTCGCCGAGCTCGTCGGTGAGCTCTTCCGGCCGTTCGCACTCACCGTGTCGATGGCGCTCGTGGCGTCACTGCTCGTCTCGCTGACGATCGTGCCGGTGCTGGCGTACTGGTTCCTCCGTGCGCCGAAGGGCCACAAGCACGCGGGAGCGGCGGCGACCACGTCGTCCTCCGCCACGAGCACCACGCTCAGCAGCGCGGACGACCTGCACGACGCCGGCGCTCCCGACCGGCTCCGACGTGGGTACCAGCCGGTGCTGCACTGGGTGCTGCGGTTCCCGTGGGTCGTCGTCCTCCTCGCCGTGCTGGTGCTCGGTGGGACGGCCGCCGCGCTGCCGTTCGTGAAGACGAACTACCTCGGCGACTCCGGCCAGAACACGTTCACGGTCACGCAGGACCTCGAGCCGGGCACCTCGCTCGACGTCCAGTCGGACGCCGCCCGCAAGGTCGAGCGCGAACTGCGGGCGGTCGACGGCGTCGAGACCGTGCAGACGACGATCGGGTCGAGCGGGCAGTCGCTCCAGGCCGCGTTCGGCGGCGGCGGGACGGCGTCGATCCAGTACGCGGTCACCACCACCTCCGGCGCCGACCAGACCCGGATCCAGTCCGACACCCGGAAGCGCCTCGACGGGCTCAAGGGTGCCGGTGACGTCGCGCTGTCGTCGGCGGGCGGTGCCTTCGGTGGCAGCAGCGACATCGAGGTCGACGTCACGGCGCCGACCCAGGCGCAGCTCAAGGCAGCGGCCGACCGGGTGCTCTCGACCATGCGCGGTGTCGACCACACCACCGCGGTCTCGAGCAACCTCTCCGCGGCCGAGCCCTACCTCGCCGTCCGGGTCGACCGCGCGAAGGCCGCCGAGCTCGGGCTCACCGAGACCCAGGTCGGCGGACTCGTCGCCGCGTCGGTGTCGCCGCGCGACACGGGCTCCGTCGAGATCGAGGACGCCACCCTCGACGTCTACATCGCCGACCCCGAACCGCCGACGACGATCGACGCGCTCCGGTCGCTCTCGGTGCCGACCGCCACCGGTTCCGTCCCGCTGTCCGACGTCGCGACGGTCGAGCGCGCTGACGGTCCGACCACGGTCACCACGTCCGACGCGGTCCGCACGGCCACCATCACGGTGACCCCGGACTCGGCGAACCTCGGTGCCGCGGTGCAGTCCGTGACCACCGCGGTGGACCAGCTCGACCTGCCGAAGGGCGCCTCGGCCTCGATCGGCGGCGTCGCGTCGAGCCAGTCGTCGGCGTTCAGCCAGCTGCTGCTCGCCGCGCTCGTGGCGATCCTGATCGTCTACGTGGTCATGGTCGCGACGTTCCGCAACCTGTACCAGCCGGTGCTGCTGCTCGTGTCCGTGCCGTTCGCGGCGACGGGGGCGATCCTGCTGCAGCTCGTGTCGGGCATCCCGCTCGGGGTGGCATCGCTGATCGGCGTGCTCATGCTCGTCGGCATCGTCGTGACGAACGCGATCGTGCTCATCGACCTCGTGAACCAGTACCGACGGCGCGGCCTCCGCGTGCGCGAGGCCCTGGTCGAGGGCGCCACACGACGACTCCGACCGATCCTGATGACGGCACTCGCGACGATCTTCGCGCTGATGCCGATGGCGATCGGGGTCACCGGGAAGGGCGGGTTCATCTCGCAGCCGCTCGCGCTCGTGGTGATCGGTGGGCTGGTGTCCTCGACGCTGCTCACGCTCGTCGTGCTGCCGGCGCTGTACTTCCTGGTGGAGCGGATGCTGGAGCGGCGCAGTGACCGCCGAGCCGGCCGGACCGAGGGGTAGGGGCTAGCGCCCCTCGGCGTCCTCGACCTCGAGCTGCGTGAACCAGTTCACCAGGACGACGGTCAGCGTCACGAGGAACACGATGGCGCCGAGCTGTGCCACGGGGGAGGTGTGCCCGGTCGCCGCACCCCAGCCCGCGAAGGCCACGGTCACCATGAACGACAGCCCGAGCAGCAGCTCCGCCGCGGTGGTGGCGAGCGAGCGGTGCTGCCAGGAGACGGTGGGTCGCACGAGGAGGGTCGAGGTGTCGGTCACCCGGGAAGTCTCGTCCGGAGGGTCGTCCGCCGGCAGTCCCGACTCCGGGTGGCACCCGCCCGGGGTACAACTCCGGTCCGCGGTGTGACCGACCGGCGGAGCCCTCAGCGCAGCGTCCGCCGGAGGAACCGCACGACGCGTTCGCTCATCGCCTGGTCGAGCTGGGCGATCGAGTGCGCGGTGCCCTCGACGGCGACGAAGGTGACCGGGACGCCCTCGTCACGCAGGGCGGACGCGAAGTCCTGGGACTCCCACATCGGGATGAACTCGTGCGTGGAGTGCCCGATGAAGAACGGTGCGGTGTCCGCGGTCACGTTGTACCGCGGGGACGCGCGCTCGGCCGCGGGGCAGGCGTCGTACCGCGTGCAGCCGAGGTAGAGCAGCTGCTTCCGCTGGAACGCCGCGGCGACCCCGTCGGACGCGGTCGAGCGGCTGGTGAGGTCCGACGGGCCGCTCAGGTCGACGACCGCGCGGATCCGGTCGCCGTCGGCGTACGCGGTCGAGCGGTGGTCCTCGACGGCGAGCATCGACACGAGGTTGCCGCCGGCGCTCCCGCCGAACACCCCGACCCGGTCGGCGTCGACGTCGTAGGTCTCGAGCGTGGACGGTCGGAACACCCAGTCGAGCGCCCGTCGGACGTCGTCGAGCCCGGCGGGGAACGGGTCGGTCGGGGCGAGGCGGTAGTCGACGTTGAACGTGACGAAGCCCGCGGACGCCAGGTACTGGCAGACGGACCGGTAGGCCGCTGTGTCCTTGTCGCCGTGGGACCAGCTGCCGCCGTGCACCATCATCACGGCGGGCCGGGTCCCGGTGGTGGCCTTCTCGAGCGCGGACGGGTCGGCCGTGGCGGCCGCCGTCGGCGAGGGGGTCGTGCCACCCGTCGCCTCCGACACGGAGGGCTCCGACGCAACGGGCTCCGGCGCCGCCGAGGGGTCGGCGGGACCTGCCGCCGACGGAGTCCCCGCGGGCGTCGCGGTCGTGCCGGGTGCGCTGTCCGCCGGCAGGCAGACGTCGAGCCGCTGCAGCCGGTCGGCGCCGTACGGCACGTCCGTGACGACGTCGATGCCGTGGTACCGCAAGGACAGGGGGTAGATGACGGCGCCGGCGGTGACGGTCTGGTTGCCGTCGCCGGCGGGGTCGGCACTGCACGACGCGACCGCGCCGAGCGCCACGATCGCGGCGACGAGCGCGAGCAGGGTGCGACGGCCGGACCTCATCGCCGACAACGGTATCCCCAGGTGTGGCCGATCGCAGCACGGCGGACACCCGGGGGTGCCAGGATGAGGGCGACCCGTCACCGTCGAAGCAGGAGGACCCGTGAGTCGACGCAAGGCCTGGAACGCCGATCCCGAACCGCTCCTCCGTGTCGACGAGGGCTTCCGGCTCGCCGACGTCGACCCCGAGGGCACCCCGGGCTTCCCCGGACGCAAGATCGACGGCCTCGAGTCCCTCGCCGCCGGTGCCGACCGACTCACCGCGCTGCAGGAACGCCTCTGGGCCGCTGCGACCGCGGGGGACGAGCGCCGCGTGCTCCTGGTCCTGCAGGCGATGGACACCGCGGGCAAGGGCGGCATCGTGTCGCACGTCGTCGGTGCCGTCGACCCGAACGGCGTGCACTACGCCGGGTTCAAGGCGCCGACGGCAGAGGAACGCGAGCACGACTTCCTCTGGCGCGTGGAACGGCAGCTCCCGGCCGCCGGGCAGCTCGGCGTCTTCGACCGCTCCCACTACGAGGACGTCCTCATCCAGCGGGTTCGTGGGTACGCGCCGCCGGAGGAGATCGAGCGGCGCTACGGTGCGATCGTCGACTTCGAGAGCCGGCTCGCGGCGCAGGGCACCACCATCGTCAAGGTGATGCTGCACATCTCCAAGGACGAGCAGCGCGCGCGTCTGGGGGACCGCCTCGACCGCCCGGACAAGCACTGGAAGTTCAACCCGGGCGACATCGACGAGCGCCTGCGCTGGGACGACTACCAGCAGGCGTACCAGATCGCCTTCGACCGCACGTCGACGGCCGTGGCCCCCTGGTACGTCGTGCCGGCGAACCGCAAGTGGTACGCCCGCCTCGCCGTCCAGCAGCTCCTGCTCCGCGCGCTCGAGGACATGCACCTCTCGTGGCCCGCGGCGGACTTCGACGTGGCCGAGCAGCGGCAGCGGCTCGCCGAGTCCTGACACCCTCCGTCCAGGAGGCCCCACTCGCCCCCGGCACCAGCCCCGCCACCCGACGGGGCTGGTGCCGACGCGCGTGGTCGCGTAGACTCGCTCGGTCGGCCTTCGACACCGCGGCTGCGAGCCGCGGACGTGTTTGGGTGTTGTGTAGTTCGAGGGCTGGAATCACGTCGATCGACGACGGGATGAACCCCCTCTCCACGAACCGCCCCCGCCGATGTCGCTGCCGGGCTGCGTGGTACGTCTGCACCCCGGAAAGCACTCATGGCCCCCTACGACAAGGGCGCGGACAACCGCGCCTCCGACCGAGCCCGTCACCCGAACGGCACCCCCGCCGCTCGCAGCAGCAAGCACCGCGGCTTCCGCGCCCCGGAGCCGACCGCACCCCGCCAGAAGCAGCGCTGGGACGCTGACGACCGCCGCACCCGTTCGTCGCAGGGCGAGCGCCCGAGCCGTCCGAACTGGGACCCGCGCGACAGCCGCGGCAGCCGTCCGGCGTGGGAGCCCCGCGGTGCGGGCCGTCCCGCACGCGGTTCGGACCGTGACGATCGCGCCCCGCGTTCGTTCAACCGCGACGATCGTGCACCCCGTCGTGACGATGACCGTGCGCCCCGTCGTGACAACGACGACCGTGCCCCTCGTCGCTTCGATCGCGACGACCGTGCCCCGCGTTCGTTCAACCGTGACGATCGCGCGCCCCGTCGTGACAACGACGAGCGCCCGCAGCGTCGCTTCGACCGCGATGACCGTGCCCCCCGCACGTTCAACCGTGACGATCGTGCGCCCCGTCGTGACAACGACGACCGCGCCCCGCGTCGCTTCGACCGTGATGACCGCGCCCCGCGCAGCTTCAACCGCGACGATCGTGCGCCCCGTCGTGACAACGACGACCGCGCCCCGCGTCGCTTCGACCGCGACGACCGTGCCCCGCGCACGTTCAACCGTGACGACCGTGCGCCCCGTCGCGACAACGACGAGCGCCCGCAGCGCCGCTTCGACCGCGATGACCGTGCCCCGCGCACGTTCAACCGTGACGACCGTGCGCCCCGTCGCGACAACGACGAGCGTCCCCAGCGCAGCTTCAACCGCGACGACCGCGACGCCCCCGCTGCCCGCGGCGGCCACTTCGTCCCCGCGGACGACGTCAAGCTCGACAAGCTCAAGGCCGAGTCGACCATCGCTGCCGACGTCGAGGGCGTGACCTTCGCCGACCTCGGCATCGGTGGCAACATCTCGCGTGCCCTGGCCGAGCTGGGTGCCACCAGCCCGTTCCCGATCCAGGCCGCGACGATCCCCGACGTGCTCGCCGGCAAGGACGTCCTCGGCCGTGGCCGCACGGGCTCCGGCAAGACCATCGCGTTCGGCGCCCCGCTCGTCGAGAAGCTCATGGAGAACGGCGGCGGCACGAAGCGCAAGATGGGCCGCGCCCCGCGTGCGCTCATCCTCGCGCCGACCCGCGAGCTCGCCCTGCAGATCGACCGCACCGTGCAGCCCATCGCCCGCTCGGTCGGCCTGTTCACGACGCAGATCTACGGCGGTGTGCCGTACGGCCGTCAGGAGGGCGCGCTCCAGCGCGGCGTCGACATCATCGTCGGCACCCCCGGGCGCGTGCAGGACCTCATGAAGAAGGGCACGCTCGACCTCAGCGAGGTCGTCGTCTCCGTCCTCGACGAGGCCGACCACATGTGCGACCTCGGGTTCCTCGAGCCCGTGCAGGAGATCCTCGAGGCCACGGCCCAGGTCACCCCGGCCGGCAAGCGCGCGCAGAAGCTCCTGTTCAGCGCCACGCTGGACACCCAGGTCGCGGCGCTCGTCGAGCAGTTCCTGCACGAGCCGTCCGTGCACGAGGTGGCGGGCGAGGACCAGGCGTCCTCGACCATCGACCACCGCGTGCTCGTGGTCGAGCAGCGCGAGAAGGACCGTCTCCTCGAGGAGCTCGTCGCCGGCGACGGCAAGACGATCGTCTTCGCTCGGACCCGCGCCTACGCCGAGCGCCTCGCCGAGCAGTTCGAGGACGCGGGCATCCGCGCGACCTCGCTCCACGGTGACCTGAACCAGTCGCGTCGCACGCGCAACCTGCAGCTGCTCACGAGCGGCCGGGTGAACGTGCTCGTCGCGACCGACGTCGCCGCGCGCGGCATCCACGTGGACGACGTCTCGCTCGTCGTGCAGGCCGACGCCCCGGACGACTACAAGGCGTACATGCACCGCTCGGGCCGCACGGGTCGTGCCGGCAAGGAGGGCACCGTCGTCACGATCGTCCCCCGTGGTCGCATCCGCAAGATCGAGGGCATCCTCGAGCGCGCTGAGATTGAGGCCGAGCTCGTCCAGGCCGGACCCGGCGACGGCATCGTCGCGGAGCTCGCCGCGCGCTAGACGCGAGCACATGACGGACAGGAGGCCCGGTGCCAGCTGGCACCGGGCCTCCCGTCTGTCCGTCAGCGGTTGAAGAACAGCAGGCCGCGCGCGTAGCCGGCCTGCCCGGCGTGCTGCGTGCAGTCGTCGAGGATGCTGACGAGCCGGGCGCCCGCGGTGACGGGCGGGTCCCACGCCTCGTCCACCACGGCGTCGAGGTCGTCCGGCCCGAGCGTGCCGAGGTACGCGACCGTGCGCTCGTGGACCGCACGGAGGTACCCGGTGAGCAGCTCGCCGGACGCTCGCACGCGGCCGACGTCGTCCTGGGACATGCCGTAGCCGAGCGCCTCCGCGGGGAAGGGCAGCCCGAACCGGTCGTACCAGCCGTCCGCGGTCCACACCTGCTCGGTGCCCGCGAGGTCGGCGACCTGGACGTCCTGCCCGCGCGCGATGTGCCAGGCGAGCCACGCCACGGTGTTCGCGCCCGTGCCGGGCCGTGATGCGAGCTGGTCCTCGGAGAGCCCGTCGACGGCCCGCTCGACGGTCTCGGGCACGCGGGAGAACGCTTCGATGAGGAGTTCTGAGGGGGTCATGCCCCGAACCTACGCCCGGGTGCGCGGAGCGAGTCCGGTCGTCAGGCGGAGGCGCCGGAGCGTCGGGCGAGCGCGCTGCCGAGCCGAGTGAACGCGTCGGCGAGGGCGCGGCGGTCCTCGGGTGCGATGGCCTCCCGGAACGACGCCGACCAGACGGCGCCGATCTGCTGGGCGATCGCCTCGCCGGACGGCGTCAGGTGGAGCAGGATGCTGCGGCGGTCGTCCGGGTTCGGACGGCGTTCGATGTGTCCGCGCTGTTCGAGCCGGTCGATGAGCGAGGTCATCGCCCCGGTCGAGAGCTCGAGGTGCTCGCTGGCCTGCTTCGGCGTGACCCCGGCGTCGTCGGCCGCTGCCAGGAAGAACACGAAGCGGCTGTCGGTGCCGTTCAGCCCGCGGCTGCTGCTCTCGTGGTGGAGCACGCGCGAGTGCTGCGTCTGCAGCAGTCGGAACGCGGTGACCAGGTCCCCGAGGTCGTCGGCGCGGGGCGGCACGGCGGGTGACTCGGGGGAGGTGACCGGCACCGTGCTGCTCATCGACCAAGTATCTCACCGATTGAGACATCTGATGACCCCAGCAGAGGGGGTGTCCCTCGATCTTGTGAGCCTCTCTCGGACCAAGTAACTTGATCGTCGTACCAACCAATACACGCACCACCCCGGCATGCAGCGCGACTCAAACCATCGCGGTCCCGGCCGAACCAACCGATCAGACCTCTTCTCCTCTGGAGCACCGCCATGCCTCGTGTCACTCCTCGTGCTGCCCGTCTCGCCGCCTGGATCGCCATCCCCGCCGCCCTCGTCGCTTCCGGCGCCGTCGTCTCCACCGCCTCGTACGCCGCGTTCTCCGCCACCACGGTGAACCCGACGAGCAACTGGACCGCCGGCAACGTCGCCCTGACCGACGACGACAACAACACCGCGCTGTTCACCGCCACCGGCCTGAAGCCCGGCTCGACCGGTGCGAACTGCATCACGGTGACGTCGACCGGCTCGCTCGCGTCGGCAGTGAAGCTCTACGCGACCACGCCGGCCACGACCAACGCGCTCGCGTCGAACATCACCGTCGCGATCGAGCTCGGGACCGGCGGTGGCTTCGGCTCCTGCACCGGCTTCACCCCGGCCGCCACGAACAGCTCCGTCTACTCGGGCACGCTCGCCGCGTTCGGCACGTCCGCGACGAACTACGCCACCGGCGTCGGCACCTGGGCCCCGACCGGCACCGGGTCCGAGTCGAAGGTCTACCGCGTGACCTACACGGTCTCGCCGACCGCGCCGAACTCGGTCATGAACGGCACCGCCTCCCTCGGCCTCACGTGGGAGGCCCAGAACAGCTGAGACGCCCCAGGGGTGACGGACGTGTGACCAGCACGCCCGGCACCGCTCCCGGCAGCGACGACCAGGACCGCGCACGCACCGGCCCTGTCCGTCGTCCCCAGCACGCCCCCGGTCGAAAGCACCCATGGTCAGCATCGAAGTCAGCGGTGGACGCACACCGCACGATGCGCTCCACGACGCCGTCGACTGGGGGCGTGTCGTCGTCGCGACGGTCGCCCGCGGCGTCGTCGCCACGCTCCTCGGCCTGGCGCTCTGGGCCGCCGCGCCCGCCGTCATCGGCTGGCTCCCCACCACCGTGATGACCGGTTCGATGGCGCCGCGGATCGTCCCCGGTGACGTCGTCGTCGCCCGTCCGGTCGCGCCCGTAGAGCTCCGGGTCGGCCAGGTCCTGCTCGCCGACGACCCCGACCAGGCCGGGCACCTCCGGATGCACCGCTTCGTGGACGCCGGGCCCGGCGGGTCGGTCGTCACCAAGGGCGACGCCAACCCCGAGCGCGACTCGACCGCGATCAGCCGATCCGCCGTGCACGGCGTCGCGTTCCTGCGCATCCCCCTCGTCGGGGCACCGATCGTCTGGATGCGCGACGGAGCGTGGTCGAAGGTCGCGCTGCTGGCCCTCGCCGTCGCGGCGGTCCTGTGGCTCGCCACCGTCGACGGCTCGCTGCGGCGGCTGGCGGCGGCCGTCCACGAGGACGACGACTCCGACGGTCCTGGTCCCGGGGCCGGCCCGTCGCCCCGCCACGGCCTGGAGGCTCCTCCGTCGTCCGCCCCGCTCCTCGCGTCCGACGGTCGGTCCGGTCGGCACGTGCTGTCCCGTCGCGCGTCGTCCGGGCACGTGCTGTCCCGCCGCGCGCACCGCCGCCGGATCCGGCGGCAGCGTCGGCTCCGCGGCACCGGCGGGGTCGCCGCGGTGGTGCTGGCGGCCGGTGGGCTCGGCGTCCTGCTGCCGGCGCAGGCTGTCGCAGCACCCTTCACCGGCCACACGTCGAACGCCTCGAACTCGCTGCAGGCGGCGACGGCGGTCGCGACGACGGCGCTCACCTGCAGGGCCAACGGGGACGGCAGCGTGGCCATCGGCTTCACGTACGGGGGAGCGCCCGGTGTCGTGACGTCCTTCGACGTGATGATGGGCTCCACCGTCGTGGGGACCGCTGCCGGCACGGCGTCCTCGGTCCGGGTGGTCGGCAGCGGCATCCTCAACCTCGGCACGACCGTGACGGTCACCGTCCGAACCAACCTCGGTGGGACGTGGACCGCCACGAGCACGTCCACGGCGAGGATCCAGACCGCCCTGATCGGCACGACGCTGAGCTGCGGCTGACCGGGTTCTCCACAGGCCCGGGCGGGGTGTGCCGGGATGTCCGTGGGCGGCGTTAGCGTGATCGGCATGCGCATCCTGCACACTGGCGACTGGCACCTGGGCCGCTCCCTGCTCGGTGCCGACCTGCTCGAGCACCAGGCCGCCTTCCTCGACCACCTGGTCGGGGTCGTCGTGCAGCGCTCCGTCGACCTCGTCGTGGTCGCGGGTGACGTCTACGACCGCGCGATCCCGCCCGTCGACGCCGTCCGCATGCTCTCCTCCGTGCTCGAACGCCTGGCCACCGTCGCGACCGTCGTCGTGACCCCCGGCAACCACGACTCCGCCGTCCGGCTGGGGTTCGGCTCGGCGGTGATGAACGAGCGCGTCCGCATCCTGTCCGAGCCGGCACGCCTGGCCGATCCCGTGCTCGTGAACGACCCGGACGGCCCCGTCGCCGTCTACGGCATCCCGTACCTGCAACCAGACATGGTCCGGTACGCGCTCGCCACGGTCCCCGATGAACCGCTCGCCCGCTCGCACCAGGCCGTCGTCGGTGCCGCGATGGACCGCGTGCGCGCCGACCTCGCCGCACGCCCAGGCGCCCGCAGCGTCGTCGTCGCGCACGCTTTCGTGGGCGGTGCCGAGCCGAGCGACAGCGAGCAGGACATCCGCGTCGGCGGGGTGGACCGCGTCGCCGAGTCCACGTTCGACGGCATCGACTACGTCGCCCTCGGACACCTCCACGGGCCGCAGCGTGTCGGCCGGACGGACCGCATCCGGTACGCCGGCTCGCCGCTCGCGTTCTCGTTCGGGGAGCGGAACCACACCAAGTCCGTCACGCTCGTCGACCTCGACGCCGCGGGCACGGTGTCCGTCGAGCTCCTGCCCACGCCCGTGCCCCGGCCGCTCGTCGACGTCCGGGGACCGATCGACGCCATCGAGTCCGGCGCGTTCGCGCAGCACGCCGACGCCTGGGTCCGGGTCGCCGTCACGGACACCGTGCACCCCGAGCGGATGTACGCCAGGGTCAAGGACCACTTCCCGTACGCCCTGGCCGTCACGCACGAACCCACCGACGCCCCGGCCCGCACCACCACGCGGGCGATCACGGCGACGTCCGACCCGGTCGAGGTCTCCGCCGACTTCGTGACCTTCGCCACCGGCGGCGCCCCGTCCGACGACGAACTCGTGGTGCTGCGCGACGCCTACGAAGCCGCCGTGGCGACGATGTCCGACCAGGACCGGGCGGTGCGCTGATGTACCTGCACCGGCTCGAGCTCCGCGCCATCGGCCCGTACCCCGACCTCGTGTCGATCGACTTCGCCGCGCTCGCCGCGTCCGGGGTGTTCCTGCTCGAGGGCCCGACGGGTTCGGGCAAGTCCACCATCATCGACGCCGTCGTGTACGCGCTCTACGGGAAGCTCGCCGGGGATGACGTCAGTGACGACCGGCTGCACTCCCAGCACGCCGACCCGACGGTCGAGCCCTTCGTCGAGCTCGTCTTCGAGACCGGTGCGGGGATCTTCCGCGTTCGACGCCGTCCGGCGTACAACCGCCCTAAGAAGAAGGGCGCTGGTACGACGCGCGAGCAGGCGTCAGCCCTTCTGGTCCGCCTGGCCAGCCCGACGGACCCCGCCGGCGAGCCCGTCTCCGCCCGTGCACAAGAGGTCGGCGCCGAGATCACGCGGATCATCGGGCTCGACCGCGCGCAGTTCCTGCAGACGGTCGTGCTGCCGCAGGGCGAGTTCGCGAAGTTCCTGAAGTCCCCGGGTGAGGACCGCCGTCGGCTCCTGCAGTCCCTGTTCGGCACCGAGATCTACGACCGCACCGCCGACGAGCTCGCCACCCGTCGCCGTGCCGCCGCCGCTGAGGTCGACGCCGCCGACGGCCGCGTGCGGGACGCCCTCGCCCGGTTCACGGAGGCCTCCGGTCGTCCGGACGTGGACGAGCCCGCCGTCCCGGGTGTCGCCGCCGAGCTCCGAGCAGCCGCCGAAACCGCCGAGGCCCTCCGGGCACAGGCCGCCCTGACCGCGACCGCCACCGCCGAGCACGAACAGGCCGTCGTGCTCCGGGCCGCCGCCCTCGAGCGCCGTGCCGCGCTGCTCCGTCGCGCCACGGCGCTCGACGCCCAGACCGCCACCGTGGCGGACGTCCGCCACCGCCTCGCCGTCGCCGAGCGCGCCGCCCGGGTCAGCGCCGTGGCGGACGGCCTCGACGCCGCCGGACAGCGTGCAGCCGCAGCCGGTGCCGCGCGCGATGCCGTCCGCGCCGAGCACGGCGTGACCGACGAGGACACCGCGGCCGAGCGCGACCGCCTGACGGACCTCGTCGGCGGGGTCCGCCACCTGGTGGCCGTGGCCCGGGCGCTGCCCGGCCGTCGCGTCGCGCTCGATGCCGCCCGTGCCGACGCCGAACACCTCGGTGTCCAACTGGCCGAGCTCGTGGCCGCCCTCGACGCCCGACCCGCCGAACGCGAGCACGTCGTCGAGGCCGCGCGGGCCGCAGCCGTCACGGCCGCCGGTGCCGATGCCGCCCAGCACCAGGTGGACGCCGTCGCCGAACTCCGTCGCGTCTCCTCGGAGCTCGTCGCCACGCGGACCCGGGTCACCGACGCGGAAGCCGCCGTCGCGGCCGCCCGTGTCGCAGCACAGCGCGCACTCGATGCTGAGCAGCAGCTCCGCGAGCGCCGGATCGCCGGGCTCGCGGGGGAGCTCGGCGCAGCACTCCAGCCCGGGGACCCCTGCCCGGTGTGCGGTGCTTTGGAGCACCCCGCCGTCGCGGCACCCCAGGCCGACCACCCCACGCCCACGCAGATCGCCGAGGCCGCCGCCGTCGCGCGCCGAGCCGACGACCTCCTCGCCGACGCCGCCACCACGCTCGCGCTCGAGCGGGCGGAACGGGAGCGCCTCACCATCGTCCTCGGCGTGACCACCCCGAGCGACCTCGACGCCCGTGCCGCGCAGGCCGACGCCCGACTCGCCGAGGCCCGTGCCGCGGCGGCGGACGTCGCCCGGCACGAACGCGCCCGCACCGCCCACGACGAAGCCACCCGCGCGCTCGAACACGACCGCAACGACGTCGACGCCCGCCGGCAGGTCCTCCTCGCGACGGCCTCCGGCGACGCCGACCGCATCGAGCAGGACACCGTCGCGGTCGCCGAGGCATTGCACACACTGACAGCCGACCTCTCGCACCTCGACGAGCAGCCCGGCACGCTGCCGGACGCCGTGGCCGCGATCGACAGCCACGCCGAGGCACTCCGCGCGGTCGCCACCGCAGACGAGCACGCCCGCGCCGCCGCGCACACGGTCGCCGAGCGCCGGACCGAGGTCGACCAGGTCGTCGCCGAGCAGGACTTCGCCGACGTGGCTGCCGCCAGGGCCGCCGTGCTCGCCCCCGACGACGCCGAGCGGCTGCAGGAGCAGGTGCGGGTCGCCGACCGCGAGCGTGCGGTGGTCGATGCCGGCCTCGCGGAACCGGCGGTCGTCGCCGCAGCGCAGGACGACCCCGCGACCCTCGACCTCGACGCCGCCCGAGCCGCCAGGGTCCAGGCCGCCGCTGCGCTCGAGGCCGCCGCGCGTGACGCCACCACCGCCGCCGACCGGGCCACGGCTGCCGACCGCTGCGCCACCGACGTCGCGCGCGCGCTCACGGCCCGGGCGGCGACGTCCGCCCGCAGCCGCGCGGTGGTGCGCCTCGCCGACATCGCCGCCGGTGCCCCCGGGGTGAACCCCACGGGCATCACGCTCGGCACCTACGTGCTGATGCGCCGCTTCGAGGACGTGGTCGCCGCGGCGAACGACCGACTGCGGGCGATGCTCGGCGGGCGGTTCGCCCTCGAGACCTCCGACGAACGCGAGTCCGGCAGCCGCTCCCGTCGCACGGGCCTGGCGCTCGCGGTCCGCGACCACACCACGGACACCACGCGTGACCCCCGCAGCCTGTCGGGCGGTGAGACCTTCACGGTGTCACTGTGCCTGGCACTCGGGCTCGCGGACATCGTCCAGGCCGAGGCCGGCGGGGTCTCCCTCGGCACGCTCTTCGTCGACGAGGGCTTCGGCACGCTCGACCCCGAGTCGCTCGACGGCGTGATCGGGCAGCTCACCCGTCTGACGGCCGGCGGGCGCCAGGTCGGCATCGTCAGTCACGTCGAGGAGCTCAAGCAGCGCATCCCCGAGCGGATCGCGGTCCGGCGGGCGCCGGGCGGCGGCTCACGGGTGACGACCACCGTCTGACGACCGATCCGAGCATCGCCCTCGGGTCAGGGCGTCGGCGTCGCCGAGGTGTCGACCGTGCCGTCCGGCGGCGGCAGGATGTCCGCCGCGACGAACGGGAACACCCAGGTGAAGAGCGCGAAGACGACGACGGCGAGGAGCACGAGCAGCTCGATCACCTTGAGGGCGGTCGGGCCGGGCAGGACCCGCCAGACGAACGGGAAGATCACTTGGCGGTCTCCGAGAGTTCCTTGGGGGTGCCTTCCGACGCCGGCATCCAGTAGTCGAGCTTGGCGTGCGTGACGAAGCGCTCCTTGGCGGACCACATCGGGTGGCAGGCCGTCAACGTGAGCCAGCGGTCCTCGGCACTCGGCTCGACGCCCGGCTTGTTCGGCACGGGGGCGATGGTCTCGACGTGGTCGGGCGTGACGATCTGGCTGTCGGTGACCTTGTAGACGTACCAGGTGTCGAAGTCCTTGGCCTTGTCGGTGACGCGCACCACGACGGCGTCGCCGGGCTTCAGGTCCGCGATCTGGTTCAGCGGCTTGCCGTAGGTGACGCGGTGGCCGGCGACGGCGAAGTTGCCCTCGGCGCCGGGCATCGCGGTGCCCTGGTAGTGG
Organism: Curtobacterium sp. GC_Cur_3; assembly: GCF_026544205.1. Taxonomy (GTDB): domain Bacteria; phylum Actinomycetota; class Actinomycetes; order Actinomycetales; family Microbacteriaceae; genus Curtobacterium. The sequence continues at coordinate 18,885 of NZ_JALNUI010000014.1, forward strand.
CCGAGCCCGATCGTGTTGAGGACCTTCTCACGATCGGTGCCCTCGCCGATGGGCCGGTTGTAGTCCGCGCCGAAGCGGGGGATCTGCATCGTGCCGAAGACGGACGACAGCCCCGGGGGCTCCGCGAGCACGGGCGCGACCCCGCGGCGCTCGGTGCCGACCTCCGACGGGGGCTTCACCTGCTGCAGGTCCTGCACGAGTGCGGTCTGGTCGTGCACGGCGACCACGTCGGTCCACCAGGCGGTCCAGAGGACGTAGAGCCCCGTGGCGGCACCGGCGATGATGAGCAGCTCCGCAAGGAGCGACAGCAGCGCGCCGCCGACCGTCTGGCGGGGCCGTCGACGGGGTGAACGGGAGCGACCAACCTGCTCGTCCTGCGCGCCCCCGTGCGCGGGAAGGGTGTCGTGTGTGGTCACGTGGCTCCTGGTCCGGTCGTTCTGCGTCGCGGTGACGACGGGCTAGGTCTATCAGACCACGGTGACGCCCCGTCGAGGACGTTCTCCACAGTGTCGGTACCGTGGCGGGGTGGAACACGTGATCCGTCCGTTCACCCCTGCCGACACCGAGGCGGTCGTCGCCGTGTGGGAGTCCTGCGGCCTGGTCCGTCCGTGGAACGACCCGCGGCGGGACATCGCCCGCAAGCTGACCGTGCAGCCCGAGCTGTTCCTGGTGGCGACCGAGGCCGAGAGCGACACCGTCGTCGCCGCGGGGATGGCCGGCTTCGACGGACACCGCGGCTGGGTCAACTACCTGGCGGTCCGCCCCGACCTGCAGGGCTCCGGGCTCGGGCGCGCGTTCATGGCGGAGTTCGAACGGCTGCTCACCGACCTCGGCTGCCCGAAGCTCAACCTGCAGGTGCGCGCGGGCAACGAGCAGGTGATCGGCTTCTACGAGTCGCTCGGCTACGCCGACGACCACACGGTGTCGATGGGCAAGCGCCTGATCCCGGACGCCTGACACAGGCGATCGCGCCTGACACAGGCGATCGCGCCTGACACAGGCGATCGCGCCTGACTCAGACGATCGCGCCGGACTCAGACGATCGCGCCTGACTCAGGCGAGCGCGAGCGTGACCGACGCCGTCAGCGCCAGGCCGATGCCCACGGCCTGCAGGGCGGCGAGCCGCTCCCGCAGTACGATCCCCGCGAGCAGCACGGTGCCGATCGGGTAGAGCGCGTTGAGCACGCTGATCACCGGCAGCGTCGACGGGTCCGTGCTCGAGTGCAGCCCGGTCTGGATGAACACGTTGGCCAGGGCGTCGAACACCCCGCACGCCACGACCACCAGCGCGAGCCGTCGGACCGTGCCGGCGACGGCCGGGGGACCGGCCACGTCGGGAGCGCCGGCCGAGTCGGTGACGCGGGAGGAGCCTCCTGTCCGGAGGACAGCAGCCACCGCCGCGGCTCCCAGCAGCACCGCCTGCAGCAGCCGCGCGACCACCAGCGGGGCCATGCCGGAGTCCGCCGGCGTCTCGTTGAAGGCGAGCACGATCCCACCGAACCCGCACCCGGCGACCGCTGCCGTGACCACGCCGCGCGCCGTCAGCCGAGCGCCACCGGGGTCCCGGACCGACGCCACGAGCACGACGGCCACGACCGCGACGACCAGCGCCCCGATCGCCACCGGTGAGAGCACGGTCCCGCCCGCGAGCGCGACGACGACGGGCACCACGGCGGCGAACACCGCGGTCAGCGGCGACAGGACGCTCATCGGCCCCATCGCCAGCGCCGCGTAGAGCAGGAGCACGCCGACCGCGCCGGAGACGCCGGCGACCGCGCCCCAGAGGGTGGCCTGCCACGAGGCCCGACCGCCGACGAGTGCCAGCGCGACCAGGAGCGGAGCGATCCCGACGACGGCCGCGAACGCGGCGACGGTGACGGGCCGGAGTCGCCGCGACGCCAGGCCGCCGAGGAAGTCCGCGAACCCGTACACGAGCGCGCCGCAGAGGCCCAGCACGACGGTGATCACGGGTCCCATCCTGCCCTCACCGGTACTGTGCGACCGTGAGCGTTCCCTACCACCGTCTCTTCCGCGTCCACGGCCGCTGGCGCTGGTGGCGTCCGCTCGTGGCCCTCGCGTTCTTCGCCGGGTGGTACCTGGCGACGCAGATCCTCATCACGGTCGCCTACTTCGTGCCGATCGGGGCCACGCAGGGGCCGCAGGGGCTCCTCGACCTCGAGCAGAGCCTGCAGCAGGGCGCGCTCGACCCGACGGACCCGATCGTGCTGTCGCTGTCCCTGGTGTCGCTCGTCGTGCTGCTGCCGGGGATCCTGCTCGCGGTGAAGATCGCGCGCCTCGGCCCGGCGAACACCCTGTCGTCGGTTCGCTTCCGTGTGCGCTGGCGCTGGGCGGCGTGGTGCCTGCTGCCGACGCTCGTCATCGCGGCGATCATGTTCTTCGTCCAGACCTGGGGCATGTTCACGTTCGCCGGTGGCCTCGGGTGGGACCACGACGCGATCGGGCAGTCGACCGTCTCCGTCCAGACCCTCACCCTGACGATCGCGATGGTCGTCCTGCTCGTGCCGTTCCAGGGCGCAGCAGAGGAGTACGTCTTCCGCGGCTTCCTCATGCAGACCCTCGGCGCCTGGATCCCGTGGCGGAAGGTCGGCGCCGTCGTGGCCGTCCTCGTCTCCACCGTCGTGTTCGCCCTGCTGCACATCCCCAACGGCTACAACGTCTGGGGCATCCTCGACGTCGGCTCGTTCGGGCTCGTGGCGGCGGTCATCGTGCTCCGGACTGGCGGGCTCGAGGCCACCGTCCTGCAGCACGCCTTCAACAACATCATGATCTTCGTGCTCCAGGCGCCGGGGTGGTCGAAGGTCGACCTCGACTCCTCGAACGGCACCGTCGTCGGCTGGCTCGTCACGCTCGCCACGTCGCTCGCGTACTGGGGCATGGTCGAGTTCCTCGCCCACTGGCGTGGACTCGACCGGCGCTTCCCCGGCGCCGAGACCCCGCGCTTCCGCGGCATGGTCCCCACCTGGGCGGGCGGCACGCGGTGGGTCCAGCCGGGAGGCCTCGGCTGGTCGGGTGCACCGGCTCGCTCCGAGGGGGTGGCCGGGTCCACCGCCGCGGTCGCGCCCGCCGGGTCGGTCGCCGGCGCCGACAGCTGACCGCGCACCCTGTGGACAGCGGGATGGGTGTCGTCGGTCGCCCGTAGGCTGGACGCATGAGCACCACCTCGGCCGCCGTCGTGCCCGACGCGTCCCCGTCGCGAACCGCGGCGCTCGACGTCCTGCACCGGGTGTGGGGGTACGACGACTTCCGCGGCGAGCAGGCGGCGATCATCGACCGCGTGGTCTCGGGGCAGGACGCCCTGGTGCTCATGCCCACGGGTGGCGGCAAGTCGCTCTGCTACCAGGTGCCCGCGCTCGTGCGCGACGGCGTGGGGGTCGTCGTCTCGCCGCTGATCGCGCTGATGCAGGACCAGGTCGACGCCCTCGCGGCCAACGGCGTCAAGGCCGCGTTCCTCAACTCCACGCAGGGCCCCGACGAGCGTGCCCGCGTCGAGCGTGCCGTCGTGCAGGGTGAGGTCGACATGCTCTACCTCGCGCCCGAGCGGCTGAAGCTCGAGTCCACCCGCTCGTTGCTCGACCGCGCCCGCATCGCCCTGTTCGCCATCGACGAGGCCCACTGTGTCGCCCAGTGGGGCCACGACTTCCGCCCGGACTACCTCGAGCTGAGCGTCCTGCACGAGCGCTGGCCGACCGTGCCGCGGATCGCGCTCACCGCCACGGCCACCCCGCAGACGCACCGTGAGATCTCCGGCCGGCTCGGGCTGGACGACGCCGAGCACTTCGTCGCCGACTTCGACCGACCGAACATCCAGTACCGGATCGAACCCAAGACGGGCGCGCTCCAGCAGCTGCTGACGTTCATCCGCACGGAGCACAAGGGCGACGCGGGCATCGTGTACTGCCTGTCGCGCAACTCGGTCGAGCGCACGGCCGCGGCGCTCGTCGACCAGGGCATCCCCGCGCTGCCGTACCACGCGGGGCTCGACGTCCGGGTCCGCGAGCGCAACCAGTCCCGCTTCCTGCGTGAGGACGGCATCGTGATGGTCGCCACGATCGCGTTCGGCATGGGCATCGACAAGCCCGACGTGCGCTTCGTCGCCCACCTCGACCTGCCCAAGTCCCTCGAGGGCTACTACCAGGAGACCGGCCGTGCCGGGCGTGACGGCCAGCCCTCCACCGCGTGGCTGGCGTACGGGCTGAACGACGTCGTGCAGCAGCGCCGGATGATCGACCAGTCCGAGGGCGACGCCGCGCACCGCCGTCAGCTCAGTGCACACCTCGACGCCATGCTCGCGCTCTGCGAGACGATCGAGTGTCGCCGGGTGCGGTTGCTCGCCTACTTCGGCCAGGAATCGACCGCGTGCGGCAACTGCGACACGTGCATCGCCCCGCCCGAGTCGTGGGACGGCACCGTGCCGGCGCAGAAGCTCCTGTCGACCATCGTGCGGCTCGACCGCGAGCGCGGACAGCGCTACGGCGTCGCGCACCTCGTCGACATCCTCGTGGGCAAGCAGTCACCGCGCGTGCAGGAACTCAAGCACGAGTCCCTCGCGACCTTCGGGATCGGTGCCGACCTGTCCGAGGGCGAGTGGCGCACCGTCGCCCGACAGGTCCTCGCGCAGGGCTACGCCGCGGTGTCGGGTGACGGCTTCGGCACGCTCGTCCTCAGCCAGAGCAGCGCCGAGGTCCTCGCCGGTCGCGTGCAGGTCCTCATGCGCCGCGACCCGGTCAAGGCGCCTCGTGCCAGCCGTGGCCGCCGCACGGTCGTGTCCGACATGCCGCAGGAGGCCGTCGGCCTGTTCGAGGCCCTGCGGGCATGGCGTGCGGCACAGGCCCGCGAGCAGGGCGTCCCCGCGTACGTGGTCTTCAACGACGCCACGCTCCGGGGCATCGCGGCGGTCCGCCCGTCCGACGTCGACCAGCTCGCCGAGATCTCCGGCGTCGGTGCCGCGAAGCTCGAGTCCTACGGCCGTGCCGTGCTCGACGTGGTGGCCGCCGCGGAGTGACCTCGGGGTGCATGCCGCCGTCGGCATGTGCCCCTCGGACCCGTGGCTACACTCGGTACCTCTCGCCCCGAGGAGGCTCCAGGTGTCCGGTTCGTCGATGTTCGCCACCGTGCTCGGACGTGGGGTGGTGGCACCGCTCGCACGGGTGCTCTGGCGTCCGAGGATCGTCGGGCGGAAGAACGTCCCGAAGCGCGGCGCCGTCATCCTGGCGAGCAACCACCGGTCCTTCATCGACTCCCCGGCGATCACGATCATGGCCCCGCGCAAGGTGTCGTTCCTGGCGAAGCAGGAGTACTTCACCGGGACGGGGTTCCGCGGTGGGGTCTCCCGCGCGTTCTTCGGTGCGATCGGCGCGATCGGCGTCGAGCGGGGTGCGGGTGCCGCGGCACAGCAGGCACTGGACCTCGGGCTCGCCCGTCTGCAGGAGGGCGAGGCCTTCGCGATCTACCCGGAGGGCACCCGGTCGCTCGACGGCCGGATCTACCGCGGGCGGACCGGCGTCGCCTGGCTGGCCCTGACGAGCGGCGCGCCCGTCGTGCCCGTCGCGCTCACCGGGACCGAGGACGTGCAGCCCGTCGGCTCCCGAGTCCCGAAGCTCGCCCGCGTGACGATCGAATTCGGCGAGCCGCTCGACCTGTCGTCCTTCGGCGAGGCCTCGTCCGGACGTGCACGGCGCCACGCGACCGACGCGGTGATGGCCGCGATCCAGGCGATGAGCGGCCAGGAACCCGCGAACGCGTACAACAACCCGCCGGCGACCATCGTCGAGCGGGTCCGCCGCGCGCTGCACCGCGACGACCCGAGCGAGGCCGTCGAACCCGACTGAGCACTCCTGCTATTGCAGATACGAAATATCAGTGCTTGAATGGAGGCCGTGCCCACGCCGGGCACGGTCCCGCCGCCCGAACACGGAACAGGGACCTCACCCCGTGATCGGAAGGTCAGCAGCATGTCCTCCACCCCGCTCTTCGACGCCGTCTCCCAGCGGCACGACCGTGCCGTCCTCGGCGGACCACACGGCACGACGACCCCCGTCGCACCGCCCGCGCCGGCTCCGACCTCACCACTGTCGGCCCCGGTCGCCGCGGCCCGGTCGATGCTCGTCCCCGCCGCGCTCGTCGCCGCGATCGACGACATCCCCGTCCGGGTCGCGTCCGCGCTCCCGCAGGTGGTCAGCGTCCGTCCGGAGCAGCTCGTGCTCGTCGAGGCCGTCGCCGACGCCCTCACCCGCGCGGTGATGGACGCCGTCGCGCTGGAGCTCGACCGCATCCACGCCGACGGCGCCGTCCGCGTCTGACCCGCTCCGCTGCCCGATGACGACGAACGACGCGCTGCCGAAGCGCCCGCGCGGGGCCGATCGCCGCGCAGCGAACACCGCGGCGGCACGGGCGTCCCGTGCGTCGCGGTCATCCAGCAGCTCCGGACCCACACCGGGTCCGTCACAGTCCTCCGGTGCGGCGGTGTCCCCTCCCGCCGCACCGGGGCCCACCCGTCACCACCGTCGGACCGTCCCGCTGACGGCCACCGCGGTCGCCGCCTGCCTGTTCGTGACCGTCGCCTCGCCGCAGTCGGCCCTCGCGACGCCGAACGACGTCGTGTCGGACTCCACCGCGCCGATCGCCGCCATGGACGCGCAGGAGTACCGCGCCACGGGGTCCGCGCCCATCGACGCCGACCGCGACGGCTTCTCCGTCGAACGAGCCCCTGGCCGCGTGCCGCGCGGCATCCTCGGCGCAGCGCTCCCGGACGGCTCGTCGGTCGTCCGTCCGGTCGACGGCTCCGTCCCCGTGGCGGGCGGCTTCGGGTCGCGCTGGGTCGAGGGATGTGCGGCGTGCTCGACGAACCACGAGGGGCTCGACTTCGCAGCCCCCGTCGGCACCCCGGCCGTCGCGGCGATGGCCGGCGTGGTCGTGTCGGCCGGGGTGCTCGGCGGGTACGGCAACCAGGTCCTCGTGCAGCACGCCGACGGCCTGCAGACACGCTACGGGCACCTGTCCCAGATCGGCGTCCGCGTGGGGCAGGTCGTGACCGCGGGGGAGCGCATCGGGGCGGTCGGCAACACGGGCGTCTCGACGGGGCCGCACCTGCACTTCGAGGTCATCGTGTCGGGTCGTCCGGTCGACCCCGCGGTCTGGCTCCGGGCGCGCGGGCTCCTCTGAGAACCGGGCGTCGCCGCCGCGTACCGTTCGACGAGCCGACGGCACCGAGCCGACCGGCAGGACGGAGACACACGGTGCGCGTGACGGTGCTGGGAACAGGGGCCATGGGAGCCGGAGTGGCGCAGTCGCTCCTCCGCGAGGGACACGACGTGACGGTGTGGAACCGGAGCCGCGAGCGCGCCGAGCCGCTCGCTGAGCACGGCGCCACCGTCGCGGACGACGCCGGCAGTGCCGTCGCGCAGGCCGAGGTCGTCCTGCTGACGCTCTTCGACGCCGACGCGGTGGTCGACGTCCTCGAGCAGGCCGCGGGGGACGCGCCGACGGACGCCGTCTGGGTACAGGCCTCCACCGTCGGCGTCGAGGGCAGCGACACCGTCGTGCAGATCGCGGCGAAGTACGGCATCACCCTGGTCGAGGCGATGATGCTCGGCACGAAGACCCCGGCGGAGCAGGGCAAGCTCACGATGCTCGCGGCCGGACCCGCGGCGACGCTGGACGCCATCGACCCGGTGCTCGACGCGATCGGCGCCAAGACCGTCCGTGCCGGTGAGCACGTCGGTGAGGGCACCGCGCTGAAGCTCGCCGCCAACGCCTGGATCGCGTCGATCACGGCGGCGACCGGGCAGTCCCTCGCCATCGCGCGGTCGCTCGGCATCGACCCGGCGCTGTTCCTGCAGGCGATCGAGGGCTCGGCGAGCGACTCCGCCTACGCCCACACGAAGGGGGCGTCGATGATGGCGGGGGAGTTCCCCGCGCAGTTCGCCCTCGACGGCCTCCGGAAGGACATCGGCCTCATCACCGATGCCGCCAGGGCGAACGGGGTGTCGACGACGCTCCTCGACGCCCTCGGTCGGGTCTACGCGGACGCGAGTGCCGCCGGCCACGGCAGTGACGACATCGCGGCGGTCAGCACGGCCTTCTGAGCAGCACGCCGCACTAGTCGCGACGGAAGAGCCGTCGGAGCTTCGTCCCGAGGCGTCCGACGGCTTCGTCGTTCATGGTGTTCGCCAGGTCGAAGGCCTCACGGGCGGGGTCGGAGCCGTCCCGGATGCGCCGGAGTGCGGCGTTCGCGCGGGCTCGGGCGTCGAGTTCGGCCAGAGGCATGTCGTCCTCGGGCTCGTGCGGCCGGGCTTCCGTCATGACTGCAGGCTACGCGTGCGGTGGTGGGCCGAGGCTGCGCGTCGGACTACGCCCGCGGGGGCACCGAGCGGGGCCCGTCGGCGCGCCTGGCCGTCTTGTCGGCGTCGATCTCGTCGACGACGGAGGTCATCTCCTCGAGGAACTCCACGACGACGGCCATGTCGACCGACGGCAGGTGCTCGGCGACGGCGAACGCACGGGTGTCCAGCTCGTCGATGACGGTCATCGCACGGCGCATCGACGACCCTGAGGCGCTGAGGATGACCCCGCGGCGGTCGTTCGGGTCCGGTCGACGCTCGACGTGTCCGCTCTGCACGAGTCGGTCGACGAGCGCGGACGTCGACGCCGGGGTGATCTGCAGGCGTTCCGCGAGCTCCTTGGCGTTCACCGCGTGGCCGTCGGCCTCGGCGTCGACCAGGACGCGGAGGGCCAGGAGTGCGTTCTCACCGATCCCCAGGGCTTCGCGTGCGCGACGCTGTGCGGCGCTCTCGGCCGTGCGGTAGCGCCGGAGGGCGTTGAGCACGTCCACCGCGTCGACCCGGGACCCGTTGCCGTACCAGTACCCCGTGGTGTTCGTCGTCACCTCGGAACTCATGATCGAGATTGTAGGCGGTCTAGTTAGGTTGTCTAGCGATGGAGCCGGTCCGCGCGCTCGCAACACCCGTGACGCGGCCCCGAAACACCGACGCAACGCGGGGTCAGTAGGTTCACGGGATGCAGGAGCCGCGGTGCTGAGCCGACTCGCCGGGAGTGTGTTCCGCGTCGGTGCGGCGGTCGAGCGTGCCGACGTGATCGCGCGGCTGCTCGACGTCTACCTGACGCGGTCCGATCCGGCCACGGGAGCCGGGGAGCCCGCGATCGCCCGGGAGCTCCGCGTCGTCGCCGGCGCGGCGATCCGTCCCGCGACCGTCCTCGACCGCTCGACGACCCTCGAGGCGCTCGCACTCGACCGGCACGAACCGGCCTCCATCGCGAACGCCGTGGCCGTGGCGCGGGACGACGCCCGCCGAGCCCGGGACGTCGTGTCGACCGAGCTGTGGGACTGTCTCAACGTCACGCGCTCGCGGATGCCCCGCAAGATCGCCGTCGGCCGGGAGCACGAGTTCCTCGGCTGGGTGCGCGAGCGGAGTGCCCTCGCGATCGGCGTCGTCGAGGGTGACGCCAGCCGCGACGAGGTCTGGGAGTTCTTCACGCTCGGCCGGTCCCTCGCCCGCTGCGCCGCCACCGCGCGGCTCCTGGCGTCCGAACTGCTCGAACCCACCTCCGCCACGTCGTGGGGCACGGCGCTCCGGGCGTGCGGCGCCGGTGAGGCCTTCCACCGCGGATCCCGCCCGGGCGCACCCGCCACCGAGGCGGCGGCGTTCCTGCTCCTCGACGAACGCAGTCCACGCTCGGTGCTGTTCCTGACGCAGCGCGCCGAGGAGTGCCTGGCGGACGTCGCGTCGAGCGTCGTGACCGACGAGCTCGCCGAGCTCCGCGATGCCCGACGTGCGCTCCAGCGGATCCCGCCGGCCGAGGCCGTCGACGCCGCCCGGGCTGCCGGGGCCCGCCTCGCCGCGGTCGCCGAACGGGTCGCCGCCGCGCTCGAGGACCGCGTCTTCGCGGTCGCCGAACCCGCCCGCTGACGGGCGCGGTCGCGGCGCGCAGGTGCACGGACGGCGTCGCTTCCGCCGGACGGTCGCGCCCAACGGACGGGAGGCTCGGTGGCGGACCGGTGGGGAGCCTCCCGTCCGGTGGGGTGCCGGACCGTCAGGAGGCGCTGGAGCGGTCGGCGAGCGCCTCGTCGCGCTGCAGGTCGTGTCGGATCTCTGCGGCTGACCTGGGCGCGCCGACGACCGGGATCGAGTGCGTGACGGCGAGGTGCAGCCGCGAGTCGGCGTCGTACCGGAGGCGGAAGTGCTCGTGGCGGACGAGCCAGACGAGCGCGATCGCGAGCGCGACGAAGCCGGACGCGGCACCGACGCCGATCGCCCAGCGCGGGCCGAAGGCGTCCGCGACGGCGCCGACGACGGGGGCGCCGATCGGGGTGCCGCCGGCGAAGATGGCCATGTAGAGCGCCATCACCCGGCCGCGCATCGCGGGGGAGGTGGTGGTCTGGACGAGGGCGTTGGCGGTGGTCATGAACGTCAGCGACGCCAGGCCGACGAAGACGAGCACGATCGCGAAGGTCCAGTACGTCGGAGCGAGGGCCGCCGCCGTGCACGCCAGCCCGAACCCGCCGGACGCGATGACGAGCAGGCGCATCCTCGGGCGGTCACGGCGGGCGGACAGGAGCGCGCCGAGCACCGAACCGACCGCCATCACGGAGCTGAGCAGGCCGAACTCGCTGGCGCCCTTGTGGAACTCCACCCGCGCCATCGTCGAGGTGAAGATCGGGAAGTTCACGCCGAAGGTGCCGACGACGAAGATCATCGCGAGGACCACGATGATGTCCGGTCTGCTGCGGACGTACCGGAAGCCGGCGATGATCTGCCCCTTCCCGCGCTTGGCCTTGGGTCGGTCGGCGAGCTGTTCGGGGTCGACGAACGCCAGGGCACCGAGGACGGCTGCGAACGACGCGGCGTTGATGATGAACACCCAGCCGGACCCGACCGCGGCGATCATCACGCCCGCGACCGCCGGACCGATGAGCCGGGCGGCGTTGAACGAGGCGGAGTTCAGCGCGACGGCGTTCGAGACCTGTTCGCCGGTGACCACGTCGGAGACGAAGGCCTGGCGGACGGGGGTGTCGAAGGCGGCCACGATGCCGAGCGCCAGGGCGAAGCCGTACAGCCAGAGCAGGGTCGCCGTCTCGGTGACGACCATGATGCCGAGGCCCAGGCCGAGCAGGCCCATGAGTGCCTGCGTGACCATGAGGGTGCGGCGTCGGTCGAAGCGGTCGGCGACCAGGCCGGTCCACGGGAGGAGCAGGAGCTGCGGCCCGAACTGCAGGGCCATCGTCGTGCCGACCGCGATCGCGTCGTTGTGGGTGAGCTGCGTCAGGACGATCCAGTCCTGCGCGGTGCGCTGCATCCAGGTGCCGACGTTGGACACGAGGGCCCCGGCGAACCAGATGCGGTAGTTGCGTCCCGAGAGGGACCGGAACATGGCGGTCACGGCTGGGCCAGCCTCCTCATGATGTCGGTGGCCTCGGTGAGCACGCGGCGTTCGGCGGGCGTGAGCACCGCGAGGCGCGGGGTGAGCCAGTCGTCGCGGCGGCGTCGGGTCTCGACGACGAAGTCCGCACCGGCCGGGGTCGTCGCGATGAGCACCTTGCGGCGGTCGTCGCCGTGGTCGGCCTTCGTCGCGAGGCCGAGCTCGACCAGGGCGGCGACGGTCTTCGTCATCGACGGTGGGGTGACGCCCTCGTGTCGGCTGAGGTCGGCCAGGGTCAGCGGGCCCTCGCGGTGCAGTCGTGCAAGCGCGGAGAACACGGCGTCGCTCATCGTGCTGTCGGCCTTCTGCGCACGCAGTGTCCGGGACAGCCGGTTCACGGCCACGCGGAAGTCGGTGCTCAGGTGGGTCACGTCGTCAGCCTAACTCATTAGTTCAGTGAACGAACTGGTTGGTCCGTGGTGCGCATCGCAGGTGTATCGTGCGATGTATAGGCAACAGGTGTTGCCGAGGATTGGAGCAGGTCATGTCCGAGTTCGAGGGCAAGGTCGCCATCGTCACCGGTGGCGGCAGCGGCATCGGCGAGGCCATCGCGAAGGAGCTCGCCGCGGCGGGCGCGCGGGTCGTCGTCACCGACATCAAGCAGGACGCCGCCGAGCGCGTGGTCGGGGCGATCGAGGAGGCCGGTGGGACCGCCGTCGCGTTCACGGCGAACTCGGCCGTCGCCGCCGACAACGAGCGCGCCGTGCAGTTCGCCGTGGACACCTACGGCGGCCTGCACCTCGCCGTGAACAACGCTGGCATCGGAGCCGCCCCGCAGCCGATCGGCGAGTACGACATCGCCGCGTGGGACCGTGTCCGTGGCGTGGACCTCGACGGCGTCTTCTACGGGCTGCGCTACGAGATCCCGGCGATGCTCGCCTCCGGTGGTGGCGCGATCGTGAACATGTCGTCGGTGCTCGGCTCGGTCGGCATCGCGCAGAACGCCGCCTACGTGGCGTCGAAGCACGCGCTCGTCGGCCTGACGAAGGTCGCGGCGCTCGAGTACACGGCGCAGGGCGTCCGCACGAACGCCGTCGGCCCGGGCTTCATCGACACGCCCCTGGTCCGGGCGTCGCTGTCGGCCGAGGCCCTGTCGGCGCTCGAGGCCGAGCACGCCGCGAAGCGCCTCGGCACCGACGCCGAGGTCGCCGCGTTGGTGCTGTTCCTGCTCAGCGATAAGGCCTCGTTCATCAGCGGGAGCTACCACCTGGTCGATGGCGGGTACTCCGCGCACTGAGGTTGGTGCGGGCGGGGTGTTTGCGCGCGTGCTCTGCCCCGTCCCGCGTGGCGGGTCGAATCGCGCGTAGCGGGTCGAATCCCGCGTAGCGAGTCGAATCGCGCGTAGCGGGTCGGAAGTTCCGTCCCCCTACGCGCGATTCCGCTTCCCACCGCGGGCGATGTGGGAAGGAACGCGCACCACGGGCGCCGGACTGGAGGCTCGGCTCGCGTTCCCGACGTCTATCACGTGAGGCGAGCCTCCAGTCCGGCGGTGTGGCCGGCTAGGCGAGGATCGCGTCGTGCGGCAGCAGGGCGTGCACGCCCCAGGTGCGGTTCGCGACCTGGGTGACCCGCATGCTGACGGCGACGCTGGCCATGGCGAGTGCCTCGGCGCGGGTGATGTCGTGCGTGCCGGCGATCCAGTCGACCATCCGGTCCAGCGCGGTCGCCGTCGCCGCGTTGAGGTCGGCGTCGAAGCCGAACGTGATGCGGCCGGCCGGGGTGTCGGCGTGGATGCCCTCGACCGGCGCTGTGTCGAGGAGCGAGAGCGTCATCGTCGTGGTCATGCCGCACTCGACCGCGGTGCCGGAGACCTCGCCGTCGCCCTGGGCCGCGTGGCCGTCACCGACGAAGAGCAGCGCCTCGGGGACCGTCACGGGCAGGTACAGCGTCGCGCCGGCGACGAGCTCGCGGCAGTCGATGTTGCCGCCGCCGACCGGGCGCGGCGGGATCGTGGAGTGCTCGCCGGTGGACTCAGGCGGCAGGCCGACTACCCCGAGGAACGGCGCCGTGCGGACACCGAGCCCGAGCTGGTTGCGCGCGACGCCCGCTGCGACGTCGATGTCCCAGAGGAGCGGGCCGCGGGTGGACGGGTCGGCCAACCCGAGCGCCCGGTTCAGCTCGGTGTCGACGCCGCCGGAGCCGGTGTAGCCCCAGTCGTCCGGTACGAGGTCGTCGAAGCGGACCGCGAGGACCTGGCCGGGGCGGGCACCCTCCACCGCGATCGGGCCGACCAGGCAGTGGCCTCGGCGGGGGTCGATGAGCGTCGCGACGTCGACGCCCGGCTCCTGCTGGCGTTCGGTGTAGCCGGCTGCGCTCAGGGTGTGGACCGTGACGGTGTCGCCGGGAGTCGTCGTGAGGACGGGCGAGCGCTCGGCGGTGAAGACGTCGATGGCGGTGGTGGTGGAGGCCTCGAGGCTGTGATGGGTCACGTGGCGATCATCCCAGGCGAGGGTGTGCTCGCTGTGGGTGCGGCGAGACGGGGGTGTCTGCGCGAGACGGGGGTGTCTGCGTGCGGTGCGCGTGCGGTGGGGCGCCGAGACAGGGGTGTCTGCGCGAGACGGGGGTGTCTGCGTGCGGTGCGCGTGCGTTGGGGCGCCGAGACAGGGGTGTCTGCGCGAGACGGGGGTGTCTCGCGGTGCCTCGTGCTCGTTGGGCGCTGCGAGACAGGGGTGTCTGCGCGAAACGCCTCGGAACGAACGAAACGCCGCCGGAATCGGCGGCGTCTCGACGCTGGGGCGGTGTCTCGCGCAGACGCCGGTGTCTCGAACCGAGACACCGGCGTCACCCGAGCCAGTGGTCAGTGGAACTGGGGGATCGTCATCCAGATGCCGTAGAGGACCGCGGCGACGCACACGGCGAAGCAGAGCCCGGCGCCGGCGAGGGCGATCGGGGGCGTCGTTCCGCTGCGCGGGGTCTCGTCGCTGTACTGCGTCCGCTCGCCGCCCGCATCGGCCGGTTGACCGACCCCGAGCAGCCGGAGGCCGAGTGTGTACAACAGGACGACCCCCACGGCCGCCACGAAGCCCACGCCTGCGACGGTCGCGATCGCGGAGAAGTCGATGGTCATCAGGGTGCCTCTCAGCTCTCGGCAGCCACGGGCTCGCGCTCCGTGCTGCCCTCGTTGACGTCACTCGCCGAGATCGGCTTGCGACGGGCCAGCGTGTAGAAGGTCAGCCCACCGGCCAGGGCCAGCACCGCGACGATCACCAGGCCGATCGTCGACGTCGAGGCCAGCCACGTCGCCAGACCGCCGACCACCGCAGCCGACGGGAGCGTGATCACCCAGGCGATGACGATGCGTCCGACGACGCCCCAGTGCACGTCCGCGAGCTTCTTGCCGAGGCCGGAGCCGATGACGGAGCCGCTCGTGACGTGGGTGGTGGAGAGCGCGAAGCCGAGGTGCGAGGACACCAGGATGGTGGCGGCCGAGCTGGTCTCCGCGGCGAAGCCCTGGGGGCTCTGCACGTCCGAGATCTTCTTGCCGACGGTCTGCATGATGCGCCAGCCGCCCATGTAGGTGCCGAGTGCGATCGCCAGACCGCACGCCAGGATCACCCAGATCTGGGGGCCGGTGCCCGAGTCCTGGTAGTTCGCGGCGATGAGGGTCAGCGTGATGACGCCCATGGTCTTCTGCGCGTCGTTCGTGCCGTGCGCGAGCGACACCAACGAGGCCGAGATCGTCTGGCCGTGCCGGAAGCCGGTCGCGGCGCCGTGGGTGGTCGCGTTCTTCGTGATCGTGTACGCCAGGTAGGTGGCGGCCAGCGCGATCAACCCGGCGATGACCGGGGAGAGCAGCGCGGGCAGCACGACCTTCGAGACGACGGTGGCCCAGTCGACCGAGTTCAGCCCGGCGCCGATGATCGAGGCGCCGATGAGCCCGCCGAACAGGGCGTGCGTGGACGACGACGGCAGGCCGAAGTACCACGTGCCGAGGTTCCAGAGCACGGCGCCGACGAGCCCGGCGAAGATCATCGTGGGGGAGATGTGGATGCCGTCCTGGCCCTCGCGGATGATGCCCTGCGAGACGGTCTTCGCCACCTCGGTGGACAGGAACGCGCCCACCAGGTTGAGGACGGCGGAGATGATGACAGCGGTGCGGGGCTTGAGGGCTCCCGTGGCGACCGAGGTGGCCATGGCGTTCGCGGTGTCGTGGAAGCCGTTCGTGAAGTCGAACACGAGAGCCACCACGATCACCAGTACGACGGTGACGAGGACGTCCATGGCCGAGACGCTAGGCCCGGCCCGTCGCGGCCGGGTGAACGGACGGTGAACAGGTTCGAGCATCTGCGAGGATGCTCACGTGCCCACGTTCTCGGCCGCCCGCGGCGACTCCTCGTTCGTCGACGCGCACGGCGTCGAGATCGTCTACTCGACCTGGCGTGCCGGTCGGCCGAAGGGCATCGTCCAGCTCGCCCACGGCGTCGGCGAGCACTCCCTGCGGTACGAGCCGCTCGCGCAGGACCTCGTCCGATCGGGCTACACCGTCGTGGCGAACGACCACCGCGGCCACGGCCGGACCGGCATCCTCCAGTGGGAGGACGACCGCTCGAAGCTCGGACGGCTCGGCCCCGGCGGACTCCGGGCCGCGATCGCCGCCGTCGAACAGATGAGCACCGTGGCACGTGTGGACAGCCCCGGCCTGCCGCTCGTGCTCCTCGGACACTCGTGGGGGTCGCTCATGGCCCAGCGGATCGTGAACACCTCGAGCGAGTCGTACGAGGGCGTCGTGCTCTCGGGCTCCGCGTACCGGATGCCGGGCTCCATGAGCGGCGGCGACCTCAACAAGCGGCACGCGGCACTCGGGCCCACCCGCTTCGAGTGGTTGACCCGCGACCGGGCGGTCATCGACGCGATGGGAGTCGACCCGCTCGCGGTGGAGGCCGACGTCATCGGGCTGTTCGGCCTCGCGGACACCCTCCGACTGCTCGGCGTCCCGCGGCGCGGCATCCCGCACGACCTCCCGATGCTCCTCCAGGTCGGGTCCGACGACCCCCTCGGCGGGCCGAAGTCCGTGCAGCGCCTGGCGCAGGCGTACCGGCGGCGCGGACGCCTGTCGGACGTGACCGTCCAGGTGTACGAGGGCGCTCGGCACGAGGTCTACAACGAGACGAACCGGGACGAGGTCATCGGTCACCTGGTCGAGTGGCTCGACCGGGTGGTGGATTGACACCGGAGGAACCAGCAGCAGGAACGGCGGACCGGAGGCGCGGATCACGGAAGCCGGTCGGCATCCGTGATCCGAGCCTCCAGTCCGCGCTGTGGTGGCGACCGCAGGAATAGGCTTGCGGCGTGCATGGTGAGTACAAGGTCCCAGGTGGCAAGCTCGTCGTCGTCGACCTGGATGTCGTCGACGACACCATCCAGGAGTTCCGTCTGGCGGGGGACTTCTTCCTCGAACCGGACGATGCGCTCCCGCTGATCGACGCGGCCGTGAACGGCCTGCCCGCCACGACCGACTCCGCCGGTGTCGCTGCCGCCGTCCGCGCGGCGCTGCCCGCCGACGCCGTCCTGCTCGGCTTCACGCCCGAGTCCGTCGGGGTCGCCGTCCGCCGTGCCCTGTCGCGCGCCTCGACCTGGAACGACTACGACTGGCAGGTCGTCCACGAGGGCCCGATCAGCCCGAACGAGCACCTCGCGCTCGATCAGGTCCTGACGGAGGAGGTGGGGGCCGGCCGCCGCGGTCCCACCCTGCGCATCTGGGAGTGGGACCAGCCCGCGGTCGTCATCGGCAGCTTCCAGTCGCTCAAGAACGAGGTCGACCCCGCCGGCGCCGAGAAGTACGGCGTGCAGGTCGTCCGGCGGATCTCCGGTGGCGGCGCGATGTTCATGGACGCCGGCGCGATCATCTCGTACTCGCTGTACGTGCCGACCGCCCTGGTGCAGGGCATGACGTTCGCCGACTCGTACGCGTTCCTGGACGAGTGGGTGATCGAGGCGCTCAAGGCCCTCGGCATCGACGCGTTCTACCAGCCGCTCAACGACATCACCTCCGCGAAGGGCAAGATCGGCGGGGCTGCGCAGAAGCGCCTCGGGACCGGGGCCCTGCTGCACCACGCCACCATGAGCTACGACATGGACGGCGAGAAGATGGTCGAGGTCCTGCGCATCGGCCGCGAGAAGATGAGCGACAAGGGGACCACCTCCGCTGCCAAGCGCGTCGACCCCCTGCGGTCGCAGACGGGCCTCTCGCGAGCGGAGATCATCGACTCGCTCATCGCCACGTTCACGAAGCGCTACAGCGCGACGCCCGGCGAGGTCACCGACGAGGAGCGTGCCAAGGCGCGGGAGCTCGTCGAGACGAAGTTCGCGACGAAGGAGTGGCTCGAGCGGGTGCCGTGAGCCGGAAGGCGGCAGGTCAGCCCGATCGGGGGATGGCGGATCGCGAACATCCTCCGCGCGGCTGATCCGGTGCGGCATCCGGTCACGTAGCGTCACTGCCGTGAACTGGATGATCCTCCTGGGGGCGATGGCCGTGGCGGTCCTCGTGACGTGGATCGCCGATCGCCTGGGGTGGATCGACCTGTCGAACAAGGCCACCAACACCGGGGGATCCGGCGGCATCGCATCGATGATGGACGAGGTCTTCGCGCCGACCCGTCACGAGACGCAGGCCGAGTACGAACGGCAGTCGCGCCTCCCGAAGGAGGCCCCGACGCCTGCCGGCGACGACCACGACCTGCTCAGCGGCACCGTGCTCATCCGCGTCCCGGCGGTGCGTCCGGCCGGACGGCACGTCGGCAGCACCGGGACGCACGACCGCTCGTACTGAGCGGGCGGACCCGCGCGCCCGTCAGCGCGTCGTGAGCTCCTGGTAGTCCGGGTGGCGCTCGATCCACGCGGCGACGTAGCTGCACTGCGGCACGACGCGGAGCGAGGAACCCGAGCGCACGTCGTCCAGCGCGTGCTGCACGAGGATCGACGCGTGGCCGCCGCCGCGGTGCGCGGGCTCGACCTCCGTGTGCACGAAGCGGATCTCGTCGGCGTCGGCCTCGTACGCGGCGAAGCCGATGACCTCGCCGTCCTCGACGAGGGAGTACTGCTGCTGGTCGGTGTCGTTGCGGACGTCAAGAGCCATGCGCGCGAGGCTACGCGGCGATCCCGGACGCCCGGTGCAGGCGGTCGGTCGACGTGGAACGACGAAGCCGCTGTCGTCCGACAGCGGCTTCGTCGTGCAGGGGCGTGCCCCGGTGTGGCTACTCGGCCGAGTGACGGCCGTGCTGGTGGTCACCCTCGTCCGGACGGGAGGCCGTGCCCGGCTGGGCAGCGTCGGCACCGCTGACGGGGTGCTCGGCCACGGACCCGGCGGCGTGCGCCGCGTGCTGGGTCCGGATCGCACCCGTCGTGGTGGCCGGCTCGTCGACCGGTGCGGCGGCGGAGTGGGCGCCGTGCGTGGGGGCGTCGGGCAGGGGAGCGCGGGTGTCGCTCTCCCGGGGCAGCACCGAGACACCACGGCCGTCGACCGAGCGGGCGGACCGCGGCTGCGCGGGGACGTCCGGCGAGGTCGGGACCACGTGCATCGAACCGGTGTCCGGCGAGACGAGCGAGCCGGTGCCGGCTGCGGCCTGCTGTGCGGCGACGGTCAGGCGGTCCTGGTCACCGTCGCCGTTCTGGCCACCACCGGACGATGCGGCGCGGGCGGTGTCCGCCTGCTCCTGCAGCGCCGAGGTCTTGCGCAGCGGCGGCACCCGGAAGAACCACGTCAGCACGAACGCGATGAGGACCACGCCGAGCCCGACGAGGTACACCGTGACCGTCGAGTTGCTGAAGCCGACCAGGAACGGCCGCGTGAGGCGCTTGTCGGCACCGTTGAGGAACGAGGTGTCGCTCGTCGCGGAGCTCGAGGACGAGTTCGCGGCGGAGTCGCCGTTCTTCAGCTGCTTGATGAGGGCCGGGGTGACCTCGTCGACGACGTTCTTCCGCTGGGCGGCGTTCGCGTAGTCGATCTGCAGGGTGCCACCGTCGCCGACCTCGGCGTTCGCCCGGCTGGCAGCGGTCTGCAGGGCCTGGCGCTCGGCGGCGGGCGTCGCGGCGGCGACCTGCTGGGAGATCACGGACTGCGCGGCTGCGGCCGGCACGGTCCCCGCGGCGACCTGCTGCTGGACGGCGGCGGTCACCTGCTTCGTCACGGCGGCGTCGGCGGCCTGCTTGGCCTGGACGGCCCCCTTGTCGAGGCCGTTCTGCACGTTCTGCTTGACCGGGTCGACGATCTTGGTCCAGATGTTGTCCATCACACCCTTGTTGTCCCGCGCGTTCGCGACGGACGGGGTGAGGGCGGCGTTGAGCGCGCTCGAGAGGTCGGCCTTGTTCTGCATCGCCGTCGTGATGTTCGTCGGCATGAGCGTGAACAGCACCGAGAGGAGCACGGCGGTGCCCATCGTGCCGCCGATCTGGCGGAAGAAGGTCGCGGAGCTCGTCGCGACGCCGATGTCCCGGGGGCTGACCGAGCCCTGGGCGGCGAGGGTCAGGGTCTGCATGAGCTGACCGAGGCCGAGCCCGATGAGGAACATGCCCGTCATCAGGAACACGAGGGAGCTGTCCGCGGTGAGGAAGGTCAGCACGGTGAAGCCGACGGCCGTGAACGCGGTGCCGGTGACCGGGAAGATCCGGTACTTGCCCGTGCGGGACACGATCTGGCCGGACGCGATCGAGGAGATCATGAGACCGATGACCATCGGGAGCATCGCGAAGCCGGACTCGGTCGGGGTCACGCCCTTCACGATCTGCAGGTACAGCGGAATGGTCAGCATCGCGCCGAACATGCCGAAACCGACGAGGACGGACAGGATCGCGGCCATCGAGAAGACGTGCGACCCGAAGAGCTTCAGCGGCAGGATCGCGTCGTCGCCCATGGCGCGCTCGACGATGATGAACCCGATCAGGCCGAGGGCACCGATCGCGTAGCAGGCGATGGCGCCGGGGGAGGCCCAGCCCCACTCGCGGCCCTGCTCCGCGATGAGGAGCAGCGGCACGAGGGTGGTGATGACGAGCGTCGCGCCCCACCAGTCGATGCGGGGCTTGCCCCGGTCGCCGAACTTCGGCAGGTGCAGGAACGTCAGGACCATGAACAGGGCGATGATGCCGACCGGCACGTTGATCAGGAAGACCCAGCGCCAGCCCGACACGAAGAGGATCTGGTTCGCGCCGGCGAACAGGCCGCCGACCAGCGGGCCGATGACGCTCGAGATGCCGAACACGGCGAGGAAGTAGCCCTGGTACTTCGCGCGCTGGCGGGGAGCGAGCATGTCGCCCATGATCGCGAGCGGGAGCGACATCAGACCACCGGCTCCGAGGCCCTGCAGCGCACGGAACCCGGCGAGCATGAGCATCGAGCTCGAGAACGACGCCAGGAACGAGCCGGCGATGAAGATGCCGATCGCGGTGAGGAACAGCGGGCGTCGTCCGAAGATGTCGGAGAGCTTGCCGTAGATCGGGGTCGTGATCGTCGAGGCGATCAGGTAGGCCGTGGTCACCCAGGCCTGCTGGTCGAGCCCGTGCAGGTCGTCACCGATCGTGCGGATCGCCGTGCCGACGATCGTCTGGTCGAGCGCACCGAGGAACATGCCGGCCATGAGGCCGTAGATCACGAGCAGGATCTGTCGGTGGTTCATCACGACGTTGGACGCGGTGGTGGTTCCCGCGGGGGCGGTCGCCGTCTGGGTCATGTGCAGGGTCTCCCGGTACCGAGGCGCTGTGGTCAGAAAATTGCGCTGTCTGCAAAGTTACATCTGCCGCAACCAGTCAGTTGTCCATGAGCGGCTTCCTGAGTGGATCGGCAGGGATCCACACGGGAACGGCACAGCGGACTGCGCCGGCGCGAGCCCGCCTGATCGCCCGAGGCTACGCCTGCGGTGTCGGTACGGTGGTCGGGTGACGACGACGCTCCTCGACGACGAGATCCTGTCCACGCTCCGCACCGCCGCCGACCGCGTCCGCACGGCGATCGGCACCGACGTCGGCGACCGTGTGGAGCGCGCGCTCACCCGGACGCTCCGCGAGACCATCTCGCTCGACGACGAGGGCGCCTTCGTCATCACGGGCGACATCCCCGCGATGTGGCTGCGCGACTCCACGACGCAGATGACGCCGTACCTGCGGCTGGTCGGGCAGAGCCCGGCGCTCGCCGACCTGCTGTGGTCCGTCGTGCGGCGGCAGTTCCGGCTGGTCGACCACGACCCGTACGCCAACTCCTTCAACCGGGAGCCGAACGGGATGCACTGGGACCAGGACGACCTGAACGCCGACCCGCTCGTGTGGGAGCAGAAGTACGAGGTCGACAGCCTGGCCTACCCGGTGACCTTCGCCCACGCGCTGTGGCGGAGCACCGGGACGACCGAGGTCCTCGACGAGCGCGCCCACCGGGTGTTCCGCACGATCGTGGCGCAGTGGCGGGCGGAGCAGGACCACGCCGCGTCCGCCTACCGGTTCGTCCGAGCGGGCGCGATCCCCACCGAGACGCTCGCCCGCGAGGGCCGAGGCACCCCGGTCGGTCCGACGGGCATGACGTGGTGCGGCTTCCGACCGTCGGACGACGCCTGCACGTACGGCTACAACGTCCCGGCCAACCTGTTCGCGGCCCAGGCGCTGCTGGCCGTCGCCGAACTGGCGCGGGCGGTCTGGTCCGACGGCGCTCTGGCAGACGCGGCAGACGTGCTCCGGACGGAGATCACGGCGGGGGTCGCACGGCACGGCGTCGTCCCCGGGCCCGACGGCACGGACGTCTACGCGTACGAGGTCGACGGCCTCGGCGGGGTGCTGCTGATGGACGACGCGAACACGCCGTCGCTGCTGTCGTTGCCCCTGTCCGCGCCGTCGGTGATCGACAACACGGTGTGGGCGGCGACCCGGTCGTTCGTGCTCACTGCGGCGAACCCGTTCTGGTTCTCGGGCTCCGTGGCCGCCGGGGTGGGCAGTCCGCACACGCTGCCGGATCGGGTGTGGCCGATCGCGCTCGCCGTGGAGGGCCTGGTGTCGGGGTCGGCCTCGCGGCGCCGCGAGCTCCTCGACGTGCTCGTCGCGACGGACGCCGGCACCGGGGACATGCACGAGTCGTTCGACGTCGACGACCCGACGCAGTTCTCGCGGCCGTGGTTCTCGTGGGCGGACGCGATGTTCTGCGAGCTGGCGATGGTGGCGGCGGAGGACTGACCCTCCGCCGCCGACCGGGGACTGCTAGGCGCCGAGGGCGGCGTCCACGATCTCCTTGGCCTCGCGCTGGACCTGCTCGAGGTGCTCCTGGGACACGAAGCTCTCGGCGTAGATCTTGTAGACGTCCTCGGTGCCGGACGGGCGGGCGGCGAACCACGCCTTGTCCGTGACGACCTTGACGCCGCCGACGGCCGCGTCGTTGCCGGGGGCCTTCGACAGCTTCGCGGTGATCGGGTCGCCGGCCAGGGTCTCAGCGGTGATCGCGTCGCCGTCGAGCTTCGACAGGCGTGCCTTCTGCTCCTTCGAGGCCGCGGCGTCGACGCGCTGGTAGACGGGGGCGCCGAAGCGCTCGGTGAGCTCGGTGTAGAGCTGCGACGGGGTCTTGCCGGTGACCGCGACGATCTCCGACGCCAGGAGCGCCAGGATGATGCCGTCCTTGTCGGTGGTCCACGCGGTGCCGTCGGTGCGGAGGAACGAGGCGCCGGCGGACTCTTCGCCACCGAAGGCCACGGAGCCGTCGATCAGGCCGGGCACGAACCACTTGAAGCCGACCGGGACCTCCCACAGACGGCGGCCCAGGGACTCGGCGACGCGGTCGATGATGCTCGAGGACACGAGGGTCTTACCGATGGCGGCGTCGTCGCGCCACTGGGGGCGGTGCGCGTAGAGGTACTCGATCGCCACGGCGAGGTAGTGGTTCGGGTTCATCAGGCCACCGTCGGGCGTGACGATGCCGTGGCGGTCGGAGTCGGCGTCGTTGCCGGTGAGCACGTCGAACTCGTCCTTGTGGGCGAGCACGGACGCCATCGCCGAGGGGCTCGACGGGTCCATCCGGATCTTGCCGTCCCAGTCGAGCGTCATGAAGGACCAGGTCGGGTCGACGTCTGGGTTCACCACGGTGAGGTCGAGGCCGTAGTGGTCGCGGATCGCGTTCCAGTACGGCAGCGAGGCGCCACCGAGCGGGTCGGCGCCGATCTTCACGCCGGCGCGCTTGATGGCCTCGATGTCGATGATGTTCTCGAGGTCGGCGACGTAGGTGTGCAGGAAGTGGTAGCGGTCGGGCGTCGCGTGCTCGCTCCGCTGCACCTCGGCGTTGCCGCCCTCGATGATCGCGTTGGCGCGGTTCGCGATCCACGAGGTGGCGTCGCTGTCCGCCGGGCCGCCGTGCGGGGGGTTGTACTTGAAGCCGCCGTCGCGGGGCGGGTTGTGGCTCGGCGTGATCACGATGCCGTCGGCCGTGTCGGTGTTCCCCGCGCGGTTGTACCGGATGATCGCGTGGCTCAGCGCGGGGGTCGGGACGTAGCCGTTGTCGCTGTCGGCGAGCACGTGCACGTCGTTCGCGGCGAGGACCTCGAGTGCCGTGCGCTCGGCGGGCCCGGAGAGCGCGTGGGTGTCACGGCCGATGAAGAGCGGGCCGTCGGTGCCCTGGGAGCGCCGGTACTCCACGATCGCCTGGGTGATGGCGGCGATGTGGGTGTCGTTGAACGCGGTGTCGAGCGAGGACCCGCGGTGCCCGGACGTGCCGAACACCACCTTCTGCTCGGGCACGGACACGTCCGGCACACGGTTGTAGTAAGCGGAGACGAGTTCGTCGAGGTCGACGAGGTCGTCTGCGGTCGCGGGGGTGCCGGCGCGGTCGTTCATGGCCCCATCCTGGCATCGTCCGCGTGGACACGCTCAGGGACGCCGGCTCAGGCGGTGCGGAACGACCCGGTCGCGGTGCGGAACGAGCCGGTGACGGTGCGGTTCGCGGCCGTGGTGGTGCCCGGGCGGACGGACTGCACGTCGACGAAGCGTCCGAGGCGGCCGGTGACCGGGACGCCCGTGTAGGTGCCGACGGTGTCGATCGAGCGTGAGCCCGCGAAGGTGCCCCGCTCGTCACGCTGCTCGGTGCTGGACACGTACGAGCCGCCGAGCGGGGAGGTGTGCTGCGTCATGGGGTCTCCTCGGGTGGTGCGACGCGCGAGGAGCCATCAGTGCGACGACTCCGACGTCGTCGACTGGAACCACCACCGTACCGCGTTGTCTTGCACTGTGCAAAACAACGCGCTGGGCGGAGGGTCAGGCCACGAGCTCGCAGAAGCTCCGGCCAGCGGCGGTCCAGCTCGACCGCGCGGTCAGCCCGACGTCGGCCGCGTGCCGACGCAGGGCGTCGAGGCCGACCTCGGCCCACGGGAACTCGGCGCTGGCGTGGCCGTCGGTGTCGACGACGCGTGCCTGGTAAGTCCGGTCGGCGGTGCGGTCGGTGTGCGTCTCGACGACCACGCGGCCGCCGACACGGACGATGTCCCGACAGCGGGCGAGCAGCGCGGCGGGGTCCCCGCCGATGCCGATGTTGCCGTCGAGGACGAGCGCGGTGTCCCAGCGGCCCTCGTCCGGCACGGTGTCGAACACCGAGCCCTGCACGGCACGTCCGCCGGAGCGGGTCGCGATCGCCACGGCGTCGGCGGAGACGTCCACGCCGAGCGACGGGATCCCGAGCGCCTTCGCGGCGACGAGCATCCGTCCCGGGCCGCAGCCGATGTCGATCACGGGGCCGTCGACGTCCTCGAGCAGGGAGCGGTCGACCTGGTCTGCCGCGGCGTTCCAGCGGCCGACGTCCATGGTCACGTCGGCGTCCGGACGACCGAGGTCGGTGAGTCGGAGGCGGCCGTCGGTGCGGAGCGCACGGGCGTAGGGCTCATCGCCGCCGGTGCCGAACGTGACTGCGGTCTGGGTGATGTCGCTCATCGGAGGGCTCCAGTCGTGACGGAGGCGTCCACCGGTTCGGCGTGCAGGGCCGTGGCGAACGCGGACGTGGGAGCGAGGTCGGCGACGCGCTGGGCGTCCGGGACCGTGTCCACGTCGAGCAGGGTGGTGAGGGTGCCGACGTCGAGACCGGCGTCGGTGAGGCGTGCGAGCTGGACGGCACCGGTGTCGTCCTGAGACATCGGCACGCCACGGAGGAGCGCGCCGTCGGGCTGTCCGAGGGACAGGGACCAGAAGCCGCCGTCCTCCGCCGGGCCGAACCAGGCGTCGCGCTCGGGGGCGTCGAGCACCGGGGCGAGGTCGGCAGCGGAGAGCTGCGGGGTGTCCATGCCGACGAGGAGGGTCGGGCCGGTCATCGTGTCGAAGAGGAAGCCGAGGCGCTCGTCGAGCCCACCGCCGGGCTGGGGGAGCACGTCGAAGCCCGCGGCCGCGTCGGGGACCACGGTGCCGTCGAAGAACAGCACACGCCGCTCGACGGGCAGGGCGGCGACCGTCCTGAGCGTGTCGTCGAGGCTGGCGGCGGCGACCCGGGCGGCGGCCTCGGGGGAGAGCGCCGGGGTCAGGCGGGTCTTCACCTTGCCGGGCAGGCACTCCTTCGCGATGACGACGACGGTCAGCGGGACGGGTGTCGTGGTGGCGGGGGAGTCGGCGGCGGTCACGAGCGGACCTCGGCAGCCGGCGTGCGGTCGGTGGTGGGGGCCGTGGAGCCGGCCGGCTGCCGGAGGCGGGCAGGCGTGACGGTGGCGGTCCGGGCCTCCTGGCGGTACTTGCGGAGCAGGCGCGTCATGTCCTTCACCGCGTTGATCGTGCCGCGGAGCGTGCCGGTGACCTTGCTGTCCCCGACGCGCTGGGCGTACCCGATGTCGGACTCGTCGACGAGCCAGCCAGCGGCGTGTGCGGCCAGGACCATCTCGAGCGGGTAGCCGCTGCGGCGGTCCTGCAGGTCGAGTGCGACGAGGTCCTCGCGGCGCATGACGCGCATCGGGCCGAGGTCGCGGAGGCGGTAGCCGGTCGCCCGGCGCATCAGGACAGCGAGGACGCGGTTGGCGAAGCGTGCGTGGGGGGCCCAGGCGCCGCGGGTGGTCGGGACGCGGCGGCCGAGTGCCAGGTCGACGCGGCCGGAGGCGACGCGGTCGACGAGTGGCGGGAGCTCGGCGGGGTCCATCGAGGCGTCGGCGTCGCAGAAGGCGACGAAGTCGGCGGTGGCGGCAGCGACGCCGGCGGCACAGGCCGAGCCGAAGCCGCGGCGGGACTCGGTGACGACGGTCGCCCCTAGCGCACGGGCGATGTCAGCGGAACCATCGGTCGACCCGTTGTCGACGACGATCGCACGATATCCGTCGGGCAGGCGGCCGATGACCGACGGCAGGGCGTCGGCCTCGTCGAGACAGGGGAGGATGACGTCGACCTTCATGTCCACCATTCGGTGCGCGGAGCTGTTTCGGTTGGTCGACGTTGCCATGCACACCAGGCAACCGGAGAGTGGCTGCGAATGCCCGGTCTACCCCACCCCGTCTCCGGGGGACGCGCAAAGCGGCGGGGTGGTTCGCGCGTGGTCCGCGAGTGGTCGCCGAGTGGTCGCGACGCCCCGCTCAGGTCCGCCGAGCGGTCACGAACCGTCGCTCGTGCGTCCGCTGACCGACCGTTCGTGGCCGATCGGCGAGCAGCACACGGGGTGTCGTGACCGGTCGGCGCGGCGGACCGGTCGGCGCGGCGGACCGGTCGGCGCGGCGGCCGCCGGCCCGACCCGGGCCGCGTCAGCCCACCGCCGCCCGGAGCGGAGCGTCCGCGAACTCCTGCATCCCCCGCTCGAAGTCCACCTGCGCCCGCCACCCGAGCTCGTTCGCGATCCGCGCCGACGACGCCGTGACGTGTCGGACGTCGCCGAGCCGGTACTCCCCGGTCACGACGGGTTCGAACCCCGCGGTCCCGGCGATCGCCGCGGCCATGTCGCCGATGGTGTGCACCGTGCCCGACCCGACGTTGTACGCCCGGAAGGAGTCGGCAGGCATGGTCTCGGTCGCGCCGATGGAGGCCAGGTTCGCCCCGGCGACGTCGTCCACGTGCACGAAGTCGCGACGCTGGGCGCCGTCCTCGAAGACGCGGGGTGCCTCGCCCCGGGCGATCGCGCTGCGGAAGAGCGAGGCGACGCCCGCGTAGGGCGTGTTCGCGGGCATGCCCGGTCCGTAGACGTTGTGGTAGCGGAGCGCGATCGCCCGGCCGCCGGTCGCCCGCGCCCACGACGAGGCCAGGTGCTCCTGCGCGACCTTCGTCTGCGCGTAGACGTTCCGCGGGTCGAGCGCGGCGGACTCGTCGATGAGCCCGGGGACGAGCGGCTGCCCATCCGGACCGATCGGGTCGAAGCGCCCGGCGTCGAGGTCCTCGCGGCGGCGGGCCGGCGGTCGCATCGGTGAACCGGTCGAGGTGGCGTAGGCACCCTCGCCGTAGACGACCATCGAGCTCGCGACGACCAGTCGGCCGATGTGGAGCCGGTCCATCCCTGCTAGGACACAGGCGGTGCCGGCGTCGTTGCTCGAGACGTAGTCGGGCGCGTCCTGGAAGTCGACGCCCAGCCCCACCTTCGCGGCCTGGTGGCAGACGACCTCGATGCCGTCGAGGGCCGCGTCGAGCGCCACCCGGTCGCGCACGTCGCCCTGGATGAACTCGACGCCGCGCGCCTGGTGCTCGGCCGCGACCGCAGCGACACCACCGTCGACGCCGCCGTGCACGTCGGTGCGGAGGGAGTCGAGCACGCGCACCTCGTGCCCGTCGGCGACCGCACGCCGGACGATGGCGGAGCCGATGAAGCCCGCACCGCCCGTCACGAGCAGGCGGCTCACGCGCTGACCGCCATGATGGTCGCGCTCGCCGCTGCGGGGACGAGCTCGCGCGGTGCGTAGTCGTCGGGGACCGCGGCGACGATCGACCCGATGGCGCGCACGATGACCTCGTTCGCACGGGCGAGCCGCTCCATCACCATCGCGTGCGAGACCGGTGCCTCCGTGGCGGCTGCGGCCTCGTCCTCCGTCGGCGCCAGGCCCGCGTCGGCGTCGGTGACGAACGACAGGTTGACGGTCCCGATGCCGAGCTCCGCGGCGAGCGGCACCTCGGGCGTCATCGTCATGTTGATCGTGTGACCGCCGGCCTCGCGCAGCCAGACCGACTCCGCGCGGGTCGAGAAGCGCGGGCCCTGGATGACCACGCACGTGCCGGTCGGGCGGAACGGGACGTCGAGCCCCGCGACCGCGTCGACCGCGGCACGGCGGAGCACCGGGTCGAAGGGGTCGGCGAAGGAGAGGTGCTGCACGGCGTCCTCGAAGAATGTGTCCGAGCGACCCCACGTGCGGTCGATGAGCTGGTCCGTCACGACGAACGTGCCCGGCGCGTAGTCGGGGTGCAGACCACCGACGGCGCTCGACGACACGATCGCGCGGACGCCGAGGGAGCGGAGCGCCCAGATGTTCGCGCGGTGGTTGATGCGGTGCGGCGCGACCGAGTGCTCCCGCCCGTGCCGGGTCAGGAAGGCGACGCGCTTCCCCGCCATCGTGCCGACCGTGATCGGGGACGAGGTCGCCCCGAACGGCGTCGGGACGTCGATCTCGTCGGCGGTGCCCGGTGCGAAGAGCTCGTAGAGGCCAGAGCCTCCGATCACACCGATGTTCGCGGTCAGGTCGTTCTCCACAGGTCCTCCGGATCGTCAGGGGTGCGCCGAGCGCGCTGGTTACGCTACTGACAGGCGGCCCGCATGGGCTGCATCGAGTCCTTCGGAGGCAGCCGTGCGAACGATCGGTCAGCACCAGCGTGAGCTGGAAGCCCTCGTCGCACCCGCGCTGCGCACGTTGGCGGACGTGGTCGGGGACGACAGCCTGGAGGCCCTGCTCGTCGACGACCTCGCTGCCGACACCGGCGCCGGACACGGGTACCGCGTGCTCGGACGGGCCGTCGGCTCGCCGATGCCGCTCCCGCCGTTCGACAACAGCCAGATGGACGGCTTCGCGGTCCGGTCCGCGGATGCCGGCTCGACGCTGCGCGTCGTGGAGCCGATCCCGGCAGGCGTCCTCCCGGCGCCGCTGGACCCTGGCACCGCGGCACCGATCATGACCGGCGCGCGCATCCCCGACGGTGCGGACGCCGTGTTCCCGGTCGAGGCCACCGGGCCGGGGGCGTTCCCCGCCGCACTGTCCCTGACCACGGTGGAGGTACCGGCCCATCTTGCTCCGGGGACCTTCGTACGCACGACCGGGTCCGACCTGGCGCTCGGGGCACCGGTCGTCGCCGCAGGGGCAGCGTTGACACCCGCCGTGCTCGGAGCGCTCGCCGCTGCCGGCGTCGCGCGGATCGAGCTGGTCCGACGGCCGCGGGTGCTCGTCGTGTCGACCGGCTCCGAGTTGTCCGGACTCTCAGATGCTGCTGACGCCGGTTCCGCGATCAACGACGCCAACGGCATCGCGCTGCGTGCGGCGCTCGCCGAGGTCGGGGTCGAGTCCCGGATCGCGCGGGTGCCCGACGACGAACCCCGCTTCCTCGCCGCACTCGACGCCGCCGTGGGGGAGTGGGCCGACCTCGTGGTCACGACCGGCGGGATCAGTGCCGGGGCGTACGAGGTCGTGCGTCAGGCACTCGAGCCCCGCGGGCTCGCGGTCACCCCCGTCGCGATGCAGCCGGGTGGTCCGCAGGCATCGGGCACCGTGTCGATCGCGGGGCGTCCCGTGCCGGTCGTGTCCTTCCCGGGCAACCCGGTGTCGGCGCTCGTCTCCTTCGAGGTCTTCCTCCGCCCGCTGCTCGCCCGCGCCGCCCGGATGCCCGAGTCGCGCACGACGCAGGTGCTGCCGGCGGCATCGGCCTCCGTGTCACCCGAGGGCAAGCACCAGGTCCGTCGCGGCCGCGTCCAGGACGGCCACGTGCACTTCGTCGGCGGTCCGTCCTCGCACCTCCTCGCTCACTACGCCGACGCCACCCACCTGGTGCACGTGCCCGTCGGCACCGCAGCCGTCGAACCCGGCGACCCCCTGACCGTCTGGAGCCTCCGATGACCGACGACACCACCGCCTCCAGGACGGCGTCCGACGACCTGTCCCACGTCCGTGCGGACGGCAGCGCGCACATGGTCGACGTCTCCGAGAAGGACGTCACCGACCGCTCGGCGACGGCCACCGCGACGCTCGTCACCCGTCCGGACGTCGTCGAGCGCATCCTCGACGGCTCGTTGCCCAAGGGCGAGGTGATCGGCACGGCTCGCATCGCGGCGATCATGGCGGTGAAGAAGACCTCCGACCTCATCCCGCTGTGCCATCCGCTGCCCATCGCCGGCGTCCAGGTCGACATCACCGGCGCCGGTGACCGCGTGGTCGTCGAGGTCTCCGTCCGCACCACGTCGCGGACCGGCGTCGAGATGGAGGCCCTCACGGGCGCGAGCGTCGGCGCCCTCACGGTGTACGACATGGTCAAGGCGGTCGACCGCACCGCCACGATCACGGACGTCCGCGTGCTCGAGAAGCACGGCGGCCGGTCCGGGGACTGGAGCGCACGATGAACCTGCTCAGCAGAGGCCGAGCCGCGGTCGTCGTCGTGTCCACCCAGGCGGCGGCCGACCCCGCCCTCGACCGCACCGGTCCCGTCATCGCGGCGTGGCTCCGCGACCACGACTTCGCGGTCCCCGAGCCGGTGATCGTCGCCGACGGCGGACCCGTCGCCGAGACCGTCACGAGCGAGCTCCTCGCCGAGGCCCGCGTGGTCATCACCACGGGTGGCACCGGTGTCACGCCCACCGACCGCACCCCCGAGGCCGTCGCGCCCCTGCTCGACCTGCAGCTCCCCGGGATCGTCGAGGAGATCCGTCGTCGGGGTCTCGCCGGCGCCGGGCCCACCGCACTGCTCAGCCGCGGGGTGGCCGGCATCGCTGGCGGCGCGTTCGTCATCACGCTGCCGGGGTCTCGCGGTGGGGTGTCGGACGGGCTCGACGTGCTCGACGGACTCCTCGACCACCTGCTCGCCCAGCTGCACGGCGAGGGTCACGCGCCCCGGAGTACGTCATGACCGCGGGCGATGGTGCTGCCGACCGGGTGGTCGTCGCTGACGTCGTCGATCGAGTGATCTCCGTGGACGAGGTCGCCGCGGTCGTCGCCACGGACAAGGACGGCGCCGTCGTGACCTTCGCGGGCGTGGTGCGCGACCACGACGGCGGCAAGGGCGTCACCGCGCTCGACTACGAACAGCACCCGAGCGCTGGCAGCGTCATCGCCGAGGTCGCCCGGACGATCGCCGCCGACCACCCCGGGGTGCGTGTCGCGGTCCTGCACCGGGTGGGGGCGCTCGTCGTCGGGGACGTCGCACTCGCCGCCGCCGTGTCGTCGTCACACCGGGCGGATGCCTTCACCGCCTGCGCCGCGCTCATCGACCTGGTGAAGGAGCGCACCCCGATCTGGAAGCACCAGCGGTTCGCCGACGGCTCGGACGAGTGGGTCGCGTCGCTGTGACCGCCGAACACGAAGCGACCGTGGAACGCGGAGCGACCTCGGAACACGGGGTTCCCGGCGGACAGACGAACACCGACGCCGTCGACGCCGCGAGCGTGCGCTGGGCTGCAGCGGCGAGCCTCGCGGACCAGGTCCTGGCGCTCCCGCTCGGCCGGGATGGACTCCGAGGAGCGGGCGCCGTGGTCCTGGCCACGACGGCCGTGCTCGGGCTGGTCGGGGTGATGCTCGCTCTGCCGGTTCCCTCTGTCGCTCGGATGCTGACCGCCGTCGTCTTCCTGGTCCTCGCCTTGGTGATCGTCGCCGTTCGGCTCTTCCATGTCCTGGCCCTTCGACGGAGCAACCGTGCTGCCCCCGTCGATGCCGACGTCGTCATGGCGCCGCTCACACCACGCGAGCGGCAGGCCGTCCACCGAGCCGTCAACGGCCGCGCCGATGCGCCTGACGACCGCGCGACGGTGGTCGACGCGGTCGCGATCCTGCGAGCCGAGGGACGAGACGTCCGGTTCCAGGCCGGGGCCACCATGGCGTTCGCGAGCAGCACGGTCGGCATGGGCGGCATCTGGCCGATCTGGGCCGGGGTGACGGTCCTGTGGTTCGTGCTGCTGCTGGTGGCATGGCGGGATCTCCGGCTCGCCGAGCGCTACCTCTGCCGCCGGGGCCTGCGTTCCTGAGAAGACCGCAGGGCTCGCCGCGGGGAACCGCACCCCGCGAAGGGGAGCGTGGCGCCGTTCACCGCTGATCCATAGGATTCGACGTCATGAGCGTGCTGTTGTCCGGGGTCACCATCGTCCTGTTGGTGTTCGCACTGATCGACATCCTCACGAAGACGGACGACCAGATCCGCGGGCTGCCGAAGATCGCGTGGGTGATCCTCGTGATCCTGGTGCCCGTCGTCGGCAGCGTCGTGTGGTTCGCGATTGGGCACGACTGGGCTCCCGGTCCCCGCAACCACGGCCGGTACATCGAGCCGAACCGCCACGAGGACCGGCACCCCACCCTCGGCCACGCTCGGGCAGCGCACGGCGACCGCCGCGTGACCACGACGGAGCAGGAACTCGCCGAACTCGACCGCGAGATCGAGTTCTGGGAGGCCAAGGCCCGGCTCAAGCGCGCGAAGGAAGCCGCGGGCGAGGGCGACACCGCCTCGTCGCTCTGACCTGCTCATGACCCCCGAGAGCACCTACGCCACCGACGTCGTCACCGACGAGCAGTGGGACGCGATCGACCGCCGCCTCGACGGCAACCTCGTCGATGACGACCGAATTCGTCAGTCCAAGCGCCGCCGAAACCGTGTCGCGGGCGCCATCGGTCTCGCGGTCCTCGCCCTGTTCGCCGGATTGACGGTGGCGATCATCGTCGCTCCGAACGACCACGACCGGTCCTCGGCCTCGTCGCAGTCCGACCTCCAGAGCGCCGTCGGGATCACCGCGTTCGGCATCGCGATCGTGGTCTGGGCCATCGGCATCGTCCTGGTGGTCCGAGGTGGCGGCATCCCGTGGGCCTGGAAGGAACCGACCGAAGGCCTGTCACGCTCAGAGCGTCGTGGAATCGAGCGAGGTCTCCTCGGGCGTGTGTCGGTGGATCCGACCCGGACGCGGACACTCCGGCGGCTCGCGATGACCCGGCTGCACCAGGCCGTCTGGGCAGTGTGGCTCGTCGGCGGTCAGCTGCCGCTGGCGATCGGTCAGGCAACGACACACTGGGGAACCTGGCTCGCGGCCGTGTTCCTCGTCCTCGCTGCTGTGTGGGCGGTGGCACTGGTCGGGATGGCCGTGCAACGCCGACGCTGGCGCGCCTTCCTCGCAGCGCACCCGTCTGACGGGGGCGAGCCGG
Source organism: Curtobacterium sp. GC_Cur_3 (assembly GCF_026544205.1). Classification (GTDB taxonomy): domain Bacteria; phylum Actinomycetota; class Actinomycetes; order Actinomycetales; family Microbacteriaceae; genus Curtobacterium. Next base: position 52,544 of record NZ_JALNUI010000014.1, read on the forward strand.
CGTCGGGGAGCTGAGCCGAGCCTCCCGGCTGCCCGTCGGGACCACGTGCGGGTCGCACGGTGCGCGCTGCTCGAGCCGGTGCGAGGTTGGTCGCGCCGTGCGGCGGCATGACCTCGCACGGTGTGGGCAACCTCGCACCAGCCGGAGCCGGAGCCGGAGCCGGAGCAGGACCCCGCGCCGACCCCGCCTCCCGCACCACCTACCCTTGACGGGTGGCACATCTCCTCGGCGCCGAGAACCTGCATCTCGAGTTCCCCACCCGTACCGTCTTCGACAGCGTCACCATCGGCATCGACGAGGGTGACCGCATCGGCGTGGTCGGCCGGAACGGCGACGGCAAGTCGACGCTCCTGAGCCTGCTGTCGAAGCGCCTCGACCCGGACACCGGCCGTGTGACGCACCGTCGCGGGGTGACCGTGGGGTCGCTCGACCAGCGCGACGAGCTGCCCTCGGGCGAGACCGTCGGCAGCGTGGTCGTCGGCGACCGCGCGGAGCACGAGTGGGCGGGCGACCCGAAGATCCGCGACGTCATCGGCGGACTCGTGTCGGACATCCCGTGGGACGTCACCGTCGACGACCTGTCGGGCGGACAGCGTCGACGGGTGGCGCTCGCGCGGCTGCTGGTCGGCGACTGGGACGTGCTGTTCCTCGACGAACCGACCAACCACTTGGACGTCGAGGGCATCCAGTGGCTCGCCGAGCACATCAACCGGCGCTGGCCGGCGAACCAGGGCGGCCTCGTCGTCGTGACGCACGACCGGTGGTTCCTCGACGCGGTGTCGACCGACACGTGGGAGGTCCACGACGGCATCGTCGAGCCCTTCGAGGGCGGCTACGCGGCATACATCCTGCAGCGCGTCGAGCGTGACCGGCAGGCGGCCTCGAGCGAGCAGCGTCGGCAGAACCTGGCGCGCAAGGAGCTCGCGTGGCTCCGCCGCGGTGCGCCGGCCCGCACGAGCAAGCCGAAGTTCCGCATCGACGCGGCGAACGCCCTGATCGACGACGTCCCGCCGATCCGCGACGGCGTCGCGTTGGCGAAGACCGCGACGGCGCGCCTCGGCAAGGACGTCGTGGACCTGCTCGACGTCGGGCTGACCTTCCCGGGCGCCGACGAACCGACCATCCGCAGCATCGAGTGGCGGATCGCGCCGGGTGAGCGCACCGGGATCCTCGGGCCGAACGGCGCGGGGAAGTCGACGCTCCTCGCGCTCATCGCGGGGCGCCTCCAGCCGACCGCAGGCCGGGTGAAGACGGGCAAGACCGTGCAGGTCGCGGTGCTCGACCAGCAGCTCGCGGACCTGGCGCAGTTCGCGAACGACCGCGTCCGCGAGGTCGTCGCCCGCAAGAAGACCAGCTACGTCGCCGACGGCAAGGAGATGACCCCGTCGCAGCTCCTGGAGCGACTGGGCTTCACGGCCGAGCAGCTCTCCACCCCGGTCAAGGACCTGTCCGGTGGGCAGAAGCGCCGTCTGCAGCTCATGCTCATCCTGCTCGACGAGCCGAACCTGCTCATCCTCGACGAGCCGACGAACGACCTCGACACGGACATGCTCGCCGCGATGGAGGACCTCCTCGACACCTGGCCCGGCACCCTGCTCGTCGTCTCGCACGACCGGTACCTGCTGGAGCGCGTCACCGACCAGCAGTACGCCGTCCTCGGCGGGCACCTCCGGCACCTGCCGGGCGGCGTCGACGAGTACATGCGTCTTCGGGCCGCCGGCACGGGTGGCGGGACCGCGTCTGCGGCTGCCGCCGCCACGGCCGGGAGGCCCGACACGGCCGGGTCGGGGTCCGGCACCACCGCCTCGGGGTCGGGTGCAGGGCACGGGGCCGGGTCCGGTGGGTCCGCTGCTGCGTCCGGGCTGTCGGGGTCGGAGCGACGGACCGTGGAGAAGGAGATGTCGGCGCTCGACCGCAGGATCGCCCGGTTGGGGGTTGACCGGCAGACCATGCTCGACCTCTTCGCGGGGCACGACCAGTCCGACTACGCCGGGCTGGGGGAGCTGCAGGCGAAGCTCGCTGCGCTCGAGGCCGAGGTCGAGCAGCTCGAGGAACGCTGGCTCGAGATCGCGGAGCAGCTCGGGGTGTAGCGGGTCCTGTTCGCGCGTCTTCGGGCGGTCGTGCGCGTGCTCAGTGGAGGGTCGGGGCGTCGCCGCCGCAGCGCCACAGGGAGGCGGCCAGCCGGTCGATCTCCTGGCGGGCCTCGGCGTCGCCCGTGCCCTCGGCGAAGACCGTGAAGACGATGCGGTCACCGCCGACCTCGTCCGTGACCCCGGTCAGCCCGAACATGTCGTCGAGCGTGCCGGTCTTGCCTCGGACGTGCCCGCGCGCGTCACTCGCGGGACCGGTGAAGCGCCCCTGCTCCGCCAGCGTCCCGGTCTTCCCCGCGACCGCGAGACCGGCGTCGACCGGGGCGAGGCCGTCCCGGTGCTGCACGACGACCCGCATCAGCTGCGTCAGGAACGACGCCGGCGTGCCGGAGCGCAGCGGTCGTGCCGGCCTGGATCGCGTCGAACGAGCGACCGGTGCCCTCGGCGACGGCGACGTGGCGGGCCAGGACCTCAGCGAGCGTGTCGTCCGAGTGGGTGAGCAGCGTCCCGACGAGCTCCGACACGGTGGCCGAGCGCACGGACCCGAGCGTCCTCGCGGCCTTCGGTACGGCGACGGAGGCGGTCTCGACCTGAACGTCCGGGCCGAGCAGGGCCGCGAACGACGTCGTCGCCCGTGACACCGCGGTGTCGCTCCGGAGTGAGTACGCCTCGGTCGGGTCGTCCCGGTCGCCGTCGACCATGAGCGCCGTGATGTTCGAGACGCTGCCGCTCGTCCGGGCGCTCTCCGTCCAGCTCGGGTGCCACGCGGGGCCGTCGAACAGGGCGGTGTCGACCTGCACGAGCCGGATCGGCCCCGGGTGTGCCGCGCGGACCTGCCGTGCGAGGTCGTCGAGGTGCGGGGCGCCCGGGTAGACACCGTCCTTGCCGGAGGGGAGTCGGCTGAGGGTCGGGTCCCCGCCACCGACCAGGACGACGGCGTCGGAGGATGCCCCGCTGACCACTCGGGTGGTGAAGCGGTGGTCCGCGCCGAGGGCCGTCAGCGCTGCCGAGGCCGTGACGACCTTCATCGTGCTGCCGGTCTGCGTCGGTTCGTCCCCGCGCACGGCGAGCACCGTCGCACCGGTCCGGACCGATCGGGCGTCGAGGTGCAGCTGGCCGGAGGACCACCTGTCGGCGAGGTCGTCCGCGGTGCAGCGCTGTTCAGCCGCTGATGCCCGGCTGGGTGCTGTGCTGATCGCGGTCACCGCCACGGTCAGGCCCCCGAGGACGAGCACGAGCACCGCGACGAGGGCGACGACGTACGGGTAACGGCGGAGGAACGAGCGGGGGTTGGTCACTCGTCCATCGTCCGGTCGGGCGGACTCGCCCGGCATCGTCCGGCCGGCTGAAACGAGCAGTGCTCGTTCGGCCGATCGGTTGAAGTGCGGTGGCGCAGGGCGTCGGGTGTGTGGGGGGTCTCGTCAGTCGCCCAGGCCGAGGATCAGCCGACGAAGCAGCCCCGCGAGCTGGTCCTGTTCGCCGCCGGACACCACGGTCAGGATGTCCCGCTCGGCCTGCAGCAGGTCCGCGATCGCCGAGTCCACGGCCGTCCGACCAGCGTCGGTCAGGGACACGAGGATGCCGCGGCCGTCCTTCGGGTCGGTCCGGCGTGCCACGAGCCCGCGTGCCGTGAGCCGGTCCACCCGGTTCGTCATCGTGCCGCTCGACACCATCGTCTGCTGCAGCAGGGTCTTCGGACTGAGCTCGAACGCATCACCCGCGCGCCGGAGGGCCGACAGCACGTCGAACTCCCACGGCTCCATGCCGCTCGCGTCGAACGCCGCCCGTCGTGCCCGGTCGAGGTGTCGGGCGAGCCGGTCCACGCGGGAGAGCACCTGTAGCGGCGCGAAGTCGAGGTCGTCCCGCTGCCGCCCCCAGGCAGCGACGATCCGATCGACTTCGTCCTGGTCCGGCATCCGTCCATCATGGCCCATGCCGCCCGGGTCGCTCAGGAATGAACGAGATCGGTCCTGATTCTGGTGCAGCCCTCTTGGAGGATCAAGCGACCTTCTGAGACGGTGAGTGAGCGAAACTCCCCGTGAGCAATCACATCGAGTGGTCTCACGTGCGGAAGGGGTACTCCTACAATATGGGAGATGAGCGCGTCGACGACTTCCGTTGCTGGTGCCGAGAGGAGGCGAATTCCCATCGCGCGTTTCGCCGACGCTGTTCGGCTCAAACAGAGACCTGTCGTGCGAACGTCAATACTGTCGCCTAGATCGAGAGCGAGCTGAAGTGCGTCGATAGATTCAAGGAGATCTGTGCGGGCGGTCGCAATCTGAAGTCGCGCTCCATGCAGCAGGCGGCCGAAAGCGCTCACGCTGAACAAGACCAGCGTGACGGTGACGCTGACAGTCGATACGCCGAGCGGTGAAACAGCGGCAACGACGCCTATGGCATAGGCGACCATCGCCGCGAGCGCCGCATATCCTGGTATGAGAGCCCGGTGGGCCCGAGTCACGATGCCGGTCCCGACGAGGGTGGTTCGAGCAGCAAACCCCTGGATCAGGAACAGCGCTGCGATGTACGCGAACGCAATCCCGAAGGCAATGACGGACCCCTCCTTCATTGTATCCGTATGCAGCCATCGAGCCAACGGACGAATGCCCAGTGCTGCAATGAACGTGGCACCTACTCCAGCACATAACACACCGAACAAAGACGTAGAAAAGACCAAGATGCGACTGATTGAGTCGAGGCACCGGGACACCCGGCGGTACATCGATTTCGAAGTGCACTGACCTATTGCCCAGACGCTGAGGATGGTTGGGCTTCCAGCGAGCAATGACCTTTGAAGTAGGCCGGAGACCGGAGCACTGAGTGCCCCTACCAGAATGGCGAGGATCAGCGCCGCGGATACACCAAGAAGAACGAGTGCCGTTGCAACAATCGAGACTCGGACACCCTCATGTGCCCAGGGTGTCCGCAACGTGAAAGCGGCGCTCGTAACCATCTCTTCGAACAGGGGTGGGGCCGCTCTCACCCGGTTAGCGCGACACCTCCAACTGATACTCCACATGTGGTAAACATACGCGTTGCCCCTGACGTCGACAAGACGTGGGAAGATATTGCCGCGCCTCCGTGCGCGTTCCGCCTTGGTGTAATGGCAGCACGACGGCCTTTGGTGCCGTTAGGTCTGGGTTCGAATCCTGGAGGCGGAGCTTCCGGCCGATCGGCCTGTTGACGGGATCGGGTCGGTGTCTCCGGCCGGACCTGCCTCCACGCAGGGCGCGAACCTCCTGCGACGCCGCAAGGTGCTGTTGCGGAGTCGATCACGCCGAGTGGCTGCGCACGGCGCTGCGCGCCCGTCCGGGCGCCTGCCCTGACCGGGACACCCTCGCCGCGGTGCGCCGCCGCGGGACGGACGGGAGGCGCGGGGCGGGCCCGCACCGTGCCTCCCGTCCGTGGATTTCTCGGCAACCCGGAATACCTGACGCGTCAGGTAGTTGAACTGCGTCGTGCAGCAACGACTCAGTGATCAGCAACTCGACACCTGGCAACGACTCCAGGTGGTGACCGAACGGCTCCGGCGTCGGGTCGGTGCGGACCTCCGGTCCGACGCCGACCTGTCCGAACCGGAGTTCACGGTCCTGGCGCACCTCGTCGACATGGGCGGTACCGCTCGTCCCACGGCGTGCGCCGCAGCGATCGGCTGGGACTCCAGCCGCCTCGCGCACCAGTTGCGGCGGCTCGAGCGCCGGGCGCTGGTGGAGCGGCAACCAGACCCGGACGGGGACGCACGCGGTTCGTCCATCGCGATCACCGCCACGGGGCGGGCGGCGCACCGGGCGGCAGTCGGTTCGCACCTGCGCGCAGCAGCCACCTGGTTCGGCGATGCGCTCGACGACACCGAGCTCACCGGACTCGACGCAGCGCTGCGCGCACTCGACCACCACATCCGTCGCCTCGACGGTGATGACCCGGGCGACCCTCGCCCGGAGGGACAGGAGCAGGAACGATGACCAGCACGACGGACACCTGGACGACCGGCACGGCAGACCTGACCGGAAGGACCGTCGTGGTCCTCGGCGGTTCCGGGGGAGTGGGTGAGGGAGTGGTCCGGTCCGTGCTCGCGGCCGGTGCAACGGTGGTCGCGACTGGACGGGACGACGCCAGACTCGCGGCGCTCGTGGAGCGGCTGGTGGACGAGGGACTCCCCGGGACGCTGCACACCCGCGTCCTCGACGCGATGAGCCCGGGGCTCGATGACGACGTCCGGTCGCTGGCGGGCGAGTTCGGTGCCCTCGACGGGGTCGTCGTCTCCGTCGCGTCCTGGGGTGACCAGGGGCGGAAGCCCGCGCTCGCCCTCGACGACGACGAGTGGCAGCGTCTGCTCGACGGCAACCTGACGAGCGTGTTCCGGTTGTTCCGGGCGTTCCTGCCGGTGACCGCGCCGGGTGGTGTGCTCGTGCAGCTCAACGGGATGAGTGCGGACATCCCGTTCCCCGGCAGCGCGGGTGTGGCGCTCAGTGCGGCCGCGACGAAGTCGCTCACCCTCACGCTCGCCGCGGAGCTCGGTGGTCGGGGCCCGCGCGTCGTGCAGCTCGTGCTCGGCGTGGTCCGCACCCGCGCACGCCAGCAGGCCGGCATCGACGACCTCCGCTGGATCGACGCCACGCAGATCGGCGACCACGTCGCTGGACTCGTCGCCGGCACGAGCCAGCTCGCGAACACACCCCTGCAGTACTTCACCGACCGAGCCGAGGGTCCGATCGCCGGACCCGGGCTCCGCTGAACCGAGGAACCGGGACCATGGAGATCACCCGACCCGCAGACCGCGGGTACGCAGCCCTGCGACACGTCTACTCACGCACTGGTCAGCCCGGCTCGGTGCTCCTGCCGCGGTCGACCGACGAGGTCGTAGAGGCCATCGGGATCGTCCGGTCCTCGGGGCGTCCCTTCTCGGTCCGGAGCGGCGGCCACGGGATCAGCAGCATCGCGACGAACGACGGCGGTGACGTCATCGACCTCCGGTGGATGGCGTCCGTCGAGCACCGCGGCGGCACGCACGTCCGGATCGGACCCGGGGCACGGTGGAGTGCCGTGGCGCACGAGCTCTCGCCGCTCGGACTCGCCATCAGCTCCGGTGACTCCGGCGACGTCGGCGTCGGCGGACTCGCCACCACCGGGGGCGTCGGGCTCATGGGTCGCGCGCACGGTCTGACCATCGACCGTCTCCGCTCGGCGGAGATCGTCACCGCGGACGGCCGCGTCCACCGCGTCTCCGAGACGGAGGACCCGGACCTGTTCTGGGCGGTCCGCGGCGCCGGTGCCAACTTCGGCGTCGTCACGTCCTTCGACTTCGAGGCCGCCGAGACGTCCGACGTCGTCCAGGCGACCGTCGCGTACCAGCCCACCGACCTCGCGGCGTTCCTCGTCGCGTGGGGACGGACCGTCGAGGAGGCCGCGAGCGAGGTCTCGGCGTTCCTCTACATCGGCGCGGGGCCGAGGCCGTTCGCCCAGGCGACCGTGGTGTACGCCGGCGACGACCTGGGTGTGGCGGTCCCGGAGCTGGAGCGGTTCGTCCGGCTGCCCGGCACCGCAGGCCAGCGGTCGATGGTCGTGCCGTACTCCGCGGTCCCGCTCACCAGCGGCGCTCCGCACACCGGGCAGCAGCGCGCGGCGGCCCACACCGGCCTGGCCGTCCACCTCGACGGGGACCTGTCCGCACGGATCGCCGTGCTGCTCCTGGCGGGCGGTGCGGAGATGGTCCAGATCCGGTCCGTCGGCGGAGCGATCAACGACGTCGACCCGGATGCCACCGCCTACGCGCACCGCCACCAGAACTTCTCGGTCACGGCAGTGTCGGTGGACGGTGGCCCGGCGTTCCACCGGGCGTGGGAGCCGGTGCACGAGCGCATGGACGGCATGTACCTCAGCTTCGAGAGCGACCACCGGGCGGAGGCCGTCGCCGAGGCGTTCCCACCGCGGACACTCGCGCGGCTCCGCACGCTGAAGGCGCGGTTCGACCCGGACGACGTGTTCGACCAGAACTTCGACGTGACGGAGACGGCGCGCTCCGACCGCTGAGCGTCCACCGAGCCTCTGTCCGGCGGCGGTCGCTGCCCGCTGCCGCGTCAGCGTCGTCCGCCGTACGTCCGCCCGGCCTCGCCTGGCAGGCTGATCACCGTGCACATCACCCTGGACTCCACCACCGCGACCGACGTCGTCACCGGCATCCGCTTCCCCGAGGGCAACCGCTGGCACGACGGCCGGCTCTGGTACTCGGACATGCACACGGGCGAGGTCTTCTCGCTCGACCCGACAACCGACGAAGGACCACACCTCGAGACGACGGTCGACGGCCAGTCGTCGGGCCTCGGCTGGCTGCAGGACGGCCGCCTGATCGTCAGCGCGATGGAGGCCCGCACGATCGTGGCCGTGCAGGCCGACGGATCGCAGAGCGTGTTCGCCGACCTGTCCCCGATGGAGTCGTCCCTGATCAACGACCTGGTCGTCGACGCCGCCACCGGTCGCACCTACGTCGGAGCCTTCGGCTACGACCTGTACGGCGGCGAGGAACTCCGCCCCGGCCCGCTCTACGTCGTCGAACCCGACGGCTCGGCCCGCCTGGCCGCCGACGGTCTGGTCTTCCCGAACAGCGCCAGCGTCCTGCCGGGCACCCGCACCCTGGTCGTCAGCGAGACCTGGGGCGGCCGCCTGACTGCGTTCGACATCGAGGCCGACGGCTCCCTCACCGGACGCCGCGAGTGGGCGGCACTGCCGCAGGGCGTCACGCCGGACGGCAGCACGGTCGACGCCGAGGGCGCCGTCTGGGTGTGCTCCGTCGACACCGGCGAGTTCCTCCGGGTGGTCGAGGGCGGCGAGGTCACCGACCGCATCGACGCACCGGGACGCTGCGCGATCGACTGCGCCCTCGGTGGCCCCGACGGGCGCACCCTCTACCTGGCCACCGCCGACAGCTACGACCCGGCGACCACCGCGCAGACGCGCGCCGGGCGCATCAGTGCGGTCCGGGTGACCGTTCCTGGTCCCTGACCGATCGACGGTCTGGAGGCTCGTGGCGGCGCCGTCACGAGCCTCCCGTCCGGCTCCTCTGGGCCCTAGGATCGCGACCATGAGCGATGAGACGCGTCCACCCCGAGCCCTGGCCACCGGGGTCGCGTCGGGGCTGTTCCTGATGGCCGTCTTCTCCCTCTGGTGGGCGAGCGACACCTTCACCGGGTGGCCGGCGCCGGTCGCGACGGTGGTCATGGTGGTCAGCGCGGCCGCGGCGGTCGTGTTCCTCGTGCAGGCGGTCCGGCTCCTCGTCGCCGGTCGTCGCATGGCCACGGTGCTCAGCACGTCGGACCAGGCGCGGAAGCCGAACGGTGCGCTGTTCGGGGTGGTCTTCGGCGCGGAGGGGCTGCTCATCGGCATCGCGGTCGGGGTCCTCGGGGCGAACGGCCTCGACCGGTTCATCGTGCCGACCATCGCGGTCATCGTCGGGCTGCACTTCTACCCGATGGCGCGGGTCTTCCGGCGGTCGATCGACACCTGGATCGCGACGTGGACCACCCTCGTGGGGCTCGCCGGCGTGGTCGCGGTGCTCGCCGACGGTACGGCGTGGCCGCTCGCGTGGTCGTGGGTCGGTGCTGGTGCCGCAGCGGCGACGCTTTCCTACGGCGTCTACATGACCGGGTTCGGGCAGCGGCTGCTGGCCAGGTCCGCGGGTGCCGCGTCGGCGGTCGCCCCGCCGCGGCCGACCGTGCAGGGCTGATCCGGGCGACCGCAGCTCAGCGCCATCGGGAACGGCGGACCTTCCCGGTGTCGTCACGCAGGGGTTCGCGGACGATGACCCATTCGCGTGGCCGCCGCTCGGGGTCCAGGCGCTCGGCGGCCCACCGGCCCAGGTCCGTCTCGTCGAGGTTCCCGTCCCCGATGTCGACGACCGCGCGGACCCGCTCGCCGAGGTCGTCGTCCGGCACCCCGACGACGACGCACGACCGGACGGCGGGGTGGGTCTCGAGCACGGACTCGATCGCGGCCGGCCAGACGTCGACGCCGCCGGAGACGATGCGGTCGTCGGCGCGGTCGGCCAGGTACAGGTAGCCCTCGTCGTCGAGGTGGCCGATGTCGCCGAGCCCGTGCCAGGCGTCGGCGGCAGGTTCCGGTCGCCCGAGGTACCGGTAGGTCGCTGGCCCTGGTCGGGTGAACTCGATGCGCCCGATCTCGCCCGGTCCGGCGAGGGTGTCGTCCGGTCGGAGGATGCGGACGGAGGAGCCGCCGGCCGCCCGCCCGACGGAGCCCGGCCGCTCGACCCACTCCCCGCCGGTGATCATCGTCAGTCCGTTCGACTCGGTGCCGGAGTACACCTCGACGACCCGGTCGGGGCCGAGCCACTCGATCCACGCGCGCTTCACGTGCGGCGGGCAGGTGGACCCGATGTGCAGGACCGACTCGAGCGAGGACACGTCGGCGCTCGCCAGCTGGTCCGGGCCGAGCGCCGTGATGCGCGACATCATCGTCGGCACGACCATGCCCCACGTGACCCGGTGCCGCTCGACGGCCGCCAGCCAGGCTCCGGCGTCGAAGCGGGGGAGCAGGACCAGTTCGTGCCCGGTCATCAGGCCGCGCATCGCGTAGACGAAGGGCGCCGCGTGGTGCAGCGGACCGGCGACGAGCTGCGTCGCGTGCCGGGGGACGAACGCGGCGACCCGGCCCTCCCGGTCGACGTGGGCCGAGGCCGCCGCGACGACGACCTTGGGGGTGCCGGTGCTCCCGCTGGAGGTCGGCGCCTTCCAGGACCGCGCGGCGGCGTCCGGGAGCACGGCGACGTCCCCGGCCCCGGAACCACAGCCGGTGAGGGGCATCGACCGGTGCCGCGCCATCGGCTGATCGGTCAGGACCAGTGCCGGTCGGACGAGGTCCAGCACGGCGTCGCGGTCGTGCGGCGGCAGTCGGGGTGACAGCGGCTGGGGCGTCGCACCGGCCTTCCACGCCGCGACGGTGGCGACCACGGTGTCCACGCTGTTGGACCCGATGACCGTCACGAACGCGTCGGGCGTGACCCCGGCCTCCAGGAGGAGCCAGGCCAACCGGTTCGACCGTTCCTCGAGCGCTCGTCGGTCCAGCCGGGTGACGCCGTCGTCGACGGCGAGCCGGTCCGGGTCCTCCGCCGCGAGCGCGGTGAAGGCCCGCGAGATCGAGACGCGCATCAGGCGGGGACCGCGTCGGACCGGACCCGGCCGATCGGTGCACCGCCGGAGCGGTCGAGGAGCCGACCGTACAGCTCGACGTGCGCGGCTGCGGCGGCGGTCCACGAGTAGCTCGATGCGAGCGCTCGTCCCGACAGTGGGTCGACCGGGTCGCGCAGCGCGGACTCGAGCGCGTCGGCGATGCCGTCGATGTCCGCGGCGAAGGCGACGGTGTCGCCGAACACCTCGCGGAGGACGGGGAGGTCCCGCGCGACGACCGGGACGCCGGCGGCGAGTGCCTCCATGGCCGCCAGGCCGAAGCCCTCCTTGGTGGAGACGAAGGAGAAGGCGGCTGCGCCGGCGACCAGGGCCGGGAGGCTCGGGTCGTCGACGACGCCGAGTTCCGTGACCGGGACCCCGCGGTCCCGGACCACGGCGTCGAACTCGGCGCGGTAGGGCCGGTAGTCGAACAGGGTCTCGCCGCCGGCGAGGACGAGCGTGACGTCGTCGTGGCCGCGGGTCCGGAGGAGGTCGTAGGCGCGGAGCAGGTCGATGGTGCCCTTGCGCGGTTCGATGCCGCCGACGGCGAGGACGTACCGGCCGAGACGGTCGGTCCACGCTGCCCGGGCTGCCACGGCCGCGGGGGTGCCGGCGGCGGCATCGGTGAACCGGGCGGCGTCGACGCCGTTCGGGATGACGGTGGCCGACCGGTCGTAGGACGCCGTGACCTCGTCGGCGACCGATCGGGACACGCAGACCAGGGCGGCCGGTTCGCGGACGGCCCGGTCGTGGCAGGCGACGAGCTGCGCGGTCGTGAACGTGTCGAGGTGGTGGACGGTGCGGACGGCGCCCGCGCAGGCGTTCGACGAGATGCAGTCCTGCGCGTGGACGACGTCGAAGCCGGACAGGTCGAGTCCGGTACGGAGCGCCTCGATCGACCGGACGATGCGTTCCCCGACGGTCTCGTCGGGGGATGCGTCGGGGAACGGGACGACCTGCATGGTCACCCTCCGGTCGACGGCACGGAAGAACACCTCGTCCCCGCCTCGGCCGAGCGTGCCGACGGTCACGTCGTGGCCGGACGCGGCGAGGGCCTCGGCGAGCGCGAGCGTGTGGACCACCCCGCCGCGGGGCTTCGTGGAGTAGGTGAGCAGGGCGATGCGCATCGGCGGCGCGCGGTCAGCCGGCGAGGGCGGTGCTCGCGGTGGTCCCCGTGGCGGGTCCGAGCCCGGTGACCGAGCCGGTGACCGCGACGGTCTCCTCACCGTCGGGCCACCGCAGCCGGACGCCGGGGGTGGCGGTGAGTTCGCCGCACTCGGCGGTGACGGCGGCGGCCGAGCGCATCCGTCCGGCGCCGGGGTCGTCGGCGGTGAGCATGGCGAACCCGGGGAAGCAGCCGAGCCAGTCGGCGGTGGTGGCGAGCCGCGGGGTCGGGACGTCGGCCACGTCGAGGACCGCACCGCAGCCGGATGCCTCGGCGAGCATGCCCGCGGTCCCGACGATGCCGGCCATGCTGACGTCCTTCGCCGCCGCGGGTCGTGCGCGGGCGACTGTCTCGGCGAGGTCGCGGAGCGCTGCCCGGTCGCGGCCCTCGGTGCTGTTCCACTGCGCACCGCGGTGTCCGGTGCGCCATCCTCCGGTCAGGTCGGCGGTGAGCGTCAGACGCTGTCCGGCCCGTCCGCCGCCACCCGGCACCGGGTCGGTGGTGCGGCCGAGCGCGGTGACCGACAGCGCCGCGGGGACGCCGAGCTGGGTGTGGCCGCCGATGATCGGGACGCCCCACGCGTCGGCTGCCCGGCGGAGTCCGCGGACGACCCGGGCGACGAAGGACGCGTCGCGGCCGGCGACGGCGTCGAGGAGTGCCGTGGGGGTCGCGCCCATGGCGGAGAGGTCGTTGACGTTGACGAGGACGCCGCACCACCCGGCCCACTCGGGGTCGCGTTCGACCATGCTCGGCAGGATCGCGTCGCAGGCCGCCACCACGTCGGTCCCGCTGACCGGGGCGCCGTCGTCGCCGACCCACCCCTGGCCGCCCGGCCGGTCGTCGCCGAAGAGCCCGGCGAGGTGTGCCTTGGTGGTGTCGACGAGCCGCTGGTACCGGTCGATGGGCCAGCGCATCCGGAGGTGCGGCACACCGCCGATGACGTCGGTGCCGGTGACCTGCCAGCCGATCCGTCGGAACAGCACGGCCGCGTGCTCCTGCACGACGGCGTCGAAGCGGAGGACCCCGCGCTGTTCCGCGAGGGCGCAGGCCGCTCGCACCAGGGCGGGCCCGATCCCGGAGGCGTTGCGGGCGGTCGGCGCGACGACGAGCCGGCTGCCGGTCCACCATCCCGTGTCCCGGATCGTGGCGGGCGCGATGCGGACGCCGCCGAGCACCGTCCCGCTGCCGTCGGTGGCGCGCGCGACGAGCACCACCGTGCGGTGGTCGTCGTCGAGGTCGTCGTGGTCGGTGCCCGCGAAGAGGCCCTGCTCACCGACGAAGGCGTCGCGACGCAGCCGGCGGTGCTCGGCGACCTCGCGGCCGTCCGCGATGCCGACCACCCAGGCGGGGTCGGCGGTCGGACCCGGTCGGACCTGTGCGGGACCCGTCAGGGCGGGGACGTCGAAGACCGGCACGTCAGGCCCCCGTCGTGCTGAGGACCGAGCACGCTCCGCACGCGGCGCAGCCGGCGGCCTGGTCGGCGCCGCGCATCCCGGCGGCGAGGAGGAGGTCGGAGACACGACGGGTGACGTCGTGCATGACGTCGCGCGGCGGGGTGGTCGCGCCGTCGACGTCGACCGCGAGCGTCCCGCGGATCGGACGGAACGGCACGATGAACGGGTAGACGCCCATGTCGATGAGCTCCGCGGCGGACGCGACCAGCTCGTCGGGGTCCTCGCCCATGCCGACGATGAGGTAGGTCGAGACCTGGTTCCAGCCGAAGACCCGGACCGCCTCACGCCAGGCGGCGCGGTACTCGTCGAGCGGGACCCGGGCCTTGCCGGGTGTCCACCGGCGCCGGACGTCGTCGTCCATCGACTCGACGTGGATGCCGATGCTCCGCGCACCCGCCTCGTACAGGTCGGTGATCGTCGACAGGTCGGCCGGCGGCTCGCACTGCACCTGGATGCCGAGTTCGGGAACGCGCTCCTTGATCGCGCGGACGCACCGCGCCAGGTGTGTGGCGCCGCGGTCGCGCCCCTTCGACGTGCCGGTCGTCATCACCATCTGCGTGACGCCGTCGAGCCGGACCGCTGCCTCGGCGACCTCTGCGAGCATCGCCGGTGTCTTCACCGCGATCGTGCTGCCCGCACGCAGGGACTCCTCGATGGAGCAGAAGCGGCAGCGTTCCGCCTCGTCGTACCGCATGCAGGTCTGCACGACGGTCGTCGCGAGGACCTCGGCACCATGCAGACGGGCGATCTGCTCGTACGGGGTGCCGTCGGCCGTCGCCAGGTCGTAGAAGCGCGGGCGTGCGACCGGTTCGACCGACAGACCGAGGTCGGCGCCCTCGAGCAGGAGCTTGCCGTCGGCGACGGTGTACGGGCTCGTGGCGTTGACGGGCAGTGCGGCCTGCAGGCCCTCGAACAGGACGTGGCCGTCGTCCGAGGGTCCGGCGCCGCCCTCTCGGTGGACGGGGGCGGCGACACGGACCCCGAGCAGCGAGAGGGCGACGCGGTGACCGACGGCCCCGTTGTTCGTGATCGTCACGGGTCAGACCATGTACGTGCTGTTGATGATCGCGCCCTTGCGGGCGTAGTGGATGACGGCGTCCTGGACGTCGAGAGGGTGGCACGGGGTCACGCCCGCGATGAGGTCCTCCTCGCGGTTGCCGTGCAGCGCCAGGCCGAACCGGCAGCAGAACACCGTGCCGCCCTCGGCGAGGAAGGTCTCGAGGGCGTTGTTGATGTTGTTCTCGCCCGGGAACCCGTCGGACCCCGTGGTCGGGAAGCCGCGGTTCGCGATGCAGTTCATCGCACCGGGGCCGTAGAAGTACAGGACGCTCGTGAAGCCCTTGCGGAGCGCGCGCGTGGCCTGCAGCACGGCGACGAACGACACCGAGGACTCGTGCGCGATGCCATGGACGAGCTGGAAGTAGTACTGGTCCGGCGTCGCGGTGTAGTCCGGGAAGACCTTCGTCGAGCCGTAGATGTTGCTGCCCTTCGGCAGGGACGGGTGCGCGATCTCGTTCCGGGACTTCTCCGCGTTCTCCGCGACCAGGGTGTCGTAGTCCGGCGTCTCGGCGGTCGTTGCATCGGTCATCGGGTGCTCCCAGGGCTCAGCGTCGGTGGTGCCGCCCGGCGGGTGCTCCTGGCGGTGGTCCAAGTCTGTGTCGAGGCCCGTTTCGGACTGGTTTCACCTGGAACAACGATGCGTTTCGTCGATGACGTTCTGGTTTCTGGCCCTGGTGGTGGCCGGATGACGGCCGGGTGACGCCTCGCCCGCTCGGTGCCGTCGCCCAGCTGTCAGCTCAGCCGGTACGCGCCGGTGACCCGCTGCGCCGCGTGGTCGAGCGACCGCCTGGCCCGGGTGATCGTCGCGTCGACGTCCACCTCGGCGACCGCCATCCCGCCCTTCGCCCAGGTCTTCGCGATGATCTCCCCGCCGGGGTCGACGATCTTCGCCTGCCCGAGGAACCGCAGGTCCCCGAGCACGCCGGTCTGGTTCGAGGAGACGACGAACACCTGGTTCTCCGCCGCGCGCGCGCAGTCGTAGAGGTCGAACAGGTGCGCCTGGCGGTCCGTCCGGATGCGGTCCGAGCGGTCGGTGACGCTGGCCGGCCAGGCGCTGAGGCACGCGATGACCGCTGCTCCGTCGAGCGCCAGGGTCCTGGCGGACTCCGGGAAGGTCTTGTCGAAGTCGATGAGCATCCCGATGCGGCCGACGGGGGTGTCGAAGGCCCGGAAGGAGTCACCCGCGACGTACGCCTCGGACTCGCCGAGGGGGAGGTGCACCTTGCGGTGGGTGCCGAGGACCCCGTCGCCGGTGACGCACACCGCGGTGTTGTACCGGACGGGCACGCCGTCGACGACGCCCCGCTCGGAGATCCCGAACGCGACGGTCATGTCGCCGGCCATCGCGGCGACCGTGCGGACCTCGGGGCCGTCGAGGTCGATCGCCTCGGGGATGCCGTCGGCGGCGGACGCCGGGTGGTGCAGGTCGAGGAGGTAGCCGCCGATCGTGGCGTCGGGCAGCACCAGGAGGTCGACGCCGCGCTCACGGCCCTGCTCGATGATCCCGGGGAGCTTCGCGAGCGTGCGGCTGACGTCCCGCCCGAAGTGCGCGGCGACGGCTGCCATCGTCACGGTGGTCACGGCCCCAGCGTAGGCCGTGGCCGGCTCAGGGCGCTGGCTCGGGGACCGCCGTCCTGACGGGCGGGGTCCCGACGGGCGGGGTCCTGACGGTCCGCGCGATCCCGTCCGCGACGTGCTCGGCGTCCCGCGCGACGGCGTGGAAGCGTCCGGAGCCCCACGTGTGCATCCACGGCAGCCCGATGAACCGGAACCCGGGGACGCTGGTCTCGCCCCGGTCCTGCAGGGGGAGGCCCTCGGGGTCGAGGACGTCGAGCGCGCCGAGCCAGGACCAGTCGGCGCGGAAGCCGATGGCCCAGATGATCGTCGCGACCTCGTCGAGCGGCAGCGCCGACGGCCCGGGCTGCGGCTGCCACACGGGCACGTAGCGGGCCTCGGACGGAGCGTCGATGCCCTCGCGGGCGATGTACGCGTCGATGTCGTCCTTGATGGAGTCGGCGACGGAGTCCGCGTGCGCGAGGTTCGCCGCCAGGCTGTCGTCGAAGCGCACGACGCCGTCCTCGATTCCCGTGGCGCGGCCGTGCAGCCCCATGCCGTCGCGGGCGAAGGCGCGCAGGTCGACGTCCCGTCCACCGTCGCGCCCGGTGACGTAGTGGTTGGTGGACTCCCGCTTTGCGATACCGCGTGTGGCGATCGGGATGTCGTAGACACCCATCTCGGCGAGCCACGTCATGCAGTCCCTGCCACGGTGGAACCGGGCGACCCGCGGCGCCCGACCGACGGCGAGGTGCACCTGGCGGCCCTCGAGGTGCAGGTCCTCGGCGATCTGCGTGCCGGACTGCCCGGTCCCGATGACGAGCACCGGGCCTCCCGGCAGTGCTGCGGCGTTGCGGTACTCGTGTGAGTGGACCTGGTGGACGTGTGCCGGCACCTGGGCGGCCCACGTCGGCACGACGGGGCGGTGGTAGCCGCCCGTCGCCGCCGTCACGGTGTCCGCCGTGATCGTGCCCGCGGACGTGGTGACGACGAACACCCCGTCGGGACGCCGGGTCACGAGCTGCACGGCGACGCCCTCGGCGACCGGCGCGTCGAACGTGTCGGCGTAGCGGCGCACCCAGGCGTGGGTCTCGTCGCGGGTCATGAAGCCGTCCGGGTCGTCACCGTCGTACGGGTACCCCGGCAGGCGGCAGTGCCAGTTCGGGGTGACGAGGGTGAAGGCGTCCCAGCGCCCGTCGCGCCACTCGTGGGCGACCGAGTCCCGCTCGATGACGACGTGGCGCACGCCCGCTTCGACGAGACCGTGGCTGACGGACAGGCCCGCCTGCCCAGCGCCGACGACGACCGCCTCGAAGTGGTCGCCGTCCCGGATCGTGGTCGGGATCACGCGGGTGCCCCTGCGACGGGCGGTTCGAGCGCGGTGACCGTCACGTCCCCGAGCGGGGTCCGAGTGGCGGCCAGGGCGATCGACTCCTGCGTGTGCATCGCGGACGTGCACGCGAAGCCGTACTTCGCGCGGACCCGTTCGCTCGCGATGTCGAGCGCTTCGGTGGCCCGACGGACGAACTCGTCGACCGGGTAGGTCGATCCCGCGTCGAGGAAGTCGTGCATGACGAGGCTCGGTGAGTAGTAGGACGACTCGGTGCCGTCCGGCCAGCGGACCGCGAACTGCATCTCAGGCATGTGCGAGCTCCTGCCAGCCGGTGACGGACGCGCTGTCGGACTCGCTCACCGGGCCGTAGAGGTCCGGCCGACGGTCCCGCAGGTGGAACATCCCGCCGCGCATGCCGCGGAACGTCTCGGCGATGTCGATCTCGGCGACCGCCAGCCCCGACTCCAGGAACGTGTTCGCGAGGACGTTGCCACCGGGGTCGACGACCTTCGCGTTGCCGACGTAGCGGAGCGACCCGAAGGTGCCCGACTGGTTCGACGCCATCCAGAACACCTGGTTGTCGAGCGCCCGTGCGACGTCGAAGGTGTTGTGCCGGTAGGTCCAGCGGTCCTCCTGCAGGTCCTCGGCCGTGGCGGTGCGGGCGGCGGGCCAGGCGGAGAGGCTCACGATGACCTCGGCGCCGTCGAGCGCGAGCATGCGAGCTGCCTCGGGGAACGCCTTGTCGTAGCAGATCTGCAGGCCGACGCGGGCGAGCGGGGTGTCGAAGGCTGCGTAGGAGTCACCCGCGGCGTAGGACATGTGCTCCCCGAGCGGCTGGTGCACCTTGCGGTACGAGCCGTACACCTGGCCGCCGTCGAGGCAGACCGCCGCGTTGTACCGCGTCTCGCCGTCGTCGCCGAGTTCGCAGAACCCGATCGCGACGAGCATGTCGCCGGCGAGCTCCTGCACCCGCCGGATCTCCGGACCGTCGAGCCGCACCGCCGGGGGGAGCGACCGCTTGGTCGTGGCCACGGTGTCGCCGTGGTTCCCGAGCGAGGAGAGGTAGCCACCGATCGAGGCCTCCGGGAACGCCACGAACTGGACGCCCCGTGCTCGGGCCTCCGCGATCGTCTGCTCGATGAGCGCGTAGTTCTGGTCGAGGTCGCGGGTGAAGTTCGCCGAGACCGCCGCGACGGTGATGGGGGACATGCAGCCAGTCTGAGCAGCGGGTGTTACGGATTGGTTTCCGTCGGAATGAGAGATCGTTACGACGGTCCGCCTCCGCCTCCGGCAGTCCGAGCTGACAGCCGGGAGGCCGTGGTGCGGCCAGCCGGGCCGGTCCGCCACCGCGGGTGGCTCAGAGGTACTGCATGATCGCGTCGGCGACCGCGCGCGGGTCCTCGCGCTGCACGAAGTGGCCGACCCCGTCGAGCTCGACCAGGCGACGTCCCGCTGGGAACCACCGGGCGTTCGCGCGGGCCATGGTCGGTGTCTCGCAGCCGTCCTCCAGCCCGATGAGGAACGTGGTCGGGACGGTGATCTCCGGCCAGGTGTCGAGGACGGCCTGGGTCGCCTCGTACCGGGGGCTGCCCGGCGCCTCACCCGTGCCGTGGCGGTAGTAGTGGACGACGAGGTCGGCGAAGTCGTCGGTGTCGACCGATCGGAGGATGTGGTCGAGCGCGTCAGCGGACAGTGGGAGGGACGGCGACCAGTGCTTCCATGCCCACCGAACCAGGTCCTCCGGCGACTGTCGGAAGGCCGCTGCTCCTGTCTCGGTGCAGAGCCAGTAGCGGTACCAGGCTCCGGCGACCTCGTCGAGCGCCGCCTCCCCGTGCAGCAGCGAGGACGGGCCGTACGCCGTGGCGATCGTCACCAGGCCCGAGACGGCTTCGGGTGCCAGCGCGGCCAGGGCGTGCGACGTCCGGGCACCCCAGTCGTGGCCGACCAGGACGACGGGTCCCAGGTCGAGCTCGTGGAGGAGGTCGAGGAGGTCCGTCGCGAGCGCGGCGACCTGCGCCGACCGGGCCTCCGGGTCGACCACGCGGGTCCCCCCGACGCCGCGGAGGAACGGGCGGATGACCCTGAGGCCGCTCGGCAGGGCGGCGACGACGTCGTCCCAGGTGCCCGGGTGGTCGGGGAAGCCGTGCACCAACACGACGGGTGTGCCGGTCCCTGGGCCCTCGTCGAGGTACTCGATCTCGGTGGAACGGGTGTGCACCAGCGGCATGGACGTGCCTTTCGGGTCGCGAGGTGGTGTCCATCATGGCGAACCACGGGTCGGACGGACCAGTCGCGTAGCCTGAGCCGATCATGGACGAGCAGGCGAGCACCTCGGTCATCGCGTTCTTCGACGTGGACAACACGCTCATCCACGGCGCGAGCGTGTTCCACCTCGTGCGGGGCCTGCGGGCCGCCGGACTGATCACCGTGCGCGACATCGTCGGTGCCGTGTGGAAGCAGGCGCGGTTCAAGGTCCGCGGCGAGAACGACCGGCACCTCGCCTCCGCCCGGGTCCGCGGGCTCGAGGTGCTCACGGGCGTCCCGGTCGCCGACATGGCGCGACTCGCCGACCAGGTCTACGACCGTCACACCGAGGCGGCGGTCTGGCCGGAGATGGCGCGCGTGGCGCGGGACCACCTCGAGCAGGGCCACCAGGTGTGGCTCGTGACCGCGTCGCCGGCGTTCCTCGCCGAGGTCATCGCCGAGCGCCTCGGTCTGACCGGTGCGCTCGCCAGCGGCCTCGAGGTGCACGACGGCATCTACACCGGACGCCCCGACGGCGAGTTCCTGCACGGGACGCACAAGGCGGCCGCGGCGCGACGGCTGCTCGACCGGACGGGCGCCGACCCCGCTGCGTGCTGGGCCTACTCGGACTCCCGGCACGACATCCCGCTGCTCTCCCTGGTCGGGCACCCCGTCGTGGTGAACCCGGACCGGCAGCTCGCCGCCCATGCCCGCGCGTCCGGCTGGCCCGTGCTCGACCCGCGTCGGAGCGGTCGACCGGCGTGAGGACGGGCCCAACCCGAGGAGGTCAGGTCACCGGTGTGCTGATGAGCCCGGCGAGCGTCGGGAGTGCGCCGGGCACGAGCGAGAAGTAGGCCCACGTGCCGCGCTTCTCACGGTGCAGGATGCCGGCATCGACGAGGACCTTGAGGTGGTGCGACACGGTCGGCTGTGACAGGCCGAGCGGTTCCTGCAGGTCACAGACGCACGCTTCGGCGCCGTCGTGAGCGGCGACCATCGAGATGAGCCGCAGTCGGGCCGGGTCAGCGATCGCCTTGAGGGACTTCGCGAGGACCTCGGCGGACGCCTGGTCCATCGCCTCCGTGGTGACGGGCGAGCAGCACGCAGGGACGTCCTGGAGGGGGAGCAGCTCGATCGTCACGCGCCCAGCATCCCATGGACTTCGACGAGCGTCTATATTTACGTTCATCGATGTTTCGGTGTCCTCGAAAGGCCCACCATGAGCGACAAGCCCACGATCCTGTTCGTCTGCGTGCACAACGCCGGACGCTCCCAGATGGCCGCCGGGTACGCCCTGGCCCTCGGCGGTGACCGCGTCGAGGTCCTCTCGGCCGGCAGCGAGCCGAAGGACCAGATCAACCCGATCGCGATCCAGGCGATGGCTGAAGACGGCATCGACATCACCGGCAACCAGCCGAAGGTCCTCACCACCGACGCCGTCCGCGACGCCGACGCCGTGATCACGATGGGCTGCGGCGACGCGTGTCCGGTCTTCCCCGGCAAGCGGTACGAGGACTGGGACCTCACCGACCCCGCCGGCCGCAGCCTGGACGACGTCCGCCCCATCCGCGACGACGTCAAGCACCGCGTCCAGACGCTCCTCGCCGAGCTGCTGCCCGGCGGCGCAACCGCGTAGCCGCGGAGGACCACGATCATGACGTCCACGCTCACCGTCCCACCCAGGGCGGGGACGGCCTGCCCGTGACGGAGCGCCACGGCGCCGTCGGTCTGATCGCCGGGCTGAGCATCTCGCAGGTCATCTCGTGGGGTGTGCTCTACTACGCCCTCCCGGCGACGAGCACGAGCATCGCCCGGGACACCGGATGGTCCGTCCCGACCATCACGAGCGCGTTCTCCGTCGGGCTGGTCCTCTCCGCGCTCGCCGGCATCCCGGTCGGCCGCCTCCTGGACCGCACGAACGCGCGTCTCGTGCTCACCTCCGGGACGCTCCTCGGCGCCCTCGGACTGGTCGCCGTGGCACTCGCCCCGTCAATGCCGATGTTCGTCGCGGCCTGGGCGTTGACCGGGGTCGGGCAGTCGGCGTCGCTGTACCAGGCGGCGTTCACCGTGGTCAACAAGACCCTCCCCGCAGCGCGGCGGCGACTCGGCATCACCGTCGTCACCCTCATGGCGGGACTCGCTTCCACCGTGTTCGCTCCACTCGCCGTGGCCCTGACAGCGCAGCTCGACTGGCGACGGGCGTTCCTCGTGCTCGCCGGCGTCCTCGTCGTCACCGTCGCGCCGATCCACCTCGTGCTGCTCCCGGCGCGATGGCCCACGACAGCACGGGTGACGACTGCGAGCACGGATCCTCGACAGGCTCGTGAGATCGCCCGGTCGGCGCCGTTCCGACGTCTGCAAGCCGGAGTCACGCTCGTCACACTGGGGCTCTACGCGGTCACCGTCAACCTCGTCCCGATCCTCACGGACGCCGGGCACGGTGCCGCGCTCGCCGCGACCGCGTTCGGCCTCGTCGGGGTCGGACAGGTCCTCGGCCGCGTGCTGTTCACCTTCGGCCCTGCCGCTCGCGGGCCCGGTCAGGACATCGCCGTCGGACTCGCAGCCGTCGCATCGCTGCTCGCCCTCGCGTTCCTCCCGGGGCTGGCCGGCGTCGCGATCACCAGCGCGGTCGTCGCAGGTGCCGCCCGCGGTGCCGTCACGCTCGTGCAGGCCTCGGCGGTCGTCGATCGATGGGGGGCCCAGCACGCCGGGTTCCTCGCCGGGGTCTTCGCGGCCCCGGTCACCATCGCGTCGGCCGTCGCACCCGCGGTCGGAGTCTGGGTGGTGGAGCTCGCCTCGCCACGCACCGCCATCGTGGTCCTCGCCGTCGTCTGCGCCGTGGGGGCCGTGCTCGCCGCGACGGTCCGGCACGAGCGCTCGGCGACCACGACACCCGTCGAGGCCGCGGTGTCCTGACGGCGTGTGCCGCCGAGCTCCGCGGCGTCCCGCGCTGCGACTACCCGGGCCCGTCGCTCGCCGCCGCCAGGAGCGGCACGACGACGTCGGACACCGGCGTCGGGATCCCGTGCACCCGAGCACGGCGCTGCACGACGCCGTTCCTGGCGTCCCACTCGAGCGGGAGCCCGGCGACGCGGTCCGCGAGGATGGACGTCCCGAGGTCGGCGGGCCGCGTCCGGAAGCCGTCGAGGACCGCCTCGACCACGGCGTCGTCGAGCACGGCGCCGTCGGCGCGGGCCACGACCAGGCACTCGCGGAGGTAGGCCGCGGCGAGGCCGGCGACGTCGTCTCGGGTGTACATGCCCGAGCGGCGACCGGTCAGGACCATCAGCCCCGCGACCGCGTTCTGCAGCAGCTTGCGCCACGCCGTGCTGTGGAAGTCCTCGCTCGTCTCGACCGTGCACCACGACCCGTCGAGGGCAGCGGCGGCACGGTCGGACGCCGTCCCGGTGGGGAGGGTGAGCCGTGCGGGTCCACGGAGGAGCACCTCGCCGTCGGGCTGTCGGACCGCGGGGAACCAGACGACCGCGGGGACGACCGTTGCTCCCGGGACGAGCGGCGCGATCGTCTCGACCTGCTCGATGCCGTTCTGCAGCACGCACACGACGGTGTCCGGTCCGCAGGACGCCTGTAGCAGCGGGGTGACGCCGGCCACCTGGGTGGTCTTGACCGCCAGGAACACCAGGTCGAACGGGCCGTCGACGGGGTCGGTGCCCGTCCGGACGGGGCCCGGTACGACGACCCGCTCCGAACCCCTGCGGAAGCGGAGCTCGTCGCGCGCCGACCGCCCGACGACGACCGGGGTGCGACCGGCCTGGTGCAGCGCCGCAGCGATGGTCGTGCCGATCGCGCCGGGCCCGATCACCGCGACCCTCGGGCTCATCGTGGCCGTCCCGAGGCAGTGGACCGTGCCGCGGCATGCGCACGCAGGACGGTGGCGAGCAGTGCCTCGCCACCGACCTCGAGGGGGCCGTCGTTGCGGATCTCCACGTCGACCTGGTGGTCGGGCGCGGGGTCGGGGCGCTGCAGCCGGGCGGTGACCGCGTCGCCGGACTCCCGACGGCGGGACCGGACTCGCTCGGCGCGGACCGCGTCCGGCACGGTCACGCGGACCACGACGAGGCGGTCGTAGCGCTCCGCGAGCTCCTCGAGGACACCGCGGGAGACGTTCACGACGACCGTCCTGCCCGCGCGGACGTCGTCGTCGACCTGCGCGGGGATGCCGTAGCCGAGCCCGTGCGCGTGCCAGTGGACGGCGAACGCGCCCGCTCGTGTCGCAGTGGCGAAGGCGTCCGGACCGAGCGGGTCGTGGTCCTCACCCGGACCGGACGGCCTCGTGACCGTCCGCCGCGGGTACCGCACGGTGTCGGGTGTCCGGTCGTGCGCGTAGGTGATGAGGGCGTCCTTGCCGACGCCACTCGCGCCGACGACGGCGACGAACGCCCCGGGGCCGATCCGGGTCGAGGTCACGAGACGCGTTCCCCGCTGCGGTACACGCCGCGGACGACGGGCATGCTCCGACCGTTGGGACGGCGCTCGTCCGCGGGCAGCGCGTGCGTGGCGACCCGCACCAGGTCCGCGCGCTTGCCGACGGCGATCTCGCCCCGGTCGTCGAGCCCGACCGCGCGTGCCGGGTTCGTGCTGATGAGCCGGGCGCCCTCGGACATGCTGATCACGCCGTCGGCCGCGAGCTGGAACACGGCGTGCAGCGGGCTCGACGGCACGTAGTCCGACGACAGCACGTCGAGGAGGCCCAGGTCGAGCAGCTCCGACGCCGCCACGTTGCCGGACTGGCTGCCGCCACGGACGATGTTCGGCGCACCCATCACGACGTGCAGCCCCTGGTCGACGGCGGCACGCGCGGCCACGACCGTCGTCGGGAACTCCGAGATGTGCACGCCGAGGGCGACGGACTCGGCCACGTGCTCGGGCGTCGCGTCGTCGTGGGCGGCGAGGGTGATGCCGCGTTCGGAGGCCAGGGCGGCGATGGCCCGTCGGTTGCGGTCCGCGTGCAGGGCCGACTGCTCGTGGAGCAGCTGCACGTACTGCTCGAAGTCCGCCTCGCTCACCCGGCGCTTGGCGAGGTAGTAGCGCTTGAAGTCCTCGACGTCGGCGTACTGCCGCTGTCCGGGCGTGTGGTCCATGAGTGAAGCCAACCGCACGAACGGGTCGTCGTCGAACTCGTGGAAGGCGTCGAGGCAGTCGGCGGACGACACCTCGCAGCGCAGGTGCACGGCGTGCTCGGCGCGGAGCAGCCCTGCGCCCATCGCGGACTCGACCGCTCCGGCCAGGCGGTGGGCCGCGGCCGCGGCGCCGTCGCGCCCGTCAGGCTCGGAGCCGATGCGGACCGCGTCGAACACGGTGGTCGCGCCGGCTGCGGAGAGCTGTGCGTCGTGCGCGAGCACGGCGGGCAGCGGGTCCCAGGAGACCCCGGGCCGCGGGCTGAAGTGGTACTCGAGGTGGTCGGTGTGCAGCTCGACGACGCCCGGCATGAGGTGGTCGCCGTCGAGGTCGTGCCCGACGGTCGCCGCCGGGCCGGTCGCGATGTCGGCGATGACGCCGTCGCGGACCAGGACGGAGCCGAGCACGGTCTCGTCGCCGAGCACGACGCGGGTGTTGGTGAAGACGGTCTCGCGGGTCATCGTGGTCCTTCGCTGGCTGGGGATTCGGCGGTACGGGAGGTGAGGGTGGGGTGCAGCCGGTGTGCTGCGTGCAGGACGAACGGGGCGCCGGGCTCGGGTTCGACGAACACCGCGAGGGCGTCCAGCGGGACGTCGTGTCCGAGCACCTCGTCGAACCAGCTGCGGAGCATGCGCTCGACCTCGGGCTGCTGCCCCGGGGGGATGCGGTCGGTGAGTGTCAGGTGGAACCGGAACTCCTCGAGCACGAACGGGTAGCCGTAGGTGTCCAGCAGCTCCTGCTGCCGCTCGGTGAGTGCGGCCGGGTCGCGTCGCGCACGGTCCGGGTCGGAGAGCGGTGCCCGGAACCGGTCGAACCGCATCACCACGTCGTTCGCGATCGCGTCGAGCCGCGGTGCTGAGACGCCGGGGACCAGGGCGAAGAAGCCGTCGATCCGCGCCAGCGTGAGCGCCGGCAGCACCACGAGCGGTCGACGGGCGGCGAACCGGGCCACGGCACCGTCGAGCTCGTCGAGGCTGTGTCCCCGTGCGAGCCGGAACGGGGCCTTGAGCGTCCCGTGGAAGCCGTACCGTCGCGCATCCCGGGTGATCGCGTCGATGGACGACCGGCTGTGCCCGAGTGGCGCCGCGGGCTCGACCGGGTCACCGGCGATGCTCCGCCCGAGCCACTGTTCCGCGAGGGTGCGGAGCCGCGCAGCGCCGGGGTGGACCGACGGTGTCCCCGGTGCGGCGTAGACGGCTGCTCTCATGCGTCGGCCCGCTCGAGTTCCCGGGCCGCGGCCGGCGAGGACACCGCGACGTCGACCACGCGGTCGGCGACCGCGTCCCGGACCGCGGCGTCGTGGAAGATCCCGAGCATCGCGGTGCCGGTGCGCCGCTTCTCGGCGATGAGCTCGACGACGACGTCGCGGTTCCGTGCGTCGAGGGACGCGGTCGGCTCGTCGAGCAGCAGCAGCGGCAGGTCCGCGATGAAGCCGCGCGCGATGTTCACGCGCTGCTGCTCGCCGCCGGAGAAGGTGGCGGGCGGCAGCGACCACAGGCGTTCCGGGATGTGCACCCGGGTGAGCAGCGTGGCGGCCCGGTCACGAGCCTCCAGGCGGTCGACGCCGCGCTCCAGCAGCGGCTCGGCGACCACCTGGATCGCGGGGACGCGGGGGACGCAGCGGAGGAACTGGCTGACGTAGCCCATCGTGTCGCGGCGTGCGGCGATGACCTGTCGTGGGTCGGCGGTGGCGAGGTCCAGGGGCGGGTCGGTGCCGAGCAGGACGCTGCCCCGGTCGACGGCGTAGTTGCCGTAGACCATCTTCAGGACGGAGCTCTTGCCGGCGCCGGACGCGCCCCCGAGGACGACGCACTCGCCGGGGTGCACGTGGAAGCTGAGTCCACGGAGCACCTCGATGCGCTGGCCGCCCTGCAGGTGCATGGTGAAGGTCTTCTCGACCTCGGAGACGGTGAGGATCGGATCGGTCATGGTCGGTTCACCCCTGGAGGATCGAGGAGACGAGGAGCTGCGTGTACGCGGCCTGCGGGTCGTCGAGCACCCGGTCGGTCAGACCGGACTCGATGACCCGACCGCCCTGCATCACGAGCGTGCGGTGGGAGATGAGCCGGGCGACCGCGAGGTCGTGCGTGACGATCACGACGGCCAGCCCGAGCTCGGCGACGAGGGAGCGGATCAGGTCGAGCAGACGGGCCTGCACCGACACGTCGAGCCCGCTGGTCGGCTCGTCCATGAAGACCAGCCGGGGCGACACCACGAGGTTCCTGGCGATCTGCAGGCGCTGGCGCATGCCGCCGGAGAACGTGGCCGGGGTGTCGTCGATGCGGTCCACCGGGATCTCGACGCGCTCGAGCCACTCGGCGGCCGCGGCCCGGATCTGTCCGTAGTGCCGCCAGCCCGTCGCCATGAGCGGTTCCCCGACGTTGCCGCCGGCGCTGACGTGCATCCGCAGGCCGTCGGCGGCGTCCTGGTGCACGAAGCCCCACTCGGAGCGCCAGAGCCGGCGGAGCGCGGTCTCGCTGAGGTCGCCGAGCTCGACGGTCTCGCCGTCGGCCGTGCCGTAGCGGATGGAGCCCTCGGTCAGGGACAGACGCCGGGACAGGGTGCCGAGCAGCGTGGACTTGCCGGAGCCCGACTCACCGACGACGGCGAGCACCTCGCCCGGCCACAGCTCGAAGTCGACGTCGCGGCAGCCGTACCGGTCGCCGTAGCGGTGGCCGGCGCCCCGGACCTGGAGCAGGGGACGTGGTTCGCTCATGCGGTGACCTCCTCGGTCGTCGTGTCCGCGGCCGGGCCGGTGGCGTCGGCGGCGGCGCCGCTGCGAGTCGCGGCCCCGCCGCCCGCGGCGACCGTCCGCTCGCAGTGGTCGGTGTCCGAGCAGGCGAACAGCACGCCGCCCGCGTCGTCGGTGATGATCTCGTCGAGGTACACGCCCGTCGACCCGCAGATCGCACACGGGTGCTCGAACCGCTGGGGCTCGAACGGGTGGTCCTCGAACCCCAGGCTCACGACGTCGGTGAAGGGCGGGACCGCGTAGATGCGCTTCTCGCGGCCGGCGCCGTACAGGTGCAGCGCCGGACTCCGGTGCAGCTTCGGGTTGTCGAAGCTCGGCGTCGGGGACGGGTCCATCAGGTACCGCCCGTTGACCATCACCGGGTACGCGTACGTCGTGGCGATGTGCCCGTACCGCGCGATGTCCTCGTAGAGCTTCACGTAGACCAGGCCGTACTCCTCGAGCGCGTGCATCCGCCGCGTCTCGGTCTCCCGCGGCTCCAGGAAGCGCAGCGGCTCGGGGATCGGCACCTGGTAGACCATGACCTGCCCGTCGTGCAGCGGCGTCTCCGGGATCCGGTGCCGGGTCTGGATCACCGTGGCCTCGTCCGTGCGGGTCGTGGTCGCGGCGCCGCTCACCCGGGCGAAGAACTGCCGGATGGACACGGCGTTGGTGGTGTCGTCGGCGCCCTGGTCGATCACCTTGAGGACGTCGTCGTCGCCGAGGACCGCCGCCGTCACCTGCACGCCACCCGTTCCCCAGCCGCGGGGCATCGGGACCTCGCGGGAGGCGAACGGCACCTGGAACCCGGGGATCGCGACGGCCTTCAGCAGTGCGCGGCGGATCATCCGCTTGGTCTGCTCGTCGAGGTAGCCGACGTTGTAGACCAGCTCGCCGCTCATGCGGGCACCGCCTCGGTGTCGGCAGCGGTCGACGCGGGGGCCGTCGCAGCGGCGCTCGCCGCAGCAGCCGCGCGTCCCCCGTGCTCCTCGCGCAGCCGCCGGACCAGGCCGAGTTCCGCCTGGAAGTCGACGTAGTGCGGCAGTTTGAGGTGCTCGACGAAGCCCGTCGCCTGCACGTTGTCGCTGTGGCTCACCACGAACTCCTCGTCCTGCGCCGGTGCGACGCGTCGTTCGCCGAACTCGTCGGCGCGCAGTGCCCGGTCGAGCAGCGACATCGACATCGCCTTGCGCTCGCTCCGCCCGAAGGCCAGGCCGTAGCCGCGGGTGAACTGGGCGGGCTTGTCGGCATTGCCGGTGAACTGGTTGATCATCTGGCACTCGGTGACCTCGAGCCGGCCGAGCGGCGCCGGGAAGCCGAGGTCGGGGGCGTCGAACTCGACCTCGACCTCACCGACCCGGACCTCGCCGGCGAAGGGGTGGGTGCGCCCGAACCCGCGTTGCGTGGAGTACCCGAGGGACAGCAGGAAGCCCTCGTCGCCCCGCGCCAGCGCCTGCAGCCGTTCGGCCCGGCTCATCGGGAACATCGTCGGGTCGCGCGTCAGGTCGGCCGGCTCCGGGTCGGTCGAGTCCGGCGACCGCTCCGGCTCGATGAGCGACGCGTCGCCGAGCAGGTCGTTCACGCGCGGCATCGGCCCGGACGGCTCCGCCGCGGTCTCCGTGGCGACGGCACCGTCCGTCGCGGCGTCGGCGAACAGCCGGTGCGTGTAGTCGAACGTCACGCCGAGCTGCTGCCCGCCGGGCAGGTCCTTGAAGGTCGCCGAGATCCGTCGCTGCGGGGGGAGCGACGCAGTGTCGAGCGGCAGCGTGTAGCCGAGGCGGGGGAGGGTGGTGCGGTAGGACCGCACGAGGGTGACGGCTTCGAGCACGTCGCCCTGCGCCTGCAGGACGGCTCGCGCAGCGAGCTCGGGGTCGTACAGCGAGCCCTCGTTCATGACGCGGGCCACGAGCACGGAGAGCTGGCCGGCGACCGCCTCGATGCTGATCCTGGGCGTCTCGGGGTCGCCCCGGCCCTCCTTGGCGAGCAGGGCGTGCGCGTTGGCGATCGCCTTCTCGCCGCCCTTGACTGCGACGTACATCAGGCCTCCTGTGCGGTGTCGGACGCGGCGAGCCGCGTGGTCCTGGGGAGTGCGGCGACGTGGTCGCGCTCGACGAGCAGCAGGTCCACGCCCCGCGGGAAGCGCGCGCCGTTCTGCCGCCACTCCTCGAGGAACGCGGCGTCGGCCCACGGGGCGTCGACGTCGACGCTGCCGTCGATGCCGGGGCCGCTCGCGGTGAGCCGCAGCGGGCCGTCGAGGTCGCGGACGTCGAGCACGAGGGTCGCGGAACGGTGCGGGTCCATGTCGGTGCCCTGGGCCAGGTCGGCCAGGGCCGGACGGGAGGCTCGGGTCACCACGACGAAGTCGGCGTCGGCCGGGTGGGCGGCCCGCGTCACGCCCGTGTGGAACGCCAGCCAGGCCGCGAGGTCCGGGTCGTCACCGGCGGTGCCGGCGATCCAGACCGAGCACTCCTCGTCGAACAGCGTCAGGGCGACGGCGGCGAGCCCGGGGCCGAACGCCTCCGGTGCCTCCGGCGGCACGGCCAGCGGGTACCGCCGACCGGGGTGGGCGAGCGCGTCGAGGACGGCGCGGAACACGCGCTGCGCGCCGCGGGTGGGGTCGTCGAACCCGGGAGCGGGGATCGGGGTCGTGGTGCTCATGCGTGCTCCCGCGAGATCGTGAAGAAGTCGACCAGCGTGCTGCGGGCCTCGACGCGCCGCGCCTCGTCGCGCTCGGCCTGGGCGTCCTCGAGCGGGCCGACCACCTCGGTGAGCAGGCGCTCGCGCAGCCCGGCATCGGCGAGCAGCCCGTCGAACACGGCGGCGAGCCGTGCGTGCTCGAGGTCGGTGCCGAGCAGGTACGACGTCCCGACGACGTCGGCGTCGAGCGGGGCGCCGTGCAGCCGGACCGTCGCTCGGCTCACCGTCGCCTCGCCCATGTTGAAGCGGTCCCCGCCGGCGTCGACCCGGGCGCGGACCATGACGAGCCCGGTCTCCGGACCGCGGATCGCCTGCACGTCTGGCTTCGGTTCGAGCCGTCGCCACGCGGCGTCGAGTGCGGCGGTCGGGGCGAGCGCGAGCGTGCGCATCCACCGCTGCCGCTCGACGACGGCCGCCGGTGCTGCTGGGTTCGTGGACATCACGTCCTCCGATCAAGTTGTCTGTGTTTCTGGATAACTTGACCGTAGCGCTGCCGGTCGAGCAGCACGACCGCGCGGGGCGACGAGCAGCACGACAGCGGGTGAACATCCGGGGAACTGGCCCGTTCACCGCCGACGGTAGAGTGCGGTCGCATGACGGTGCAGGGGCGATCGGCGAGCGGGTACTCGGCCTGGCGACTCATCGCCGACGAGCTCCGCCGCGAGATCTTCGACGGGTCGCTGCCGCCCGCGGCCAAGCTGCCGACCGAGGGGGCGCTCGCCGAACGCTTCGGCGTGCACCGGAACACCGTCCGCCAGGCGGTCGCGGCGCTCGCGTCCGAGGACCTCGTCCGCTCCCGTCGCGGCAGCGGCACCTTCGTCGTCGAGCACTCCGTGATCGTGCACCGGATCGGCCTCCGCACCCGCCTCAGCGACAGCCTCGGCCGACGCGGGTCCGCCGTGTCCGGCCGGTTGCTGGAGTCCCGGACGGTGCCCGTGCCGCCGGCCGAGGTCGACGAGCAGCTCCGGCTCGACGGCCGCCCCGCGCTGCTGATGGAGTCGGCGCGGTCCGTCGACGGCGTCACCATCTCCCGCGGCACGCACTGGTTCGACGCCGAGCGGGTGGCCGGGATCGACGCGCACTTCGCCCGCACCGGGTCGATGACCGCCGCGCTCCGGGCCGTGGGCATCGAGGACTACCTCCGTGCGCACACGACGGTCGGAGCCCGCATCGCGAGCGGCGCCGAGTCGTCGGACATGGCGCTGCCGATGGGGACGGTCGTGCTCGTCGTCCACGCCGTCGACGCCCTGCCCGACGGCACGCCGCTGCAGGCCGGGACCACCCGCTTCCGGGCGGACCGGGTCGAGCTCGACGTCGAGCCCCCCGACGCCGGTGCCGGCACGCCGTAGCGTCCCGGCACCGGGGTCGATGCCTACGCGCCGTACCTGGTGAGGAAGTCCTCCACCGACAGGGTGCGGAAGTCGTCGAGCCGGGCCCGGAGCGTCGCGTGGTCCCAGTCCCACCAGGCCAGGCGCTGCAGCCGTTCAGCGGTCTCCGGGGGCTGCCGGACGCGGATGACCCGTGCCGGCACGCCGGCGACGACGGTGTACGCAGGGACGTCCTTCGTCACGACCGCGCCGGAGGCCACCACGGCGCCGTCGCCCACGGTCACCTCGGGTTTGACGAGGGCACCGTGCCCGATCCAGGTGTCGTGCCCGATCCGTGTCCGACGGGCACGGCGTTGCTCGAACCACGCCTCGTCGTCCTGCGCGTCGTCCCAGTAGTGGCTGCTGCGGTACATGAAGTGGTGCAGGGTCGCCCGGTCGAGCGGGTGGTCGGTCGCGCCGATCCGCACGGAGCTGGCGATGTTCGCGAAGCGGCCGACGGAGGTGTTCGCGATGTCGCAGAGCCGGTCGCAGTAGCTGTAGTCGCCCACGTCGCTGTCGGTGAGGCGGCAGTCGTCGCCGATCTCGACCCAGCGCCCGAGGGTGCTGCCGGTCATCACCGTGCCCGGACCGACGGCGGGCTCCTCGGTCAGCCGGAGTCCTCCGGCCGTCGGCAGGCCGTGCCCGCTCACCGGTACACCCGCCGCATCCACGCCGCCAGGCCCTCGACCGCGAGCACGGCGACGAGCACCATGGCCACGAGGGTCGTCACCTGACCGTGCAGGGTGAGGACGGTGGACGCGTTCGTCAGGTAGAAGCCGACCCCGCCGCCGCCGACGATCCCGAGCAGCGTCGCCGCGCGGATGTTCGTGTCGACGAGGTACAGCGAGTTGCCCACCAACGACGGCAGCCCCTGGGGGAGCGTGGCCGCGAGGTACCGCTGCCCACGCGTCGCCCCGGCGGCCGTGAGGGCCTGCTCCGGTCCGGACGGCACCTCCTCGAAGGAGTCGGCGACGAGCTTGCCGAGCAGCCCGATCCCACCGAACGCGAGCGCGACGACGCCGGCCTGGTTGCCGAGCCCCGTCACCATGATCAGGAAGATCGCCAGCACGAGTTCGGGGACACCGCGGAACACGACGAGCACGACCCGGAACACGCTCCGGACGGCACCGTTCGGCGCGACGTTGCGTGCCGCGAGCGACCCGATGACCAGCGACAGGACGAGCGAGAGGAGCGCGGCCGCGAAGGCGACCTGCACCGTCACGAGCAGCGCCTGCGCGAACTCGCCGAACGTGTGGCTGCCGAGGTTCGGCGGCCAGAAGCTCTGCAGCGTGGGCACCACCTGGTTCCACGCGATGTCGTCGAAGTCGACGCCGGCCATCCACCAGCTCGAGACCACGAGCGCGACGGCCGCGAGCGACCACACGGTGTTCCGCACCCGACGGGGTGTCCACGGTCGGCGGGACATCGAGTCCACGGTGACACCGCCGGCGACGCGTCCGGTCGGAGCTGGCCGGTTCCTGGTCGCGCGGCGGACGATCCGGTCACCGAGGCCGCGGCCGGACGGCTCGACGCCGAGCAGGGTGCGGCGGATCGTCGACGAGACGACCTCGAGCACGACGCAGAGCGCGAAGATGACGATCGCGAT
Source organism: Curtobacterium sp. GC_Cur_3 (assembly GCF_026544205.1). Classification (GTDB taxonomy): domain Bacteria; phylum Actinomycetota; class Actinomycetes; order Actinomycetales; family Microbacteriaceae; genus Curtobacterium. The sequence continues at coordinate 86,159 of NZ_JALNUI010000014.1, forward strand.
GCCGAGTCCGCGTCCGTACCCGGTCGGGAACTGCCCGAACGCGATCTTCATCGCGTACCCGAGCCCGCCGACCCCGGCGTACCCGAGGATGGCGGAGCCGCGGAGGTTGATGTCGAACCGGTGCAGGACGATCGCGATCCACGCGGGGAGCACCTGCGGGACGACGCCGGACCAGAACTCCTGGGCGCGGGAGCCACCGGCGGCCCTGATCGCGAGCCGGGGCCCGTCGTCGATCTGCTCGACGGCGTCGGCGAAGAGCTTGGAGATCATCCCGATCGAGTGGATGCCGAGCGCCAGGATGCCCGGCAGCGGGCTGCCCAGCGCGAAGGTGAGCGAGAAGGCCAGCGCGATCACGACGTCCGGCACCGCGCGGGTCAGCGCACCGATCGCCCGTCCGACCCAGCGCGACCAGCCGACGGGCGTCGTGTTGGCCGCGGCGAGCCAGGCGACCGGCACCGAGATCAGCGCGGCGACGACGGTGCCGAGGATGACGATGCCGATCGTGAGGCCGATGAGGTAGACCAGGTCGCCCGGCGCGGGGAAGCTGATCGGGTCCATCTGGGAGAACACCCGCGCTGCGTTGGCGATGCTCGTCGGGACGGCGCTCCAGCCGAAGTCGAGCTCGGACAGCGACCACGCCCCGAAGGCGACCATGGCGAGCACCACGACCCCGGCGACGATCCGCTGGACCGCGACCGGTCGGCGGGGCGCGCGGGCGTCGACGTCGCCGGCCCGGCTGACGCGCGGTGCCCCGAGGGCCGTCATCGGTCGCCCGCTGCGCGTGCCGGGTCGAGCAGGCCGACGCCGGCGAGCTCCGTCTCGATGACCCGCATCTCGGCCGAGGACGTGCTCACGCGGCCGTAGATCTCCATGACCTGGGCCTTGCTGATGCCGGCCGTCGGCAGGTCCAGGACGACCTCGCCGTGCCGGAGCCCGACGATGCGGTCGCCCCAGCCGAGCGCGATGTCGACCTGGTGCAGGCTGCAGACGACCGTCAGGCCGTCGTCGGCGGCGATCTCCCGGATGAGCCGCATCACCTGCGCACTCGACTCCGGGTCGAGCGACGCGACGGGCTCGTCGGCGAGCAGCACCTCCGGGTCCTGCATGAGTGCCCGGGCGATCGCGACGCGCTGCTGCTGGCCGCCGGAGAGCTCGTCGGCACGCTGGTAGGCCTTCTCGAGCAGCCCCACGCGGTCCAGGTGGGTCAGCGCCGCGGTCCGGACGGCCCGCGGGTACGACCAGATGCCGAGCCGCGGACCCGACAGCCGGGACAGCGCCCCGGTCAGGACGTTCTCGAGCACCGTCAGCGCCGGCACCAGTTCGAACTGCTGGAAGACCATCGCGACCCGGCCGCGCATCGTGCGGAGGGCGCGCGGTCGGAGCGTGGTGAGCTCCTCGCCGAGCACCCGGACGGAACCGGAGGTCGGGAGCTCGAGCCCGTTGACGTGCCGCAGCAGCGTCGACTTGCCGGAGCCGGACAGCCCGAGCAGCACGACGACCTCCCCCTGCTCGACGGTCAGGTCGATGCCGTCGAGGGCCCTCGTGGTGCCGAAGTCCTTCGTGACCCCGGTGACCGAGATCACGGGGGAGGTCGTCGTGTGCTGCATGGTGTCAGTCCCTCGTCCAGGTCCTGCGCGTCACTTGGCGCAGTCGGCGCTCGGGATGGTGGAGCAGAGGTCGCGGATCGACTTGTAGTACGACGCGTCCTCGGCCTGGGCGCCGAAGTACCCCTCGGTGAAGCCGTCCGTCATCGTGATCCCGGCCTTCTTGATGGCCTCCGGCGATGCGCCCGCCAGGACGCCGGCGAGCTTCGTCTGCACGTCCTTCGGCAGCTTCGTCGAGATCGAGAGCGGGCCGCCGGGCACGTACTGCTTGCCGAGGACCGTGATGTCGCCCTTCTTGGCGGCGGGCTCCGCGATCGAGTCCTCGGCGAACCCGACATCGCACTGCCCCGATGCCACGGCCTGCTCGGACTTGTCGTGGGCACCGGCGAAGTACGCGGTGAATGCGGTGAACTTCGGGTTGCCGCTGGCGTCCGTGCCCGAGGTCGAGACGTCCACCCCGGCCTTGTTCAGCTGGTACAGCCCGAACAGGAAGCCCGAGGTCGAGTTCGGGTCGACGAAGCAGACCGTCTTGCCCTTCGCCTGCTTCAGCGAGGTGACCGACGAGCCGGCCTTGGTGATGGCCTCGGAGTAGTACCCGGGGTCCTTCACGTCGGGGGAGCTGAGCGTCGCGGCCACCGGCGCGAGCGACGCGCCCTTGTTCGTGGCCTGCACGTACTGCAGCCCGCCGGAGGACATCACGTCGACCTTGCCGGCGACCGCTGCTGCGATGAGGGCCGTGTAGTCGGCGGTGGGGTAGTACTCGACCTGGTAGCCGGTCTTCTTGGCGATGTACTCCTCGAGCGGCTTGTTGTTCGCGTCGGAGCCGGCCTGGTCGGGGACCGCGCCGAACACGAGCGTGCCCTTCGCCTTGGCCCAGGTGCCGGACGAGGCGGCGGCGGCCGTGCCGTCGCCGGTGGCGGCGGTGCTGCTCGCGGAGCACCCGGTCAGGGCGACCACCGCGAGGGTCAGGACAGAGCCGACGATGCCGATGCGCGTGCTTCGGGACAGATGCATGGGGGAGGGCCTTCCGGTCGTGCACGCGCCGCGGTGGGTCCGCATGCGTGTCACGGTGACGGTAAGGACGGGAGGTGGAGCGCAACCACCGGCTCAGTGACGAATCCGTGAACCAGTCCAGAAATCTGGACAACTCCCCCTGCGGTCAGCGCTTCCGGCGTCCGGTCCGGAGGGCGTTCGTGGCCCAGAGCACGACGGCGATCAGGACGGGCTGGAACAGGAGCCGGACGAACCGCTTGGTGTCGGTGTCCAGGCCGAAGCCGTCGCGGTGGTGCATCCACTGCGCGATGTTCCCCGGGAAGACCGCGGCGAAGAACGCGGCCGCGACCCAGCCGACCGTGGCCTGTCGGCGGACCAGGAGCACGAGCGCGGCGCCGAGGGAGATCTCCGCGATGCCCGACGCCAGGACGGTGACGTCGGGGTCGAGGGGCACGAACTCGGGCACCTGCGCCCGGAACTCCTGCCGCGCGACCGTCAGGTGGCTGATCCCGGCCCAGGTGATGGCCGCGCCGAGCAGGATGCGCACCACGGTTCGGGGCTTCGTCGAGCGGGTGGGGCGGAGTCGGGACGACATCAGGGGCAGCGCCTTTCACGGGGAGGACCAGAACAAGGTTGTGCACAACCTAACACGGGCCGCCGTGGGCGCCGGGGCCGGTCAGTGCCGGACTGGAGGCTCGTGGCGGCGCCGCCACGAGCCTCCAGTCCGCCACCGGCTCAGCTGAGCACGGGGGCTGCGGCAGCCTCCTCGACGCCGGAGGCGGCGAGGGCTGCCATGAGTTCGGTGACGGCCTGGGAGTCCTCGTTGGCGTCGATCGCGGTGACCTTGCCCCAGCGGAGCGACACGACGTGGACGCCGTGCTGGTGGTACGGGGAGCCGTCCGGGAAGGTCGCGGTACCGGTCCAGCGGATGATGACGGTGGTGTCCCAGGGCCAGCCCTTGACCCACATGTCGGTGATCGTCAGGCGCAGGGAGGGGACGAGCCGGCCGAGGCGGTCGAGCCACGTCGCCAGGGCGTCCCGGGTGTGGCGCTGACCCCCGAGGGCGTGGTCGCCGCCGAACCGGTGGCTGATGTCCGGGGTGCAGGAGGCGAGGAGTTCGGCGTGGCCCTTGGTGTTGATGAGCTCGAAGTTCTTCGCGGCGAGGCGCTTCACGAGTGCGTGGTACATGGTGGCGAGTCCTGTCGGGGTCGTGGGGGTCGGGTGGCTGGTGGGCGGAGGTCAGGCGACCAGGCCGGCGGCGCGGAGCAGGGTCGGCAGGACCGGGACGCCGAACACGGCACCGAACTCCCCGACTGATCCGATGGAGAGCACGGAGCCGACGGACCCGATGGAGAACAGCGAGCCGAACGAGAACGCAGACCCGAAGGAGAACGCCGAGGCAAACGACGCGGCGCTGAAGGCGGACCCGAACGACGCGGCGCTGGCGGCGGAGCCGGCGCTGGCCGCTGAGGCGATCGACTCACGGGATGCGGCCGAGGCGATCGAGCGGATGCTGCCGCGGGAGGCGATGGAGGTGGTGGCGGTGTTCGACATGTGCTGCTTCCTTCAGTGTGGTTGACGCTGTCAAGTGACACCAGCATGCACCCCTCGCTTGACACTGTCAACCACAATCGTCAAGATCGTTCCATGACCGACGACAGCACTCCAGGGGACGCACGCGACCGGCTCGTCGCCGCCGCACGGGCCGAGCTGACCGAGCGGGGGCTCGCGGGCGTCAGCCTGCGGGGCATCGCGCGGCGGGCGGAGGTCTCCCACGCCGCGCCGAAGTACTTCTTCGGTGACCGCGCCGGGCTGCTGACGGCGATCGCGACCGCGGGGTTCACCGAGCTGACCGGCCGACTGCGCGCGGTCGGCGCGGGCGACGCACCCGGCCTCGGGGACCTCGGACGCGCCTACGTGCACTTCGGGCTCGAGCACCCGGCGCTGTTCGAGCTGATGTTCCGCCCGGACGAGCTCCACCCCGACGACCCGGCCCTGCAGGCGGCGCAGGCCGAGAGCATCGGGGTCCTGGCGTCGGCGACCACGACCATCGCCGTCGAGGGGCAGCCCGACGGCGTGCCGCCGGTCATGGCGCTGGTCAGCTGGGCGTTCGCGCACGGCCTGGTCGCCCTCGTGCGCGACGGCGCGCTGCAGTCACTCGGTGGCGGCGCCGATGCCACGGCGCTCGCCGACCAGCTCGTCGGGGTCTTCGATCGGGTCGTCCGGTGAGCGGCGGACAGGAGGCTCGTGGCGGCGCCGCCACGAGCCTCCTGTCCGTCAGCGGGCCGGGACGGGCCCGACCGTCACTTGGTCGACGATCCCCGGTCGGTCCCCGGCAGGCTGAGGATGTTGTCGCTGCCCTGCGGCACCACGATGAGCGAGCCGTTGTCGCCCGCGCTCTTCAGGGCCTCGATCTCGCGTTGCTTCAGCGCGGCGTCGGAGAGCGGCTGTGCGTTGAGCACCTTGTTCGCGTCGGCCTGACCCTGCGCCTCGGCGACCTGCTGCTGTGCCTGCACCTTCTTGGCGTCGAGCAGCGCGCGCTCCTTCGTCACCTGGATCTGGGCCTGCTGCGCCGCGGCGTACGAGTCGGTGACGGCCTTCGGCGGCGTGATCTCCTGCAGCGAGAAGTTGTCGACGTGCACGCCGGAGCCCTTCCAGCGCTTCTCGAGCGCCTGGATCATCGACTTCTCGACCGAGCCGCGCTTGGTGATGAGCTCGATGGTGGTGAAGTCGTTCGGCACCTGGCGGACGACGCTGCGCACGGAGTTGCCGATGAACTGCGTCTTGAAGTTCTCCTCGGTCTTGTAGGACCGGTAGATGTCGGTGACCGACTTGGCGTCGATGCTGTACTGCAGGTTCAGGCTGACGTTCGAGGAGACACCGTCCTGGTCCTGCACGGTGACGAAGGGGCCGGAGCGGATGTTGCCGTTGTTGTCCGACTCGGAGCCGTTCACGGAGTTGATGTACGTGACGGTCTGGTTGCGGATGTTGAACGTGTGCAGCGTCGCCCACGGGGCCTTGAAGTGGAACCCGGAGTCCGTGGTCTGCCCGACGATGTTGCCGGAGATGTCGACCTGCACCTTCGACTCGCCCGTGTCCTGCGCGTAGACGGTGCTCGCGATGGTGAACCCGACGAACAGCACACCGGCGCTGACGGCGGTCCACGTGGCGACCGTGTTCGGGCGACGGGTGGTGAGCGCGGGGCGGGCCTCGCGGCCGGGGGTGGCCGGGCGCTCCGGGGTCGTGTAGGTCCGCCCCCGGAAGGACAGCGCGACGAGCGCGGCGACGAGGAAGACGATGGCGGCGACGAACATGAAGAACACTCCTGGATTCGGGTCCCTGCAGTCTGCCGCAGCCGAGCGGCCCGCCGTGACCCCAGTGCGGCCGACGGCGAGAAGCGCCACCGGCGAGACTCGGCCAGGCGGACACTCTGCGCCGGCCGGCGCCCGCAACCTGTCCGCCCGAGCGAGACTCGGCGCCCGACACGTGTTGCTCCGTGTGACGCGACGGGGGAATACCGAACGCCACTCTGCGATTGTCGATCCCGATGAGCATCACCGACGCGCACACGACGAACGACGCCCCCGACTCCTGGCACGCCTGGCGTGAGGCCCGCCGCCAGCGGGTGACCGGCCCGCAGGGTGACCTCGCACTCGTGTCCACGGTGTGGCTGCCGGACGGCGCCGAGCCCGACCTCGAGGCGGTGCTCGACGGCCAGCCGGCGAGCGTCGTCGCGACCGTGGTGCACCGGAAGGACCTCGACACCGGGGCACCCGAGCACGGCTACCGCCTGTGGGACGCCGAGTCCCCGGCGAACCGGTCGTTCGTCGAGGTCCCGGTCTTCCCGTACGACCCGGCCTGGCGCATCACGGCGCACTTCACGCCCGCCGAGCCCGGTCGCACCATCCCCTACGAGCACCTCCGCGACGCCGCCGGTGCCACGCGGGACCTGGTCGTCCCCGGCGACATCACGGCGACGATCGACGGCCGCTCGTACACACTGAGTGCCTTCGACGACGACGGCACCCTGCTCCTGGTCTTCGGCGACCCGACGAACCGCAGCACCGACGACGCCGACCGGACCTACGGCACCGGCCGCTTCCTGTTCGTGGAGCGTCCGGCCGGGTCGTCGACGGGCGAGGAGTCCGACGTCGTCCTCGACTTCAACCAGGCCTTCGTGCCGCCGTGCGGGTTCAGCGACCAGTACAACTGCCCGTTGCCGCCGTTCCAGAACCGCCTGCACGTGCCGGTCCACGCCGGCGAACGGTACGTCGCGCACCAGGCCTGACCGACCGGGAGCGACCCCGGCACCGGCCGTCGCCCCACCGAGCACCATCCCCACACCCCGAACCCGACCCCGAACGACCAGGAGTCCCGTGAAGTCCCGCACCGCAGCCGCGCTCGTCGCATCCGGCATCGCCCTGAGCCTCGCCCTCGCCGGCTGCTCGTCCTCGAACGGCGGCTCGTCCTCCGGCGCCGACGCCACCGTTGCGATCGGCTCCCTCTACGAGCCGACCAACCTCTCCAACGTCGACGGCGGTGGCCAGGGCGTCAACGAGGCCTTCCAGGACAACGTCTACGAGGGCCTGTTCCGCCTCGGCGACGACGGCAAGGTCACCCCGCTGCTCGCCACGGCGTACAAGACGTCCTCCGACGGCCTGACCTACACGTTCACGCTCCGCAAGGGCGTGAAGTTCCACGACGGTGGCACGCTGACCAGCGCCGACGTCAAGAGCTCGATCGAGCGCGTGACCGCCGAGGACTCGCAGTCGTCGCGGAAGTCGAGCCTGTCCGTGGTGAAGTCGATCGCCACCCCGGACGACGACACCGTCGAGGTCACGCTCGCGAAGCGTTCGATCTCGTTCGTCTACAACCTGTCGTACGTGTGGATCGTGCCGGCGGACGCGACGAAGCTCAAGACCGAGGAGAACGGCACCGGGCCGTACACGCTGGGCACGTTCAAGCGCGGTTCGTCGCTCACCCTCGTGCCCTTCACGGACTACTGGGGGAAGAAGCCCGCGAACGGCGGCGTCGAGTTCGACTACTTCACCAGCGCCTCCACGCTCTCGAACGCCCTGGCCAGCGGCCGCGTCGACGTCGTCACGAGCATCCAGTCCCCGGACGCGCTCTCCCGGTTCACGGCAGACAAGTCCAAGTACACGGTGAGCGAGGGTGACTCGACCACGAAGGAGCTCCTGGCGTTCAACGACGCGAAGGGGCCGTTCACGGACGTCAAGCTCCGCCAGGCGATCTCGGCCGCCGTCGACCGCAAGGCCCTGCTCAAGGCGATCTGGGGTGACTACGGCACGGTGAACGGGTCGATGGTCCCGCCGACCGACCCCTGGTACCAGGACCTGACGAGCGTCAACGCGTACGACCCGGCCAAGGCGAAGGACCTCCTCGCGCAGGCCGGTCACGCCGACGGCTTCACGTTCACGCTCGACACCCCCTCGTACGACCCGCACCCCGCGGTCGCGCAGTACCTGCAGAGCGCGCTGAAGAAGGTCGGCGTGACCGTCGACATCAACACGATCAGCGCCGACGAGTGGTACACGAAGGTGTACCAGCAGCACGACTTCGAGGCGACGCTGCAGGAGCACGTCAACGACCGTGACGTCGTCTTCTACGGTGACCCGGACTTCTACTTCGGGTACGACAACGCCGACGTGCAGCAGGACATCGCCGACGCCGAGCAGGCCACGTCCGAGGATCAGCAGACCGAGCTGCTCAAGCAGGCGAACGAGCAGATCGCCAAGGACGCGGCGAGCGACTGGCTGTACCTGTACCCGCAGATCGTCGTGTCGGACAAGGACGTCACGGGATACTGGAAGAACGGGCTGAACTCGCAGTTCCCCGTCTCCGGCATCACCGTCTCCTAGTCGCGGACGGCCAACGCGCCGACCCGCACCGACACCCACCAGGCAGGATCCGCACCACCCCATGACCGCGTACGTCCTCCGCCGCCTCGGCATCCTCGTGCTGTCGCTCGCGGCGTCCCTGGTCGTGGTGTTCGCGCTCCTGCGGATCCTGCCCGGTGACCCGGCGAACGCCCTCCTCGCGGCGAACGCCACACCCGACCAGGTCGCAGCGGCACGGCGGGCGGTCGGCTCCGACCAGCCGCTTGCGCAGCAGTTCGTGCACTGGTTCGGGCAGATGCTGCACCTCGACCTCGGGACGTCCTTCACGAGCGGCCTGCCGGTGCTGCCGGACCTCGCGCAGCGCCTGGTCGTCACCGTGCCGCTGACGCTCATCGCGTTCGTCGTCGCCGTGGTGGTGGCCAGCGTCGTCGGGTTCGTCGCCGCTGCCCGCGCCGACCGCTGGTACGGGGTGCTGCTCTCCGGCATCACGCAGCTCGGCATCGCGGTGCCCGTCTTCTGGATCGGCATCCTGCTCGTGCAGGTCGTGTCGCTGCAGTGGGGGCTCCTGCCGTCGAGCGGCTTCCCCCGCGACGACTGGACGTACCCCGGCGACGCGCTCCAGTCGCTGGCGCTGCCGATCATCACCGTGGCCGTCGTGATGACCGCGTCGATCGCCCGCTACGTCCGGAGCGCGGTGCTCGACGTCCTCGGCGCCGACCACATCCGCACCGCCAGGGCGCTCGGGGCCTCCACCGCATCGGCGTTCCTGCGCCACGGCGTCCGGTCCGCGGTCGTCCCCGTCATCGCGGTCCTCGGCATCGAGCTCGCGTCGACGTTCCTCGGCGCGGTCGTCGTCGAGAGCGTCTTCGCCCTGCCCGGTCTCGGCAGCATGCTCATCACCGGGATCGAGCAGCACGACTACCCGAGCATCCAGGGCGTGCTCCTGGTGTCCACCGTCGCCGTGCTCGTGATCGGCTTCATCGCCGACGTCGTGCAGCGCATCGTCGACCCGCGCCTGCGCTCGAGCGTCTCGGGGAACCGATGAACGCCCGCCGCTCGGTGTCCCTGACCGTGGGCATCGTGCTCGTCGGCCTGGTCGTCGTCGCCGCGGTCGTCTCGCTCATCTGGCTGCCGTACTCGCTGTACGACACGTCCGGCGGACGGCTCACCCCGCCCGGCGGCGCGCACTGGCTCGGCACCGACACCCTCGGCCGCGACCTCGCCACCCAGCTGCTCATCGGCGCGCGGATCGCCCTCGCCACCGGGCTCGGCGCGGTCCTGGTCGGCGGCGTCCTCGGCACCGCCGTCGGCCTGGCCGCCGCGTTCGCGCGACCCTGGCTCGACGACACCCTGTCCGCCGTCCTCGACATCGTGATCGCGTTCCCGACGCTGCTCGTCGCGATGCTCCTCGTCGCCGCCCGGGGCGCCTCCCTCGGCACCGCGATCATCGCCATCGGCCTCGTGATGACCGCCGTCGTCGCCCGACTGGTCCGGATCCTGGCCCGACGGGTCCTCCGACAGGAGTACGTCACCGCGTCCAGGACCTCCGGAACCTCGTGGGCGCGCGTGGTCACCGAACACGTGCTGCCGAACATCTGGCCGACCCTGGCCGTCAACCTCGCGCTGCAGTTCGGGCTCGCGGTCCTCGCCGAGGCGAGCCTGTCCTACCTCGGCCTCGGCGCCCCGCCGCCCAACGCGTCGTGGGGCCGCATGCTCCAGGACGCCCAGCAGACCGCCTTCGAGGCGCCGGCCGGCGTCCTCGCCCCCGGCCTCGCGCTCGTCGCGCTGGTCATCGGCGCGAACCTCCTGGCGGACGGCCTGCGCGACGTCGCGGACCCGACCCGCCGCGGACGGCGAGCGACGCGCGGAGCCGCACCGAGCCTCCCGGCCGGGACGACGGTGGGTGGTGACGGAGTCGGGACCGTCGCGCCGGTCGCGGCCACCCCCGACGACACGGACAGGAGGCTCGGATGAGCCCCGCCATCGAGGTCACCGACCTGCGCATCACCACCGCCGACGGTGTGGCACTCGTCGACGGCGTCTCCTTCGCCGTCGAGGACGGCGGCCGCCTCGGCATCGTCGGGGAGTCCGGCAGCGGCAAGTCGCTCACCGCGCTCGCCGTGCTCGGGCTGCTGCCGTCCGCGTTGACGGTCACCGGGTCCATCCGGGTCGGCGAGGTCGAGGTGGTCGGAGCCTCCGAGCGTGCGCTGCGTGGCGTGCGCGGGGCTGTGGTCGCGCCCGTGTTCCAGGAGCCGATGACCGCGCTCGACCCGATCATGCGCGCGGGCGACCAGATCGCCGAGCCGCTGCGGCGACACCGGGGGCTGCGTGGTGAGGCCCTGCGCTCCGCCGTGCGCGAGGCCGTCGTCGACGTCGCCCTGCCGGACCCCGACCGGGTGTCCCGTGCGTTCCCGTGGGAGCTCTCCGGCGGACAGCGGCAGCGCGTGGCGATCGCGATGGCGCTGGCCTGTCGACCACGGGTCCTCATCGCCGACGAGCCCACCACGGCGCTCGACGTCACGGTGCAGGCGGAGGTGCTCGACCTGCTCGACCGCGCCGTCGCCGACCGCGGCATGGGCATGCTCTTCATCAGCCACGACCTGTCCGTCGTCGCACGCACGGTCGACCGGGTGCTCGTGCTCGAGCACGGGCGTGCCGTCGAGCAGGGACCCGTGCGGGACGTCATCGCCGCGCCGAGCCACCCGTACACGCAGCGGCTCGTCGGCAGCGCCCGGACCCTGCAGGACGCGCTCGACCGCGGCCGAGGAGGTCCCCGGTGACCGCCCTGCTCGCCCTCGACGACGTCGCGTTCCGGTACCCGGGGCGCCACGCCGGGCTCGCCCTCGACGCCGTGTCGTTCGCCGTCCAGCCCGGGCAGCACCTCGGCATCGTCGGGGAGTCCGGCGCCGGCAAGACCACGGTCCTCCGGATGCTCCTCGGGCTCGCATCGCCCGACTCCGGCACGGTGTCCTTCGACGGCTCGGCGCTCGACCTGCGGGACCGCGCCGGCATGCACCGCTTCCGCACGGCCGTGCAGCCGGTGTTCCAGGACCCGTACTCCTCCCTCGACCCACGGCAGCGCGTCGACCGCATCGTGGGGGAGCCGCTCCGGTCCCTCGGCGTGGCCTCCGGCTCCGAGGCCACCGACCGCGTCGCCGCAGCCCTGCGTGACGTCGGGCTCGACGCCGATGCCGGCCGTCGCTACCCGCACGAGTTCTCCGGCGGACAGCGCCAGCGCATCGCCATCGCCCGCGCCGTGGTGTCCGGGCCGCGCGTGCTCGTGGCCGACGAACCCGTCAGCGCGCTCGACCTGACGACGAGGGTCGCGGTGCTCGAGCTGTTCGAGCGGCTCGCCGAGGAGCACGGCATGACGATCGTGCTCGTCTCCCACGACCTGGCCGTGGTCGCGCGGCTGTGTGCGGCGACCGTGGTGCTCCGTGGCGGGCGCGTCGTGGAGCAGGGTGACACGGCCCGGGTGCTGGCCGCTCCGGAGTCGGACTACACGCGGGCGCTGCTCGACGCGGTGCCGCGCTGACGCGCGTTCCGCGCTGACGCGGGCGGGTGGTTCCGCGCGTCGTGAGTTGTTGGGCGCGTGGAAGGTCGTTCCGCGCATGGAAGGTCGTTTCGCGCGTAGGAGGTCGTTTCGCGCGTAGGAGGTCGTTCGTTCCGACCCCCGACGCGCGTTTCCGCTTCCCATCGCGCCCGTGATGGGTTGATTCGAGCGTGGTGGGTCCTTCGGTCTCCGCGCTGACCTGTGGGTGCGGTGGTTCGTTGTCGGCGGGGTGACGGATCTGGTTCGGGAACGTCGGGCCGAGACGACCGGATCCGTCATCGCCGCGGAGGGAAACCAGCATCCGGTGCGCCTGTACCGCCCGAACTCCTGCGCAACGCAGAGAACGCCGCCCCCGACCGGGGACGGCGTTCTCGTGTGTGGTTCTGTGCTGCTGTGGTGCGGGGGTGTTACTTGATCTGGGCGGTGATGGTGGCGGTCCCGACGAGCAGGCCTGCCTTGACGGCGTCGGTCTTGAAGGTGCTGTTGAGCAGCTTCGCGGCGTCGGCGGAGATGTGGACGGTGGTGCCGGTCAGGATCGCGTTGTCACCCTCGAGCTGCAGCGCCTTC
>NZ_JALNUI010000015.1 GCF_026544205.1 Curtobacterium sp. GC_Cur_3
CAGCGTGACCGCCTCGCGCTCCGACGCCCGCGCGCAGGCCGGGTCGCAGTCGGAGTACATGCCCTGGTTGCCGGCGTCGACGTCCCCGTTCGCCCCGGAGGGCGTCGACCCCGCCGACCTGGTCTGGGCCGAGACGGTGGCACCGGGCGGGTACACACACCGGGTCCTCGCCCGCGGCTCCCGCATCCGCCTCGACGACCCGACCGGGGACGCCTGCGCGAACATCGTCGTGTACAACGCGCTCGAGCCGTGGGAACGCCTCAACGTCGCGGACACGCAGAAGATCCCGTGGCAGGCGTACCTCGGCGCCGGGTCGCCGCTGCTGAGCGGGGACGGCCGGGCCCTCGCCACGATCATCGAGGACACCTCGGGCCGACACGACGCGTTCTGCGGCACCTCGACCGACGCCTGGAACACCGCGAAGTACGGCGACGCAGCACCCGAGGGGCCGTCCCCGAGCGGCCGGTCGCTCCTGGCGAAGGCCGCCGCGAAGCACGGGCTCACCAAGCGCGACCTGCCGCCGAGCATCTCGTTCTTCCAGGGCGTGCGAGTCGACCCCGAGGGCGCGCTGGAGCCGATCGGGTCGGCGGGGCCCGGGCACCACGTCACGCTCGTCGCCGAGCTCCCGCTGCTGGTCCTCATCGCGAACGTCGCGCACCCGCTCGACCCGCGGGCGGACTACGTCGTCGGACCCCTGCGCGTGCACGCGTGGCGCGGGGCCCCGACCACCGCGGCCGACGAGCGCTTCACCGCGACGCCGGAGCTGACCCGCGCCTACCTGAACTCCATCGACCACGCGGAAGCACGAGGCTGAACGATGACCGACACCCTGACCTCCACCGTGCCCGTCGGCGCCGTGCACGCGCCGGACGCCGTCCTCGACTGGAGCGAGTCCCTGGTGCCCGGCACCGTCGTCCGTGACGACCGGGTCGCGCCGCTCGCCCCGTGGTCCGCCGTCGTGCGCGCCGGCGAGGTGCTCACGATCGTCGACGTCGGCGGGAACCAGAGCGCGGACTGTCTCGTCTACGACGCGCACGACCCCGACGAGCGGTACAGCGTCCCCGACACCCTCGTCGCGCAGGGCAACGCGTACGTCCGCACCGGCACGGTCCTGATGTCGAACGAGGGCCGCCCGCTGATGACGGTCGTCGGCAACGAGATCGACCGCCAGGACACCATCGGCGGCGCCTGCTCGAAGGAGTCGAACACGCTCCGGTACGGGCACCACACCGCCTACCAACACGGCTGCCGCGAGAACTTCCTCGCCGAGGCGGCGCGACACGGCCTCGGGGTCCGCGACCTGGTCTCGAACCTCAACTGGTTCATGAACGTCCCGGTCGAGGCGGACGGTGCCCTCGGCATCGTCGACGGCATGAGCACCCCCGGCAAGCGCGTGGCGGTCCGGGCCGAACGGGACGTGCTCGTGATCGTGTCGAACTGCCCGCAGATGAACAACCCCTGCAACGACTTCTCCTGCACGCCCCTGCGGATGATCGTGGTGCAGCCGTGACCGCCCTCGACACCGGCGCGACGCCGGCACCGACGCCCGCCGGGCGTCCCGCCCTCAGCACCGACACCGTCCTCGTCGCCAACCGCGGCGAGATCGCCCGCCGGGTGATCCGGTCCGCCAAGGCGCTCGGGATGCGCACGGTCGCCGTGTACTCCGACGCCGACCGCGCCGCCCCGCACGTCCGCGAGGCCGACGTCGCCGTCCGCCTCGGCCCGGCCCCCGCCCGCGAGTCGTACCTGCGCATCGACGCGGTCGTCCAGGCAGCGGTCGACTCCGGCGCCGGCCTGGTGCACCCCGGCTACGGCTTCCTGTCCGAGAACACCGCGTTCGCGGAAGCCTGCGCGGCGGCCGGCATCCGCTTCGTCGGGCCGACCGCCGACCAGATCGTGGCGTTCGGCGCCAAGCACACCGCCCGTGAACTCGCCGCGGCGGCCGGGGTCCCGATGCTCGCCGGCACCGGGCTGCTCGCCTCCGCCGACGACGCCGTCACCGCCGCCGACCGCATCGGCCTGCCCGTCATGCTCAAGGCCACCGGCGGCGGCGGCGGGATCGGCATGCAGGCCTGCGCCACGCTCGACGAGGTCCGCGAGGCCTACGCGAGCGTCGAACGCACCGCGGCAGCCGCGTTCGGCGCCGCCGGCATCTTCCTCGAACGTCTGGTCCGACCGGCCCGCCACGTCGAGGTCCAGCTCTTCGGCGACGGCGAGGGCCGGGTCGCCGTCATCGGCGACCGCGACTGCTCCCTCCAGCGCCGGAACCAGAAGGTCATCGAGGAGGCACCGGCCCCGGCACTGCCGGACCACGTCCGGGAGGCTCTCCACGAGTCCGCACGTCGGCTCGCGGCGAGCATCGGGTACCGCAGCGCCGGCACGGTCGAGTTCGTCTACGACCCGGTGCGCGAAGAGGCGTCGTTCCTCGAGGTGAACACGCGCCTGCAGGTCGAGCACCCGGTCACCGAGGAGGTCTACGGCGTCGACCTGGTCGAGCTGATGCTCCGGCTGGCCCGCGACGGTGCTGCCGGCATCCCCGACGACGTCTTCGACCGCCGCTGGACCCCGACGGGGCACGCCGTCGAGGCCCGCGTCTACGCCGAGGACCCCGCCAAGGGATCCCTGCCCTCCAGCGGCCTGGTCACGCAGGCCGTCTTCCCCGCGGCCGCGACCGACGACGGCACCGCGACCGGCATCCGCGTCGACGGCTGGGTCGAGACCGGCTCCGAGGTGTCGGCGTTCTACGACCCGATGCTCGCGAAGGTGATCGCGACCGGGGAGACCCGCGACGACGCCCTCGACCGGCTCCGGGACGCCCTCGCCGCGACGCGCATCGACGGCATCGTCACGAACGCCGGACTGCTCCGCACGCTCACCGACGACCTCGAGCTCCGCACGGCGACGCACTCGACGTCCACGCTCGACACGACCGAGGACCCGGACCCGCGCATCGACGTCCTGGTGCCCGGCACGATGACGACCGTGCAGGACCTGCCCGGTCGCCTCGGGTACTGGCAGGTCGGTGTCCCGCCGAGCGGCCCGTTCGACGCCGCGTCCTTCGCCGAGGCGAACCGGGCGGTCGGCAACCCCGACGGCGCCCCCGCGCTGGAGGTCACCGCGACCGGCCCCACGCTCCGCTTCTCCGCCGCCACGGTCGTCGCCGTCACCGGGGCACCCGTGCCGCTGACCCTCGACGGCGAGCCCGTCGCGCTGTGGGAGCCGGTCGAGGTCGCCGCGGGACAGACCCTCGCCGTCGGGACCGCTCCCGGCCCGGGCCTCCGGAGCTACCTCGCCGTGCGCGGGGGCTTCGACGTGCCGACCTACCTCGGCTCCGCGGCCACGTTCACGCTCGGCGGGTTCGGCGGCCACGCGGGCCGTGCCCTGCTCGCGGGCGACGTGCTCCGTCCCGGCTCCCCCGACTCCGACGCCCCGCACCCGGCCTTCCCCGCCGGCACCCGGCTCGGGCTCGTCGGCGGCCCGACCCCGGCCGAGCACCGCACGGCGCTGACGGACGCGTGGGAGATCGCCGTCACCGAGGGCCCGCACGCGGCACCGGACTTCTTCACCCGCGCGGACCTCGACGTGTTCTACGCCACCGACTACGGCGTGCACCACAACTCCGCCCGCACCGGCGTCCGGCTCATCGGACCCCGGCCGGGCTGGGCGCGGACGGACGGCGGCGAGGCCGGCCTGCACCCCTCGAACATCCACGACACCCCGTACGCGGTCGGCGCGATCGACTTCACCGGCGACACCCCGATCATCCTCGGACCGGACGGGCCGTCCCTCGGCGGGTTCGTCTGCCCCGCCGTGGTGGCCAGCGGTGACCTGTGGAAGCTGGGCCAGCTGCGCCCGGGCGACACCGTCCGCTTCGTCCCCGTCCGCGAGACCGACGCCGCCGCGCTCATCGCGAACCGAGCCTCCAGGACGGTCCCGCGCACCGGACGTGACGGACGCGCCGGCGGTGACGGCGACGACGGTGTGCTGGCGCGCCTGGACGCGACCCCCAGCCGACCGAGCGTGGCGTACCGCCGTGACGGCGACGACAACGTGCTGGTCGAGTACGGCGACATGACGCTCGACATCGCGCTGCGGATGCGGGTGCACGCGCTCATGACGAAGCTGCAGGAACACACGCCGAAGGGCGTCCTCGACATCACGCCGGGGATCCGCTCGCTGCAGGTGCACACCGACGCGTCCGTGCTCAAGGCGCGCGACGTCGCCGGGCTGCTCCGTGAGCTCGAGGACGAGATCCCGCCGACGGACCAGCTCGTCGTGCCGTCACGCACCGTGAAGCTGCCGCTGTCGTGGGACGACCCGGCGACCCGGCTGGCGATCGAGCGCTACATGAACGGCGTCCGGAACGACGCACCGTGGACGCCCTGGAACATCGAGTTCATCCGGCGGATCAACGGGCTGGACTCCGTGGACGACGTGTTCCGCACGGTGTTCGACGCGAGCTACCTGGTGCTCGGCCTCGGCGACGTGTACCTCGGCGCCCCGGTCGCCACTCCACTCGACCCCCGGCACCGACTCGTGACGACGAAGTACAACCCGGCGCGTACCTGGACGGCCGAGAACTCCGTCGGCATCGGCGGCGCGTACCTCTGCATCTACGGGATGGAGGGCCCGGGCGGCTACCAGTTCGTCGGCCGCACCGTGCAGATCTGGAACCGCTTCCGCCGCGGCGGGTTGTTCCAGGAGGACCCGTGGGCGCTCCGCTTCTTCGACCGGATCGAGTGGTACCCGGTCGGCGCCGAGGAGCTCCTCGAGCTGCGGGCCGAGACCGACGCGGGCCGCGGGGACTTCGAGACCGTCGACGGCGAGTTCTCGATCGCGTCGTACAACCGGTTCCTCGGGGACAACGCGGACTCGATCGCGGCGTTCCGAGCGCAGCAGGCCCGGGCGTTCGGCGAGGAGAAGGACCGGTGGCGCGCCTCGGGCGAGTTCGACGTGCGCGACGAACCGGCCGTGGTCGTGCCGGACGCCGTGACCGTGCCCGAGGGGTCGACGGCCGTCACCGCGCCGTTCACCTCGACCGTGTGGCAGGTGGACGTCCGCCCGGGTGACCGGGTGGACGCAGGACAGAAGCTGTTGGCCGTGGAGGCGATGAAGATGGAGTCGATGGTGCACGCACCCGTGGACGGACACGTCCTGGAGGTCTACGTCACACCGGGCGAGCAGGTCGCACCGGGCCAGGTCCTCGCCGCGATCGGAGCACCGGCATGAGCGCCGGCAGCGGTGTCAGCGCGAACGCTGCAGGCGCCGTGAGCACCGCGGCTGACCGCGTCCACGACGCCTTCGACCGGATCGCGGCGGTGGACCGACCCGAGGTCTGGATCACCCTGCGCGACCGCGCCGACGTCCTCGCCGAGGCGTCCCGCATCGACCCCGCCCTCCCCCTGGCGGGGCTGCTGTTCGCCGTGAAGGACAACATCGACGTCGCCGGCCTGCCCACGACGGCCGCCGCCAGGTCCTACGCGTACGAGCCGACGGCCGATGCCACCGCGGTCGCCCGGCTGCGGGCCGCCGGCGCGGTCGTCGTCGGCAAGACGAACCTCGACCAGTTCGCCACCGGCCTGGTCGGCACCCGCTCCCCCTTCGGCGCCGTCCGGAACGCCTGGGACCCGTCGAGGATCTCCGGGGGCTCGTCCAGCGGGTCCGCCACGGCCGTCGCCCTCGGGATCGTCGACTTCGCGCTCGGCACCGACACCGCCGGCTCCGGTCGGGTGCCGGCAGCGCTCGGCAACCTCGTCGGGGTCAAGCCGACGAAGGGGCTCGTGCCGAACACCGGCGTCGTGCCGGCGTGCCGGTCCCAGGACTGCGTCACGGTGTTCGCGGCGTCCCTTGGACTCGCCAGGACCGCCGCCGAGCTGATGAGCGGGCCCGACGGCGTCGACCCGCTCGCCCGCGAGGACCGCGCCCACGCCGCACTCCCGACCGTCCCGCGCATCGCCGTCCCGCTGCCGTCGCAGCTCGAGGGGCTCGCAGACGGGTGGGCGTCCGCGTTCGCCGCGGCCGTCGACCGCTTCCGGGCGCTCGGCCACGAGGTCGTCGAGGTGGACATCGCCCCGCTCCTCGACGCCGCAGCACTGCTCTACGACGGGGCGTTCGTCGCCGAACGGCACGCCGCCGTCGGCGCGCACATCGAGGCGCACCGGGACCTCGTCGGCGAGGACCTCGACCCGTCCGTCGCCACGATCGTGCTCGGCGGGGCCCGACCGACCGCGTCGGAGCTCTTCGCCGACATGGCCCGGCTCGACACCCTCGGGGCAGCGGGTCGCGCGGTGCTCGACGGCACGACCGCGCTCCTCACGCCCACCACCACGTGGCACCCGACCCTCGCCGAGGTCGCAGCGGACCCGATCGGCGCGAACAGCCGGATGGGGCGGTACACGAACTTCGCGAACCTGCTCGACATGGCCTCGCTCGCCGTGCCGGCGGGCTTCGTCGACGGGCTGCCGTTCGGCGTCATGCTGACCGGCCCGGCGTTCACGGACCGCCGGCTGGCGGCGCTCGCCACCGCGTTCCTCGCACCGACCGTCGACCTGCTGGTCGTCGGCGCGCACCTCCGCGACCAACCGCTGAACGGCCAGCTGGTCGCGGCCGGCGGATCGTTCGTCCGGGAGGCTCGCACCGCCTCCGACTACCGGCTGTACGCCCTCGACACGGTGCCGCCCAAGCCGGGGCTGGTCCGCGCAGGCTCGGTCGCGCCCGGCAGCGCGGTCGCGTCCGGCAGCGCGGTCGCGTCCGGCAGCGGTGGGTCGGCCGGCGGTCCCGCCACCGGCTCGATCGCCGGTGAGGTCTGGCGGCTGCCCGCCGCGGGCTTCGCGACCTTCGTGGCTGCGCTACCCGCGCCGATGGCGATCGGGACCGTCACGCTCGAGGACGGTTCCGACGTCACGGGCTTCCTCGTCGAGCCCCGGGCGGTGCTCGGTGCCGAGGACATCACCCACCACGGCGGCTGGCGTGCCTACCGGGAGCAGGGCTGACCGCGGTGGCCTGGGAGGATGGGGCCATGCCCTCCGACGAGCGACCGTCCCGCGTCGGACGCCCGCGCGCTGTGCCGGACACGAGCCCGGAGCTCAGCCCTCGCGACCAGATCCTGGACGCGGCGGCGGCGCTGTTCGTCGAGAACGGGTTCAGCGCGACCTCGACCCGCGCGATCGCCGAGCGCGTCGGGGTCCGGCAGGCGTCGCTGTACTACCACTTCGCGGGCAAGGACGACATGCTCGTCGAGCTGCTGACGACGTCCGTCCGTCCCTCGCTCGACGTCGTCCGTGACCTCGAGCAGCGCGTGCCGGAGTCGACGAGCGCCGCGGGTGCCCTCGCCGCGCTGGTCCTCATCGACGTGGACACGCTCGTGCGCACCCCGCACAACATCGGGACGCTGTACCTGCTGCCCGAGGTGCAGGGCGAGCGCTACGACGGGTTCCGCGTCGAGCGCCAGGAGCTGCAGGACACCTACGGCCGGCTCGGCTCCCGCGCCGCCACTCCCGACGTGTCGCTCACCCCGACGCAGCTCGGCGCCGTGCTCATCCAGCTCGCCGAGACCGTCATCCAGCTCCGCCGTGCCGGTCGGGTCGAGGACGAGGACCGCGACGCCATCGTCACGACCTGCCTGCGCGCCTGCGGTCTCGACGCCGCTGCCGTCGCCGCCGCCCGGCACGACGCGGAGTCCCTGCTCGCCGCTGCCACCGTCTGACGGTTCCGCTCCCGCCGCCTGACGGATCCGGTTCGCGTCCCCCGACCTCCCCCGCCCAGATCCGTCACTGTTCCGACCGAACTCCCCCGCGACCCCGTGTCCCGACACCGCACGAGTCGATCGACGCCCGCCATGTCGGACCATGCGGACGCATCCCCGCGCGCACGGAACGACACCGTCGAGGTCGTACGACACCGATGGTGTCGCGTCGTGCCCGCACACCCACGCGGACCACCTCGGGCACGACATCGTCGAGGTCGTACGACGACGATCTTGTCGCCCGGGGCGTCTCCCGCGCGCGACACCGCGACCCGGACCACGACACCCCCTGGGACGGAACACCGGCGGGACGGGCAGGGTTGGAGGAGAGGTGCGTCGTCCGACGTGCGTCCCAGAACGACAGAAACGGTGCAGCATGACGACGACGGTCCTCCTCGATCTCGAACTCCGGAGCGACGCGACCCACGAGGAGGTCGAGTCGACGGTCCGCGAGACGCTCGCACAGACCCGCCAGCACCACGGCTGCGAGTCGCTCGAGGTCCTGGTCGACGACGCCGACCCCACGCACCTCGTCGTCCTCGAGCGCTGGACCACCACCGCCGACCACGACGCCTACGCCGCCTGGCGTGGCACCCCCGAGGGCGCCTCCCCGCTCGGCCAGGTCCTGGCCGCCCCCGGCGTGAAGCGCATCTACAGCAGCACGATCGAGCTCTCCTAGCGGATCGCGTCCGACGCGGCCCCACGACGGACGGGAGGCTCCCCACACGCTGGTGGGGAGCCTCCCGTCCGTTCTGTGGTCACCGGTCGGCGAAGCCGCCGAGCATGCCGGAGATGAACCGCTTCTGCAGGAAGAAATAGAGGACGACGATCGGCAGGGCGACGATCACGCCGGCGGCCGACAGCAGCGAGTAGTCCGTCAGGTGCGCGCCCTTGAAGAAGGCGAGGCCGAGGGGGGCCGTGCGGTGGTCCTCGCTCGTGATGAGCACCAGGGGCAGCAGGAACTCGTTCCACGTCCACATCGTGATGAGCAGGGACATCGTCATGATCGGGGCGATCGCGGCGGGGACCATGACCTGCCAGAGCAGGCGGACGTCACGGGCGCCGTCGAGGCGGGCGGCCTCGATGACCTCGCCGGGGAAGCTCCGGAACTGGCTGCGCATCCAGAAGATGCCGAAGGCCAGGGACTGCGCGGTCTGCGGCAGGACCAGGCTCGAGTAGGTGTCGGTGAGGCCGACGGACCGCAGGTTGAAGTACAGCGGGATGATGAAGGCCTCGGCCGGGAGCATCAGGCCGGCGAGCATCACGAAGAACAGGACGTTCGAGCCGAAGAAGTCGAGCCGACCGAACGCGAAGCCGGCGAACACGGCGAGGATCGTGGTCAGCACGACGACCGACACGGTGACCAGGACGCTGGAGAACATGTACGTGGCGAAGTGGCCCTGCGTCCACGCGGCGCCGAAGTTCCCGAGGTCGATCTTCGTCGGCAGGCTGAACCCGCCCGAGTTCTGCGCCGACGGGGTGACCGAGGACAGCAGCACCCCGATGAGCGGGATGATCGCGAACAGGGCGAAGAGCGTCAGGATGACGTAGTTGACGGTCTTCTCGCGGACGGAGAGCCTCATGCGACGTCCTTTGGCTGCAGACGACCGATCAGGGCCGTGACGATCATGATGACGACGGTGAGCGAGACGGCCACCGCGGCTGCCGACCCGACCTGTCCGGTCTGGAACGCCCGGTTGTAGGCCTCGAACGCCGGCACGGACGTCGAGTTCCCGGGACCGCCGCTGGTGGTGACGTAGACCAGGTCGAAGGTCTTCAGCGCCGAGACGACCGTGAGCGTCAGGGCCGCGGCGATCTGCCCACGGAGCGACGGCAGGGTGATCGAGAAGAACTCCCGCGCCGCACCGGCACCGTCGATGCGGGCGGCCTCGAACAGGCTCGGGTGGATGTTGCCGACGCCGGAGAGGAACAGCACCAGGCACAGGCCGACGTTCAGCCACGTGCCGACGAAGCCGATCGCGGGCAGGGCCGTGTCGTACCCGCCGAGCCAGACCTGCGCGAACTGCCCGAGGCCGACGAGCCGCAGGCCGTCGTTGAGCAGCCCGTCGGCGGAGTAGATCGACACCCAGATCGTCGCGACGACGACCGAGGCGATGACCTGCGGCAGGAACAGGACCGTGCGGAAGAACGACATCCCGCGCAGGCCGTTCGCCCGGGAGATCAGCGCGGTGAGGAACAGCGCCACGACGACGGGGATCGCGGCGTAGAAGACCATGAGCACCAACGCGTGCCCGAACGACGCGCGGAGCTGCGGGTCCGTGAACACGCCGGCGTAGTTGGCGAAGCCCGCCCAGGTCGCCGGGGAGAGCCCGTCCCAGTCGTAGAACGAGTACTGGATGCTCTGCAGGAACGGCACGCCGAGGAACACCGCGAACACGACGAACGCCGGCAGGACGTAGAGGTAGGGCACCAGGCTGCGGCGGCGCCGGCGAGGGGCCGGGCGGGCGCTGCTCGGGGCAGCACCCGCCCGGGTCCCGGTCAACTGGGTCACGAGGCGGTCCTCACTTCTTGACGAAGCCGGTGTAGTCGGTCTGCAGCGTCTTCGTGTACTGCTCCGGCGTGGCCTTGCCCGCGACGAGGTCCTGCATGGCCGCGGTGATGGTGTCGTAGAACGTCGGGGTGGCGTAGTCGAGGTAGGGCGTGATGGCGTTCGCGCTCGAGATCGTCTTGTAGTTGCTCGTGATGTCGCCGGCGATCGTGCCCTCGGCGGGGGTGTCGGCGTCCGGCACCACCGTCGGTAGGTTGCCCTTGTCGACCAGGGTCGTGGCGGCCTTCGCGTTCGTGACGAAGTCGACGTACGCGGCTGCGGCGTTCGCGTTCTTCGTCTTCGACGTGATGGCCCAGGCGAGGCCCTCACCGCCCATCGTCACCGGCGTCGATGCACCGGTCGGCGTGAGCGCCGTGAAGCCGATGGACTTCGCCTTGCTGGCGGCCTCG
The DNA here is from genome assembly GCF_026544205.1 of Curtobacterium sp. GC_Cur_3. Lineage (GTDB taxonomy): Bacteria > Actinomycetota > Actinomycetes > Actinomycetales > Microbacteriaceae > Curtobacterium. Next base: position 10,703 of record NZ_JALNUI010000015.1, read on the forward strand.
AGGGTGGCCTGGTACCAGGTGCCCGTGATGAGGAAGGCCGACTTCCCGGAGCCGAACGCGCTGACGGCGTCGTCGCGGGAGACGCCGTTCGCACCGTCGGTGACGTAGCCGTCCTTCACCCAGCCGCTGATCGTGCTGGCCGCCTTGACCTCGTCGTCACCGGTCCAGCTGCCGGACTTGCCCGCGACCAGGTCGTTGACGGCGTCGTGACCGGCCATCGCGGAGAGGACCAGCCCGTAGAGGTGGATGCCGGGGCTCTTCTCGACGTCGCCGTAGCTGAGCGGCAGGGTACCGGCGGCCTTGACCTTCTGCATGTCCGCGGTCAGCTCGGCCACGGTGGTGGGCGGGCTGTCGATCCCCGCCGCCTTGAGGACGTCCTTGTTGTAGTACAGGCCGACGAGCTCACCGGTCTGCGAGACGCCGTAGAGGGTGTCGCCCTGCCAGGTCTTCCCGTCCGAGGAGAACGAGTTGAGCTTCAGCAGGCTCGACGGGTAGTAGTCGTTCCAGCCGTAGAGCTTCGCGTAGTCGTCGACGGGGCGGAGGAACCCGGCCTTCACGAACGCGCCCATGTCCGGGTAGCCCTGGTTCGCCTGCACGACGTCCGGCGGGTTGTCCCCGGAGAGGGCGAGCTTCAGCGTGGTCTTCAGGTCGGCGAAGGAGCGCGAGACCCGCTTGACCGTGATGTTCGGGTGGGCCTTCTCGAACGCGTCGTTGAGGACCTGCTGCGCGTCGTTGATGCCGGTGTCCGTGTTCTGGTCCCAGACGGTCAGCGTGGTCTTCGCCGAGCCCACGTCCTTCGACACCGGGCCGAGGCTCTGCGAGGCAGCGGGGGCGGCGGACCCGCCGGGCGTGCAGGCGGTGAGACCGAGGGCGACCGCCGCTGCGACGCCGATGAGCATCGACGCCTTGCTGATGTGCTTCATGGTGGGTCCAGTTCTGCGAGGGGGTGGGTGGTTCGGGTCAGTCGTGGGTGGCTGCGGGTGCGCCGAGTCAGTGTCCCGCGGCGCGGGGCACGTCGGCGCCGGTGCGGCCGGCGCTGGGGACGTCGGCGAGGAAGGACCAGTCGCCCGGGGCGGCGCGCCGGTCGAGGAAGGTGCGGAGCTCGTCGGGGTGCGGCGCGCTCGCCGCTCCCCCGAGCCCGGTGACGGCGAAGGCGGCACTGGCGGCGGCGAAGCGCAGCCGCGTCTCGAGGTCCCAGCCGTGGTGCACGCCGGCCATGAACGACGCGACGAACACGTCGCCCGCGCCGGTCGGGTCGACGGCCTCGACCCGGACGGTGTCCGCCGTGACGACCACGCCGTTGGCGGAGTCGACCGCCACGACGCCGTCGGGCCCACGGGTGACGACCGCGAGCGGCACGCGCTCGGCGAGCACCTTCGCCGCGGCGAGCGCCGAGTCCGTCCGGGTGTACCGCATGGCCTCGACGTCGTTCGGCACGAAGACGTCGATCTCGGCCAGACGGTCGAGCACGCCGCCGCTCCACTCGCCGGTGTGGTCCCACCCGACCCCGCCGACGACGGTGGTGCCGGCTGCGCGGAGTCGGGCGACCCAGGCGGGCAGGGGCTTGGCGATGCCGACGTGCGTCGCGGCGACCGGGCCGAGGTCGTCCGGCACGACGGTCGGGCCGAGGTGCTCCTCGTACGTGATGAAGCTGCGGTCGTCGGGCCCGGTCAGCGCCACCGAGACGGCGCTCTGGTGCCCGGGCACCAGCTCGAGCAGGGAGGTGTCGAGGAACGGCTCGGCGGTCAGCACGTCGTACACGTGGCGGCCGAGGACGTCGTCGCCGAGGCGGCTCGCGAGCATCGTCGGCGCACCGGCTCGGGCAGCGGCGACCGCACGGTTCGCGACGCCGCCCGGGGTGATGGCGAACGCGTCGGCGAACACCTCGGCGCCCTGCTCGGGTGCCGTGACCCCGGAGAAGACGACGTCGCAGTAGACGTCCCCGGCGAACAGCAGGGTGCCGCGAGTGGTCTCGTCGGCCTGCCCGCCGGTGTGTCCGGTGGGTCGTGGCTCGGCATGCGCCTCGGTCACGGCAGTCTCCTCGTCATCGCGGATCAGTGCTGCGCAGGTGTGCTCGACCTGGGACGGATCCGGTGGTGGTGCTCAATCCTGCGTGCTTCGTGTTGCGAGGACGTTACCCGGTTGCGCCAGATTTGTTAAGTCTGCTTGAGTCGGATCATGTCGTGCGCGATCTTGCTTGCTTCTGCTCGATCTGCGTTACTGTGGCGCCATGATCCTGCGCGACCGACAGAACCGCATCATCCGGGCACTCCGGGCTGACGGTGCTGCCTCGGTGCAGGAGCTGGCCGATGCCCTCGCGGTCAGCCCGGCGACGATCCGACGCGACCTCGAGATGCTCGACCGCAACGGTGAGCTGGTCCGCACCTGGGGTGGCGCGGTCCTCCCCCCGCGTGCCACGGCGCAGGAGGACACCGACCCGGACGAGGCCGTCGAGACCCCGTTCGAGCAGGCCGGCGACCTCGACCTCAAGCGCCGCATGGCCGAGGCCGCCGCCGCGATGGTCACCGACGGCCAGGTCGTCATCCTCGACATCGGCACGACCACGCCGCAGATCGCCGAGCTGCTCCGCGGCCGGGACATCACCGTGATCACCACGAACCTCGCGGTGTTCGACGTGCTCCGCGACGACGAGGCCGTCCGGCTCGTGCTCCTCGGGGGTGTCGTCCGGCGCAACTACCGCACGCTCGTCGGTTCCCTCGCCGAGGCCGCACTCGAGCAGGTCAGCGCCGACCTGCTGTTCCTGTCCTGCACCGGTGTCCGCGCGAACGGACACGTCGTGGACAACATGGCGGTCGAGGCCCCCATCAAGCAGTCCATGATCGCGGCCGCCGATCGCGTGGTGCTGCTCGCGTCCGAGACCAAGTTCCCGGGGAGCGGGGCCCTCCGGCTCTGTTCCCTCACCGACGTCGACACGCTGATCACGACGACCGGCGCCCCCGACGAAACACTCGCACACAGCCGGAACGCCGGCGGAGAGGTCGTCATCACATGAAGCTCTGCATCCTCGGAGGCGGCGGGTTCCGCACGCCGTACGTCTACCAGGCACTCCTCCGCGACACCGGCTCCCCCCGGGTCGAGGAGGTCGCGCTGTACGACGTCGACGAGGTCCGCCTGCACGCGATGGTGGCGATCCTCACCGAGCTCGCGGCCGACTTCCCCGACGCACCGGTCCTGAAGCCCACGACGGACCTGCACCGCGCGGTCGAGGGCAGCGACTACGTCTTCGCCGCACTCCGCGTCGGCGGGCTCGAGGGCCGACGCTGCGACGAGCACGTCGCGCTCGACCTCGACGTCCTCGGGCAGGAGACCACCGGCCCCGGCGGGCTCGCGTATGCCATCCGTACCGTCCCCGTCATGGTCGAGGCCGCGAAGGTCATCCGCGACCTCGCACCGAACGCCTACGTGATGAACTTCACGAACCCCGCCGGCATCATCACCGAGGCCATGCAGACCGTCCTCGGCGACCGCGTGCTCGGCATCTGCGACACCCCGTCCGGCCTCGGGCGCCGGGTCGCCGGCATGCTCGGCCTCGACCACACCCGTGTGCAGATGGACTACGTCGGCCTGAACCACCTCGGGTGGATGCGCCGCGTGATGTACGACGGCCGCGACGTGCTCCCCGAGCTGATGGCGGACGACGAGCGACTCGGTGCGATGGAGGAGGGCCACGTCTTCGGGCTCGACTGGATCCGCAGCCTCGGGGCCATCCCGAACGAGTACCTGTACTACTACTACTTCAACCGCGACGCCGTGCGCTCCATCATCGGCTCCGGCAAGACCCGCGGCGACTTCCTCGCCGAGAGCCAGTCCGCCTTCTACGACCGCGCCACCGCAGCGGGCAACGGGGTCGCCGACCTGTGGCGCGAGACCGTCGCGCGGCGCAGCGCGTCCTACATGGCCGAGGCCAAGGGCGGCACGCAGGACGAGCCGGTCGACTCCAAGGAGCGCGAGACCGACCCGTCGCACCAGGGCTACGCGGGTGTCGCCCTCGGGGTCATGGCAGCGATCAGCCGCAACGAGCGCCAGACGATGATCCTGAACGTCCGGAACAACGGCACGATCGCCGGGCTCCCCCGTGACGCCGTGGTCGAGGTCCCGACGATGGTCGACGCGAACGGCGTCCACCCGATGTCCACCGAGCAGCCCGACCTGCACCAGATCGGGCTGATGTCCCAGGTCAAGGCCGTCGAGCGCCACACCATCGCCGCCGCCATGACCGGGTCGAAGGACGAGGCCCTCAAGGCCTTCGCGCTGCACCCCCTCGTGGACAGCGTCACGATCGCCCGCGACCTGGTGCGCGGCTACATCGACCGCATCCCGGAGGTCGCGGCGGTGCTCACGAAGTAGCGCGACCCTGACGGGAGGCTCGGTGCCAGCTGGCACCGAGCCTCCCGTCCGTCGCGGTGCGGCTCCGGCACGGCGCTTCCGAGTCCCCGCCGACTCGGAACGAGGCCGTCGCCGTCGCACGACCTCGACGATGTCGCTCGTGCGTCCGCTGACCGCCACGGTCGACTTCGAGCGACAAGATCGCTGTCGTACGACCTCGACGATGTCGCTGGCCTCCCCGCCCTCGCCGGACTAGATTGTTGAACAACCCGGCGACGACAGGGAGCACCCGTGACGACGATCGACCTCAACAGCGACCTCGGCGAGGGCTACGGCGCCTGGAGCATGGGTGACGACACCGCGATGCTCGACCTCGTCTCGAGCGCGAACATCGCCTGCGGCTTCCACGCCGGCGACCCGACGATCATGCTCGCCACCTGCCGCGCCGCTGCCGAACGGGGCGTCGCCGTCGGTGCACACGTCGCCTACCGCGACCTCGCGGGCTTCGGCAGGCGCCCGATGCACGTCACGCCGGACGAACTGCACGCCGACGTCGTGCACCAACTCGGCGCCATGATCGCCACCGCCCGCGTCGCCGGCACCAAGGTCACCTACGTCAAACCCCACGGCGCCCTCTACAACACCGCCTGCGCCGACCCCGTCCAGGCCGAGGCCGTCGTCCGTGCGATCGCCGACGTCGACCGGTCCCTCGCCGTGCTCGCCCTGCCCGACTCCGAGCTCCTGCGCGCGGCCGAGCGGCAGGGGCTCCGCGCCGTCAGCGAGGCCTTCGCCGACCGCGCCTACGAACCCGACGGCTCCCTGGTGTCGCGGAGCAAGCCGGGATCCGTCCTGCACGATCCCGAGCAGGTGGCCCAACGCGTCCTGCGCATGGTGACCGAGGGCGTCGCGACCGCGGTCGACGGCTCCGACGTCGCCGTCCGCGCGGACTCCGTCTGCGTCCACGGCGACTCCCCCGACGCCGTCGCGATGGCCCGGGCGATCCGCCGGCTGCTGGCCGAGCACGACATCGCCATCGCCCCGTTCACCGGAGCCGCGACGGGAGCGGCAACAGCGACGGCGGCGGCAACGGCGACCGCGACCGCGACCGGGACCGCGACCGACCCGACCCCCGCATGACGCTCGACCTCCGCCCCGCCGGCAGCAGCGCCCTGCTCGCCACCTTCGACACCCTGCAGGACACGGTCGCCTTCCGCGCCGGCCTCGACCACCGCCCGCCCGGAGTCACCGAGGTCGTCTCCGGCGCCCGCACGCTCTTGTTCCGCTTCGACCGCACCCGCACGGACGCCTCCCGCCTGCGCGCCGACCTGGCTCGCGTCACCCCGTCCGCCGCCACCAGCACCGCCGACACCGCAGCACGAGCCGAGACGACCACCGACGCAGACGCCCCCGTCCTGGTCCCCGTCATCTACGACGGCGACGACCTCAGCGCCGTGGCCGACGTCGCCGGCATGACCCCCGCCGACCTCGTCGCCTGGCACACCGGCCAGGTCTGGACGAGCGCCTTCTGCGGCTTCGCTCCGGGCTTCAGCTACCTGACCGGCACGGCACCCTCGCTCGACCTGCCGCGCCGCAGCACCTCCCGCACCGCCGTCCCGAGCGGCGCCGTCGCCCTCGCAGGCGAGTTCAGCGCCGTCTACCCCCGCACCTCACCCGGTGGCTGGCAGCTCATCGGCCGCACCGAGGTCCCGATGTGGTCGCTCGACCGCGACCCGCCCGCCCTCGCTCCCGCCGGCACCCGCATCCGCTTCGTCGACACGAGCGGCACGTGAGCACCCTCACCGTCGAGCGCGTCGGCTTCGGCGTCACGACCCAGGACCTCGGCCGCCCGGGCTTCAGCGACATGGGGCTCGGCGCAGCCGGCGCAGCCGACCGCGGTTCCGCAGCGCTCTCCAACCGGATGGTCGGCAATCGCCCGGACGCAGCCGTCCTGGAGGCCCTGCTCGGCTCCGTCTCCCTCCGTGCCGACGCGCACGTGGTCGCCGCCGTCACCGGTGCGGCCTGCGCGGTCGAGGTCGAGCGCGCGGACGGCAGCATCCGTGGCGCGGCCGCGTACGAGGTCCTGATGCTGGGCCCGGGCGACACCGTGCACCTCGGCGTCCCCGACACCGGACTGCGCTCGTACGTCGCCGTCCGTGGTGGGTTCGCCGTCGAACCGGTGCTCGGCAGCCGGTCGTGGGACTCGCTCGCGCGGCTCGGGCCCTCCCCACTGCAGGTCGGTGACGCACTGCCCGTCGGGGACCAGGCCGACGGGTGGCCCGTGGTCGACGCCGTCGCACCGCCGCTCGAGCCCTGGCCGTGGGAGTCCGTCGTGCTCGACGTCGTCCCCGGTCCCCGTGACGACTGGTTCGACCCCGGGTGGCGGACGACCCTGACGGGGCAGGACCACCTCGTCAGTCCGGACAGCGACCGCGTCGGAGTCCGGACCACCGCGGCAGAGCCCCTCGTCCGCGCCGTCACCCACGAGCTCCCGAGCGAGGGCGTCGAGACCGGCTCACTCCAGGTGCCCCCGGACGGCTTCCCGGTCCTGTTCCTCGCGGATCACCCGGTGACCGGCGGGTACCCGGTCGTCGCCGTCCTCACACCTGCGTCCGTGGACCGTGCCGCCCAGCTCCGGCCGGGCGACACGGTCCGCTTCCGGATCGTGTGATCCGGGTCAGCCGGCGTAGGCGTACGTGCTGACCCAGTCGATGTCGAGGTGTCCGGCGCCGCCCCAGTTCCCGACCTGGAACATGAACCGGTGCGGAGTCGTCGGCACGTCCACCGTCACGGTCCTGACGACCGTGCCGTCGACCAGGTAGGTCACCGACCGGCCCGGGATCCACTCGACCGAGTAGGTGTGCCACTGCCGCCAGGACACCCCGGTGCTGATGCTCGTCGAGTGGGACTCCCATCCCGGCGTCATCGAGTGCTGGTACGCCATCGGCGTGCTCTCGAAGTTGCCCTCGGGGTAGTCGATCTCGCCGTCGGACCAGACGTTCGAGGACGGCCACAGCATGAAGGCCGCGCCGTTGCCCGTTCCGCCCTCGGCCTTCGCCCGGACGGAGAACTTCCCGCCGACGTGCGACCAGGCACCGTTCGGCGTGCCGAAGGTCCCCGCGGCCCCGCGCGCGCCGTCGAGCCTGACGTCCATGTAGCCGTCACGGGCACTGACCTGCGTGCTGGAGGAGTAGATCCCCGAGGTGCCGTCCGGGTAGGGCTGCCAGGAGTTCGCGTACGTCCTGGCGAACTGCCCGTTCGCCGCGGCCGCGGTGCTGAAGTCCTCCCGGAACGTCTGCTTGAAGGGCCCGACGTCACCGACGGGTGCCGAGGTGCCGGCCTCCGCGACGGACGTCGATCCGAGCGGGACGGCGACGAGTGCTGCCCCGAGGACGACAGCGGCGAGTGTTGCTCTGGTGGTGGTTCGTTTCTGCATGGCTGTCACTCCCTGACGTGACGATGACACCGGATCCCTGCGGTGTCGAGCCGGATCTCGGCTGTCCACAGAACGTAGTTGCTATCCACAATGTCCGCAGGGGCTTGACAGCCGATGTTGTCTCTGCAAACACCGAGAGAACAGCCGTCACCGCAGGGAGTGCTCGCCGGCCTCCATCGCGTCCCAGGCAAAGCTGGCCAGCCAGTGCGTCGAGTAGTACTCCTCGCCGACGCTCGCGGCGAGCCCGGACACGAGCAGCCGCTCGGCCGCGTCGTCGAGCAGGTCCGCGAGGTCGTCGGTCGTCGAACCCGCAGCACGCAGGGCGTCCCCGACCCGACGGGCAGCGCCGGCCCGGGACAGGTCGAGCCCGAACAGGTGGACCTGCTGCGGGTCGTTGTCGTCGCGGACCACCGTCGACTGCAGGACGTCGTCGCCGGCGCGCACCTCGGAGCAGAAGGCGCGCACCCACGGGGCGAACTCCGCCGGCGGCAGGACCGCGCGCATGAGGTCAGCTTCGGCCAGGCCCGCCGAGAGGAAGTCGTGCCCGCTGCGCTCCCAGGAGAAGGGCCAGCCGGTGTCCGCACCGAACCAGTCGCGGGCAGCGCGTTCGCACGTCGCCGCGAGTTCGTCCCGCCCGAGCGATCGGGCGGCCTCGAGCACGAGCTGCAGCCCGAACGCGGAGTTCGAGTGCACCCCGTGCCGGACCGGGTGGGCGGCGCCGTCGACCCAGCGCGTGACGAGGTCCTCGACCGCGTCGACCACGGGCACGAACCCAGGCGCGAGCGCACGGATCGCGGGCACCGGGGACGACGCGACCTCCGCCGCCAGGCGCATCACCCAGGCCCAGCCGTAGGGGCGCTCGAAGTGTGACGCACTGTGCAGGTAGGCCGCCTCGGTCGCGAGGTGATCCGCGGTCAGGTGGGCCTGCAGGATCGTGGTGATCCGGGCCTCCTGGCTGGCCGGCACGCCGAACGCGACCAAGCGGGCGGCGAGCCAGTGCATGTGCACGGACGAGTGCCAGTCGTACGAGGTGGCGAAGGCCGGGTGCAGCTCGACGGGCAGGGCGCGGTCGTCCGGACTCATCGTCGTGTGCTGCGACGCGTAGGGGTACTCGCGGGTGATGTTGTCCGCGGCGACGGCGGCGAAGTCCGCGGCCCAGGCTGCCCGGGTGGGCTCAGAAGGCGACAACGTACATGACCCCCATGTTGACGACGAGCAGGATGGCGGCGGTCGGGATCTGGGCCTTGATCGGGCCGTACTTGTCCCGCATCTCGAGCAGCGCGGCGGGGACGAGGTTGAAGTTCGCCGCCATCGGCGTGACGAGGGTGCCGCAGAAGCCGGCGAGCATGCCGATCGCGAAGATCGCCGCCGGGTTGCCGTCGAAGCCCTGCACCAGGACCGGCCAGCCGATCGCGGCGGTCATGATCGGGAACGCGGCGAACGCGTTGCCCATGATGACGGTGAACAGCGCCATGCCGAGGCAGTAGACGACGACCGCGGCGAGCAGCGACCCGCTCGGCAGGATCGTCTTGATGATCGTGCCGACCGCGTCACCGACCCCGGCCTGCGTGAACACGATGCCGAGCGTGGAGAGCATCTGCGGGAGCAGCGCTGCCCAGCCGATGGCCTGCAGGAGGCGGCCGCCCTCGCGGATGGGAGTCGCGATCTTCGGCGGGCGCAGGACGAACACGGCGACGACCACGGCCAGGACCGAACCGATCCCGAGTCCGGTGAGGGTCGCGCTGCCCTCGGCGAGCAACGGCTTGCCACCGATCTCGACGAGCGGGCCGAGCGTGGCGACCAGGACGGCGACCACCGGGACGACCAGTGCGGGGATGAAGAGCCGGTTGCCGAAGCGCGTCGCGAAGGACGCACGTTCCTCAGGCGAGGTCGTCGCGAGCACGCTCGTGCTGTCGCCCGACTGGCGGGCCATGACGCCGGTCGGTTCCGCCGGACCGGTCTCCGCGCCGACGCCCGCACCCGGGATGCTCGCCACACGCGTGCGGCTCGGCCTGCCACCCCGGGCCGTGGTGCCGGTGAAGCCGAGGCCCGCGAGCGCCACCATCACCAGGACCGCGATGCCGAGGACCCACGACGGTGCCGTCTTGGCGGCGACGAAGGTGCCGTAGAAGAAGGAGATGCCGAGGATGCCCCAGAAGGCCGCGTTGCCGAGGCGCTTGGCGTGCTCCCGGTCCGTCACGATGAGCACCGCGACGGCGATGAAGAACGCGCCGATGAGCCAGTAGAGCCATTCGCTGGTGATCACGCTGCCACCCCCGAGGTGGTCGAGGCGCCGCGCATGTCCGCCGCCATCCGGTCGAGCTTGCGGTCGAACAGCAGCAGCCGGGTACCGTGGATCAACAGCGCGGCGATGCCCGTCGGGATCGCCCAGAGTGCGAGGTCGATCGGCTCGAGCGCCAGGTCGTACGTCGCGTCCACGAACGTCGTGATGAGCAGGATCGAGCCGACCGCGACGAAGACGTCCTCACCGAAGAACACCCCGACGGTGTCCGAGGACGCGGAGAAGCCCTTGATCTTCTCGCGCATCGGGTCGTCCACGCGGCCGTACTTCTTGATGGCGGCACCCTCGGCCATCGGGTACACGAGCGGGCGCACCGTCTGGGCCGGGCCACCGATGCTCGTCAGGCCGACGGCGGCGGTGACCTGCCGGATCGCGAGGTACCCGGCGAGCAGGCGCCCGGTGGTCAGCTTGTCGAGCTTCGCGATGAGCCGCTTGGCCTGGTCCTGCAGGCCGTAGCGCTCGATCAGGCCGATGACCGGCAACACGAGCGCGAACGTCGTGACGCTGCGGCTGGAGGCGAAGCCGTCGCCGAACGCGGTGAGGATGCCGACGGGACCGATCCCGCCGATGGCCGCGGTGACGATCCCCGCGACGGTGACGACGAGCAGTGCGTTGACGCGCAGTGCGAAGCCGACGATGACGACGGCGACGCCGATGAGGACGAACATGCGGGACAGTCTGGACTGCATTGTTCAACAATCACAAGGCCCTCCCGGGACTTGTAACACGTCGGTCACACGCGCCCCCTGTGGAGGAGTCGTCCCCCGGCCGTGTCAGGATCGGGGCATGAGCCGAACCGTCAGCGGCGCCGAGTCCTCCGCGACCCGGCTGCGCACGATGATCGCGTCCGGCGACTTCGCCCCGGGCACGCAGCTGTCCGAGGAACGCCTGAGCGACCAGCTCGGGGTCTCCCGGAACACGCTCCGCGAGGCCTTCCGGCTCCTGGCCCGCGACCGACTCGTCGAGCACGTCTTCAACCGCGGGGTGTTCGTCCGCCGCCTCTCGGCCGCCGACGTCGTCGACCTCTACGCCGCCCGCCGCGTGCTCGAGTCGGCAGCCGTGCGGGCATGCACGCCGTCATCGCCCGCCCTGGCCGACGCCGCGTCTGCCGTGTCCGAGGCGCGCGCCGCTGCGGCAGCCGGCGACTGGCGCGCCGTCGGCACCGCCGACATCCGCTTCCACGCGGCACTCGTCCGGGCCGTCCCGAGCGAGCGGATCTGGGGCCTGATGGACGGGCTGCTCGCCGAGATGCGGCTCGCGTTCCTCACGACGGACGACCCCGGGTCCTTCCACGCCGGGTTCGTCGAACGGAACGAGGCCATCGTCGACGCGCTGCGCGCCGACGACCGGTCCACCGCGTCCGCGCTGCTCGCGGACTACCTCGACGACGCCGAGCGCACCCTGCGGTCTGCCGCCGACGCAGCACGCTGACGCGGCGGCGGACTGGAGGCTCGCTGCCAGCTGGTGGGGAGCCCCCGTCCGTCTCGCCCCGCGGCTCGATGCCGGACACCGAGAGGGTCGCAGCGCGAGACGTGGTCGCCGGACGCGTCGCAGCTCGAACGGGGGCTACGCCGTAAGTGGCTGTGCATCAGACACTGGCCGAGGCGACGTCCGGTTCGCCGATGACCGCACAAGGAGCCCCCAATGCAGTACGTCGTCCTCCAGGTGATCCTCAAGGAGAAGTTCCTCGGGACCGGTTCGGGCAACCTGACCTCCCTCGAGCAGACCATCAACGAGCAGGCGGCGAAGGGCTACCGGCTCCACACGATCACCACGGCGAGCAGCGGAAGCAAGGGTCTCGGCGGCGGTGACCGGATCCAGGCCACGATGGTCTTCGAGAGTCTCAGCTGACGCCGGCCGCGCTCCGGGCCGGCACGGCTCAGTCGTCAGTCGCGTCGGCCCGCTCCTGATCGTCGCTCCCCATGCACCTGCCTCATGGTTGCGTATGTCACACGCTACCGGCAGGATCGGTGTCACCGGATGGTGGATCGAGGAGGGCGCGACATGACCAGTCAGCAAACAACGACCCGGGGCCGCAGACTCCCGGTGGCACTCATGCTCGCGGGACTCGCGACACTCGTCGTGGCGTTCGTCATGGCCGGTCCGGGCATCGTGGGCCTGATCGCCCTCGCCGCACTGTGGATCGCGACGACGGCCGCGCACCTCGCCGGGAGCACCCCGCCGCCAGATGCCCTCGAGACGACGAACCCGATGACGTCGACACACACCGAGCGGCGCCGATGATCGTCGTCGAGATCGCCGCGGCCGTCCTCGTCGCCCTCAGTGTCGTGCTCCCTGCCCGTGGTGTCGTCCCCCGCAACCGCTGGCTCGGCATCCGCACCGCGGCCACCCTCCGAGACCCTGACACGTGGCAGCGAGCACATCAGGCAGCCCTCGTCCCGATGTGCACGACCGCCGCGGTGATGGCCGTCGCGGGCGTCGTCGGCTGCCTGCTCGGCCAGTGGAACAGCGAACCGCTCATCCTGGCCATCGCAGCAGCGGCGGTGGCCGGGTCACTCTGGAGCACCGGGATCGCCGTGCGTGCCGCACGACGGCGACCCGAGTCGGACCGACCCGAGCCGGACCTCCGCGTCACACCACCTCCGGCAGCACGATCACCTTCCCGCTGATCCCGCCCTCGGCAGCCTCGGCGTGCAGCGCGGGCAGCTCCGCCAACGGGATGCGCTGCGAGACCTCCACTCGCAGCTCCCCCGCGTCGACCAACCGCACGAGCTCCCTGAGCTGCGCGAGGTCACTCCGCACGAACACGACGACGGACCGCACGCCGCGCTCGGCGTCGTCCGGCGCGGGCATCCACGCGGTGGTGCTCACGACAACTCCACCCGACCGGACCAGCTCGACCAGGGCGGCGAACTCCGCGGGCTCGATCGGCGCCAGGTTGAGCAGCAGGTCGACCGGATCGGACACGGCATCCCGCAGTGACGACGCCGTGTGGTCGACGACCTCGTCCGCACCCGCAGTCCGGACCGCCTCGACGCTCCGCGGGCTCGCGGTGGCGATGACGTACGCACCGGCTCGCTTCGCCAGCTGCACCGCATACTTGCCGACGACCCCACCCGCACCGACGATGAACACCCGCTGCCCGGCCTGCAGCCCGCCGTCGTCGAACAGCGCCTGCTGCGCGGTGAGGGCGACCGACGGCAGTGCCGCGGCGTCGGCCAGCGGGATGCTCGTCGGCGCGTGGACCAGCACGTCGGCCGGTGCCACGACGTACTCTGCCGCCCCGCCGTCCTCGCCCATCGGCAGGAACGCGACGACGGCGTCGCCGACCGTGAAGCCCTCCACGCCGTCGCCGAGCGCGTCGACGGTGCCGGACACGTCGTAGCCCGGCACGTGCGGGAGCGTCACCGGGATGGGCAGGAAGCCCGCCCGCATGCCGGTGTCGGCGGAGTTGAACGCGGACGCCGCGACGCGGATCCGCACCTGGCCGGCCGCCGGCTGGGGCTGCTCGACGTCGACGTACTGCAGGACCTCGGGTCCACCGACCTCGAGGAAACGGACTGCCTTCATGGTGATGCCTCTCGTCATGTGCTTCGAGTTCGAAGCAACTGGTGCCGACGGTAGCACTGCTTCGAACTCGAAGCAACGGTAGGATCGGGTCATGGTCGAACCCCAACCCGGACTCTCCCGGACCGAGCTCGCCGCGTACTTCGCCTTCACCGAGGTCAGCGCGCTCCTCCGCCCCGCGGTCGAGCAACAGCTCCGCGACGCCGGAGGCCTCAGCTACGTGCAGTTCCAGCTGCTGGCGCGCCTCGGCGACGACCCGACGGGCAGCCGCAGCATGACCGACCTGGCGGACGGCGTCGTCTACAGCCGCAGCGGCCTGACGTACCAGGCGCAGCTGCTCGACCAGCGCGGGCTCGTCAGCCGATCGACCTCACCGGAGGACGAACGCCGCGTCGTCGTCACCATCACCGAGGCCGGCCGCGCGGTCCTCGCCACCGTCTTCCCCGGCCACATCGCCGTCGTCCGCGGCACGCTCTTCGAGTCCTTGACCACGGACGAGGTCGACTCCCTCGCCACCGTCCTCGGCAAGGTCGGCGACCGCCTCCGCGCGGCCCCGCCACGATCCGCGAGCCCCCGACGCCGCAAGGCGTCCTGAGGCGGCACGCAGTCGGCCACCCACCGGACGGGAGGCTCCCCACCAGCCCGGTGGGAGCCTCCCGTCCGGCGTTCCGCACCATCTCCGCAGCCGCGCTTGCCGTCGGCCCACGTCGTCATCTACGGTGTGCGCAGAGGGAAAAAGCCCGCGCCACCGTGCGCCGGGCGCGCGCACGTGACTCGCTCGAGTCGCCACTTCTTCACCTGAAGGAGTGCGCTCATGTCCGCCGTCCCCACTCGCCCTCGGCTCGCGCCGGGTTCGCTCCGCGAGGCGTGGCTCGCCCTCGCCGGGCTGTCCGCCGTGTTCCTGTTCGAGATGCTCGACAACTCGCTGCTCAACGTGGCGCTGCCCACCATCGGCCGCGAGCTCCACGCCACCACCACCGGGCTGCAGTGGGTCACCGGGGCGTACTCCGTCGTGTTCGGCGGGTTGATGCTGCTGTTCGGCGCCGTCGCCGACCGGGTGGGTCGCCGCCGGGTCATGCTCGTCGGGCTCGTGCTGCTGGCGGTGGCGAGCCTCGCGACCGTGTTCGTCACGACGACCCCGGAGCTCATCGCCCTCCGGGCCGTGATGGGCGTCGCCGCCGCGATGACCACCCCGGGGTCGATGGCGCTGGCGTTCCGGCTCTTCGACACCGAGGACCTGCGCGTCCGCGCCCTCACCGTCATCTCGACCGCTGGACTCGTCGGCCTGGCGATCGGCCCGACCATCGGCGGCCTGGTGCTCGCCGTGGCGCCGTGGCAGGTCCTCCTGCTCGCGAACGCCCCCATCGCCCTGGTGGCGTTCGTCGGGATCCGGACCGGCATCGGCGCCGACACCGCAGAGGGACTGCACCGCGCGCCGATCGACGTCGCGGGCGCCGTCCTCGGGACCGCGACGATCGCCGGGGCCCTCGTGACGCCGACACTCGCGGTCGACCTCGGCTGGTCGTGGCAGACGTGGGCGGTGGCTGCGATGACCGTTGCGGCAGCCGTGGCGTTCGTCCTGTGTGAGCGGTCGGCCCGGCACCCCCTGCTCGACCTCGCACTCGTCGCTCGGCCACTGGTGACGAGCGGACTGGCCTTCAAAGCCGGTGCGGGACTCGCCGTCGCGGGGCTGTCCTACCTCGTGACCCTGCAGCTGCAGTTCGGCTGGGGCTGGTCCCCGGCGGCCGCTGCGGTGGGGATGCTGCCGCAGGTCGTGGTGCTCCTGGCGAGCGGGCGCTTCGTCGGGCCGTTCGTGCAGTGGGTCGGGCTCCGTCGGGCGGCAGCGTCCAGCGCGGCAGCCGTCGTCCTCGGGCTCGGGGTGTTCGCGGTGGCAGGGCACCTCGGCTACGGGTGGGTGGCCGTCGCGCTCGTGCTCGTCGCCGCCGGGATGCGGGTCGTCGGCGTGGTCGCCGGCAACGACGTCCTCCGCGGGCTGCCCGCCGACCGGACCTCGATGGGCGCCGCGCTCGTGGACACGGCGAGCGAGCTGGCGACCGGGGTCGGGATCGCCGCCTCGGGGGCGGTGCTGGCGGCGATGGTCAGCGGGAGCATCGCCACGACGACCGCCTGGACGACCGCGCGACTGGCGCAGTTCGAGTCGGGCGTGCAGGTCGCCGGCGTCGTGCTGACGCTCGTGGCGGCTGCGCTCGTGACGGTCGGGATCGTGCGGTCACGTCAGGGCCAGGACGCGAGCTGAACGGTCCGGGCGCAGTCAGCGCTGCAGGACGCGGGCGCGCCGGGTCGGGACGCGGTCAGCGCCGCACGAGCGCCGCGACCGCGTCCACCACGACCTGCCGACGCCGCGCCGGCAGCACCGCGGTGACCAGGGCGTCGAACTCCGGGCTCGTCTCGCTCCAGAACGCCGCCAGGTGCACGACGAGCCCGAGCAGCACGGCCGGACGGAGGGTCCTCGGCAGGACACCCGCGCGTTGCGCCCGTTCGATCTCGGCGACCGCGTCGGCGTTGCCCGCGACGACGGCCTCCATCGGGGCTGCGTCACCGCGCTCCAGCCGGTACCAGGTCACCAGGCGCTGGGCCCACGGCCGTTGCACCGCCGCGTCGTGCAGCCGCCCGGCGTACTCGGGCAGGTCCTCGGCGTCGAGGGGCACGAGCGCGAGCGTCTCCGCGAGCGTCTGGGCGTACAACGCGTCGAACAGGCCCTCCTTGCTGCCGAAGTAGTGGAAGATCTGCGCCTTGTTGCTCGAGGACGACGCGGCGATGCGTTCGATCCGCGCGCCGGTGATGCCGACCGCCGCGAACTCCTCGCGTGCTGCGAGCAGGAGCTTCGCACGCATGGTGTCGGTGGGCGGGGGCGTGAAGGTGGCCATGTCGATCACCGTACCGAGCGGCGGGTCGCCACGGCGGACCTGGTCGCGACCACGGTCGGACGGGAGGCTCCCCACCGGCTGGCACCGAGCCTCCCGTCCGGCTCCTGGTCACCGGGGCAGGTCGGCCAGCTCGCTCCACAGGTGGGCGATGGACGCGGCACCGTCGAGCAGGGTGCGGACGTCGATGCTCTCGTCGCTGGAGTGCCAGTGGTCCTCCGGCAACCCGGTGCCGATGAACAGGACCGGTGCGTCGAACACCCGGCCGAGCAGTTCTGCCGGGCCGCCGCCGGCGTTGCCCATGCGTCCTGCCGTCGGCGCTCCGTGTCCTCGTTCCATCGCGCGCACCAGGGCGTCCAGTGCCGGACCGGTGGGGGTGACGTAGGGGTCCTGGCCGGTCTCCTCGGGGATGGCCACCTCGTAGTCGTAGCCCTCCGGCATCTGCGCGGCGACGAACTGCCGGAGCTGCTCTGCCACACGCTCGACGCGCTGACCCGGCACTGTGCGGATGCTGAGCGTGGCGGTCGCCTCGCGCGGGATGACGGCCCGGGGGAACCCGGTCGGATCGCCCGCCAGCAGGGTCAGCACCTCGATCGCCGGTCGCGCCCAGAGACGTTCCTCGACGGTGCGGTCCGGGTCGCCGACGACGCTGCGGGTCTCCGTGCGCTCGAGCCACACGTCGGTGTCGAACGGCAGGGCCTCGAGCTCGGCACGGCGCTCGTCGGTGAGTTCCTCGACGTCGTCGTGGAAACCGGGCAGGGTCACGCGTCCGGCGTCGTCGTGCAGGGCCGCGAGGACCCGGACGAGCGCATGCGACGGGTTCGGCGCGGCCCCCGAGACGGCTCCGCTGTGGACGTCACGCGCCGGCCCGGTCACCGTGAGGGTCGCGCCGGTCATGCCGCGCATCGACGTCACGACCGCCGGGTTGCCCTGCTTCCACTGCAGGGTGTCGGAGAACACGATGACGTCGCACGCCAGCCGCTCGCGCTCCTGGTCGAGGAGCGCGGCGAAGTGCTCCGAGCCGAGCTCCTCCTCGCCCTCGACGATGTACTTGAGGTTGACGGCCGGGACGGCGGCGTCGTCGGCGGCGTCGCTCTCGCCGTCGTCGGTGACGGAACCGCGGTCGGCGAGGTGTGCACGGAGCCCCCACAGGTGCGCGATGACCTGCCCCTTCGCGTCGGACGCCCCGCGGCCGTACAGGCGCTCGTCGCGGAGGACCGGTTGGAAGGGGTCCGTCTCGACCCACTCCTCGGGCTTGGCGTGCCGGACGTCGTGGTGGCTGTAGACGAGCACGGTCGGCTTCTCCGGGTCGACGATCCACTCGCCGTACACCGCAGGTGCCGGGCCGGCCCAGAGGATCTCCGTCCGCATCCCCACCTCCCGCATCGCCGCGGCCAGCCAGCGGGCGGACCGCTCGACGTCGAGGCTCCGCTCGGGCTGGGACGCCACGGACGGGATCCGCACCCAGTGCTCGAGCTGGCCGAGCATGGCCTCGCGGTGGTCGTCGAGGAACCGGCCGATGCCGCTCTCCTCAGCCGTGGTGGGCGTGGGCACGGTGGTCGTCATGGTGCTGCTGCTCCTTCCGGATGGTGGGTCGGGGTCGTTCGCGCCCGGTCCGGGCGCGGGTGCTGGCTGCCGCGACGGCGAGGGCGACGCTGCCGAGGTCGCCGGTCGTGGCGTGGAACGCGCGCTGTCGAGCGGCTCCCGTCCCGGTGGCGAACAGGTCGGCGATGCCGCGCTCGACGAGCTGGTCGTCACCGTTCGCGGTCAGGGCGGGTCGGACGTGTTCGAGCAGCATGAGGACGACCTCGCGTGCCGGCGCCGAGCGGCTGGTCAGCGGGTCGACGAGCTCGTCGTCGAGTCCCCCGAGCGCCGCCCGCCAGTTCGCGAGGCGGATCGTGCAGGCGGCGACGTCAACCGGTGCGAGCCCCGCCCGCCATTCGGCAGCAGCTGTGTCGACCAGGGCGCGGACGAGGCCGGCGATCGTCACGGTGACGCCCGGGTCCATCGGCACGTCGGCGACCCGGACCTCGACGGTGGGGTGGTTCCGCGACAGCCGCGCGTCGAAGTACAGCATCGCCGGGTCGATCAGCGCGCCGGTGCCGACCAACGCGTCGCACACCGCACGGTAGCGCTGCGGCGACCCGTACCGCTCCATCGGTCCGGCGGACGGCCACTGACTCCAGGAGATCGACCGGTAGCTCGCGTGCCCAGTGTCCTCGCCGTCGAGGAACGGCGAGTTCGCACTGAGGGCGATCAACGCCGGGGTCCAGACGCGGATCCGGTCGAGCACCGCCACGCCCTCGGCCTCCGACACGATCGAGACGTGCACGTGGAGTCCGCAGGTCAGACACCGCTTCGGCATGACCCCGTACCGCTCGCTGATCGTGCGGTAGCGCCCCGTCATCCGCGGGTGCGGCGTCGCGGGGACCGGCGAGGTCGCGAGCGGTGCCGCGTGGGCGCCCACCGTCGCGGCGAGCTCCTCGACCCAGGCGCGGTTGTCGAGCACCTGCCCGCCGAGCCCGGCCAGCGACGCGTGCGGACGGGTCAGCACCTCGATCATCTCGTGGTGGATCTCCTCCACCAGGCCGGCACCGTCGCCCGGAGCCGCTGACCGCGAGGCGGCGGCCAGCACTGCGTCCGCCGCGGGCACGGGGGCCCCGGTACGGCGGTCGACGAGGAGGAGTTCCTCCTCCACACCCATGGTTCTCATGCCGTCCAGTCATGCTCGCGAGGGGTGCGGACGCTCCCAGATCGTCGCGGAACGCGGTGCGCCGATCCGGACCGCGCAGCTGCATCCGGCACGCGCAGATCCGCGCCCCGGATTCGACCGAGGCGCGGATCTGTGCTGGTCGTCGGGTCAGAAGTCCTGCCCGGTGCCGTGCGGTTTCCGGGTGCCCCCGGTGCCCATGTCGTGGGTGGCGGCGTCCGGTGCGTCCATGGCCGGCCCGCGACCGACGGGGATGCCGGCTTCCGGGTGGTTGAGGTCGAACGCGGGTGACTCCGACCGGATCCGCGGGATCGACACGAAGTTGTGCCGGGGCGGCGGGCAGGACGTCGCCCACTCCAGCGACCGGCCGTACCCCCACGGGTCGTTGACGCGGACGGGGTGCGCCCGTCGGGCGGTCTGCACGACGTTGAGGAAGAACGGGATCATCGACGCGCCGGTGAGCATCGCGCCGGCGGTCGAGACCTGGTGGAGCCACGTGAAGTCGTCCTCCGGCAGGTAGCTCGCGTACCGGCGGGGCATGCCGATCACCCCGAGCCAGTGCTGGATGAGGAACGTCATGTGGAAGCCGATGAACAGCATCCAGAAGTGCACCTTGCCGAGCGTCTCGTTGAGCATCTTGCCGGTGAACTTCGGCCACCAGAAGTAGAAAGCCGGAGAACATCGCGAACACCACCGTGCCGAACACCACGTAGTGGAAGTGCGCCACGACGAAGTACGAGTCGTGCACGTGGAAGTCCAGCGGCGGGCTCGCCAGGATCACCCCCGTCAGGCCGCCGAACGTGAAGGTGATGAGGAACCCGATCGCCCACAGGATCGGCGTCTCGAAGGTCACCGAGCCCTGCCACATCGTCCCGACCCAGTTGAAGATCTTCACGCCCGTCGGCACCGCGATGAGCATCGTCAGCAGGGCGAACCACGGCAGCAGCACGCTCCCCGTCGCGAACATGTGGTGCGCCCAGACCGTCACCGACAGGCCGGCGATCGAGATCGTCGCGTACACCAGGGTCTTGTAGCCGAAGATCGGCTTCCGGCTGAACACCGGGAACACCTCGCTGACGATGCCGAAGAACGGCAGGGCGATGACGTAGACCTCGGGGTGCCCGAAGAACCAGAACAGGTGCTGCCAGAGCAGGGCGCCGCCGTTCGCGGGGTTGAACACCTGCGCCTGGAACGCGCGGTCGAGCAACAGCCCGAACAGCGCCGCCGCGAGCACGGGGAACGCCATCAACACCAGGATCGACGTGATGAGCGTGTTCCACGTGAAGATCGGCATCCGGAACATCGTCATGCCGGGAGCCCGCATCGTGATGACCGTGGTGATGAAGTTCACCGAGCCGAGGATCGTGCTGAAGCCGGTGAGCGCGAAGCCCGCGACCCAGAACGTGCCGCCGAGCCCAGGTGTGAAGGTCAGGTCCGACAGGGGTGCGTAGGCCGTCCAGCCGTAGGACGCGGCACCCTGCGGCGTGAGGAACCCGCCCATCACGATGAGGCTGCCGAAGACGTACAGCCAGTAGGAGAACGCGTTCAGTCGTGGGAACGCCACGTCCGGTGCGCCGATCTGCAGCGGCATGATCGCGTTCGCGAACCCGGCGAACAGCGGCGTCGCGAAGAGCAGCAGCATCACCGACCCGTGCATGGTCAGCAGCTGGTTGTACTGCTCACGGGTGTGCATGAGGTCCAGGCCCGGGGTGAAGAGCTCGGCCCGCATCACGAGCGCCATCACCCCGGCCAGACAGAAGTACCCGAACGAGGTCACCAGGTACAGGTTCCCGATCGTCTTGTGGTCCGTGCTGATGTGCCAGTTCAGCATCCGCGCCCCGGTCCGCAGCGGCTTCCGCCCGCCGAGGTCGTCCGGTTCCTCACCCAGTGTGGGCGGCGTCTCGAGGTGTGTCGTCATGGTCGTTCCTCGCCTGCATCGGAGCCGGCACCACCCGGCTGAGGAGCCACAGGTTCGTCACGGCACACTGAGATGCTGCTCAGACGAGGGCTTCCCGGCGGCATCCATGTCCAGGATGAGCAGGGCGGACGTGAGCCGCGCGACGCACCGGCACCGAGCCTCCCGATCGCCCGCGCGTAGCGTCGCGAGCACCATCCGGTCTCTCGACGAGGAGCACACCCATGTCCGACACCACCCCCAGCGACCAGCACCACATCGCCGACCTGATGAACGACGCGAAGGTCGCGATGCTCACCACGATGACCACGGACGGCAAGCACGTGAGCCGGCCCATGGCCCTGCAGGAGGCCGAGTTCGACGGCGACCTGTGGTTCTTCGCCTACGACGACTCCGCCAAGGCCGAGCAGATCGGCATCCACCCTGGGGTGAACGTGTCGTTCTCGGACACGAAGGGCCACTCGTGGACGTCCCTGGCCGGCCGCGCGACCGTCGTGCACGACCGCCAGAAGGCCGAGGAGCTGTGGGTCAAGCCGCTGCAGGCCTGGTTCCCGGACGGGCTCGACACGGCGGGCCTGGCACTGATCAAGGTCGAGGCCGACTCCGCCGAGTACTGGGAGGGGCCGAGCAGCACCGTCGCGTACATCGCGAAGACCGCTCGGGCTGCGGTCACGCGGAACCCCGACAAGGACCCGATCGAGAACGGCACCGTCGAGCTCTGACCGACCGGGGCCGGACGACCGGCCCGACCAGGGCTGGACGGGAGGCTCGGTGCCAGCTGGCACTGAGCCTCCCGGTCGTCCTAGGGGTTGAGGACCACCTTGGTCCACCCGTCCTCCCGCGCGTCGAAGTGCTTGTACGCGTCCGGCGCCTCGTCGAGCGACAGGTTGTGGCTCACGATGAACGACGGCTCCGCCTTGCCCGCGGCGATGAGGTCACGGAGCTGCCGGTTGTACCGCTTCACGGGGGCCTGCCCGGTGCCCATGTGCTGGCCCTTGAAGAAGAACGTGCCGTAGTCGAGCGCGATCTGCCCCTTCTTGGCGAGCTCGTCGGAGGCCCCGGGGTCCTCGGGCAGGTAGACGCCCACGACGCCGATGCCTCCCGTGAACCGGACCGAGGCGATCAGGCGGTTGAGCACGAGGTTCGGGTGCTCGTTGCCCTGGTCGTCGTGCGCCTGGTAGCCGACGGCCTCGATGCCGCGGTCGGCGCCGAGGCCGAGCGTCGCGTCCAGCACCGTCTGCACCGGGTCCACCTTCGAGTCGTCGACGGCGATCGCGCCGATGGACTCCGCGAGCCGCAGGCGGTCGGCCTGGCGGTCGACGACGAAGATCCGAGCGGCGCCCTTGAGCGACGACGACAGGGCAGCCATCAGGCCGACGGGGCCCGCGCCGTAGATGACGACGGTGTCGCCCGGCTGCACGCCCGCGAGCTCGGCACCATGCCAGCCGGTCGGGAAGACGTCCGACAGCATCGTGTAGTCGTTCTCCTTCTCGACGGAGTCCTCGCCGAGCCGGAGTGCGTTGTAGTCACCGAACGGCACGCGGAGCAGTTCGGCCTGCCCGCCGCGGTACGGGCCCATGTCGGCGTAGCCGTAGGCAGCACCCGCGGTCGCCGGGTTCGGCTGCATCGTGAGGCAGAAGCTCGACCAGCCGCGCTCGCAGTTCTTGCAGAAGCCGCACGCCACGTTGAAGGGCAGCACCACGCGGTCCCCGACCTGCACCTTCTGCACGCCGGAGCCGACCTCGACGACCGTGCCGAGGTTCTCGTGCCCGAAGACGCTGCCCGTGGCGATGTCGGTGCGGCCCTCGTACATGTGCAGGTCCGAGCCGCAGATGTTCGTCGCGGTGACCTTCACCAGGACGTCGGTGGGCTGCTCGATGGTGGCGTCCGGTACCTCCTCGACGCTGACGTCGTGCGGTCCGTTGTAGACGACTGCTCGCATGCTTGCTCCGTTCGTTCGGGTGTCCTCGGCGGGCTGTGCGCCCACCGCCGCCGGACGCTACGCGGCGGCGCGCGAGTCCCCTCGGAAGGTCGCGTGACCCGGACAGCGGGGACGGGCACCGGGGCGGCCCACGTCAGGGCAGCAGGACCACCTTGCCGTCGAGCGTCCGCGACTCCGCCAGCTCCATCGCCTGCACGATCTCGGTCAGCGGGAACCGTGCGGCGATCCTCGGCGTGACGACCCCGTCGCGCACGAGCTCCAGCACCCGCCCGAGGTCCTCCTCGAGGTGCGCGCGGAACCGCTTCGGCGTGCGGCTGTGTCCACTCCACAGGTCGTAGAACACCGCGCGCTGACCGGGCAGCGCGTTCCAGAACGCGATGCGGCCCACGTGGGACAGGAACGGCGGCCACAGGCTGCCCGTCCCGCTGACCGCATCGATGATGGCGTACGAGACCAGCACTCCCCCGTGTGCGAGCAGGGACCGAGCCGTCTGCGTCGTGGCACCGCCGATGTTGTCGAAGACGGCGTCGACCCCGGCCGGAGCGAGCGCGCGCACCCGGGCCCCGAGCTCGGGGTCGGCGTAGTCCACGGGGTCGACGCCGTCCCGCCGCAGGGCCTCGTGGTGCCGCGGGGACGCCGCGGCGATCACCCGGACGCCGTGGTGCCGGGCGAGCTGGATGAGCACACCGCCGACGCCGCCGTTCGCCCCGAACACCAGGATCGTCTGCCCCGGACGCACCCGCGCAGCACGGTGGAGCATCTGCCACGCGGTGACGCCGTTCACGGTGACGGCCTCGGCGTCCTCGGACGAGACGCCGTCCGGCACGAGGACCGAGTCCCGCTCGGCGACGACCGCGCGTCCGGTCCAGGCGCCCGTCTTCGTGAGGCTCGCCACGCGCCGGCCGGTCATCGCGGGGTCGACGCCCGGCCCGACCGCGGTCACCGTGCCGACGAGGTCGTACCCGGGCGTGAAGGGGAACGCTGGCTGCATGAAGTAGCGGCCGCGTCGCATCGCGTGTTCGGCGTACGAGATGCCGGTCGCCTCGACGGTGACGAGCATCTCCCCCGCTCCGGGCGCAGCGACGGGGGTCTCCTCGACCAGCAGCCCGGTCGGCTCGACGATGCCCGGCAGGACGACGTGGGTGGTGGTGTCGTTCATGGTGGTCTCGATTCGTTTGGTTACTGATTGGACAGTCACAACTGCGGACATGAAGGGAAAGGCGAAGAGAGGGGCGCGTCAGCGGTGCCGGATGCCGGCCGTGATCGACTGCGCCCACGAGGCGCCGACGGCCGACAGGTCCGTCTGCACGATGAGGTGGCACAGCTGCCCGTACGCGACGAAGCGCTGGACGTCGGCGGGCGCCGCACCCGAGGCCCGCTCCACGGCACGGACGACCTCGCCGAGTCCGCTGCGCACGGCGTCGCGGATCTCGGGCACGCTGCTCGCGCTCTGCGCGTGCGCCTGCATCATGATGAGGTCGCGGTCCTCGACGAGCGCGATGTACGCGTTGGTCATCGATGCCAGTCGAGCCGTCGGGTCGGACTCCTCGCTGGACTCACCGGCTTCGGCGAGCGCCTCGGCGACGCGTTCGTAGGTGTCCTCGACGGCGGCGACGAACACCCCGAGCTTGCCGGGGAAGAGTCGGAAGACGTAGGCCGGCGAGACGCCTGCCTCCGCTGCGACGTCCGCGACCGGGGTGGCGTGGTAGCCCTTCTCCGAGAAGACCCGGACGGCAGCCGCGGTGATCCGGGCGCGCTGGGCCTCGGCGGTGGAGCGGGGGCTGGTTCCGGTGGCGGGCATGTGACTGATCAAACACTTACAAGCGGCTCCTGTCAAGAGCCGGACGGGAGGCGCTGTGCCCGCTGGCACCGAGCCTCCCGTCCGTCAGGGGGTCAGACCGGCTGCAGCGGGGTCAGCGCGCCCTCGGGGAGCTCGACGCGGATCGCGTCGCCCTGCCGGACGACACCGCCCGACACCACGACGCTCATCACCCCGCCCTTGCGCTCGACGACGCCGTCGTCGGTCTTGCCCAGGACCTCGCGGAGGAGCCCGGGTTCGAAGCCGTTGATCTGCTGGCACGGGTTGCGCAGGCCGGTGACGCGGACGCAGGCGTCGTCGCCGAGGTGCAGCAGGGTCCCCTCCGGCAGGTCGAGCAGGTCGATGCCGCGCGTGGTGACGTTCTCGCCGAGCTCCCCCGGCGCGACCGCGTAGCCGGCCTCGGCGACCTCGTCGAACAGCTCGGCGTGGATCAGGTGCACCTGGCGGAGGTTCGGCTGCGACGGGTCCCGCGCCACCCGTGAGCGGTGCTGCACGGTGGTGCCGGCGTGGGCGTCACCCTCGACACCCCAGCCCTCGACGAGGGTGAGCTCCTGCACGACCGGCTTGCTGAACCGGTGGTCGCTGTCCCTGCTCACCGCGACCACGCGCGGCCTGTCCTCGTGTTCAGCGTTCATGGGGCGATTCTCGCGCACACCCGGGGCGAACGGCGAGGGCTCCCCGTAGTGTTCGATCGTGCCCACCGACCCACGTCACTGGTTCCTGTCCCGCGACGAGCGCGGCAACACCGCCACCGAGGTGCATGCCGGCGCCGGTGACACCCCCGCCTGGTCCGAGGGCAACCTCGTCCGCCCGCTCGTGCACGGGGCGCCGTACTTCGAGCGCATCCACGCCGAGCTGACCGCGCTCGGGCCCGGCGACCGCGTGTGGTTCACCGACTGGCGCGGTGACGCCGACGAACGCCTGCTGCCCGACGGCCCCACGATCGGCGACCTGCTGGCCGACCGGGCGCGCGCAGGGGTGGAGGTCCGCGGGCTGATCTGGCGCTCCCACGGCGAGCGCATCTCGGCGTCGCTCAGCTCCCGGGCGAACGAACTGCTGGGGCGGAAGATCAACGACGCCGGTGGCGAGGTCCTCCTCGACCAGCGCGTCCGCGTGTTCGGCTCCCACCACCAGAAGTTCTTCGTCATCCAGCACCGTGACGACCCCGCGCGGGACGTCGCCTACGTCGGCGGCATCGACCTCTGCCACAGCCGCCGTGACGACGCGGCGCACGAGGGCGACCCGCAGCCGATCTCGATCGACTCCCGCTACGGCAAGCAGCCCGCGTGGCACGACGCCTCGATGGAGCTCCGTGGCCCGGTCGTCGCCGACGTCCTCGCCGTGTTCGCCGAGCGGTGGGACGACCCGCACCCGCTCGACCGCAGCCTGCCGTACCGGATGCTCCTGCAGCGCCTCGTCCGGATGCCGCGCCGCCCCGAGCCGCTGCCCGAGCGCACGCCCGCGCCACCGCCCGCCGGTGACCACGCGGTGCAGCTCCTCCGCACCTACGGCGTGAAGCGCCCGCCGTTCCCGTTCGCGCCGCAGGGTGAGCGGAGCATCGCGCGGGCCTACGGCAAGGCCTTCCGCACGGCCCAGCACCTCATCTCCATCGAGGACCAGTACCTCTGGTCACGCGAGGTCGCGACCGGCATCGCCGAGGCACTCGAGCGGAACCCCGAGCTCCGCGTGGTCATCCTCGTGCCCCGGTACCCGAACTCCGACGGGGTGCTCGGCGGGCCCCCGAGCCGCCTCGGGCAGATCGACGCGATCACGACCCTCCGCCGCACAGCACCCGACCGCGTGGGCGTCTTCGACCTGGAGCACGAGTCCGGCCGCCCGATCTACATCCACGCGAAGGTCTGCATCGTCGACGACACCTGGTTCACGATCGGGTCGGACAACTTCAACCGGCGCTCCTGGACGTCCGACAGCGAGCTCACCTGCGCCGTGGTCGACGGGTCCGAGGGGGACGGGTCACTCGCACGGGACCTCCGGCACGAGCTCTGGGCCGAGCACCTCGCGACGACACCGGACGACCCGCGGCTGGACGGCTCGGGCGCCGAGCTCCTCGCGCTCTGGCGGTCCCACGCCCGGGCGCTCGACCACTGGTACGAGGACGGCCAGCCCGGCCCACGTCCCCCCGGTCGCATCCGGCAGCACCAGCCGGAGCCGGTGTCCGCGCTGCAGCGTCTGTGGGCAGCCCCGGCGGCACGGCTCGCGGTGGACCCGGACGGTCGGCCGCGCGCGCTGCGGGGCACGACGCAGTTCTGACGCGACCCCGGACCGGACGGGAGGCTCGGTGCCAGCTGGCACCGAGCCTCCCGTCCGTCTCGGTCTGACCCCGGAACCCGCGGGTCCGCCGCCGGCCCGTTCCCGAATCGCGTCGTGACGGATCTGGTCGGCCCACCCCGAGATCCGCGAACCGGATCCGTCACGCCACAGAACGAGAACCGTCGTCCCCTGCACAGACCGTCGCTGTGGCCCCAACCCGCAGGCCGGGCGCCCGCGGAACGAGGACCGCCATCCGGTGCTCAGACCGTCGCTTCGGTCCCTCGCGCCTTGCCGACGACCACGTCGACGATCCCGGCGACCAGCGCCGCGGCGACGAAGCCGAGCGAGACGCCGAGCCCGAGCGGCAGGCCCTTCGCGTAGTCACCGTTCGAGTTCGCCAGGATCGAGTAGAAGACGCTGCCGACCGCAGCGATCCCCACTGCGGACCCGACCCGAGCGCCGACCTGGATGAGGCCGCCCGCGGAGCCGCCCTGTTCGACGGGCACCTCGGAGAGCGTGAGGGTCTGGTTCGGGGAGATGGTGAGGCCGGAACCGATGCCGGCGACGAGCAGCGGCAGGACGAGCCACCAGCCGAGGTCGGAGCGGTAGTGGTTCGCGACCACCCAGATGACCGCACCGAGCCCGAGGAGCACGAGGATCGTCCCGATGACGATGAGCTGCCGGCCGAAGCGGTGCACGATCCGGCCGCCGATGGTCGAGGCGATGCCCGAACCGATCGCGAACGGCACCGACGACAGCCCGGCCATCAGCGCCGAGTAGTGCAGGCCCGACTGCAGCGCGAGCGTCAGGACGAAGAACAGCGGGGTGAAGCCGGCGAAGTAGAGGGTGGCCAGGCCGACGCCGAGGGAGAACGACCGACGGCGGAACAGCTTCAGGTCGATCAGGGGCTCCTTCGTCCGCTCGTAGCGTCGCTCCCACAGCACGAACAGCGCGCCGAGCACGACGGCGACGACCACGAGCCACCACTTCGTGTTCCCCTTCCACTCCGAGGACTGCACGAACGGCAGGAGCAGTGCGACCACCGCGGCGCCGAGCAGCACGATGCCGACCGGGTCGAAGTCGTGCTTCCGACCCCGCTCGGTGCTGGTCATGCCCGGCAGGTAGCGGAAGGCCAGGAGGATCGTGACGATGCCGACGGGCAGGTTCACGAAGAAGACGAAGCGCCAGCCGTTCTCGGTGCCGAACGCCGTGATGAGCAGGCCGCCGATTAGCGGACCGATCGCGGTCGCGATGCCCACCGTCGCACCGAAGAGCCCGAAGGCGGTGCCCCGCTCCTTGCCGCGGAAGAGCTGCTGGATGAGCGCGGTGACCTGCGGGGTGAGCAGACCGCCCGCGAGCCCCTGCACCAGGCGGGCGATCACCAGGACGATGCCGTTCGGCGCGAACCCGCACAGGGCACTCGCCACGGTGAAGAGCCCGACCCCGATGACGAACATCCGGCGGCGGCCCGTGGCGTCACCGAGCCGCCCTCCGGGCACGAGCAGCAGCCCGAAGGACAGGGCGTACCCGGACAGGATCCACTGGACGGCCTCGGGCGAGGTCCCGGGGAGCCCGGTCGAGATGGACTGCAGCGCGACGTTGACGATCGAGACGTCGAGGAGCACGATCCCGCCGCCGAGCAGGCAGATGACGAGTGCTTTCCAGCGGTTCGGATCCGGCTGGTCGGAGGGAGCCACGTCGGACTCAGGAGTTGTGCGATCTTCAGCTGTCATGACGACCCCACGCTAGGCTCGCGAACCTGCCCGTGGCACCGGGATCACCAGGCGCTGGGTTGGTAGTCCTTCAGGAACACGCCGAACAGGTCCTCACCCGCTTCTCCGCGCACGATCGGGTCGTACACGCGCGCCGCTCCGTCGACCAGGTCGAGCGGAGCGTGGAAGCCCTCCTCCGCCAGTCGCACCTTCGTCGGGTGCGGCCGCTCGTCGGTGATCCAGCCCGTGTCGACGCTCGTCATGAGGATCCGGTCCGTCTCGAACATCTCCTGCGCACTCGTCCGCGTCAGCATGTTGACCGCGGCCTTCGCCATGTTCGTGTGCGGGTGCCCCGGCCCCTTGTACGCACGGCCGAAGACCCCTTCCATCGCGCTCACGTTCACCACGTAGGTCCGGCGTGCGCCACTCGCTGCCATCGCCGCGCGGAGCTTCGAGATCAGGATGAACGGCGCCGTCGTGTTGGCGAGCTGCACCTCGAGCATCTCGAGCGGGTCCACCTCGTCGACCTGCTGCGTCCAGGAGTTCACGTCGTGCAGGTCCGGGACCAGACCGCCGGCGTCGATCGCGGTTCCTCCGGCCAGTCGTTCGAGCGAGCTCGACCCCGGGGCCATCGCCTGCTCGGTGAGCTCCTCCGCCCGAGCAGCAGCGGCCGCGAGCACGGGGTGCGCCGTGACCGAGCGCGCCAGAGCCAGCGGGTGCTGGTCGTTCGTGTGGCCGAACGTCACCAGCTCGGGCAGTGGCCCGTCCGGCAGAGGTGCGAGTTCGGCGTCGGCGAGCGGCTGGTACGCCCCCGGCGACCGGCGCACGGTCTGCGTGGCGTTGTTCACCAGGATGTCGAGGGGTCCCGACGCGGCGACGTCCTCCGCGAGCCCGATGACCTGGGCGGGGTCGCGCAGGTCGATGCCGACGACCTTCAGGCGCGACATCCAGTCGGCGGAGTCGGGCAGGCTCGCGAACCGGCGAACGGCGTCGCGCGGGAACCGGGTCGTGATGGTGGTGTGGGCGCCGTCGCGCAGCAGCCGGAGCGCGATGTACATGCCGATCTTCGCGCGGCCGCCGGTGAGCAGGGCGCGCTTGCCCGTCAGGTCGGTCCGGGCGTCGCGCTTGGCGTGGCTCATCGCCGCGCACGCCGGGCACAGCTGGTGGTAGAACGCGTCGACGACCGTGTACTGCTGCTTGCACATGTAGCAGGGGCGCGCCTTCAGCAGGGTGCCGGCGGTGACCGCTGCCGTCGAGGTGCTGATCGGGACGCCGCGGGTCTCGTCGTCGATCCGGTCGGCGGCGCCGGTCGCGGTCGCGGCGATGACCCGTCGATCGGCCTCGGCGATGACCGCACGCTTCTCCAGACGGTGCGCGCGCTTCACGGCCTTGAACATCTTCGCCGTCGCCTGCCGCACGCGGACGAAGTCGGGGTGCGCCTCGTCGATCTCGGTCAACTGCTCCAGGACCCGGAGCGTGACGGCGAGGTCCTCGGGAGGGATGCTGCTGGGGTCGAGGGGCTCGGAGGTCACACGAGATTCTACGGTCCCGCAAAGCCGCGTACTGAGCCCCACCGCCACACCCTCGTTCTGGGGGCCGGTGAAGTGGATGAAGCCCGTGTCCGCACTTCGGGGGACCGGTACGTTCAGGGCATTCCGCGAACCCGACCCGAACGGAACCCATGCTCAAGATCGTCAACGGCACCATCGCCGGGGCCGCCGGCATCGCCCTGCTCCTGGGAGGCGCGAGCACCTTCGCCCTCTGGAACGCCGACGCCACGACCCAGCCCTCGACCGTCAGCTCGGGCACGCTCGCCCTGTCCGCGAACTCCGACGGTGCCTGGACGGACATCACGAACGGCCGCTCCGACGTGGTCGACATCGCGAGGGTGCGCATGGTGCCGGGCAACACGTACCAGTTCCACCAGACGCTGAACGTGACCGCGACCGGGGACGACCTCTCCGCCGACCTGTCCTGGACGCCGCAGAGCATCACCGGCGACGCCGACCTCATCGCGGCCTCGACGCAGTCGCTCGGCGTCTCGTCGACGAGCTCGTCGCTGGCCCCTGCCGGCCGGACCAGCTGGACCGTGAAGCCCACGGCGGGGACCTCGGTGCTCGACGTGACCTACACGATCGGTCTCTCGTCGGACGTGACGACCGGCAAGGCGCAGACGATCGACCTGAGCGGGCTGACGTTCACGCTGACGCAGAACCCGATCGAGGACTGACCGCGGCGGCTTCGACCTCGCTTTGGTCGACAACGCCCGGCGTGCTGATGTTGCGTATGTCACCGGTACGGGGCAGGCTGAGACGCATCCGGCGAGGGGCGCCGGCAGGAGAGGAGAGGACGGTGCACTCCCACACCCCGAGAGCCGCGCACCCCGTGCGCCGCTGGATGCCCGCGGTCCTGACACTCGGCAGCCTCGCGGCAGCGGTGATTGCATGGGCATCGTCCTGGCCGACGATCGCGGTTGTCCTGCTGCTCGCGACGTCCTGCGTCAGCGCCTTCTCCAGGCCCGTCATCGGCGACACCCCGGTCGCCGGGCCGGCACCGTCCGTCGATCCCGGTGACGTGCGGCGTTACCGCGAGGAACACCCGGGAGTGACCATCAGCGACGCCGTCGCAGCCACCACACGCCGGTGAAGGACGTGGGCACCGTCGCCGCTCACCGGCGCGACCCGATACGGACTGGAGGCGCGGTACGGGCCCGCCCCGCGCCTCCAGTCCGTCATCGGTGACCACCCAGAGCCAAGTCATCCCCGTGGCGGACGCTGGTGCGCGGCCGGCGCCGCTAGCGTGAGTGGGACGCGCCGTAGGCGCACCGAGGGGGCACACCGTGATCGAGAACCTGAGCGGCCTCCACGTGCTGGTCATCCTGGTCTTCCTCGCGCTGGAGGTCCTCGCGCTGGTGCAGGTCTGGCGCGATCGCCGTCGCAGCAACCTCGTCAAGGTGCTCTGGACGGTGGCCATCGTCGCGCTCCCCGTCATCGGCCTGCTCGGATGGGCCGTCAACTGGGTGCTCGGACGCGCAGCCGACCGCCTGAACCGACCCGCCGGACCGGCCGCCTAGTCCATCCACGGCGACACGCTCGACATGCCCGGCACTCGCCGCAGCCTCATCGACGCCGCGCGCGGCCTCACGGGCTCGTTCTCCAGCCGCAACAACGACTACCGAGGCGCGTGGCTCCCCGGTGTCCTGCTGCAGCGCTTCCTCGACGGAAGTGGTGCAGCCGTCGTGGTCGACCTGGTCCAGCACAGCGACGGCGATGACCACCTCACGGACACGATCCGGGCGACGTACGGCGAACTGCTCCGTTCGGTCCTCGCGCGGACAGGGCTGGCCGAGGACGTCGTGGCGACGGCTTCGATCACCATCGACTTCCGACCCCGGGAACCGAACTGGACGCGGGAGGACTGGCTCTCGCCGCGTGCCGTGCTCGACCGACCGACGTGGTGGTTCGAGGCCATCGTCCGGATCGAGGACGACCGCGGTCACGTCCACACGGCTGCGGACCGCAACTGGTGCTGGCCGGAGACGCGCCGCCTCCCGATCGGTCAGTCGACCTCCATGCCGGACGGACGCCTGAGCGGTGGCATCGCCACCACGCTCTCCGACGCCGTGCACCGGCGATTCCGTCAGCTGGCACCGCGGCGCCTGGGACGCTGACCGACCCCGCAAACGCACCGCAGGTCAGCGCGCCGCGAGCCCCCGCAGCACCAGCTCCACCAACCCCCGCGCCTCCACCGCCCACTCCGGACGGTCGGTCGCGGACCCGATGCCGTGCAGCGCGACGAGCACGGCGCCCGGAGTCGCGTCTGCGCGGATCGCACCCTCGGCAACGGCAGCCGTCATCAGGTCGCCGAGCGTGCGCTCGAGTTCGCTCCCACCCTCGGCCTGAGTCGCTGGATCGACGACCGACGCGAGGGTCCGCGCCAACGCCGCATGCTCGACGACGTACTCCACGAACGCGTGCAGGAATCCCTCGAGGCGCTCCCCCGCCGGTCGCGCCGAGTCACGCGCCTCCCCACAGAGCGCCTCGACCTCACCCTGGTAGACCGCAGCCGCCAACGCCTCCCGCGTCGGGAAGTGCCGGTACAGCGTTCCGACCCCGACACCGGCCCGCGTGGCGAAGTCGTCGAACCGGAGCTGCTCGTCCTGCTCGAACACGGTCCGAGCCGCCGCGATGATCGCGTCCCGGTTCCGTCGGGCATCGGCGCGCACTGGTCCTCCTCGATCGGCAGCAGTCGTTGACAAGTGGAGACAGTCTCCGTATGTTCGCAAGTGGAGACAGCCTCCAACTTAGCGGACAGGTGTGCGATGCGGATCCTCATGTTCGGTCGCGGGGTCATCGCGACCATCTACGGCCAGGCCCTCCAACAGGCAGGCAACGTGGTCGACCACTACGTCCGCCCGGGTCGCGCTGCCGAGTACGGCGACCACGTCCAGTTGGACGTCGTCGACGGGCGGCGAGGAGCACTCGGTCGTCGAAGCGCAACCTCCTACCGGGCCGAACTCCGTGAATCGGTCCACCCGGACGACGGCTACGACCTCGTCGTCCTCAGCGTCGGCCATCACCGACTGCGCGAAGCGGCAGCGTTCCTGGCGCCCCGCATCGGCGACGCGACGGTCGTGGTCCTCGGCAACGTCTGGGATGAACCGCTCGACGCCGTCGCTCCGATCCCCGCCGAGCAGGTCGTGTTCGGCTTCCCCGGCGCAGGCGGCGGCTTCAGTGACGACGGCGTCCTGCACGGCGGCGTCCTCCGATCGGTCACCCTGGCAGCGCCGGCACCCGGACCAGACCGGCGCGGACTGGAGGCTCGGCTCGCCTTCCGACAGGCAGGTTTCGCCGTCCGAGACGAACCGGACATGCGCGGGTGGCTCTGGTTGCACGTCGTGCTCGATGCCGGCATGTTCTCCGCTGCGCTGCAGCACGGCGGGCTCGCGAACATGATCGGGAACCGACGCGCACTCGGCGACGCCTTCCTGAGGAGCCGCGAGCTCCTGCCGGTCCTCGAGGCACGAGGCGTCGACCTCGGCCTCCACCGCACGGCGACGCTCCCCACGCGGTTCCCGAGGCTGACGGGGACGATGCTCGCAGCAGCCACACGCCTCGTCCCGATCGCCCGCGCGAGCCTCGCGGGACACGGTGACCCGAACGCCGCAGAACCGCGTGCCGTCATCGAGGACGTCTCCCGCACAGCGCGCGAGCTCGGCATCGTGACACCGCGCCTCCAGCGGGTCGCCGAACGACACTGAGCCACACGCGGTCAGGCCGCTGAGGACGATCGCCAGCACCGCGGCTGCCGACGCACTCCTACGACCACGCGTCAGCGCTCCGTCAGGCGACCGCGCAGCCGGGCCCGCAGCTCGGCGTCAGCGCCGATGGTCGCGAACGCGGCGTCGACGTCCGCAGCCACGTCCTCGACGATCGGAGCAGTCGCGGCGATCCACTCGTCGACCTCGTCCGTCCCCCAGGTGGCCTGCCGGTCGTTCGGCGCGTGCGCCTTCGCCCCCGCCATGGCCCGGACCGACTCCGCGTAGTCGGCAGCGACCACCGCTGGGGCAACGCCCGCGTTGCTGAGCAGGAGCGCACTGATCATGCCCGTCCGGTCCCGGCCAGCGCTGCAGTGCACCAGGAGTCCGTGCGGGGCATCCGCGATCGCGGTCAACGTCCCGAGCACGAGGTGCGGCAGGATGCGCCAGTTGTGCCGCCAGTACTCGGGCGAGTCCAGGATCGGGAAGCACGTCTTCCGGAACTCGGGATCGTCCTGGTCCTCGGTCGGCGCGAGCACCACGGGGACAGCATCGAGCACCTCGGGCGCGACGACCGGGTCACCGTCGCGGACGCCGACCTCGTGAGCGCACCGGAGATCGACCACCGCTGCGAGGCCCCAGCCGCGGGCGTCCCGCCACCCGGCGTCGGTCAAGAGCTCGCGGCGCGGCCCTCGTGCCACCCTGCCGAAGCGTGTCGAGCCGGTCGCGGACAGGGGCGTCGGGAGTCCGCCCAGGTCACGGGCGTTCAGGTACCCGTCCCACACGAGCTCTCGCACGCACACACCATAGCGACCAGCACAGCGGTGCCGCCGGCCCGCATCAGCGATGGGAGGATCTCCTCGTGATCACGACCTTCCTCGTCAACCACGCGACTGCCGTGAAGGTGCTCTTCTGGGTCGTCCTGGTCGCACTCACGGCCCTGGGGTGGTTCGCACACCGCCGGCAGGCTCGGAAGGCGCTCGTGACGCTCGCCGTCATCAGTGCGGTGGCGACGTTCGCGCTGACCATGACCCCGGCGGGCGACGGCGGCAACGGGACCTTCTGCACCGTGCAGTTCTCGGTCCCGTTCCAGGGCATCGACACGCTCGCCAACGTCGCACTCCTGTTCCCGGTGACGCTCTTCGCCGCGCTGCGCACGAACCGACCGGTGTGGGTCGTGGCTGCGGCGTCCGGGCTGTCCGCCGCCATCGAACTCCTCCAGGCGCTGCTGCCGAACCTCGGCAGGGCATGCGACACGAACGACTGGTTCATGAACACGGTCGGCGCCGTGCTCGCCGGCGTCCTCAGCGCCGGCATCGTCGCCGTCGACCGCAGCCGGCGCACCCGGCAGGCTCACCCGAGCGGATCAACGCCGTAGCTGTGCACCACCGCCCGCAGCGAGGGGCGGTCGGTCAGTCCTCGTGCGCGGCGAGGGTGGACAGCACGAGCTTCGCGATCCGGCGCTGCCCAGTGTCGTTCGGGTGCAGGCCGTCCGTCGAGTAGATCCCGGTTCCGGAGTAGGTGGCCTTCGGGAAGGTGTCGTCCATGCTCACGTACGCGGCCCCGGCCGCCGCAGCCGCCTTCTTCGTCGCGGAGAGGTAGCTCGACCAGGGGCTCGACATGTTGTTCGTCATCGCGGGCGCCGGCGTGAACTCGCCGATCACGAGCAGCGAGGGCTTGGTGGGGAGTGCGGCGAGCGCCTCGAGGAACGCCTGGTACTGCCGGCCGAGCTCCGCGGGCGTGACGTGCTGCGAGTCGTTGCCGCCCAGCGTCACGGTGACCAGGCTCGGCCCGGCGCGGCGCATCGCCCGCAGGAACCCAGCCTGGTCCTCGGTGAAGGTCGCGATCGTCGCTCCGGAGTGCGCGGAGTCGTACAGCTGGATGCCCTTGTCCCGATCGCCGTCGTAGACCGTGAAGCCCTGCAGCGAGAACGGGTTCACCGCGGTGACGGTGACGGTGTGCTCCCCGCGCCGCAGGTCGTCCACCTTCGTGACGGTCCCCGTGCTGGCCTTCCCATTCGTCGACACCGTCTTCGGTGCGGCGCCGTCGATGCTGTAGGTGAAGTCGCCCGACCCCTCGTAGCGCGTCCACCAGATGTCGATCCCGGTCCCGGTGAACGGGTAGGTCCGCGAAGCGCCCGCTTGCATGGCGACGGCCCGGTACCCGAGGTCGGGGACGGTCACGTCGTACTGGCTCGAGCCCGTGCGCGAGGTCGCCCAGTCACCCCAGGTCGAGTCGGGCGCGTAGACGGCGAACTGCGCTGGGAGGTACCCGGCACCCCCGTGGGCCCCCGACGTCGGGTGACGCTTCCGGAGCTGGTCGAGCGTCAGGTCCATCCAACGCGTGGAACGGGCAGAGGAGCCCTGCCCCTCGGTGATCGAGTCCCCGAGAGCGACCCACTTGGCGGGAGCACTGGAGCGGTCGGTCACGGCAGCGTTCCACGCGGCGAGGGGCTCGGGCTCGGCGGGCTTCGTCGAGGCGCACCCCGTCGCGACGGTCGCGACCAGGGCGACGAGCAACCCGGCGACCACACGCGATGCCGTCCGGACTCGTCGGTGTCCTCGTTGCCGTGCTGTGCCGTCCACGTTGCCTCCGCGTGCCTTCGGGATGTCGCTCACGACCGAGGTCCTGACGGGGTCAGGGTAACTGCTCGGACCTGGCAGAAGCGGGCAGGACAACGGACGGACGGGAGGCTCGTGGCGGGCCCCGCCACGAGCCTCCCGTCCGGTGTCCGCCTGCTCAGCCGAGCGGCTCGACGCCGTAGCTGGTGACCACCGCCCGCAGCTCGTCCAGGTACGCCTGCGCCTGCACGGTGAGGGGGACCGAGGCGTGGGCGATCCACCCGATCTCGATGCGCTCGTCGACGTCGAGCGGGATGGCGACGATCTCGGGGTCCAGGTCGTCGCTGATGAGCCCGGTCGAGATCGTGTACCCGCCGAGGCCGATCATGAGGTTGAAGATCGTCGCCCGGTCGGAGACGCGGATCTCCCGCTTGCTCGACATCGTCGACAGGATCTCCTCGGCCAGGTAGAAGGAGTTGTTCGCGCCCTGGTCGAACGTGAGCCGCGGGAGGTCCGCGAGGTCGGCGAGGGTCGCGCGCTTCCGGGACGCGAGCGGGTTCCGCTTGGCGACGAAGATGTGCGGCTCCGCGATGAACAGCGGGGTGAACACGACGCCGGCGTCCCGCAGCAGCTTCCCGAGGACCTGCCGGTTGAAGTCGTTGCGGTAGAGGATGCCCACCTCGCTCCGCAGCGTCCGGACGTCCTCGATGATGTCCCAGGTGCGTGTCTCGCGCAGGGAGAACTCGTACTCGTCCGCGGCCGCTGCTTCGACCATGCGGACGAAGGCCTCCACGGCGAACGAGTAGTGCTGCGCCGACACCCCGAGCAGCCGACGCGACGGTTGCCCGCCGACGTAGCGCTGTTCGAGGAGGGAGACCTGCTCGACGACCTGTCGGGCGTACCCGAGGAACTCGACGCCGTCGACGGTGAGCACCACCCCGCGGGCCGATCGGACGAACAGGGGGCGTCCGATCCGCGTTTCGAGGTCCTTCATCGCCGCGGACAGGGTCGGCTGCGCAACGTAGAGCAGATCGGCCGCTGCGCTGATCGAGCCCTCCGTCGCGACCTCGATGAAATACCGGAGTTGCTGCAGCGTGATGTCGTTCGAGACCCGAGCCATAGGCGGAGGCTATACCAGCGCATAGCGTTTGGGGATTACCCGATGACCCTCGCCTCCCGTCATGCTCGGGGGATGGCGAATGACCTGACCTTCAGCATCACGCGGACGCGGTTCGACGAGGACTACTCCCCCGCGGACAACTCCCGGCTGACCACGAACTTCGCCAACCTTGCGCGCGGTGAGCACCGTCAGCAGAACCTCCGCAGCGCGCTCGGGATGATCGACCGGCGCTGCAACGAGCTGGCGTCGGCGGGCGACCCGGCCGGTTCGGCCGGTGATCGCTTCCGGGTCGAGCTCGACATCGTCTCGGTCACCGCGCACTTCGTCGACCAGGGTTCTGCCGGAGAGTTCCCCTTGCTCGAGATGCTCGACGTCGCGATCCTCGACCAGCACACCGGCGAGCGCCACCAGGGGATCCTCGGCAACAACTTCTCCTCGTACCTGCGCGACTACGACTTCGCCGTCCTGCTGCCGTCGCTGTCCTCGGTCCCCGACGACTTCGGTCAGCTCCACGGACAGCTCTTCCAGCGCTTCCTGGAGTCCTCCGCGTTCCGCTCGAACTTCAGCGCAGAGCCCGTGGTCTGCATCAGCGTCTCCACGAGCCAGACCTACCGGCAGACCGAGTACGTCCACCCGGTCCTCGGCGCCGAGTACGAGCACGAGCACTCCTCCCTCACCGACGACTACTTCGGTCGGATGGGGATGCAGGTCCGTTACTTCATGCCCGCCGGCGGGAAGGCGCCGCTCGCGTTCTACTCCCGCGGTGACGTGGCGAACGACTACTCGGACCTGCAGCTCATCGGCACGATCAGCACCATGGAGACGTTCCAGCAGATCTACCGCCCGGAGATCTACAACGCGATCACGGCCGCTCCGAGCACCTACCGCCCGAGCCTGGCGCACACGGACTTCTCCACGCCGCCCGTCTCCTACGACCGCGAGGAACGGAGCCGCCTCGCGATCACCCAGGGCCGGTACACCGAGGAGCACCTCGTGACGCCGCACCGAGCACTCCTCGAGCGGTGGGCCACCAGCCCCGCCGCGCTCACCCACTGACCCACTGACCGTCCGATCCACTGGCCGTCCGCCCAGCTGACCGCCTGCCCCTGAACGACAGGAACCACACCGCATGACCACGCTCCTGCCCACCGCGATCGTCGGCAGCCTGCCGAAACCCTCCTGGCTCGCCGAGCCCGAGAAGCTCTGGTCGCCCTGGCGGCTGGACGGCGCAGCACTGGCCGAGGGCAAGCAGGACGCACTCCGCGCCGCGGTTCACGAGCAGGAGCGCGCCGGCCTCGACATCGTCAGCGACGGCGAGCAGACCCGGCAGCACTTCGTCACGACGTTCATCGAGCACCTCGACGGCGTCGACCTCGACCGCAAGGAGACCGTCCGGATCCGTGACCGGTACGACGCCGCCGTCCCGACCGTCGTCGGTGCCGTCAGCCGTCGCCAGCCGGTCTTCGTCGAGGACGCGAAGTTCCTGCGCGCCCAGACCGATCGCCCGATCAAGTGGGCGCTCCCCGGCCCGATGACGATGATCGACACCCTCTCCGACCAGCACTACAAGAGCCGCGAGAAGCTGGCGTGGGAGTTCGCCACGATCCTCAACGAGGAAGCCCGGGAGCTGCAGGACGCCGGCGTGGACGTCATCCAGTTCGACGAGCCCGCCTTCACCGTCTTCCACAACGAGGTGCAGGACTGGGGCGTGGCCGCACTCGAACGCGCAGCCGAGGGCCTCCGCGTGGAGACGGCCGTGCACATCTGTTACGGCTACGGGATCGAGGCCAACAACAAGTGGAAGGAGACGCTCGGCGCGGAGTGGCGCCAGTACGAGCAGTCCTTCCCGCTCCTGCAGCAGTCGTCCATCGACATCGTCTCGCTCGAGTGCATCCACTCCCACGTCCCCCTCGATCTCGTCGAACTCATCCGCGGGAAGAAGGTCATGCTCGGCGCAATCGACGTCGCCACCGAGACCGTGGAGACCCCGGACGAGGTCGCGGAGGTGCTTCGTCGCGCCCTGGAGTTCGTCGACGCCGACAAGCTCATCCCGAGCTCCAACTGCGGCATGGCTCCCCTGGCGCGAGGTGCCGCCCTGGACAAGCTCGGCGCGCTTGCGGCAGGAGCGGACATCGTCCGAGCTGAGCTCGCCAAGACCGCCGTGCCGGCAGCACACTGACCCCCTGATGATTCAGGACCGCTCGCCTCGCGGTCACTGACACAAGCGCGTCAGACGAGGGGCGTTGACTACGCCCATGATCACCAAGAGCAAGATCCACGAGGTCGAGAACGCGACCGTCCGAGATCGCGACGGCGCATCGGTCGGCAAGGTCAGGCAGGTGTTCCCCTCCGACGAGGACGGCAGCGCTGCGTTCGTCAGCGTCGCGACAGGCCTCCTCGGGGGTCACACCGCGCTCATCCCGGTCGAGGACGCCACGTTCGACGGCACGGACCTGCACGTCGGGTACGCGAAGAGCGCGATCAAGGGCGCACCCTCCCGAGGCACCGGAAACACCTTGTCCGCCACCGAGGCGAACGCCGTCCGCAAGCACTTCGGACTGTCCCCCACCGGCAGAGCAACCGGCGACATGGGTGATCCGCACGAGAACCTCGACCAGGCTGGTACCGGTCCCGCGGGCGCAGACGACACCGAGGGCGCGGGCACGACGCCGCCGGCGTGAGCAGCGCTGGCGAGTGACCCGAGGAAGCGCGGGAGCCCGGGGCCGCCAGCGCAGCGCGAACTGACACCGCCGCCGTGCCGTCTGGACGCTGACCACTGAACGACAGCTCCCTTCTGGAATGAGGAGAGCCGCCGTTCGTGTCGCGTCCGTCGCCTGCTCTGCTTCAGCCCGGCCGGGAGGCGGCCACCTCGCGCAGCCTGCTCACCGTTCGAGCGGCTCAGTGGCAGCGGAGCCGACCGCCGCTGCGAGGAACAGCGCCTGCAGCGCGGCGAACAGGATTGCTGTCCTCGCCGGGGCTCCGTACCCGGTCGGGCTGCCGTCCGGACCGAACGTCGTGGCGATCCGATCGGGTAGCCGATCCCACCACTAGCGACGCACCTCGTGCTCGATGAGCGCAGTGGCGACCTTGTCGGCTGCATGCGGAGCCTTTGCAAGCGCGTGCACGACCGCGGTGACTCCTGTCGCGTTGGCGATGACCGCTCCTGCCGCTCGCACTTCGCCGTTGATCCAGGTCGATGCTCCTTTCCGCTGCCAGCTCACCGTGCGATCACCCCCAGCGCAAGGCTCGAGCGCCCAGTCGGCGTAGCGACAGAGGTCGTCGAACGTGGACCAGACGCCGCCCGCCGCCGCGAACGACGACTCCCCGAGCGCCCACGGCGTGATCGGACGACCGAACAGCTTCGGCACCACACGCTCTGCCGGAGCTGGCACGAGCACCGCAGAGCTGATCCCCGCCGGCTCGAGGACGTGCTGGCGCACAGCGGCGAACCAATCGCCGTGCACCTCGTCGAGCACTGCACCGAGGAGGGCGTACCCGAGGTTGGAGTACACGAACTGGCCTCGGGGTGTGACCGGCACTGCAGCTGTCAGGTCCAGAGGAACCCCGACAGTCTCTCGGTACGGATCAGTGAACAGGCGGTCGCGCATCGTGGCCGGGAGCCGCGGCAGACCCGAGGTGTGGTGGATGAGATCAGCAACAGTCATCTCGGCGTCGGGCACACCGGGGAGGTAGTGCGCGACCGGCCGCTCGACCTCGAGCGTGAGACAGGCCGTCGTGCCCACGAGTCCCTTCGTGATGCTCCCCCACTCGAGCATCGAAGCGGTGGCGTACGACCCCCGGGGCTCACGGACACTTCGCCAGCCGTTGGCTGTGTGGAGACTTGCGCGCCAGTGGCCCGAGCTCTCAAGCGGATTTCGCACCGTGTCCCTCCTCTACAAACGCACCATCACGGGGAGGCAACTCCGTCGCACCGCGCTGCTCAGGGGTGGAGGCCGGCGTGACAACTATGGAAGCAAGATATACCAGGTTGCGCATCTAGCGTTCTAGGTGCAGGGTGTTCGCATCGAGCAGCCGCTCGACTAGCAAAGTCGCTAGGACAGGAGACCGTCTTGAAGACCATCACTCGCACCCCGCACCGCATCGCACTCGTCGCCATTGCGGCTGCCGCACTGCTCGGCTCATCACTCGTCGCAGGCCCCGCACACGCCACGGAACCTGCCGCCGACGAGCAGACTTTCATTTCCGCCGCAGAACTCGACGCTCTGGCCCCGAATGGCAGTGCTGCTCTCGATCCCCACGTGTTCCTCGAAGGGATCGAGCAACTCGAGGCATCCCCCGTGCCGCGACAGACGTTCACCGACGACGGTCACACCTACCGCCGGTACGTCGTCGAGGAGGGAGCAATCACGCTCCCAAGCGCGGATGACCTCCGCGGAGCAATTGCGGAGGCGGAAAAGTCCGAGGGCGCCACCGGCACGATCACCCCGTTCCTCGAAGCGCCATTCTCCGGCATCAAGACGGCGATCGGGTTCAACACCGTCGACCAGCAAGCCCTTGCGGCCGGCGGTGGAGCTGCCATCGGCGCTGCGATTTGTCTGATCCCTGGCATCGGGTGGGCTGCATGCGCAGCCATCGGCGTCGTCGTCAGCGTCGCGACCACGTACATCTTCAAGAACGGCATCTGCAGTGGCGGACGAAAGCTCTGGTGGTACGACGTGAAGGGCGGGTCGACCGTGGGCTGCCGCTCATCCGCCCCCTTCTGATTCGATGCAGGGAAGGACAACCCTCATGCGTGCATGGCTGCTGTACATCCTGACCGTCATCGCTGCGCTCGCAGCACTGCTCGCGATCGCCTACAGCTTGCCCGCGGCATCATCGGCCGTCTTCTGCATCGGCACCCCAGTCGTCGTGATCGGGGCCGGCCTCGGGGCCAAGTTCGTCAGGGAGACACGGAGGGGCCGCCGTACTCGTCAGCGCTGACGCAGCACATGGATGGACCGGGGCGTGGCAGCACTAGAACGCGCAGCGCTGCTCCATCTGGTCAGACTGGAGGCGCGGTGCCAGCTGGCACCGCACCTCCAGTCCGCGCGACTGAGACGAAGCAACCTCACCCCTAGACTCGGCAGATGCTCGAGAGCCGTCGCCTTCCACTGTGGGCGGGTCGCACGGCCGCGCTGCTGGGCATCGTGCTCGTGGCGTTCACCCTCCGCCAAGCTGTTGCTGCGGTCTCGCCGATCATCGGTGACATCCGGGCCGACTTCCCGGTCTCGAACCTCGAGGTCGGCCTGCTCGGCACCCTGCCGCCGCTGCTGTTCGCGGCCTCGGGGTTCACGGCACCACGCGTCGCTCGGCGTCTCGGGCTCGACGGCGGGATCGTCCTCGCGCTGGCCCTCATCACCGTCGGCCATCTCGTCCGCGCCGTCGCACCGGGCGTCGCGATGCTGCTCGTCGGCAGCATCCTGGCATTCGCCGGGACTGGCATCGGCAACGTGTTGCTGCCGTCCGTCGTCCGTCGCTACTTCCCCGACCGGGTGGCCCTGCTGACCGCGGTGTACGCGTGCATCGTGGGGGTCAGTACCGCGGTGCCTGCTGCCCTGGCTGCCCCGATCGCGCAGTACGCCGGGTGGCGGACCTCGCTCGCCGTCTGGGCAGTCACCTCAGCGGCAGCACTCGTTCCGTGGCTCGTCGTCCTCGCACAGCAGCGCCGACTCCGCCGCACGGACGCCGGTCTCGTCAGCCCCGCACCCACCGAGGTCGTCACCCGCCTGTGGCGATCACGCGCTGCGCTGTCGATCACCGCGCTCTTCTCCTCGAGCGCGATCTGCACCTACGCCGCCTTCGCCTGGCTGCCGGAGATCCTGCAGGACCTCGCCGGATCGACGCCGACCGAAGCGGGCGTGCTCCTCGCCGTCACGGGCGTGATCAGCGTCCCCGGCGCACTGATCGCTCCCCTGCTCGTGCCTCGGCTCCGCAACGTCGGCTGGCTGATCGCCGCAGGCGTCCTGAGCTTCGCACTCGGGTACCTCGGCCTGCTGCTCGCACCGGCGCCGCTCACCCTGCTCTGGGTGCTCCTGATCGGCTGCGGCTCGATCCTGTTCCCCGTCTGCCTCGTGCTCATCAACGTCCGTACCCGGACACACGGCGGGACGGTAGCCCTGAGCGGCTTCGCCCAGGGCACCGCGTACGCACTCGGCGCCCTCGGCCCGCTGCTGGTCGGGCTGCTCCACGACGCCAGTGGTGGCTGGACGCTGCCGCTGCTCTTCCTCCTCGCCGTCACGCTCGCGGCAGCGATCCCGGCGGTCACACTCGGCCGCCCGACGTTCGTCGAGGACGAGCTCGGCCGGTAGCCGACGGGACCGCCCCAGCTCATTCGGTCAGCGCGCGGGCACGAAGGCTGCGAGCGTCGCACGAGCCTCGGCGGCCGACCCGAGCGGCACGCTGCGGCTGCCGACCCCGGTCGCCAGGGACAGCGCGATGGCCACCGCGCCGACCTCAGCCGCGGACACCCATTCGGGATCGCCCTCGACGAACCGTGTCCGGATGGGTCCGAGCACGAGCGCGTGGATGCGCTTGTCCGGCGACTCCGCCGCGAGGCCACGCTGCATCATGAGCACCGCGGCCTGCTCCATGCTCACCAGTCCGCTGTTGGGCACCGGGAACTCGGCTGACTGACCGACGATCACCGTGTACGCGCCGAGGCCGCTGAGCCGAGGCACGATCGACCGCGCCACCGCCATGTGCACCGTGGCCAGTTCAGTGAAGGCCGCGGCCCAGTCGTCCTCGCCGATGTCGGTCAGCGGTCCGCCCTGCCACCAGCCGCCGACGGGGACCACGACGTCGTCGATGCCACCCATCCGCTCGGTCATCTCGCGACCGAGCGCCTCAGCACCGGCGAAGGAGGTGTAATCGTGCGTCG
This sequence comes from Curtobacterium sp. GC_Cur_3, assembly GCF_026544205.1. Classification (GTDB taxonomy): domain Bacteria; phylum Actinomycetota; class Actinomycetes; order Actinomycetales; family Microbacteriaceae; genus Curtobacterium. The sequence continues at coordinate 55,382 of NZ_JALNUI010000015.1, forward strand.
GCAGGTGCAGCAGCGGGGACGTCCCGACATCCCCGAGCGCAGCGCGCAGCTCGGCTCCGCGCGCCTCGGACCGGGTGGGCACGACGACGTCGGCGCCCGCGTCGAGGTAGGCGCGGACGACGCCTTCGCCGACACCCCCGGTGCCGCCGGGCACGAGGACGCGGCGGCCGGAGAGGTCATGGGTGGACGGTACTTCGTTCAAAGCAGAACTCCTTGGTCGAACCAATGTTGGTTGCGCCAACGGTAACATCGATCGTTGGTAGCGCCAACTGGTATCGTGCTGCCATGCCTGATGCACCGACGCCGCCTGAGGCACTCCGGACCCTGGTGAGCTGGCAGGCCGGCCGCGTCGCCACGATCGGGGCGCGCCTCACGGGCGCCAGGATGCCGCTCGAAGCACGGTCCGACTTCGCGGTCCTGTCCCTCCTCGAGGAGAACGGCCCGCTCAGCCAGGCCGACATCGGCCGGATCCTCGGTCTCGACCGGAACAACGTCAACGGAATCGTCGTCCGCCTCGAGACCGACGGGTTCGCGAGCCGGCAGCCGGACCCGGAGGACCGGCGGCGCAACGTCGTCACCATCACGACCGCGGGCCGCGCCCGGTCGTCCGAGCTCCTGGACCACGCGCAGGCAGTGCAGGCGGAGCTCCTGACCGCGCTCTCCCCCGACGAGCGCAAGGCCCTCATCGGCCTGCTCGGCAAGGTCCTCGCCAGCCACCCGGCGCAGTCCGCCTGAGCCAGGTCTCCATCTGGTCAGCCTGGAGGCTCGGTGCCAGCTGGCACCGAGCCTCCAGTCCGGAACAGGGTTGCGGACACGCGGCGGCCGTGCCGCCATCTGTCACATGTCGGCGATGAGCCGGAGCGTGTAGCCGTCGGGGACCGTCTGGTGTTCGACGTAGTGCATGAACACCGGCGCTGCCTGGTCGGCCGTGAAGAGCTCTGACAGGTGCCGCGGCTCGTGCGCAGCCTGCACGTCGATGGTCTCCGTGAGCGGTTCCGCGAGGTCGTGGTCGCGGCCGACGATGTAGAAGCGGTACTCGCCGTCGTCCTCACGTCGGCGGAGTTCGACGCTCATCTTCTCCGCGGTGCCACCGGCCTCCAGGTACGAGCCCCCGTACTCGTCGATGACCGACTGCGCGCCGGCGCGCCAGGTCTCGTGATCGATCAGTGCGGAGAAGACCAGCCACGCGAAGTGGTCGTCGTTGTCGAGCAGGCCGAGGCAGCGGCGGACCTGGTCGGGGAGCGGGCGGAACGTGTCCTTTAGGACACTGCTGACCGACCCGTTGGTCTTCATGATGATCGGACAAAATTATCAAGTTCCACTTGACCGACACACCCAACACCCAGTCGTACGCGAACGTGAGGAATAACAATCCGCCCACGCGCGTCCCCGATGCATCACCTAGGCACCCAGAATGATAGACAGGGCAATAAGAGCAATCATGAGAGTCACGAATATGACACAAGCGCCCCTTCAGCCGGCTTTCACACCACGCTGCCCTAAAGATCCTATGAAAGGGAGGGGCAATCGCATCGGTTGGATAGGCGGACAGCGTCGTCAACGAACGCGGCCACCAGATGCTTGGTGCAGATTACTCGCTAGTGAGTTCGGCGCGCGGCCGTGCGTCGTTCACTCGCGGTTGAGGTGTATGCCGCTTCCAGTAACTACCTCCTTGCAGCGGCGGAATTATTCACATTCTGACCACCTTTCGGATGCCCCATCGGAACTTACCTGGGATCATGCCTCTTCGCGTCTGGCAAGCGAGAAGTTCGCCCGCCATCTACCCGCTCAAACAAGTCGTTGAACCATTGAACGCCCGCTGCTCTCGCGGACCGTTGAGTCACGCGGGCGCCCGAGATGAAACGCTTCCCACCGTGCACTGTCCCAAATCTTATGCCGTTGCCGATCCTGTGCAGCCCCACCAGCTGGGGAGCGCCTCCGGAGTAAGGGTCCGCCCGCCCACGTAGGGCTTCAGTGAATGAGCTATAAATGGATCGACTCGTGCCGCCCTGAACACTTTCCTCCCAAAGCTTTCCGGTTGCCCGAACCTCTCGAGCTCCGCTCCCGGCGAGATGTAACCGCGCAGACTTCCCAGGCATGGCAACCTCCTTCGTATTCCAGGTCTGGCTCGATGCCTCAAAGGTGATCACCGCGAGCTCAAAAACAGAATCCATTTTATCTCGACGGCGAGTTGCGACGACTAAGCCAAAATCGCGCTGCTCCTGTAACGGGTAGTCTCTCCACAGTCGCCGAATCGCATCGCCGATGTCGCCGAAAGCTGAGGCCCGCCTCCGCGTCGCACCCGCCGCTATCTCATCTAGCACTGTTGGAATCGCTAATGCGGGAAACAACACGTCACCCCAGTACCCGAAAATATGGGGAGTGGTTGATGCGGCGAAAGTTTTTCGCCCCTGATTCCACTGGTGCGAGTCGCCCCAAGTGATTCTACTGTCGCTCGCGATGTAAATTGAGGACACCGCTCGATGATCCACGCCCGCCCAAGCGATCAGAGTCGTCACAAGCCCCCCTAAAAAAGAACCGGAGCGCCGACTGCTGTCGACGCTCCGGGAAGACCTGAGTGCTGTCAAATTGTCAGCAGGGACACCTCGTACCGCCTCGTATTTGGCGGCCTCAGGAGTTGCGTCCTTGAAGGGCCGATGAAGCCCGAACAAGGTGGGCGCAGCAAGCTGGCGCCAAAAAGAAAGCTATCGACCCCGGGCGCGCTTGTCAACAAAGTGTGGCCGCTGGACTTCCATGTCACCCAACAGAAGAATCGCCATTCTGTACTTCATTCTCAACATGTTAGACATCTCGACTTTCTCGGTCGCCCACCCGTTCTGTCACAGAGTCGGCCAGCGGCCAAGACGGGGGCCGGCCGCTCCTTTTACAGAGGCGATGACGTTGACTTGGCCTCACATCCACCGACGGCGAGCGAGACAAATTAGGAGGAAGAGACTTGTTCCCAGTTCGCTCCATCGAGCCACTCTACGATTGCTGCTCGGTCAAGCGGTTTAGCCCGAGCGAACTTTGTAAAGGAAACGCGAGTCGCTCTGCGATCGGAAGTAGCCCGCTAATGCAGGGACGCAGCGTCGAGCTCACGGCCGAGATCAATTGCGCGAACACTCGCGCGGACGCCGCGCGCGGCGCTAAGCCGGGGCACTTTTTGTTCCTGCCGCGCGGCCTCGCTACTTGCACTCCGACACAGGCGGCTGCAGGGGCCGGCGGCACAGGACGCCGATCGTCACTGTCAGCTTCCACTCACTCGTCCCCGAGACGCTCTGCTTCCAGATCGTGCATCTTCGCCTCTCGAAGATAGCCTTCCGCGATGCCACGAAGCACACTCGCGGTTCTAGGCCACCGAACTGCGAGGGCCGCTGCGGAATCACGGTAGTTGCGCTCGAGTTCACGTTCCTGGTCCCCTCCGTCGTAGACAGCACGTGACGTGAACCCGCGTTGATTCGTCCTCCCAACATGGAGTCCGGTTTCGATACGGATACTTACCAACGACTCGATAAGGTCTCGCACCGGTTCGGCGGGCCAGATCCCGTCCTCTCCTACAGGGCTTACGGAGAGGATCTGGCCAATCTGCTCGTCACCGATCGCGGCGCGGCCGGCATCGGACAGGGCTGATCGAGCGGCCTGCACCCAAGCGGTGAGGTGCTCGGCATCTATAGATCCATCTCTCTTGCTACCCGGCAGTCCTCTCCATTCGTGCAAGATCGAAAACGCTAGAGTGCCGAACGCCGACTCCTTCGCAGTCCGATCGCGTTTTTGCTCACCGTCACCTCGAAAGACCCCCTTCATCAATGCGACGAATTCGTCAGGGTCGGAGTTGAGCCGACGGTACAGCGCAGATGATGGCCGATGATCCGGGAGTAGATTGAAGAGCGCAAACTCGAGGGAAGGTAGACTCGGCTCTTCCGGCAATACCGCCTCGAGATGATTGAGTATTGTCGCAACACTGTACCCAGTCATTTGAGCGTCTTCCGGCGGACCGGGAAAGTGTAGCAAAGCCTCCAGCACAGACAAGGTTATTGAATTATCGAACGTTGAATGCTCTTCCAGCAGTGCTGCCACCAAATGGACCGCAGCCCAGGGCCGTTTATGCTCAAGTAACAACTGTACGGCCTCATCACGCTCCCCGAGCGGCACTTCGTAGTGAGAAACATGCGACCAGTACTCAACTTGATAGTCCTGATCAAGCTCGTCGACGACCTGCCAAAATCGTCGTTCGAAGGGAACAGCATTCATCAAGCTCAGCGGGACTCTCGGGATGTCTCGAAATACGCCGCCGAGCCAAGATTCCCCATTGGTGAGCATTCGCGACCGCGCGAACGATGATGCCGCTTCTACGAGATGAACCTCCTCCCGACTCAACCAATCAAGCACCCGCGTAGCTGGTAAGTCGCCGAAATCAGCCATAGCCTGCCCGACGAGCCTTGGAACTGGAACCGAACTCATGAACGCCTCAAGCTCTACAGGACTAAAGGCGATGAGCTCTTCCACCGCCTCGCGCTGCATGTCCGCCAGCCTCTCCCGATAACCTTCTCGGCCCAACCGCCTACCCGGTACGGACGGCCGCCAATCGAATATGCGAGCGAGTCGCCGAGGATCCTCAGGGCTCGCCAATCGATCAGCAACCGACTTCAGCAGACCTAACCCATCAGCATCGAGTGCCCAGTCAGCATCTGCGTAGTCCTCGTGACGACTGATCTCCTTCGTCAGCGCCTCCCAAACAGCATATCGATTCTCGCTCGACCAGCCAGAAGATTCGATAACCCCCTGAAGCGTCCTGAGGACGATTTCTCGCCCGCCCTGCGGAAGGCGATCGACCTTTGACACCAGCTGAGTCCAGCGCTCAGGAGTATCACCAGCGGCCGAAACCGCTATCTTCACAAGCGCTTGGGAGTACCGATGAACTTCTTCGTAGGTGACGGAGTTCCTCTTTGGCCCCCAGTCCCGATACGACGGTCGATGTGGAACTAGGCCAACTGCGCGCATGCTGGGCAAACCCGAAAGAACGAGCGACCAACCGATTTCGGGGGCAAAATCTATCACTCGGCTGATGATGCCAATCTTGTCGTCGACACCGCCACCGCCGTACGGGAAAATGGCCCTCGTGAGGTTCTGGAGACTTGCTGACGGTCGATTCGACAGCCGTCCGCCAGGATCCAGCATTGAAAGCTTCGCGAGGAGCCTTCCCACATGCCCGAAGTAGCTCGGCGACCACGACAGGCTCTCCAGCGCCCACAGCAAGCTAGTGTGGGGAGAGGAGGGCGCGAACGGGTCGCCGGCAGCACTCCCATCTCGGAACACCGTCCGAAGAATTGAGTCGGGTCCACCCGCGCCGAGTTCGACCGCTTCGAGGAACTCGTCCGGTGCCGCTTCAGCAAGCGCCGGAAGTACGGAGGCGATGCGAGCCCATGTCCCACCCGAGCCGTCGTCATTCGCTCGTTGCAGGACTGCTCGGACGATAGAGCGCACGTAGGGATTTACATCGACGGCCGCCGATACATCCAATGCGGTGGCGCCAGCGAGTGCCACCCCATCTGCCAGGTGCTGACGGAGTGTCCCGGAGATCGACGACTCTGAGTCGGAGACAGAAGCCGCGATGCGTTCCACGGGCGTCAGGGCCTCAAGCGGATCTTCCGCGAGGAGATGATGGATGACCGTTTCGCGCCAGCGATGGAGGTCGGCGTCCGTCAGGTGCGGGAAGAGTAGGAGAGCTGCCTCTACTGGTGCAACCGGCCGCCAAAGCCCCCCGGAGTGGACGAAGGGTGCCTCCGCTGTGGCGGCCAAGGTTCGCAACTGCTGCTCGACCGAGCGGCTAGAAGTTTCGGTGAGGCACTCGATCACAGCGGAGTCGGCCGGGGTGGACGTCCAGGAGCCGGCAAGTATGAGCGGTGCCAGGATGGCCGCGACCGCGCCATCGATTGCCCACGGCGGGACCGTCGCGCGAGGGTCTCGGGCGATGGATCGGAAAAGCGCTGGCATGCTTCGTCGTCCCAACGCCACGAGTTCTTCGGCAGTATGGAAGTCGACATCGCTCTCCTCGAGTACCTGCCGGGCTTCTACCCGGTCAATCTTTGGTAGGTCGATGCCATTACCCGGCCGTACGGTCTCAGTCGCCCCGGCCACGAGGATAACCCGATGGCCTGCATCGGTCGCGATCTTGATGTCTGGCCGTCCGTCGAAGTACGGAATCAAGACCATGGGCTGCGACGATGCGCTCAAGGATGTCCAAGCAGCCGCGTCAGTCACCACGAGGACACGGTCAATGACGTCGCCTGCGGGATGCAGCGCTGCATGAACGAATGCGAGCGCATCATCAACCCAAGGCGCTCGAACTGTGATCACTGCATCCGACGCCGCGTCGACGATAACCTGCGTCAGCTGCTCAGCCTCGGTTGCCCGCCCAGCAGTGAAGAACGCCGTAGGCAGCTCGAGCCTCGAACGCCCGCTGAAACTCAACCACCAGTCAGTAATCACACGAGCATTGCGCGGGTGTCGACCCAGGCGTTCAGACAACCAATAATGCACGGACGGCGTCGACTGGAGCCAGCCTTCGAGAACATGCGCATCGATTGCCTTAACGGCAGCAAACACGCCATCTTTAGAACGAGCGTCCGCCCAAGCCCGTCCGCCCGCCCAGTTGCGAGGTGTCGCGTACACAAAAGTGTGTTGCTTGGCGCTCGCGTCAAAGCCGACGCGCTTGTCGTAGTCGGCTTGCGCCTTTCTCTTTGAATCCTTCTCCGTGCCGAACTCAAACCGCAGGTCCCCCCGAGGCAGAAATGGACCACCGCCCGAAGACGCTGAGCCGTCCCAACCGGGAGCAGCAACTCCCTCGTGGGACCGAATGTCGAGGTCCACGACGTGCGAAGACGCGGCTAGCAGTCGACGCATGAGTTCGGGGAAAGCTCCCTTGGCGTCCTCCGACATCGCCCACGCGTCGAGGTCAGCTGCCCGGACCAAGTCAGGACCAAGAGGTTTGACCATCGGCACGATTGATGAGACTGCCTCTCCCCGATGGGCAGCAAACTCGAGTACGTGCTCACGAGCGAACCGATGCTGCTTAGCGCCCGGCAGACGAGCGGACACTAACGTGCCCTTCGCAGCCCAGTTCCGCACTGTGTTGGGATGCACTCCAAGGAGACGAGCGGTCTCGCCAACCGTCAGATACGCAGCGTCGGATGTGCGTTTCATGCTGGCACCGTAGCACCATGTGGTTTTTGTGTCTTACCCAAGTCCGAGCTGCACGACTCGATCCAGCTTGAACCAGGTCCTACGCACGCCACGTGCACGGCGCGGAGAGCCAAGGCTGCTCTAGAGCTTGGACTCGACTTATTCGGGCGGAACTGTCGAAGCGTCCTCAAGGGCTCCGCATCGATCACGGCGGTTGACTGAATCTCGACGTCGTGAGCTGCACCAGCTAACTCTTGGCGAGCTGGCGACTTGCGGACCTCATGCGCGATCGGTCAAAAATGGGTCGGTCGCCCACCGGCCGAAGCCAGCGGGGCGTCCCCACGCGTCAGAGCAAGCTCAGAAGTCCCAGTCCTCGTCCTCAGTGCTCTCGGCCTTGCCGATGACGTACGACGAGCCCGACCCCGAGAAGAAGTCGTGGTTCTCGTCCGCATTGGGCGACAGCGCCGACAGGATCGCCGGGTTGACGTCCGTCGTCTCCTTGGGGAACATCGGCTCGTAGCCAAGGTTCATCAGCGCCTTGTTGGCGTTGTAGTGCAGGAACTTCTTGACGTCCTCGGTCAGCCCGACCTGGTCGTAGAGGTCCTGCGTGTACTGGATCTCGTTCTCGTACAGTTCGAACAGCAGGCTGAACGTGTAGTCCTTGATCTCCTGCTTGCGCTCCTCGGAGGCGCCCTCGAGCCCCTTCTGGAACTTGTACCCGATGTAGTACCCGTGGACGGCTTCGTCGCGGATGATCAGGCGGATCAGGTCAGCGGTGTTCGTGAGCTTCGCGCGCGAGGACCAGTACATCGGCAGGTAGAAGCCGGAGTAGAACAGGAACGACTCGAGCAGGGTCGACGCGACCTTGCGCTTCAGGGGGTCGTCGCCGGTGTAGTAGTCGAGGACGATCTGCGCCTTCTTCTGCAGGTTCACGTTCTCGGTGGACCAGCGGAAGGCGTCGTCGATCTCGGGCGTCGACGCCAGGGTCGAGAAGATCGACGAGTAGCTCTTGGCGTGCACCGACTCCATGAACGCGATGTTCGTGTAGACGGACTCCTCGTGCGGGGTGATCGCGTCGGGGATCAGGCTGATCGCACCGACGGTGCCCTGGATGGTGTCGAGAAGCGTCAGACCGGTGAACACGCGCATGGTGAGCTGCTGCTCCTCGGGCGTGAGGGTGTTCCACGACTGCACGTCGTTCGACAACGGCACCTTCTCGGGCAGCCAGAAGTTGTTGACGAGGCGGTTCCAGACCTCGACGTCCTTCTCGTCCTGGATGCGGTTCCAGTTGATCGCGCTGACCGAACGGATCAGCGGGACGGCTTTGCCGGTGGCGTGGACCGGGTCGGTGAGAGTCATTGCTTCTTCCGGAATTGAGATGGTGACGAATCGAAGGCCGGGAGGCGCGGTGCGGGCTGGCACCGCGCCTCCAGGCCGGGGGTGGTCGCGTCAGCGACCGAGACGACGCAGCATGCACGACGCCGGAGGCGTCACAACATGCACGAAACGCAGCCCTCGACCTCGGTGCCCTCGAGTGCGAGCTGGCGCAGACGGATGTAGTAGATCGTCTTGATGCCCTTGCGCCATGCGTAGATCTGCGCCTTGTTGATGTCGCGCGTGGTGGCGGTGTCCTTGAAGAACAGCGTCAGGGAAAGGCCCTGGTCCACGTGCTGCGTCGCCGCGGCGTACGTGTCGATGATCTTCTCGGCGCCGATCTCGTACGCGTCCTGGTAGTAGTCCAGGTTGTCGTTCGTCATGAACGGCGCCGGGTAGTAGACGCGGCCGAGCTTGCCTTCCTTGCGGATCTCGATCTTCGACGCGATCGGGTGGATCGACGACGTCGAGTGGTTGATGTACGAGATCGAACCGGTCGGCGGGACGGCCTGCAGGTTCTGGTTGTAGATGCCGTGCTCCTGGATGGACGCCTTCAGCGCCTTCCAGTCGTCCTGCGTCGGGATGGTGATGTTCGCGTTGTCGAACAGCGACGCGACGCGGGGGGTGGCCGGCGTCCAGACCTGGTCGGTGTACTTGTCGAAGAACTCACCCGACGCGTACTTCGAGTCGCGGAAGCCGTCGAAGGTCTCCCCGGTCTCGATGGCGATCTTGTTCGAGGCGCGCAGGGCGTGGAACAGCACCGTGTAGAAGTAGATGTTCGTGAAGTCGATGCCCTCGTCGGAGCCGTAGAACACGCGCTCACGAGCAAGGTAGCCGTGCAGGTTCATCTGGCCGAGGCCGATGGCGTGCGACTTGTCGTTGCCGTCCTCGACGGAGCGGACCGACGTGATGTGGGACATCTGCGAGACCGAGGTCAGGCCGCGGATGGCGGTCTCGATGGTCTTGCCGAAGTCCGGCGAGTCCATCGTCAGCGCGATGTTCAGCGAGCCGAGGTTGCAGGAGATGTCCTTGCCGATCTCCTTGTACGAGAGGTCCTCGTTGAAGGTGGTCGGGGTGTTGACCTGCAGGATCTCCGAGCACAGGTTCGACATGTTGATCCGGCCCTTGATCGGGTTGGCCTTGTTCACCGTGTCCTCGAACACGATGTACGGGTAGCCCGACTCGAACTGGATCTCCGCGATGGTCTGGAAGAACTCGCGCGCCTTGATCTTCGTCTTCTTGATGCGCGAGTCGTCGACCATCGCGCGGTAGTTCTCGGAGATCGGGACGTCACCGAAGGGGACGCCGTAGACCTTCTCGACGTCGTACGGCGAGAACAGGTACATGTCCTCGTTGTTCTTCGCGAGCTCGAACGTGATGTCCGGAACGACGACGCCGAGGGACAGCGTCTTGATGCGGATCTTCTCGTCGGCGTTCTCGCGCTTGGTGTCGAGGAACTTCATGATGTCCGGGTGGTGGGCGCTGAGGTAGACCGCGCCAGCACCCTGACGCGCACCGAGCTGGTTCGCGTAGGAGAAGGAGTCTTCCAGCAGCTTCATCACGGGGATGATGCCCGAGGACTGGTTCTCGATCTGCTTGATCGGGGCGCCGGCCTCACGGATGTTGGAGAGCAGCAGGGCCACGCCGCCGCCGCGCTTCGAGAGCTGCAGCGAGGAGTTGATCCCGCGGGAGATCGACTCCATGTTGTCCTCGATGCGGAGGAGGAAGCAGGAGACGAGCTCGCCGCGCTGGGCCTTCGCGGTGTTGAGGAACGTCGGGGTGGCGGGCTGGAAGCGGCCGGCGACGATCTCCTCGACGAGGTCGATCGCGAGCTGCTCGTTGCCCTGCGCCAGGCCGAGGGCGGTCATCACGACGCGGTCCTCGAAGCGCTCGAGGTAGCGCTTGCCGTCGAACGTCTTGAGCGTGTAGCTCGTGTAGTACTTGAACGCACCGAGGAACGTCTGGAACCGGAACTTCTTCGAGTACGCCAGGTCGTTGAGCCGCTGGATGAAGTCCATCGAGTACAGGTCGATCGTCGCCTGCTCGTAGTACTCGTTCTCGACCAGGTAGTCCAGCCGCTCCTTCAGGTTGTGGAAGAAGACGGTGTTCTGGTTGACGTGCTGCAGGAAGAACTGCTTGGCGGCTTCGCGGTCCTTGTCGAACTGGATCTTGCCGTCCGCGTCGTAGAGGTTGAGCATCGCGTTGAGGGAGTGGTAGTCCATCCCCGTCGTCGGCGACGTCAGATCGACGTCTGCAACTGCTGCGTCCAAAATGCATCCAATCCTGAGTTGACCGCGGACACGTCGTCCGGCGTGCCGAAGAGTTCGAAGCGGTAGAGCACGGGCACGTGGCACTTGCGCGACACGACGTCGCCCGCCAGGCCGTAGGCCTCACCGAAGTTCGTGTTCCCGCCGACGATGACGCCCCGGATCAGTGACCGGTTGTGCTCGTCGTTCAGGAACTTGATGACCTGCTTGGGGACCGCTCCCTCGCCGTTGCCGCCACCGTAGGTGGGGAGGACGAGGACGTACGGTTCGTCCACGTGCAGGAACGGTTCGCCCGGGTAGAGCGGGATCCGGTCCGCGTCGCGGCCGAGCTTCTCGATGAAGCGCGCGGTGTACCCGGACACGCTCGAGAAGTAGACGATTCGGCTCATGGTGTCGCTCCTTGTCAGGTGCGGACAGACGGACCGGGGGTGTCCGACGGGTGGTGCGTCGAGCCTCCTGATCGAGTTCGACGCACCGTCCGCCGGACGGTGGAGCCCTACGCCAGTTCGGCGCTGAGGGTCGCGATCTTGTCGGGACGGAAGCCCGACCAGTGGTCGTCGTCGGTCACGACGACGGGGGCCTGCATGTAGCCGAGGCTCTTGACGTGCTCGAGGGCGGCGTCGTCCGTCGAGACGTCGTGCACCTCGTACTGGATGCCCTTGTTGTCGAGGGCCCGGTACGTCGCGGTGCACTGGACGCAGGACGGCTTGGTGTAGACGATGACGGCCATGTTCTCCCCTTGTTCTGGACCCCGTTCGGGGCCCGAAGTTCTGGTGCTGTGCTGAGCACGACGCTACTACATGTTGTGCCCGATGCCCGGATGGACCACTAGAGGAAGTGTTACACCCCTGTAGTTTCCACAACACCCTCCACAGTCTGTGGATTCCCCACAGCCCCGGATTTCCGCCAGTCTGGCGCGCACCACCGACACTGCCAACAGCCTGTGGAGTGGGTTGTCCCGAGGTGTGGAAACAGCCCGTTCGCACCCCCGTGTCGGCGTGTCTGAGAAGCGGGTCCCGAACCCCGTCCAAGGTGCCCTCCCCCGGTCGGGTGACACACGCCCCGCGCCGCCCCGTCCGGTCCGTACACTCGTTGCGTGAGCGCGTACGGCAACCTGTTGAAGACCCCCGGCGTCGGCCGCGTGATCGCCGCCCAGCTCACCGCGCGGTTCCCGTTCGGGATGCTGTCGCTCGCCTACCTGCTGCACGTCGAGCACATCTTCGGCTCGTACGGCTCCGCGGGTCTCGTGCTCGCCACCACGAGCGTCGGCCAGGCCATCGCCGGCCCGCTCACCAGTCGATGGATGGGCAGCTGGGGCATGCGGCCGGTCCTCATCCTCACCAGCATCGTCGCGCTCGCGAGCATGGCGGTCATCGCGTTCGTGCTGATGCCCCTGTGGGCGTACGTCGTCATCGGGTTCCTCGGCGGGCTGGCCGTGCCGCCCGTGCAGCCAGCGGTGCGCACCATCTACCCGAAGATGGTCACGTCGGCGCAGCTCACACCCCTGTTCTCGCTCGACGCCAGTGCCCAGGAGCTCATCTGGGTCGCCGGCCCGGTCATCACCACGTTCGTCGCGACGCAGATCGGCACCGTCCAGGCGATCGTCGTCGCGATGGTGTTCCTCGTCGTCGGTGGTGTCTGGTTCATCGCCTCCCCCGAGCTCGGCCGCGTGCGCATCCCCCGGTCCAAGCGCGCCTTCGGCGTCGTGATGAAGCGTCCGTCCGTCGTCGTGGCCACCCTGACCGGCCTGCTCCTCATCGGGGCGTGCGCCGCGGTGGAGGCCGGCGTCACCAGCGCCTTCGGCGAGGGCAGCCCGAACGCCGGCATCGTCCTCGCGATCTTCGCGGTCGGGTCGCTCGTCGGCGGTCTGGCGTTCGGCCACCGTCCGATCTCGCCGGGCACGCTGTGGACCCGCATGCTCATCGTCTTCATCGGCCTGGGGCTCGCCACGTTCGGCACCGGGTTCTGGTGGCTGTCGTTCGCACTCCTCATCGCCGGCGGTGGCATCGCGCCGGCCCTCGCCGTGATGTTCGGCTCCGTGTCCGCCACGGTGAAGTTCTCCGACACCGCCGAGGCCTACGGCTGGATGGGCACCGGGCAGCTCATCGGTGCCGCGGGCGGGTCAGCGGTCGCCGGCTTCCTCATCGACATGCACGGAGCCACGGGTGGCCTGGCAGTCGGTGCAGCAGCGGCGTTCGTCGGGGTGCTCCTGCCGCTGGTCGCGAAGCGCTGGCTCCCCGACCTGCGCGGTCGCGACGCCAGCCCCATCCCCGACACCGAGCCGGTCAACCTCCCCACCTGAGGCGCCGCGGGTCCTTCGCGCGTAGCGCTGTCCTTCCCGCGCGTGGCCGGCGGATTCCCGCGTAGCGAGTCGAATCGCGCGTAGGAGGTCGAACCTTCCGACCCGCAACGCGCGGAAGCACCTTCCACCGCGAGCGTGATGGGAAGGAACGCGCTCCTCCACACCGGGCCCTTCCCGCGCACCATCCACAGTTCGGCCAGGAGGCCCGTCCCGCCGCCGCCCCGCCCGGCAGGATGGACGCATGGTCACCTCCATCCCCCTCCGCGACGGCAACTCCGTCCCAGCCGTCGGCTTCGGCGTCTACAAGGTCGACGACGCGGACGCCGAGACCGCGGTCGGCATCGCGCTCGATGCCGGCTACCGCCACGTCGACACAGCCGAGATGTACGGCAACGAGCGCGGCGTGGGGACGGCGATCCGAGCCTCCAGGCTGGACCGCGACGACGTCTTCGTGACCACCAAGGTGTGGAACGACCACCAGGGGCGCGACGCGACCCTGCGCGCGTTCGACGCCAGCCTCGACCGGCTCGGGCTCGACGCCGTCGACCTCTACCTGATCCACTGGCCGGCCGCGGCGAACGACCGCTACGTCGAGACCTGGCGCACCCTCGTCGAACTCCGTGGGAGCGGGCGTGCCCGGAGCATCGGTGTCTCGAACTTCCAGGTGCCGCACCTCGAGCGCCTCATCGCGGAGACGGGCGAGGTGCCGGCGCTGAACCAGGTGGAGCGGCACCCGTGGCTCCCCCAGCACGAGCTCATGGCGTTCCACGCACAACACGACATCGTGACGGGGGCGTGGTCACCGCTCGGGCGGGGTCGCCTGGTCGACGACCCGGTGCTGACACGCATCGCGGACGCCCACGGGGTGAGCGTGGCGCAGGTTCTCGTGCGGTGGAACGTGCAGCAGGGCGTCGTCGTCCTGCCGAAGTCGGTGACGCCGTCGCGGATCCGCGCGAACCTCGACGTCGATGGCTTCGTGCTCAGCGACGACGACCTGGTCGCGATCGCCTCGCTCGAGTCCGGGCAGCGGACGGGCTCCCACCCGGACTCGGTGTCGTAGCGGCGAGGGTCAGTTGCTCTCCGACTGCCACGGCAGGTGCAGGTCACCGGGCTCGGGCTCGACGTCGCCCGCGTCGTCGGCGCCGCCGGTCCCCGGGGCCGCGACGATCCGCGAGGGGTCGATGCCGTCCTCACGCAGGTCGTCGTCGTCGCGCTGCAGGGTCTGGGACGCGTCCATCTCCCGCTCGCTCGAGGGACTGTAGGACGTGTCGGCCGCCCGCTGTTCGCGCTCGTTGACCCCGTCGACGTCGTCGGAGTGCGCGGCGTTCGTCAGTGCCTCGGAGCGGTCGCGGTCGTCGGAGTGCTCGGGCCCTGCGATGTCGTTGCTCATGGGTGTTCCTCTCGTCCTCGCCGACGCTAGGCGGGGCAGGGTCCCCCGTTCCCAGTTCTGGGGTCGGACGGGGGACGCCCGGTTCGGTAGCGTCGCAGCGTGATGGATCCTCGTGCCCTGGCCTCGGAACAGCTCCGCAGCGGCGAACACCTGCTGTGGGTGGGGCAGAGCGACCCGCGCAAGCTGTTCACCGGGCGGGACGGCTTCCTCATCCCGTTCAGCCTGTTCTGGTGCGGCTTCATGGCGTTCTGGATGACCGAGGCCGGGACGGACGGTGCGCCTCCGTTCTTCCTGGTGTTCGGCAGCGTCTTCGTGCTCGTCGGCCTGTACATGCTGGTCGGCCGTTTCCTCGTGAAACGGCACCGCAAGCGCACCGAGGTGTACGCGGTCACCGACCGACGCGTCTTCATCACGAACGGCCGCAGCACCCGCGAGACCGACGTCCGCCGGACGGACCGGAACGTGCAGTGGACGCACGACCGAGCCCACTGCTCGGTGCAGTGGGAGACGGGGAACTCCGGCGCACGGGCGTTCTTCGGGGGAGGCAACCCGCAGGCGGTCTACGCGAACACCGGGCTGGACGGCGTCTTCGGCCCGAGGACCACCGCGTTCTGGGACGTCCCGGACGGCGACGCGCTGGTCTCGGCGCTCGACGGCGCCTCCGTCCGCTGACGGAGCGGCACCGCGGCCCGGTCAGTCAGCACCAGCCGACCGCGCCGACAGGCGACAGGCCGCTGGGCCGACGGTGCGTCCTGCGTGACAGTTCGGTCACGACTCGTCCAGCGCCCCCACCGCCCGCGCTACGATCGGCCTCGGATCGAGGGGGAAGCATGATTCGACGGCCGTTCCTGGTCGCACTGGTGGGGAGCGCGGCGCTGGTCGTCACGCTGTCGGGCTGCAGCCTGCTCCGGGGTGGCGACGACCCACTGCCCGGGCCGAGCCGCGCCGCGTCCACGCCGAGCGCCGCTCCGACCGATGCAGCCCCGGACCCGGACATCGAGAACGCCGCGCTGAACCCGCCACGCATCGCCGCCGGCACGCTCCTCACCGAGACCGACGTCACTTCGCCGACCGGTCGGACGAGCATCCACGTGCGCGTCCTCGCCGACGCCGACGGCACCTTCCGCACCGAGCTCTCCGGATGGCGATCCACGGAGTCGCAGGCGATGACGCTCGAGTTCCGCCGTTCGGTCCCGAAGCCCTCGGACGGGTACGGCACGCCGTACGGCCAGGTCCAGTGGGCCGCCGGTCAGACACCTCCGGCATCCACCCGGCTCGACGGCGTCGGCGCGCGTCCGGACTTCCTCGAGAGCGTCGTGCTCATGCCCACCGTCACGACCGACAGCGACGGCTCGGTGGACAGCGCGTCCTGGGCCGGACACGTCCTGGCGGTCGCACCGCTGACGTGGCACGTCCCGACGCCGTACCCGGACATGCACGTGACCCTCGGCGAGGCACGGCCCGGCGCCTACGGGATCGTCAGTGCACAGGGCGGCCGCTCCGCGGACTACCTCGTGGCGCACGGCGACGACCAGGTGACGGTCGCGAAGCGCTTCGGCGTGAGCATCCCCGAGCTCCGGTGGATGAACCCGGACATGCGCACGCTCAACGGCGAGTGGCTGATCGAGGGCACGCACCTGAACCTCGACCCGCAGGGGCGCTGAGCTACAGCCAGGAGGCCCGACACACCTCCCCGGGTCCGCTACCGTTGTCGGGCACTCGCCCCACCTCAGGAGGTCCCCCGTGACGATCGTCGCAGCAGCTGACGGCTCCGCCCTCGGCAACCCCGGCCCGGCCGGCTGGGCCTGGTACGTCGACGATGACCGCTGGGCCGCCGGTGGGTGGCCGCGCGGGACGAACAACCAGGGCGAGCTGACAGCCGTGCTCCAGCTGCTCCGTGCCACCAAGGACACGGGCGAGCCGCTGCACATCCTCTGCGACAGCCAGTACGCCATCAAGGCCTGCACCGAGTGGCTCGCCGGGTGGAAGCGGAAGAACTGGCGGAAGGCCGACGGCAAGCCCGTCCTGAACGTGGAGATCATCAAGGAGCTCGACGCCGAGCTGCAGGGCCGCACGGTCACCTTCGAGTGGGTCCGCGGGCACATGGGCCACGAGATGAACGAGGCCGCCGACGTCCGTGCCCGGGGTGCCGCGACGGCGTACCAGAACCGCACCGACGTCCCGACGGGTCCGGGTTGGCCGGGCGTCGAGGTCGCCGAGCCCGCAGCGCTCCCCGAGGCCACCCCGCCCGCGACCCTGTTCTGAGCTGACCTCGTCGGGGCGCAGCGGCTCCGAGACTCGGCGCCGAGAACGGGATCCGGTGCACCGCACCCAGAACCGGCCCCGGAGACACGACGAAGGGCCCGGACTCGAGAGCCCGGACCCGTCGGTCAGTCGGTCGTGTCAGTAGGTGCCGTCGCGGCGGTCCTGCCGAGTGATCTGCTCCCCCGAGGCCGGGTCGACGCCCGAGCGCGTGGTCGTGGTGGTGCGACGGCCGCCGAAGGCCACCGCCAGGCTGATGATGAGCAGGACGACGCCCGCGGCCATCAGGATGTAGCCGATGAGGCGGAGATCGATGCCTGCGAGCTGGACGTTCAGCGCGAAGGCGACGATCGCGCCGATGACGATCAGGGCGATGCTGGATCCGATGCGCATGTCGCATTCCTTCCGGTAGGTGGCGCGGCAGACGCTACCCGTCCGCCAGGAGTCCGGCACACCCCCGAACGGCCGAAGCACTCGCGGGGCTGGGGTCCGGCGCAGCAGCATCTGACATGTCGTATTCTGGCCGCGACCCGCACACTGCGGGCTGCATCCAGGAAAGAGCACCACATGACTCCCAGCAAGAAGACCATCGGCCTCGTGACGTGCGCCACCGGCGTCGTCCTCGCGTCCCTCGCCTTCGGGCCGGCGGCGAACGCCGCGTCCATCGAGACCGCGAGCTCGACGGCGCCCGCCGCAAGCAGCTCCACCACCGCCGTCACCGCGCCCGAACTGTCGATCGTGTCGCAGTCCAGCGGTGTCGTCCAGGTCGGCGTCCGCGCGGCCGCAGACAGTCTCGTGCGGTTCGAGGACGACACCCAACGCACCACGGTCGTCCGCATCCCCCCGTCCGGCTACAACACCGTGTTCGTCCGCGTGGACGACGACCGGCTCACCACCTTCACGGTGACCTCGGTCCTCGACGGTGAGAGCCTGCAGACCCCGTGGTCGGTCGACACGCGCGACCAGGCCCCGGTCGACCCGGGCACCCCCGTCGACCCGGGCACCCCGGGCACCGGCGACGCCCCGACCGTCGTCGTCTCCGGGTACGCCGGGGGCTACGCTGACCTCGTCGTGACCGGCCCGGCCGGCAAGACCTACGACGTCACCGACGCCGCTGGCCACGTGGTCGGTGGTCGGTGGTGGCATCCTCGGCCGCACCGCTGCACGGGTGTCAGTCGAGGCCCCGGAGGGCACGATCACCACGTACACGGTCTCCGTGAAGGACGGGCTGAACGTCATCGGTTCGACCACCGTCGAGGTCGGCCAGTCGTCGAGCACCGAGCCGGACCAGCCGGTCGCACCGTCGCCCGAGCCCGTCGACCCGGGCGAGGGCCAGGACCCGCAGGTCCCGGTCGATCCGGGCACCCCGATCCCGGAGCAGCCCGGCGACCAGGACGGCTCCGTCGCCGGTGACGTCACGGTCGGCGCCGTCGCGAACGGCCGCGCCGACGTCACGGTCAGCGGCCCCATCGGAGCGCAGTGGATGATCACCGGCGAGGGTGACTCCTACGTCACCGGCGGGTTCATCGAAGGCCGCAGCATCACCCGCAGCATCGTCGTGGGGACCGGTTCGGTGAAGACGTTCACGCTCCACATGGCCGGCGGGACGACGACCTTCACGGTCGACGCGGGCTGACGCCTGCTGACACGAGGAGCCCCCGGCCGGCTGGCCAGGGGCTCCTCCCGCATGCACCACGGTCAGACGACGTGGACCTCGGTCAGTCGACGCGGACCTCGGTCAGTCGACGTCGACCTCGGTCCACCCGTCGAAGCGCCCGATCTCCGTGACCCGCACGACGGCCTCACCGGCGTCGTCCGAGGCGTCGAGGTCGATCGTCGCCGAGAAGCCGAAGTCCTTGTCGCCCGCCGGATCCGCGAAGATCTGCCGCGCCCGCCACGTCCGCCCCTGCTCGGACAGGTCGAGGAACTGCATCGACCTGGCGTCGGCATCGATCCCGATGGTGTCGTGCTCGTCGTAGTACTCCTCGAGCATGAGGTCCCAGGCGGCGCGGTCGAAGCCGGCGGTGGCGTCGAGCTCGCCGAGACCGTCGATGTCGTCGTTCGCGGCGAGCAGCACCCGCTGGAACAGGGCGTTGCGCACGAGCACCCGGAACGCCCGGACGTTGCCGGTGAGCCGCGCGGGCTGGGGCGGCGCGATCTCCGCGTGCTCGGCCTCGGCGAGCGCCACGTCCCCGTTCATCAGGGCCTCCCACTCGTCGACCAGCGAGGAGTCGACCTGGCGCACGAGTTCCCCGAGCCACTCGATCAGGTCGTCGAGCTCCTGGGTGCGCTGCTCGTCCGCGATGGTCTGCCGCATCGTGCGGTAGGCGTCGGAGAGGTAGCGGAGCACGAGCCCCTCCGACCGGGTGAGCTGGTAGAACCGCACGAAGTCGCCGAAGGTCATCGCGCGCTCGTACATGTCGCGGACGACGGCCTTGGGCGACAGCGTGAAGTCGAGCACCCACGGCTGTTCGGCGGCGTAGGCCTCGTACGCGGCGGTCAGGAGTTCGTCGAGGGGCTTCGGGTGGGTCACTTCCTCGAGCAGTTCCATGCGCTCCTCGTACTCGATGCCCTCCTGCTTCATCCGTGCGACGGCCTCCCCGCGCTCCTTGAACTGCTGCTGCGACAGGATCGCGCGGGGGTCGTCCAGGGTGGCCTCGACGATGGACACCATGTCGAGCGCGTACGTCGGCGAGTCGGGGTCGAGGAGCTCGAACGCCGCCAGCGCGAACGGCGACAGGGGCTGGTTCAGGGCGAAGTTGGCCTGCAGGTCGACGGTCACACGGTAGGCGCCGTCCACCTTCTCGATCACCCGGGCGTTGATGAGCGTGCGGGCGATCGTCAGGGCGCGACGGGCCATGTCGAGCTGGCGGGAGCGCGGCTCGTGGTTGTCGAACACCAGCGAGCGGACGTCCTCGAACGCATCGCCACCGCGGCCCACGACGGCGAGCACCATCGCGTGCGTGATCCGCATCCGGGACACCATCGGCTCGGGCTCGGCGTTGATGAGCCGCTCGAAGGACGCCTGCCCCCAGGAGACGAAGCCCTCGGGTGCCTTCTTGCGCTTGATCTTGTTCTTCTTCTTCGGGTCGTCCCCGGCCTTCGCCACCGAGCGGGCGTTCTCGATCTCGTGCTCGGGTGCCTCGGCGACGACGTCGCCCTCGGTGTCGTACCCGGCACGGCCCGCACGTCCGGCGATCTGGTGGAACTCGCGCGCGGACAGCTGGCGCATCCGGGTGCCGTCGAACTTGGTCAGGCCCGTCAACAGCACCGAGCGGATCGGCACGTTGATGCCGACACCCAGGGTGTCCGTGCCGCAGATGACGGGGAGCAGTCCGCGTTGCGCCAGCTGTTCGACGAGCCGTCGGTACTTCGGGAGCATGCCCGCGTGGTGCACCCCGATGCCGGCGCGGATCAGGCGGGAGAGCGTCTGCCCGAACCCGGCGCTGAAGCGGAAGGTGGCGATGGCCTCTGCGATCTGGTCACGGCGTTCGCGCGAGGCGACCTTGGCGGACATGAGCGCCTGCGCGCGCTCGAGTGCGGCGGCCTGGGCGAAGTGCACGATGTAGACGGGCGCCTTGCCCTCTTCCAACAGGCGCTCGACGGTCTCCTGCACCGGCGTCATCACGTACTCGTACTCGAGCGGCACCGGGCGCGAGACACCGGTCACCCGCGCAGTGGGGCGGCCCGTGCGCCGCGAGAGGTCGTCCGCGATCGTGGTGACGTCCCCGAGCGTCGCCGACATGAGCAGGAACTGCGCACGCTCGAGCACGAGCAACGGGACCTGCCAGGCCCACCCGCGGTCGGCGTCGCCGTAGAAGTGGAACTCGTCCATGACCACGACGTCCACGTCCGCGTCGGGACCCTGCCGGAGCGCGAGGTTCGCGAGGATCTCCGCCGTGCAGCACACGATCGGGGCGTCCGCGTTGACGCTGGAGTCCCCCGTGACCATGCCGACGTTGTGGGCGCCGAACAGGTCAACGAGCTGGAAGAACTTCTCCGACACCAGGGCCTTGATCGGCGCGGTGTACCAGCTGCGCTTGCCCTCGGCGAGCGCCGCGAAGTGCGCGCCGGCCGCGACGAGCGACTTGCCGGTGCCGGTGGGCGTGCTGAGGACGACGTTCGCCCCGGACACCAGCTCGATGACGGCTTCGTCCTGCGCCGGGTAGAGCGGTCGCCTGCTCGACTCGGCCCAGTCGGCGAAGGCCTGGTAGACGGCGTCGGGGTCGACGACACCGCCGGGGGCCGCCGGCATCGCGGCGACGAGCGGAGCAGCAGTGGTGACGTCGGTCATGCACCCATCCTCCCAGCCCGGCACCGGCGGACGGTCGGGAGGCTCGACATCCGTGGACAGTCACCGCACCTTCCACAGATCCATGCAGCCGCATAGACTCGGGTTGTGCGTGAACTCGGCTTCCTGTCCTTCGTCCCCAACCACGGGGGCGCCGCCGGCGCGGCCGCCGCCCTGGAGGACGGCCTCCGCCTCTTCGAGACCGCCGAGCGGCTCGGGTACGGCACGGGGTGGGTCCGCGGTCGGCACTTCGAGCCGTTCCTGACGAGCCCGATGACGTTCTTCGCCGCCGCTGCGCAGCGGACCAGCACGATCGGCTTCGGCACCGCCGTCCTCGGGATGCGCTACGAGGACCCGGTCCGTCTCGCCGAGGACGCCAGCACGGTCGACCTGCTCAGCGGCGGTCGCGTGCAGCTCGGCATCAGCACGGGGATCGCCGGCTACGGCCCGATCCTCGACCCGGTGTTCGGCAGTGTCCAGCGGAGCTTCCGCGAGGAGGCCGAGGCTCGGGCAGCACGCCTCCTCGAGGTCCTCGACGGCCAGCCCCTCGGCACCTCGGGCAAGGGCTACGAGAGCATCCCGGAGGGCACCGACCTCACGCTGCAGCCGCTGAGCCCGGACCTCCGCGGCCGGGTCTGGTGGGGCGGCGGCAGCATGGGCACCGCGGTGCGCACGGCGGAGAAGGGGCTCCTGCTGCACTGCTCGACCCTCAACACCGAGGACACCGGCGAGCCCTTCGCCGTGGCACAGGCGGCGCAGATCGAGGCCTACCGCGCCCGCTTCGCCGAGCTCCAGGCGGCGGGCACACACGTCGGGCGCACCCCGAAGGTCGCAGTCGGACGCATCGTCGTCCCGCTGCTCGACGACCACGACCGCGAGGTCCACGAGGAGTTCCTCACCAGCTACGCCTCGGGCATGGACGACGAGGGGCGGCCCCTGTCCGGCACCCCGCCGTTCCGCTTCAGCAAGGTCGTTGCCGGCGAGCCCGCTGCGATCGTCGAGACCCTGCGCGCAGACCCGGCCGTCACCTCGACGGACGAACTCGTGATCACGCTGCCGGCCAACGGCGACGCCGCGTCGCACGAGCGGATCCTGACCGTGATCGCCGAGCAGATCGCGCCGCACCTGGTCCGCTGACGAGGACATCCGGCGGGAGCTCACTCGGGGTGGTGGGGCCCGGGGCCCCCCGCCGGATGACCATCTCGACCCTGATCCGCCCGAGATGGCATCCTCATCGTTCCACCTACCGTGCGGTTTGTCACAATCACGCGGTCCCGCTCCCAGGCAATCGTGATGAAGCGTCATGACTTTGTCCGAGAACGGCAGAAGTCGTCCAGGAACGGAACCGCGAGGACGCTGAACGACGATGCGCCCCCGCGAGAACGCAGGGGCGCATCTGACGCACCGGGACCGCCGGGGCTCCATCGGCCGGATCAGGAGGCCGCGTCGCTCACACGGCGATCCCTTGGCGGTGCGCGCGTCGACGGTAACCAGCCGCCTGACGCTGGCGTCCATGCTAGTGAATGGATCTGGAGATGGCACGGAAAACGGATGGGCGACTGCTCAGGAGCCTGCGAAGTGCCCCGACCGCCCGGCGGTACAGTCCTGCCATGACACGACGGGGTTCCTACGCGAAGGGCATCGCCAAGCGCGAGCAGATCCTCACCGTCGCGCTCGAACTCGTCGCCCGCCAGGGCTTCCGGCGCACCAGCATCCGGGACATCTCCGAAGCCGTCGGGCTCACACAGGCCGGACTCCTGCACTACTTCGAGTCCAAGGACGAGCTCTGGGTCGAGATCCTCCGGCGACGCGACGTCATCGACGACGCCACCGACTGGGACGCCGGGGACCCCGCCGAGCTCCTCGCCGCGATCGTCCGGCACAACGCCGAGGTGCCCGGCCTCGTGCAGATGTTCGTCAACCTGTCGGCCGCAGCGGCCACGGACCCGGAGCACCCCGCGCACGACTACTTCCGCGAGCGCTACGAGAAGTCCCGGCGGGTCCTGGCCGCCGACTTCCGCCGCATGCAGGAGGACGGACGACTCCGCACCGACGTCGACCCCGAGGAGCTCACGAGCGTCCTGCTCGCCGTCTCCGACGGCATGCAGATCCAGTGGCTCTTCGACCCGAGCCGCGACATGGCCGCGCACGTCGAGCTGGTCGCCCGACTGGCGATCGCCCAGGTCGCCGCTGCGTCCGCCTCCTGACGACCGGCCGGGAGGCCCGGCGCACCCTCGGCACAGCAGGGCACCGTCAGTACCTGGCTGCGTCCACCCCCGCACG
Organism: Curtobacterium sp. GC_Cur_3; assembly: GCF_026544205.1. Lineage (GTDB taxonomy): Bacteria > Actinomycetota > Actinomycetes > Actinomycetales > Microbacteriaceae > Curtobacterium. Next base: position 78,733 of record NZ_JALNUI010000015.1, read on the forward strand.
GCAGGATGGGCGCACAGCAACTCGACGATGAGCGGAGGCGCGATGACTCGCGTAGTGGTGACCGGCGGCAGCGGCAAGCTCGGACGAGCGGTGGTGCGCGACCTCGACGAACACGGGTACGACGTCGTCCTGCTCGACCGGGTCCCGTCGCCCGACAAGCCCGAACGGGTGCAGTTCGTCCGCATCGACCTGACCGACTACGGGCAGGTGCTGAACGCCTTCATCGGAGTCGACGACCGCTACGACCACGTCGACGCGGTCGTGCACCTGGCCGCCGTGCCCGCTCCCGGGCAGGTGCCGGACGTGGCGCTCATCACGAACAACGTCACCGCGTCGATCAACGTGTTCCACGCCGCCCGCGCGGCGAAGATCCGGAACGTGGTGTGGGCGTCGAGCGAGACCCTGCTCGGCATCCCGATGGGCGAGCACCACCCGCCCTACCTCCCCGTCGACGAGGACTTCCCGGTTCGCCCGCAGTCCTCGTACTCCCTCGGCAAGGCCGTGGAGGAGGAGATGGCGCGGCACTTCACGCGCTGGGACCCGACGCTGAAGATGATCGGGCTGCGGTTCTCGAACGTCATGGACGAGACCGACTACCCGTCGTACCCGTGGGACGCGACGCCCGAGGCGAAGACCTTCAACCTGTGGTCCTACATCGACTCCCGCGACGGCGCCCAGGCCGTGCGCAAGGCCGTCGAGAGCGAGCTCACCGGCTTCGAGGCCTTCGTGATCGCCAGCCCGGACACGGTGATGGACACCCCGACCCTCGAGCTCGTCGAGCGCTTCGTGCCCGACATCGAGCGCCGCTCGGACATCGACGGCGTGAGCTCCCTGCTGTCGTCGGAGAAGGCCCGCGAACTGCTCGGCTACGACCCGCAGCACTCCTGGCGCGACCACCGCTCCTGAGCCCGGGTCAGGCCGGCGTCAGCAGCCCGTCGAGCACCAGGTCGCGCGCCGCGGGCAGCAGGTCCGCGGCGAGCGCCTGCTCGTCCACGCCGGTGATCTGCGCGAGCGCCCCGACGATCGCCGCCACGGACAGCTCCCCGTCGCAGGCCCCGACGAACGCGGCGAGCGCGGTGTCGGCGTCCACGCGACGACCGAAGCCGCCGCCCTGCACGAGCGTCATCACGGTCGGGTCGTCGTTGCCCGGCCAGTAGAAGCGCTCCTCGGTCACGTCGCCGGCGACGCGCAGGTGCGCCGACGCGAGCGCGACGTCGTCGTGCGCGGCCAGCCACTCAGCGGCGTCGAGGACCCGTGCCACCGTGGCTCCGAGGCCCGCGGGGTTGGACCCGAGCGTCTCAGGGACGCGCTCGAACCGCCGGAGCCCAGCCGGGCCTCCCGACCGTGGCTTCCGGACCACGACGTAGCCGAAGCCGACCCCGATGACCCGGCGTTCCTGGAAGTCGTCGAGCCAGGCGCCGACCAGCCGGTCGAACGTCGGCGTGCCGGGCTTGGTGCCGCCGTCGCGGATCCAGGTCTCGGCGTAGCGGTTCGGGTCCTGGCGCTCGCGCTCGACGACCCAGACGTCCAGGTCGGTGTCGGCGAACCACCCGCGGACGCGGTCCAGGCCGTCGACGCCCCAGTGGTGTTCCCAGTTGCCGAGGAGCTGCGCGGTGCCGCCGGGCTCCAGGTGGTCGGCGAGACCGCGGAGCACGGTCTCGACGAGCGCGTCGCCGACCATGCCGCCGTCGCGGTACTCGTAGGACGGCACACCCTCGGTGCGGGGCGTGATGACGAAGGGCGGGTTCGAGACGATGCGGTCGAAGCGCTCCCCCGCCACCGGCTCGAACAGCGAGCCGAGCCGGAACTCGATGCCGTCCAGGCCGTTCAGCTCCGCGTTGAAGCGGGCGATGTCGAGTGCGCGACGGGAGATGTCGGTCGCGACGACCTGGTCGGCGAAGCGTCGGGCGTGCATGGCCTGGATGCCGCAGCCGGTGCCGAGGTCGAGCACCCGGCGGACGGGCACGGGGACCTGCAGCCCGCTCAGCGTGGTGGTGGCCCCGCCGATGCCGAGTACGTGCTCCTCGTCGAGCGCGGCGCCGAGCGCGAGCTCCCCGAGGTCCGAGACGATCCACCAGCTGCCGGCACCCGCGTCGTCGACGAACGCGTACGGGCGCAGGTCCACCGCGGGTCGCACCTGGCCGGCGTCGTCGACCGTGTCCACGTCGGGGCCGTCGGTCTCCTCCACCCGGACGATCCCGGCGCGCACGAGCTCGTCGACGCCCACGGAGGGGAACGCTGCGTCGGCCGCTGTCCGCGCGACCGGCAGTCCGAGCACGAACAGCGTGGCCAGGGTGCCGAGCGGGGACGACTCCCGTGCGGCGAGGGCACGGAGCGCGGGCACCCTGTTGCCACGGTGGAGCGCAGCGGCGGCGTCCGCGCCCCAGAGCCCGTCGACCCCGTCGACGGTGAAGCCCGCGGACGTCAGGTCCGCGGCGAGCGCCGAGGTGATCGCCGGGTCGGCGACGACCTCGGGCAGCGTGTGCGTGCTCATGCGACCAGGTCCGACCGCATCAGCGCCGCGGGGACCTGCCACGCCATCACCAGGTCGAGCAGGCCCGGGAAGCGCTGCTGCACGTCCTCGACCCGCACGCGGCTGATCCGAGTCAGGCCTTCCAGGTGCTGCTCGAGGAGGCCTGCCTCACGCAGGACGCGGAAGTGGTGCGTCAGCGTGGACTTCGGTCGGTCGATGCCGACCCACCCGCAGGAGCGCTCACCACCGGCGGCGTCGACGAGGTACCGGTGCAGGATCGCGAGTCGGATCGGGTCCGACAGGGCATCCAGCACGACGGGGAGGTCCATCTCGGCCGGGGACGGCTGCGGCAGCCGTTCGGGGGCATCGACGCGCTCGGGCATGGACGGGACGCTACCAGGGTTCCCCTCCCAGTACGACTTGCGTCGTACAGCGGTCGTGCGGTACCAATGCGGTACGACCCGACTCGTACAACGAACGCTCGGACAAGGAAAGGGACCCACCATGCAGTCCACTCGCTCGGTCGCCGGGTTCTGGATCATCGCGGCGCTGCTGCTCGTGTCGCTGGCGTCCTCGGCCGTCCCGTCGCCGATCTACCCGGTGTACGCCGCCGAGTGGCACCTGACCCCGCTCATGCTCACAGCCGTGTTCGCGATCTACGTCGCCGGACTGCTGGCGAGCCTGCTCGTCGCCGGGCGGCTGTCCGACCACGTCGGGCGGAAGCCGGTGCTCGTGGCCGGTGGTATCGGGCTGGCCGTCTCGCTCGGGCTCTTCGCCGTCGCGGACGGCCTCGGGGCACTCATCCTCGACCGGGTGCTGCAGGGCGTCTCCGTCGGGCTGCTCATCGGCGCACTCGGTGCAGCGCTCATCGACAACTCGCTCGAGCGCCACCCCACCCTCGCCGGCGTCCTGAACGGAGCCGTCCCGCCGATCGCGCTCGCCACCGGCGCCCTGTCGAGCGGTGCCCTGGTCGAGTGGGGCCCAGCGCCCGAGCAGTTCGTCTACCTGCTGTTCGGCGTGCTCCTCGTGCTCATGCTCGTCGCGCTCGTCGTCGTCCCGGAGCAGGTCACCCGGCGTCCGGGAGCCCTGCGCTCCCTCCGCCCGACGATCGCCGTGCCGCGGTCCTCGCGTCGGCTGTTCCGCGGCGTCGCGGGCTCACTCGTGGCGAGCTGGGCACTCGGAGGCCTGTTCCTCTCGCTCGTGCCCTCGGCCCTCGGCGCGGTCTTCGGCATCGACAACCACTTCGCCGCCGGGGCGCTCATCGCCGTCGTCACCGGCGTCGGCGCCGCGACGGGCATCGCGATCCAGCGGCTCGACGCCCGCGTCGGGGTGCTCATCGGCCTGGTCGCGCTCATCCTCGGGCCGGTCGTCACGGTCGGCTTCGTGTTCGCGCACTCCCTGCCGGGGCTCGTCGTCGGCAGTGCGATCGCCGGTGTCGGCTTCGGCGCGGGGTTCCAGGCGCCGCTCCGGATGCTGCTCGCGACGGCCGCCCCGACGCACCGTGCCGGGCTGCTCTCGACGATCTACGTCGTCAGCTACCTGGCGTTCGGCGTGCCGGCCGTCATCGGGGGCCTGCTCGAACCGACGGTCGGCCTCGTGCCCGTCATCGCCGGGTACGGCGCGTTCATCGTCCTCGCCGCCGGCGTCGCCCTCGTGCTGCAGCTCGTGTCGAAGGACGCCGCCGTGGTCGAGGAGCACGCGTCCGAGGTCCTCGAGCGCACCGCGACCGGCTCGATCCGCACCGCCGCAGCAGCCGACTGACCCCGCACCGTGCGCGGTTCCTCGGATGGTGCGAGCTTGTCCGCCCCGTGCAGCCCCACAACCTCGCACCGAGTGGTCAACCCCGCACGACGCCGGACCGGGCACGATGCCCGGCCCCACACGACGCCGACCCACCCCGAGCGCTAGTGCCCGGGCCGCGCCTGTCGCCCCATGGTCCGGTGGGCGTCCTCGTGGGCAGCGTCGACGTCCGCCTTGTTGCGGTCGGCCATCCGGCGCAGCCACCGGGGCCCGCGTGCCTTCGCCCAGTCCCAGAACCGGTGGAGCTGCGCCCGGAGCCACGTGATGATCCGGTGGAAGAAGTGGAACTCGCTGGCCAGGATCGTCAGGCCGATGAACACCACGAGCCACCCGGGCCCCGGCAGCGGCACCAGGATCAGCCCGATGATGACGACGAGCCCGCCGACGATGCCGATCAGCACCTTCCAGAACAGGTGCACGTGCGGCCGGGCGTGGATCCAGGCGCGCATGTCGTGGAACCACCGGAACCGCTGCGGCCGTGCAGCATCCGCTGCGCTCGCAGTGGGGTGGTCCCGGTCCGCCTCCATGCGGGAACGGTAGGGCTCGCGGCTGAGAATCACCGGCGCAGCGGGTGACCGTCGCCTCCGTCGGGGACGGCGGCCGAGCCTCCGGACCGGGTCACGTCACCATGCGGCGGACGGGAGGCTCATCACGCGTGCGCGACGCAGGTCGCGGCCCACGGGACCGCCGCCAGCCGTGCCTCCGGGATCGGCTCGCCGCCGACGGCGCACGTCCCGTAGGTGCCCGCGTCGAGCCGGGCCAGCGCCGCGTCGACCAGCCCGATCCGGTTCCGGGCGTCGTCCCGCACCGGGCCGAGCGAGCCGCGTTCCCAGGCGAGCGTCGCGCCCTCGGGGTCGTGTTCGTCGTCCGTGTTCGCGCCGTCGCGGGCGTCGCTGACGTCCCGCATGCTCCGTTCGACGTCGGCCAGCAGCTTCTCGGACCGCGCCCGTTCGTCGGTCAGCGCCTGGCGCGGGTCGAACTCCATGGGGCCGACCGTAGTCGTGCGGAATGGCCACCCGTGCGGATGCGTTTGCATCGACATGACCAAGATCGGATTCCTGTCGTTCGGACACTGGGGCGACATGCCGGGGTCGAGGGTGCGCAGCGGTCGTGAGGCACTGGTGCAGGGCATCGACCTCGCGGTGGCTGCCGAGGAGGCCGGTGTGGACGGCGCGTACTTCCGCGTCCACCACTTCGCGCAGCAGCAGGCGGCCCCGTTCCCGCTCCTGTCCGCGATCGCCGCCCGGACCAGCCGCATCGAGATCGGCACCGGCGTGATCGACATGCGCTACGAGAACCCGCTCTACATGGCGGAGGAGGCGGCAGCGACCGACCTCATCTCCGGCGGCCGACTGCAGCTCGGCGTGAGCCGTGGGTCACCCGAGACCGCGCAGGCCGGGTACCAGTCCTTCGGCTACGTGCCCGAGGCCTCCGACCCGAACGGTGCCGACCTGGCCCGCGCGCACACGAGCGTCTTCCGTCGCGCGATCGCCGGCGAACCGATGGCGAACGCGAACCCGCAGATGACCGGGGCCGAGGGGTCGCTCCCGATCCTGCCGCTCTCCGACGGACTCGGCGACCGGATCTGGTGGGGCGCCGGCACCCGCGCCACCGCGGAGTGGACGGCCGAGCAGGGCATGAACCTGATGTCCTCGACCCTCCTCACCGAGGACACCGGCGTGCCGTTCGACGAGCTCCAGGCCGAGCAGATCGAGCGCTTCCGCCGAGTGTGGGCGGAGTCGGGCTGGGAGCGCACGCCCCGGGTCTCGGTGTCGCGCAGCATCATCCCGATCATCGACGACGAGTCGCAGCACTACTTCGGCCTCCGTGCGCAGGCCGAGGGCTCGGATCAGGTCGGGTACCTCGACGGCGGCCTCGCCCGGTTCGGCCGCTCGTACATCGGCTCGCCCGAGGACCTCGTCGCAGAGCTCGCCGCGGACGCCGCGGTGCGGGCTGCCGACACGGTGCTCGTCACGGTTCCGAACCAGCTCGGCGTCGACTTCAACGCCCGGCAGCTGGCCGCGGTCGCCGCGGTCATGCGCGAGGTGGACGCCGCACCCGTCCCCGCCTGAGCCACACCGGCCGCCTGTCCCCCTTCCTGCCGACACCCGGGTTGGGACTGGGGCAGGCGGCAGCGTCGTCATAGCGTCAGAGAGCACCTTCCACCCGTTCTCAGGAGCTCCCCGTGACGCTGCCGGCCGCAGGCTGGTTCCCGGACCCCCGGGAGTCCGCCCGTCTCCGTTGGTGGGACGGCCGTGCCTGGGGTGACGCCACGAGGCCGCTCCCGAGCCGCCCGGTCGAGGCGGTCCGGCCCATCGTGGTCACACCCACCGGCCCGGCCTTCTCGGTGCTGACGCGCCCGGTCGAGAGCCGCACGGTGGCCTACGGCGCCGGAGCCGCGCAGCGCTTCTGTGTGATGACGTGCCTGGCCGTCGTGCTGGCGGTCGTGTCCGTGGCGCTGAACCCCTGGGGTGCCTGCAGTGTGCTCGGGTTCGCGGCTGGGGTGGCCGGGCTCGTCCGCCCGAACGCGACCGGGGCGTGGCGTCCTGTGGCGCGGAGCCTGTCGGCCTCGGCGATGGTCGTGGCGCTGGCGACGGGCGTCGTCGCCGTGTCCCACATGTTCTGACGCGCCACGCCCGCGCCCGCGCTACCGCCGCGCCCGCGGGTGCGCCGTCTGGTACACGTCCCGCAGCATGTCCGCCGTCACCATCGTGTAGATCTGCGTCGTCGCGACGCTCGCGTGCCCCAGGAGCTCCTGCACCACGCGCACGTCCGCCCCGCCCTCGAGCAGGTGCGTCGCGAACGAGTGCCGGAACGTGTGCGGTGACACGTGCTCGGCGAGGTCGGCACCAGCGGCAGCCGCCTGGATCACGAGCCAGGCGCTCTGGCGGGACAGCCGCGCACCCCGGGCACCGAGGAACAGCGCCGGCGTCGAGCTACCCCGTGCGGCGAACAGCGGCCGGGCCCGCACCAGGTAGGCCTCGACCGCGGCCCGGGCGTAGCTGCCGAGCGGCACGATGCGCTGCTTGTTCCCCTTGCCGGTGACCCGCACCACGGAGACGTCGGTGTCGGCGTCCGCGGCGTCGTCGAGCCCGGACAGCGTCGTGACGTCGTCCACGGACAACCCGACGGCCTCGGTGATGCGCGCACCCGTGGCGTACAGGAGCTCGAGCAGCGCCCGGTCGCGGAGCTGCACGGGGTCGTCGCCCTCCACCGCTCCGAGGAGCCGTTCCATGTCGTGCACCGAGATCGCCTTCGGCAGCCGCATCGGGGCCTTCGGCGGTCGGACGGAGGCGCCGGGGTCGAGCGGCAGCCAGCTCTCCCCCGCAGCGAACGCGCTGAACGAGCGCACCGAGCTGAGCATCCGGGCGACGGACCGCGGCGCCAGTGGCACGGGCTCGCGTGTGGCCAGGTGCGTCACGAACCCGGCGAGGTCCGCCCGTGCGAGCCGCCCGACGTCGGTCACCACCGACGCACCGCCCGCTCGGTCAGCACCGGCCGACGACACCTCGGGCTGCATCGCGATCCACTCGGCGAACGTCGTCAGGTCGCGCCGGTAGGCGGACAGCGTGTGGTCGGAGAGTCCGCGTTCGATGGCGACGTGCCGCAGGTAGGTCTCGGTGGCACGGTCGAGCGGGATCACCCGACGAGGCTAGCGCCCACCCAGCCCATCAGCCGCGTTCGAGCGCGTCCACGGCGAGCGCCGCGACGATCAGGGCGGAGTTGTGGATGCGGCCCGCGAAGATGCCCTCGAGCACCTCGGCCCGGGGGACCCAGCGCACGACGATGTCGGCTTCCTCGGCCTCACGCTCGAAGGCCGACGACGTCGCCGTGACGCCCCGCGCGCGGAAGATCTCGATGAACTCGTTGCTGCCGCCGGACGAGGTGTTGTAGTGCACGAGCGGCTCCCACGTCTCCGCCTGCACGTCGGCCTCTTCGGCGAGCTCACGCTGCGCGGCGACGAGGTGGTCCTCCCCCGGCTTGTCGAGCAGCCCGGCCGGCAGCTCCCAGTCGCGCAGGTGCACGGGGTGCCGGTACTGCTGGATGACGAGCACGCGGCCCTCGTCGTCCTCGGCGTAGACCGCGACGGCGCCGGTGTGGTCGATGTACTCGCGCACCATGCCGTCGCCGTACGCCACGGTGTCGCGGCGGACGTTCCAGACGGCGCCCTCGTACACGAGCGCGGAGTCGGTCACGTCGAAGGATGCGGATTCGTCAGCGATGGGTGCGTCAGTCACACCCCCATCAAACCAGCGAGCGCCATGCACGCGACCACAGACGGACGGGAGGCTCGGTGCCAGCTGACACCGAGCCTCCCGTCCGTCACGTGGTGACGCGACTACGCGACCTGCTCCGACTCCGGGTCGAAGAGGCGGGATGCCTCGTTCCGCGCGATCGCGGCCTCGACGAGGCCCGCGAAGAGCGGGTGCGCGTTGTTCGGCCGCGAGCGCAGCTCGGGGTGCGCCTGCGTGCCGATGTAGAACGGGTGCTCCGCACGGTCCAGCTCGACGTACTCGACGAGCGTGCCGTCGGGCGAGGTGCCGGAGAACACCAGGCCAGCGTCGGCGATCTGCTGGCGGTACGTGTTGTTGACCTCGTAGCGGTGACGGTGCCGCTCGGACGCCTCGGGTGCTCCGTAGAGCGACGCGGCGAGTGAGCCCTCGGTGAAGTGGGCGGGGTAGAGGCCCAGGCGCATCGTGCCGCCGAGGTCGCCACCGGCGATGATGTCCACCTGCTCGGCCATCGTCGCGATGACGGGGGTTGAGGTCTCCGGGTCGAACTCGGAGCTCGAGGCGTCGACCAGGCCGGCCTCGTGCCGGGCGTACTCGATGACCATGCACTGCAGGCCGAGGCACAGGCCGAGCGTGGGGATCTGGTTCTCGCGCGCGAACTTCAGCGCACCGAGCTTGCCCTCGATCCCGCGCACGCCGAAGCCGCCGGGGACGCAGATGCCGTCGACGTCGCCGAGCTGCTTGGCGGCACCTTCGGGCGTGGTGCAGTCGTCGGACACGACCCACTTCAGCGTGACCTTGGCGTTGTGCGCGAAGCCACCGGCACGGAGCGCCTCGGTGACGGACAGGTAGGCGTCCGGCAGGTCGATGTACTTGCCGACCAGGGCGATGGTGACGTCCTTCTTCGGCTCGTGCACCGCGCGCAGCACCGGGTTCCACGAGGTCCAGTCCACGGCGCCGGCCTCGAGGTGCAGGGCGTCGACGATGACCTGGTCGAGGCCCTGGCTGTTGAGCAGCGTCGGCAGGTCGTAGATCGAGGGCACGTCCACGGCGTTCACCACGGCGTCCTCGTCTACGTCGCACATGAGCGCGATCTTGCGCTTGTTCGAGTCTGACACCGGGCGGTCCGAGCGGAGCACGAGGGCGTCGGGCTGGATGCCGATCGAGCGGAGCGCGGCGACGGAGTGCTGCGTCGGCTTCGTCTTCTGCTCACCGGAGGCGTTCATGAACGGCACCAGCGACACGTGCACGAAGAACACGTTGTTGCGGCCGAGCTCGTGACGCACCTGACGCGCGGACTCGAGGAACGGCTGGGACTCGATGTCGCCGACGGTGCCACCGACCTCGGTGATGATGACGTCGGGCTGCGGGTCGTTCCCCGCCTGCTCGCGCATCCGACGCTTGATCTCGTCGGTGATGTGCGGGATGACCTGCACCGTGTCGCCGAGGTACTCGCCGCGGCGCTCCTTGGCGATGACCGTCGAGTACACCTGCCCGGTCGTGACGTTCGCCGACTGCGACAGGTTGATGTCGAGGAAGCGTTCGTAGTGCCCGATGTCGAGGTCCGTCTCGGCGCCGTCGTCGGTCACGAAGACCTCGCCGTGCTGGAACGGGTTCATGGTGCCCGGGTCCACGTTGAGGTACGGGTCGAGCTTCTGCATGACGACCTTGAGGCCGCGAGCCGTGAGGAGGTTGCCGAGGCTGGCCGCCGTCAGGCCCTTGCCGAGAGACGAGACGACCCCGCCGGTCACGAAGATCTGCTTCGTCACCTTCGGGGTCGGGATGCTTGCCTGGGTACCGCTGCTGAGAGTGTCCGCCACGGGGTTCCATCGTACGTCAGAAGTGCCGGGAGGCGCGACTCGCGTTCGCCGGGCGCGTCTCGCCGTGGTCAGGCGGAGCGGCCCGCCACCTCGAGCAGTTCGCGGGCGTGCTCCATGCCGCTGGCGCTGTCGCCGAGGCCGGAGAGCAGCCTGGCCATCTCCTGCAGCCGGTCGTCGCCCTCGAGGCGCCGCACGCTCGACGACGTCACCGCGCCGCTGGCGTCCTTCACGACGTTGAGGTGGTTGTTCGCGAACGCCGCGACCTGGGCCAGGTGCGTGACGACGATGACCTGCGTGCGTTCGGCGAGCGCTGCCAGTCGACGACCGATCTCGATCGCGGCGGCACCACCGACGCCGGCGTCCACCTCGTCGAACACGAAGGTCGGCACCGTCGTGCTGCCGGCCATGACGACCTCGATCGCGAGCATCACGCGGGAGAGCTCGCCGCCGGACGCACCCTTGCCGATCGGTCGCGGGTCGGTGCCCGAGTGCGGCTGGAGCAGGATCGCGACCTGGTCTCGGCCGTGGCGTCGGTACTCGCCGGCGTCGGTGACCTCGACCACCAGGGTCGCGCCGCCCATCGCCAGCGTCTTCAACTCGGCGGTGACGCGCTTGGCCAGGTCGGTCGCGGCCTTCGAGCGCGCCGAGGTGAGCGCAGACGCCGCCGCCGCGAGGGACTGCTCGTCCTGCTCGACGGCCTGCTGCAGGGCGACGATGCGGTCGTCGTCACCATCGAGTTCGAGCAGCCGGTTCGAGGCCCGCTCGCCGAACGCGATGACGTCGTCGACGGTCTCGCCGTACTTCCGCGCCAGGGCGGACAGGACCGCGCGGCGCTCGTTGATGAGTTCGAGGTCGTGGCCGGCTTCGGGCTCGAGCGAACCGAGGTAGCTCGACAGGCTGGCCGAGGCCTCGCTCGCCTGGATCCCGAGTTCGGTGAGCTGCTCGAGGACGGGCTGCAGGGTGCTGTCGGCGTTCACGACCCGTTCGACGGCGCGACGGGCGGCTTCGACGAGGCCGATCACGTCCGCGACGCCGTCCAGGGACTCGGACGAGATGGACTCGTGCGCCAGGCCCGCTGAGAGTCGGAGCTCCTCGAGGTTGCCGAGTCGCTCTGCGCGTTCCGCGAGCTCGGCGTCCTCGCCGGGCTGGGGTGCTGCGGCCTCGATCTCGTCAGAGGCCGCGCGCAACCGAGCGGCCTCGGCGAGCCGGTCGTCGCGGTCTCGCGTCAGGGTCTCGAGTTCGGCGGCGTGCTCCTGCCAGGCGTCGTACGCGGTGACGTACTTCCGCAGCGCCTTCTCGACCGTGGCGCCGCCGAAGCCGTCGAGCGCCGCGCGCTGTGCGGTGGACGACGTCAGGCGGATCTGGTCGGACTGCCCGTGGACGGTGACGAGCTGGTCCGCGAGTTCCCCGAGGACGGCGACAGGGGCGCTCCGGCCACCGACCGTGGCGCGGCTGCGACCTTCGGCCGAGACGGTGCGGGTGAGGATCAGCTCGCCGTCCTCCAACGCGCCGCCGGCGTCCTCGACGCGGTCGGCGACCGTGGCGTGGTCCGGCACGTGCCAGCGGCCCTCGACGACGGCGCTCGAGGCACCACGGCGGACGGAACCGGCGTCGGCGCGCGCGCCGAGCAGCAGCCCGAGGGCCGTGACGATCATGGTCTTGCCGGCGCCGGTCTCCCCCGTGACGACGGTGAAGCCGGGGCCGAGCTCGAGGGTGGCCTCGCCGATCACGCCGAGGTCGGCGATGGAGATCTCCTCGATCACCGGTCGCCCCCGGTCTCCTCGTCGTCGTGCTGCGGGCCGCGCCAACCCGCGACCGGGAGCTGGAACTTCGCCACGAGGCGGTCGGTGAAGGGGGCGTCCTTGAGGCGTGCGACCCGAACGGGCTCCGGCGAGCGACGGACCTCGACGCGGGCTCCCGGGGGGAGGTCGTGCGTCCGTCGGCCGTCGCACCACAGCACGCCGACACCGCTCGTGCGGCGGAGGACCTCGATCGCCAGGACACAGTCCGGCCCGACGACGATCGGCCGGGAGAACAGCGCGTGGGCGCTCAGCGGCACCATGAGGATGGCGTCGACGTTCGGCCAGACGATGGGGCCGCCGCCCGAGAACGAGTAGGCGGTGGAGCCGGTCGGGGTGGAGACCACGACGCCGTCGCAGCCGAAGGACGACAGCGGACGACCGTCGACCTCGGTGACGACCTCGAGCATGCGCTCGCGGGAGGCCTTCTCGATGGTGGCCTCGTTGAGGGCCCACGACGAGTAGACGACCTCGTTGCCGACGACCACGTCGACCTGCAGTGCCACGCGCTCCTCGACGTTGTAGTCGCCGGAAAGTGCGCGCTGCACGGTCTCACCGAGGCCGTCCCGCTCGCTCTCGGCGAGGAACCCGACGTGGCCCAGGTTGACGCCGACCAGCGGCGCGTGGGTGCCCCGTGCGAGTTCCGCGGCGCGCAGGATCGTGCCGTCGCCGCCGAGGACGATGACGATCTCGAGGTCCTCGAGCTGGACGTCCACGCCGAGGATGTCGACCTTGCCCACCGAGGCCTCGGCCCGGCGGATGTCGGCGTACTCGTCGAAGGGCATCACCGGGGTGACACCGGCCGCGTGCAGCAGGTCGCAGACCTCGACCGCGGCGTCGATCGAGTCCCGACGACCCGTGTGCGACACGAGCAGGATGTGCCGTTCGTCGCTCATGGGGTTCCTTCCGCCAGTTCCGTGGCTCGGTCGATCCATTCTGTCGGATTGGACCCTGCGCCCCGCTGGAGACGCGCGACGTACTCGTGGTTGCCGTGGGTGCCGAGGATCGGCGAGGCCGCGATGCCGGCGGTCCCGAAGCCGAGGTCCCACGCGGCCCACAGCACGTTCATCAGCGCGTCGTTGCGGAGGTCGGCGTCGTGCACGATGCCCTCACGGACACCGCCGCGACCGACCTCGAACTGCGGCTTGATGAGCAGGACGTACTCGTCCGCCGGCACGGCCTCGACGAGTGCGGGCAGGACGATCCGCAGGCTGATGAAGGAGAGGTCCCCGACGACCAGGCTGGTCTCTCCGGCGACGGGGTCGAGTGCCAGGTAGTCGGCGGCCGTCAGGTTCCTGGCGTTGACGCCCTCGACCACGGTGACGCGGTCGTCGAGCCCCACGACCGGGTCGAGCTGCCCGTGCCCGACGTCGAGCGCGACCACACGTCGTGCTCCGCGGGCCAGGAGCACCTGCGTGAAGCCGCCCGTGCTCGCGCCGACGTCCAGCGCGACGCGACCCGACGGGTCCACGCCGAAGGTGTCGAGCGCGCCGACGAGCTTGAGCGCCGCACGCGACACCCACTCGTCGCCGGCGTCGACCACGATCCGGGTGTCCGCGGTGACCGGCGTCGATGCCTTGACGACCGGAGCGCCGTCCACGCTGACACGGCCGTCCAGGATGAGCTTCGCGGCAGCGGTGCGTGACTTCGCGAGGCCGCGTGCGGCGACGGCGGCGTCGAGCCGGACCGGCGCGAGCGACGGCTGCTCGACCGTGCCCGCGGCACCGTCGGTCTGCACCGAGTCCGGGGCCGTCATGTCGGGGTCAGGCACTCGCGGTGCCACCGGTCTCGAGCCGCGTGCGCAGCTCGTCGTGCAGGCCGGCGAAGACGTCGGCACGCTCGGTCAGCGGGAGTTCCTCGGCCGCTCGGGCGCGCTCGGCGATGTCGCTGGGCTGCTCCTGCTGGTCGACTGGCACGTCGGACACGCTACTCGCCGCCGTACAGCTGCGGGTCCACGTCGAGGCCGTAGATGGCCAGGCCGGAGTCCCAGATCGCCGTCGCCCCGGCGCGCAGCAGGTCCATCGCGTCGGACCCCGCCTGCTCGACCCGGACGACGTTCCGCTGCATCCGCACGGTGGCGTCGCCGACGCTGACGTAGCGGGTGCCGTCGTCAGCCGTGTGCCGGTGCGTCACGGGGTACGGCGCCGAGAGCCCACGGAGGTCCTGCAGCACGTAGGTCGGGCGGGAGCGCTCGTCGGCCGCCAGCACCTGCTTGGCCTGGTCGATCCCGGTCAGCACGAGCACGCTCGGGATGCCGGCGTCGTTGGCGCCCTTGATGTCGGTGTCGAGTCGGTCACCGATGAACAGCGGGTGCTCGCCGCCGAACCGTGCCAGGGCCGCGTCGAAGATCGGTCGTTCGGGCTTGCCCGCCACGACCGGCATCCGACCGACTGCCTGGTGCACGGCGGCGACCAGCGTGCCGTTGCCGGGCGCGATGCCGCGCTCCACCGGGATCGACCAGTCCATGTTCGTCGCGACCCAGGGGATCTGCGGGTCCGCGAGGGCGAACGAGGCCTCGGCGAGCTGCGTCCACCCGAGGTCCGGTGAGAACCCCTGGATGACGCCTGCCGGTGCGTCGTCAGCGCTCGCGGTCACGGTGAAGCCCGCCTGCTCGACGATGCTGGTCAGTCCGATGCCGCCGATGACCAGGACCGTGGAGCCCGCTGGCACCAGGGTCTCGAGGAGCCGCACGCCGGCCTGCGACGACGTGACGACGTCGTCCGGCCCCACCTGCAGCCCGTAGCCCTCGAGGTGCTCGGCGACGTCGGACGGCCGCCGCGAGGCGTTGTTCGTGATGTAGCCCACGCGTGCGGTGCGCGACGCCTGGGTCAGGGCCTCCACCGCGTGCGGGATGGCGTTGCGGCCGCGGTAGACGACGCCGTCGAGGTCGGTGAGGACCACGTCGACGCCGTCCGTCGGCGGACGCGGGGTGTCAGTCGGCTGCGGACCCGTCGACGTCGCGGGGGTTGTCGTCGTCGATCTCGCCGAGGTCGTCGTCGGGCTCGTCGTCGAGGTCGTCGTCGGAGCCGGGGTCCCCGAGGGGCGAGAGCTGGTCGGGCTCGCCGGGTTCGTCGAGGTCTCCCGGCTGCTCGAGCTCGTCGGTGTCTCCGGGCTGTTCGAGCTCGTCAGCGGGCTCGTCGACTTCGAACGTTTCCTCGACCACATCAACTGTCTCCCAAGAGTCTTCGTCGGCGACTTCGGCGAGGGCCTCTGCCGCACGATCGACACGGGCCCACCACTCGTCGGCCTCGTCCTGGCGGCCGAGCTCCTCGAGCGTGGCCGCGTAAGCACTGTAGAGCGCGGGCGACCAGGTGTACGCCGTCGACGGGTCGAGCTGTGGAATCTCCAGCTCACCGAGGGCGGCTGTGGGATTCCCGAGGTCGAGGCGTGCACCGGACATCGCGATCGCGAGTTCCACCTGCACGCCGGGCTCGAGTGCCGCGCGCTCCACCGACCGGCCGAGCTCGAGAGCCCGCTCCGGACGGCCGAGACCGCGCTCGCAGTCCACCATCATCGGGAGCTGGTCGTTGCGCCCGGAGATGCGTCGGTAGGTGCGCAGCTCACGGAGCGCGGTGCTGAAGTCGCCGAGGCGGTAGGCGGTGATCGCTGCGGTCTCCCGGACGACCGCGACACGACCGGCACGACGGGCAGCGCTGAGGGCGTGCTGGTTCGCGAGCTCCGGGTCGTCGTCGATGAACATGGCCGCGGTGACCAGGTGACGGGCAACCCACTCGGCGTTGTCCTTGCTGAGGGTCTTCAGCTCCGTCCGAGCCTGCGGGTGCAGGTCGCGGGCCTGGACCTCCTCGGGGATCTCCGGGTCCTCGTGCCGCGGGCGGATCGAGCGGGTGCCGTACGGGTCGCGGTCTTCCCAGTCGTCGCGCGCGGCCTCGCCGAAACGAGCACCGGGCGCACGAGAGCCGTCGCCGAAGCGCTTACGGTCGTCGCCGCCGCGCGTGCTGAACTGGCCTCGGCCCTGGCTGTCCCCGTCACGACGCGGACGGTCGGAGTTGAACGGACGATCCCCATCACGACGCGGACGATCCGAGTTGAACGGACGATCCCCATCACGACGCGGCCGATCCGAGTTGAACGGACGATCCCCATCACGACGCGGCCGATCCGAGTTGAACGGCCGATCCCCATCACGACGCGGACGATCCGAGTTGAACGGACGATCCCCATCACGACGCGGACGGTCGGAGTTGAACGGACGATCCCCGTCACGACGCGGACGATCCGAGTTGAACGGACGATCCCCGTCACGACGCGGACGGTCGGAGTTGAACGGACGATCCCCGTCACGACGCGGACGATCCGAGTTGAACGGACGATCCCCGTCACGACGCGGCCGATCGGATCCCGACGGACGGTCCGATCGCGGGCCACCCGACCGAGGCGGGCGGCCAGCATCATCCCGGTCTCCACGCCATGCCGGCCGGTCGGAGCGCTGTCCGCCGTCCCGGAAACCACGGCCGGGAGCGCTGTCGCGCGCCGGTCGGTCGCCGTCACGCGCAGGACGGTCACGTCGGTCGCCCTCGCGGCGCTCGAACTCACGGGGCCCGGACGACCAGCCACCACGGCCACCGCCCTGGCCGTCACGACGGGGGGCTCCGTCACGACGGGGAGCGCCATCACGACGGGGGGCACCGTCGCCCCGAGGAGCGCTGTCCCCATCGCGACGCGGACGTTCCCCGCGCTCGTCGTCGCGGTCGTTCCGCCGTTCGTCGTCGTTCGCCACCGTTGCTCCTCATGCGTGCCGGAGCTGCTGCGCCGGCGGTCGTCCGCTGTGTCGTTGTGTGCGCCCTGCGTGACGCTGTGCCGTCCCAGTCCATCACGGACCGGGCGGCACGTCGAGTCAGGCTCGGGCGCGGAAAACAGAAATGGCCACCGGCCTTCCACGAGAACGAGGGTGTCCCCTGCGAGTTCTCGATGGAGGGCCGATGGCCACATCTTTTCTTACGTTG
>NZ_JALNUI010000016.1 GCF_026544205.1 Curtobacterium sp. GC_Cur_3
CGCGACACCATCGCTGTCGTACGACGTCGAGCTTGTCGTTCCGAGTCGGGACGGGCGGAGCCGGCGGGGCGTTGGTCGGGAAAGGGGGGGGCGTCAGCAGTCGTCGGTGCGCGTGGGGTAGGCGGTGATGACTCGGTCGGTCGTGGCGGAGACGATGACCTTCACGAAGGCGTCCGGCGAGGGCGTCGTCCCGTCGTCGAACCGGACAGGAGCGGAATAGCAGACCTTGCCGTCACCCGCATCGACCGGGAAGCCCGACCGCGGCGCCGTCACGGCCGTCTTCACCGCGGTCAGCATCGCGTCGTCCCAGTCGCGGTCGCCCGTCCCGGCGAGGACGTCCTGCCAGTCGCCGGTGTGCCGCACGCGGATGTGCTCGTAGCCCTGGCTGCTGTTCCCACACTGCAGGACGACCTGCCCGAGGGCGGCGGTCTGGTAGCGGGCGACCTCGGCGCGGCTGCTCCGGTCGCACGAGGCCAGCACGTCGTCCCCGGGCAGGTCCTCCCCACGGCGGTCGATGACCACCGTGCCGTCGGCGGTCGCCGCGGCCGCGGGAGCCGTCGTCGCGCTGAGCACCGGGTCGTCGCCGCTCCGCTGCGCTCCGAGGGCGAACCCTCCGGCGACGAGCCCGACGGCCACCACGACGGCCAGGCCGGCCACGACTGATCGGTTGCGCTGCGTCGGCATGCGGCCAGTATGCCGGAGGTGGGGCGAGCCTCCAGGCCGGGGCGGTGACGCACCGGACCGGAGGCTCGGAGCGGCTCAGGCGCGGGCGGCCAGTCGGATCCCGGCGACGACCGTGAGCGCGGAGACGAGCAGCACGTACCCGACCAGGACCGGGAGCGTCGGGAGCACCAGGAGCGCGGCCCCGACCGCGACGACCGGCACGGTGAGCCCGGCGTAGGCGATGAGGAACACG
Organism: Curtobacterium sp. GC_Cur_3; assembly: GCF_026544205.1. GTDB lineage: Bacteria > Actinomycetota > Actinomycetes > Actinomycetales > Microbacteriaceae > Curtobacterium. The sequence continues at coordinate 917 of NZ_JALNUI010000016.1, forward strand.
GCGGCGAGGACCCCGCCGCGCTGTCCCGGAGCGGCCAGGGCTCCGGCGCTGCCGATCGCGGCACGGAAGATCAGGCCGACGCCGGCACCGGCGACGACACCGCCGCCGATGAAGCCGGCGACCTGCAGGACCACGGCGGCACCGGCGAGGACCAGGAGCCCACCGACGAGCAGCACCATGCCGAGGCGGATCTGGGCCCGCTGCGAGAGCCGGGCGAAGACGAGCTGGGAGAGGGCGCTCGCGGCGAAGACGCCGAACGTGGTGGCGCCGGCAGCCAGCCGGTCGGTGACGTGGAAGGTGGTGCCGAGGAAGGTCGGCGCGACCGAGGTGAACAGGCCCTGCACCGCGAAGGCGGCGAAGGCCGCGACGCCGGCGGCCCAGAACGCGGCGGACTTGCCTGCCGGTGCCTGCACGCGCTGGGGGCGGTAGGGAGCCGGCTGCTCGGGGCGGTCCACGGTCTCGGGGGCGGCGAGCACGGCGATGAACGACACGACGAGCAGGACGACGAAGACGGCGTACGGCACCATCAGCGGGGCGCCGACGAACTCGGCCAGGGCACCGCCGATGAGCGCGCCGAGCGACAGACCGCCGAGGTTCACGACGCCGGCCGCGACGCTCGCGCCCTTCGCGGACCGCGGGTCGCCGGTCGCCCGGACCCGGAGCTCCCCGAGGTGCGCGGTCGCCGTGGCGGTCAGCGTGCCGATGCCGAGCCCGGTGACGAAGCGGGCGACGATGAGCCCACTGACGTCGTTCCAGACGAGGAACAGCACGGCCGCCACCAGCTCGAGGGCGATCGAGACGAGGAGGAGCGGCTTGCGCCCGTGCACGTCGCTGAGGTGGCCGGCGAGCCAGAGGGACCCGACGACGCCGACGCCGTAGGCCGCGAACACGATCGTCGTCGTGAACGTCGGGAAGCCGTCGCGCGCCTGGTAGAGCACGTAGAGCGGTGCCGGGACGGTCGCGAAGGCCATCACCGCGAGGAAGGCGAAGGCGACGGCCCAGAAGCCGGCCTCGTGACGGCGGCGGGTGTGCGCGCGTCGGCCGCGAGGAGCGGGCACCCGGTCGTCGGGTGTGGTGGGGGTGGAAGCGGTGGGGGTCGCCGCGCTGTCCTGGACGCTGGTCATGGTGCCATCGTCGTCCCGCCGGGTCATCATGTCGAACGGATGTCCTTGATGTCCACCATCGATCTGGTCGATGATGGGCGCATGGAGACGCGTCTGCTCGAACAGTTCGTCGCCGTCGCGGACGAGGGCACCGTGACCCGCGCCGCCGAGCGGCTCTGGGCAGCACAGTCCACGGTCTCGGCGGGGATCGCGAGCCTCGAGCGGACGTTCGGCGTCCGGCTGTTCGACCGCACCGGCCGACAACTCGTGCTGACCACGGCGGGCGAGGACCTGCTCCCCCACGCCAGAGCGGTCCTGCAGTCCCTCGACCGGATGCAGGACCTGGCGACGGCGACGGACGCGGAGCTCCGCGGGCGGGTGCGGCTCGGGATCTTCACGAGCATGGACGTGGTCGACCTGATCGGGGTGCTCCGGACGTTCCGGGAGCGACACCCGCTCGTGGCCGTCGAGCTCATGACGTCACCGTCCGGCACGACCGGACTCGTGCAGGACCTGACGTCCGGGCGGCTCGACCTGGCCTACTGCGGCCTGCCCGTCGTGCCGGCCGGCGTCACCGTGGAGCCCCTCCGCGAGATGCCCTTCCGGGCCTTCGTCGCGACCGACCACCCGCTCGCCGGACGGGCCTCGGTCGCGCTGGCCGAGCTGGCGGACGAGCCGTTCATCGACACGGCGCACGGCTTCGGCAACCGGGTGATCCTCGACCAGGCGCTCGAGCGGCTCGGGATCCGGCGGCGCATCGTCGCGGAGATGAACGACATGCCCGCCGTGGTGCGGTTTGCGACGGCGGGCCTCGGCGTGGGGGTCGTCCCGGACTCGGGCGTGGCACACGACGGGGTCGCGATCGACCTCGAGGACGACGTCGACCCGTTGCGCGTGGGGCTGGCCATGCGGACGACGCCGGCACCGAACCGGGCGACGCAGGCACTCGCGCAGGACATCGTCGCCGCGCGGCGCTGACTGCGGCGATGACCGCGGCGCAGCGCCGCGGGCGGGACGGGCCCCGGGTGGGTCAGGCGTCGAGGAGGGGCGCGACGCGGTCGACGGAGCGCTGGGCAGCGGCGGAGGACGCCACGAACCCGATCACCACGATGCCGACACCGATCCCGACGACGATCCACCACATCGCGTGCGTGGCGACGGCGAACCCGGCGCCGACGCTCGCGACCGCGCTGGCGCCGGTGACGGTCCCGGCGAGGGCGACGCCGAGCGACACCCCGGTCTGCCGGCTCGTCGAGGCCACGGCCGCGGCGGACCCGGCCTGGGCGCGGGGCATGCCCGAGACGGCCGTGTTCGTGATCGGGGCGTTCACCATGCCGAACCCGAAGCCGAACAGCACGAAGGCGACGACGAGCACCCACATCGGCGTGGTGGCGTCGATCGTCGTGAGGACGGCTCCGGCACCGCCGATGCCGATCCCGGCGAGCACGAGGGGGACCCGCGTGCCGAACGACCCGACGAGCCGCCCGGACACCGGCGACATCACCATGGTGGCGAGTGCCGCGGGCAGGGTCCAGAGACCGGACTCGAACGGGGACATCCCCCGGACCTCCTGCAGGTAGAGCGCGTTGAGGAACAGGAACGCCCCGTTCGCCCCGAACGCCGCCACCGCGGTGAGCACGGCGGACGAGAACGGGATGCTGCCGAAGAACCGGACGTCGATGAGCGGCTCCGTGCGACGGCGTTCGACGGCAACCAGCAGCGCCAGGGACCCGGCGGCCACCACGAAGAGCCCGAGCGCTCCGGGCGAGGTCCAACCGAGGCGCGGCCCCTCGATGAGCCCGCCCACCAGCGTCGCGAGCAGCACGATGACGAGCAGCTGTCCGACCGGGTCGAGTCGACGGGGCTTGGGTGACCGGGACTCGGGGACGAACAGGAAGGTCAGGACGATCGCGGCGATGCCGATCGGCACGTTGATCCAGAAGATCGCGCGCCACCCGACGGTGTCCGTGAGCGCCCCGCCGACGAGCGGCCCGACACCCATCGAGACGCCGACGACCGCGCCCCAGACACCGACGGCCCGTGCGCGTTCCTTGGCGTCGTCGAACGTCGCCGTGATGATCGACATGGCGACCGGGTTCATCATCGAACCGCCGACGGCCTGCACCATGCGGAAGACGACGAGCCACCCCACGCTCGGCGCGAGCGAGCAGAGCAACGACCCGAGCGTGAACAGCGCGAGACCGATCTGGAAGGTCCGGCGGCGTCCGATGCGGTCGGCGGTGGAGCCCGAGAGCATCAGGAGGCTGGCGAGCACGAGCGTATAGGCGTCGATGGTCCACTGCAGCCCGCTGATGCTGCTGTGGAGCTCGCGGCCGATCGACGGCAGCGCGACGTTCACCACCGTGGCGTCCATCGAGACGATGAACAGGCTCATGCAGCAGACCGCGAGGATGAGGTACCGGTGGCGGTACCGGTCCGGGAGCGCCTGGTCAGTCGGCGCCGGGCGCCGGACGTCAGTGGAAGCCGTCGTTGTCTCCTTCACCCGGGGTCTTGTGACCACCGAGCATGTCGTTGTCGTCCTGGTCGCTCGTGGAGGCGAGCTGCAGCATCGCGAGGACCACCACGACCACGATGAACGCGACGCCGAGGAAGATCAGGGCGAGCATGACCTCCCGCGTCGAGAGCAGCACGACGAGCCCGGTGAACACCGCGATGATCGCGGAGATCCCGAGGAGCTCGACCGGGCGCATGCGGTCACGACGGCTGGGGTTGGTCATGCGTGTGGTGCTCCGTCCGGGGACACTGCCGGAGCAGTCGTCCCCCACTTGTGCGAGAGGCCGGCGATCACGTGGAAGACCGCCGTGATGGCGAGGTAGGCGCCGAGCAGGCCGACGAGGACGATCGAGGCGTCGAGCGTGCCGCTCACGCGCTCGACCCCGCCGAGCTGCTGGGAGTAGTCCGGCGGCGTCACGAGGAACGCGATCGCCAGCAGCAGGGTGAGCCCGCCGATCGTGGACCAGTCGCGCGAGAACGGCGACCGGCCGCGGGACCGCAGACCCTGCGTGAGTTCGAGTGCACCCGTCAGGACGGCGAACGCGACGACCACGGCGATGAAGGCCGGCAGCCCGAACCCGTTGCACGCGATGCCGACGGCACCGGCGACGACGCTGACGACGGCCTGCACGAGCGCGGTGCGGCGCGAGCGCGGGTCGTCACGCAGCCGGGTGGCGCTGCCGATGCCGACGACGGCGCCGTCGACGATCGCGAAGACGCCGAACAGCAGCAGGCCGTAACCGGCGGCGTGGTTCGACGAGAAGGTGATGACGAGCGCGATGACCGCGGCGGGGACGGCCCGCAGGACGGGGATCGGCCAGTACCGCGCGCGCTGGTGTGCGTCGGCGACGGAGTCGGACACGAGACCTCTTTCGGGCATGTTGATCGTGTTCCGATCCTACCGCCGAGCCGGTGTGCCCCGATCCGCCAGGGCCCCGTCGGCGCTGAGGATCCGAGAACCTCAGCGCCGACGGGACAGATGCCGAAGGGACAGGTGCCGACGGGACACCTGTCGCCGGCTCAGTCGCTCACGGCACTGCCGGGCATCGCCGCCCCGCGCACCGACTCCTCCTGAGCACGGTGTCGGCGCCGCGCGAGCACCCAGCAGCCACCACCCAGGACGAGGAGCAGGACGCCGATGCCCGCGGCGAGCGCCGTGCCCGCGGCACCCGTGTACGCGAGCGCACCCGGTCCCGATGACGTCCGCTGCGCAGCGGGGTGCCCGCCATCACCACGGTCGGTCACCGGAGCGGTCGTCGCGCCCGCGGTCGGGCTGCCGCTGGGGCGCGGGGACGGCGACGCGGTCGGGGCGGGCCCGGGCGTGGCACCGGCGTCCGGGTCGCCCGGCCGCGGCACGACGATCGCGACCGCGTCCGAGGGGTCACCGCCGTCCGGGTCGCTCGGGGAGGTCGCCGTCGCCACGTTCACCACGTCGGAGCCGTCGCCGCGGTACTCGGGGTCAAGGACCGCCCGGATGTGGAACTCGTGTTCCTGTCCCACCGCGAGCGACGCACCCGAGCGACACGTCACGTGCTGCCCCTCGGCGGCGCAGTCGTCGTCGGACCCGGTGAACGCCATGGCGGCGGGCAGGTCGTCCACGGCGCCGACGTCCCGCGCCACGGCGGGGCCCCGGTTGCGGGCGGTGACGACGTACTCGACCTCGTCACCGGGCTCGACGTCCGACGACGGCGTGACCCGTTTGTCCGTCTCCAGGTCGGCGCGCACGGTGATCGGCGTGGTGGCAGTGGAGGTGTTGTCGGACTCGTCCGAGTCGGCCAGGCCCGGTGCCACGTCGATGGTCGCGACGCTCGTGAGCTCGCCGGTCGCCGCGGGGTCCAGCGAGCCCTCGATGGTGACGGTCGCCGTGCCCCCGCGGACCAGGTCGAGCGCGGTGTCGACGTCCCCGGTCCCGCTGGCGTCGGCGCAGCCCGAGCCGTCGGAGGCCGAGCAGCTCCAGGTCACGTCGCTGAGCTGGTCGGGGACGTCGACCGTGAACGGGCTCGGGTCGGAGTCGTTGCGGCCCGGGTTGGAGGCGTGCACGGTGTACCGGACACGGTCGCCCGCGACCGCCGGGGCCGTCTCGTGCTCGACGCGCAGGTCGGCGGGCTGCGCCACCCGGAGGGCGTCGATCTCGTGGATGCTCCGGAAGGCGCCCGTCGCGCCGGTGAAGCCGAGCCGCAGGGTGTCCGGCAGCGGGGCCTGTCCGTCGCCGCCGAGCTGGACGTCGCCGAGCACGGTGGTCATGACGCCGTTCGCGGTCACCCGGACGGTCAGGTCGAGTCCGTCGTCCCCGGGCTGGAGGGTGACCCGCACGGTGCGGGTGGTGGGCCCGTCCGTCGTCACGCCACCGGGAGCGGGGGCGCTGTCGACGTACCGGTACCCGTCGGTCCCGGTGCCGGAGCCGCGCACGGTGACGGTGTCCGGCTGCTGCCCGGGACCGCTGTCGTTGATCGGCAGCGAGAAGTTGCCGTAGAGGTCCAGGGCCACGGCCGCGAAGCCGCCTGGCAGCCCCGGCGTCTCACAGGGGCCGCTGCCCTGGTTCTGCTCGGTCCGGCAGGCGTAGCCGAGTGCGGCACCGGTCCCGCCGACCCCGGGTGCCGCGGCGCCGTCGGCCAGGTACAGGAGCAGTCCGTCCGCGCCGCGGTCGACCGGCGAGTACATGGCGTAGTCGAACTCGACGTCGAGACCGAGCCCGGACGGGAAGGCGTCGTCCATGGCCCAGGCACCCGCTCGACCGAACTCGGCGGGCGTCAGCCGGAGCCGCCCGTCGACGATCGCCGCGCTGCCGGTCAGCGTGCCGCCGCTGCCGGTGGTGAAGTCGTTCACGTAGGGGAACGTGAGGTCGTCGGCCTGCGCCGGACCGGGTCCGAGCGGCGCGACGAGGACGGCGGTCGCGGCTGCTGCGGCACCGAGACCGAGTAGCCGTCGCATCGCGGAAGACCGGCGAGGACGAGCGGGTGGGGCGGGTGGCGGTGGTGGTTTCGCTGGTGATGTCATGCCACCGATGCTCGCGACCGGGCAGCGACCACACGACGGGGCCGGGTCCATCTGTGGAACCCGGCCCCGAGCCTCCTGGCTGTGGAGGAATGAGACCGAAGCGATCAGCCGACCGCTACGCCACCCACACCGTCGTCTCCCCGGGCAGCATCCCGTCCGTCAGCGGCCCGGACGCCAGCAGCACCTGCCCCTCGGGCAGCGGCACCGGCGACGTGCCGAAGTTCGTGTACGACCGCCACCCGTCGTGCCGCGCGAACCCGACGACGTGCGCCGGGGTGTCCAGCCACGTGAGCTGCTCGCCACGCTGCAGCTGCCGACGCGTCGCGAAGGCCGCGCGGTAGAGCGACAGCGTCGACGTCGGGTCGTCCGCCAGGGCCTCGACGCTCGACGCGCCGAAGTCCTCCGGCTGGGGCAGCTGCGGCGGCACGGCACCGAACCCGAACGACGGGCCGTCGACGGTCCACGGGATCGGCACCCGGCAGCCGTCGCGACCCTTGACGGTGTGCCCGGAGCGGATCCACTTCGGGTCCTGCAGCAGCTCGCGCGGGATGGCGGCGGCCTCGTGCAGCCCGAGCTCCTCGCCCTGGTACGTGTACGTCGAGCCGGGCAGCGCGAACAGCAGCAGCGAGGCCGCCCGGGCGCGGTGCAGCCCGTGGTCGCGGTCGAGCGGGGGCGTGGTGCCGTCGGACATCAGCCACGCGTCGGTGTCCGTGTCGTCGGGCAGCCCGTACCGGGTGGCGTGCCGGACGACGTCGTGGTTCGAGAGCACCCACGTGCTCGACGCCCCGGACTCCTCGGACATGGCGAGGTTGCGCTCGATGATCGTCCGGAAGGCGGTCGGGTCGAACGGGGCCTCGAGCAGGTCGAAGTTGAAGGCCTGCCCGAGCTCGGTCGGCCGGGCGTACAGGACGCGGCGGGGTGCGGGCGCCCAGGCCTCGGCGATCGCGGCGCGCGGCGGGTCGTACTCGTCGAGCACCCGTCGCCAGCCCTCGAAGATCTCGTGCACCTCGTCGCGGTCGTACAGCGGGTCGGAGCCGTCGAGGGGCAGCGCCTGCTCGTTGGAGGGACGGTAGGGCTCCGACAGGTCCTTCGCGAGTCCGTGGGCGACGTCCACGCGGAACCCGTCGACGCCCCGGTCGGACCAGAAGCGGAGGGTGTGCTCGAAGTCGGCGTGCACCTCGGGGTTCGACCAGTCGAGGTCGGGCTGCTCCGGCGCGAACAGGTGCAGGTACCACTGGCCGTCGGGCACCCGGGTCCAGGCACTGCCGCCGTAGTTCGCCACCCAGTCGCTCGGCGGGAGCTCCCCGTCGACACCGGCACCCTCGCGGAACACGTAGCGGGCCCGCTCGGGGGACCCCGGGCCGGCGGCGAGCGCGGCGCGGAACCACTCGTGCTCGTCCGAGGTGTGGTTCGGCACCACGTCGACGATCACCCGGATGTCGTGCGCGTGCGCTGCGGCGATGAGCGCGTCGACGTCGTCGAGCGTGCCGAGCCGGTCGTCGACGTCGCGGTAGTCCGCCACGTCGTAGCCGCCGTCGGCGAGGGGCGACGGGAAGAACGGGGAGAGCCAGATCGCGTCGACCCCGAGTTCGGCGAGGTAGGGCACACGGCTCGTGATGCCGGCGACGTCACCGAGTCCGTCGCCGTTCGAGTCGGCGAAGCTCCGCGGGTACACCTGGTAGACGACGGCCTGACGCCACCACTGGGCGTCGGGCGTGGCGGGTGTGCTGGCTGGGGTCCTGGATCCGGTCACCCCTGCAAACTACCGGCGCCGACACACCACGTTCCGAGGATCGGGAACACGGCGTCGCACGCGCCGGTTGGTTGTCGGTGAAACGATCAGACCCGACAACGACGTCGCCGAACGACCACGCTCGACCACGAAAGGGTCCCCATGACGAACGTCCTCGTCCTCGTCGGCAGCCTCCGCGCCGACTCCATCAACCGCAAGCTCGCCGAAGCCGCCATCCACCACGCACCGGAGGGCACCACGCCCACCATCTACGAGGGCATCGTCGACCTGCCCTTCTACAACGAGGACATCGACGGGGACACCCCGCCCGCCGCAGCGGTCGCGTTCCGTCAGGCGCTCGCCGACACCGACGGCGTCCTGCTCGTCACGCCCGAGTACAACGGCACGATCCCGGCCGTGCTGAAGAACGCGCTCGACTGGGCCTCGCGCCCGTTCGGCGCCTCGCCCCTGTCCGGCAAGCCCGTCGCCGTCATCGGCTCCGCCTTCGGCCAGTACGGCGGCGTCTGGGCGCACGACGACGCCCGCAAGGTCGCCGGCATCGCGGGCGCCAAGGTGCTCGAGGACGTCAAGGTCGCCATCCCGCAGTCGGTCGTCCGCTTCGCGGAGACCCACCCGCGCGAGGACGCCGAGGTCACCGAGCTGGTCCAGGGCGCGCTGACCGCGCTCGCCGAGGCCGCGCAGGAGCCCGCAGCAGCCGCGTAGTCTGCCGCACCACGCACCGGACGGGAGGCTCCCCACCAGCTGGTGGGGAGCCTCCCGTCCGGTGTCGCCGTCCTGAGCAACAGTCAGCACCACCCGTGTGTTCGCTAGGCGCTCTAGCAACGAGACGGGTTACCCTGATCGGCATGTCCTTGCAGGAGACCGCGGAGGCGTCCGGGTACTGGTTCCCCGACGACGACGCGACGCAGCGCGGTGTCGCCGTGCTGAACGCCCTGCGTCGGTACCGTGCGGCCGAGACCGCGATGCGCCGGCGCACCCGTGACTCGATGGGCATGGGCGAGACCGACCTGCTCGCCGTGCGGTACCTGCTGCAGGCCCAGCGCGCCGGCCGCCAGGTCAGCCCGAAGGACCTCGCCGCGTACCTCAAGATCTCCTCGGCGTCGACGACGATCCTCATCGACCGCCTCGTGAAGAGCAACCACGTCCGCCGCGACAAGCACCCCACCGACCGCCGCGCCCTCGTCATCACCCCGACGACCGCGAGCGACGACGAGGTCCGCGCCACGCTCGGCACCATGCACCGCCGCATGATGTCGATCGCCGAGGGGCTCTCGCTCGAGGACGCCCGCACCGTGGCGTTCTTCCTCGAGCACATGCGCGACGCCGTCGACCAGGTCGACCCCGCTCCGTCGCACTGACGTCCGCGCGTGCGCGGGGGACACTCCCTCACTGCGCACTGTGAACGGTGGCTCGCGCAGCGCGTAGACCAGAGAGGTCAACCGAAGCGAAAGGAGCCACCACCATGCACGCATCGGACAAGATGGCCGAGAACCTCCAGGCGGTCCTCGTGGACCTCATCGACCTGCACCTCCAGGGCAAGCAGGCCCACTGGAACATCCTCGGCACGAACTTCCGCGACCTGCACCTGCAGCTCGACGAGATCGTCGACGCCGCCCGTGAGTTCGCCGACGACACGGCCGAGCGCATGCGCGCGCTGTACCTCGTCCCCGACGGCCGCTCGGCGACCGTCGCCGCCGGCAGCCACCTCGACGCGTTCCCCGACGGTGAGATCACCACGCACGACGCGATCGACCAGATCACGCTCCGCCTGTACCAGGCGACGGGCACCATGCGCGACGTGCACGACGAGGTCGACGAGGAAGACCCGACGACCGCCGACCTGCTCCACGGCTTCATCGAGCGCCTCGAGCAGCTCGCCTGGATGGTCAGCGCCGAGAACCGCGCTCCCCGCACCCCGCTCGCCGCCGCAGTGACCTCGCAGACCGCCGAGGCCTCCGCGCACGCGTGACACCAGCACCACCAGCAGGTGACCGCGCGGCGCACTCGCGCCGCGCGGTCCTTCGTTGAACCAGGAAGGAACCGACGTGGACCTCGGCATCCAGGGCAAGACCGCACTCGTGTTCGGCGGTGACTCCGGCATCGGCTGGAACACCGCCCGCATCCTCCTCGCGGAGGGCGCCACGGTGGTCGTGACCGACATCGACCAGGCACGACTCGACAACTCCGCGGACCAGCTCGAAGCGCCGGTCGGCAAGCTCCACGCCTTCGCCGCGGACGTGCGGAGCGCCGAGAGCCTGGCGGCGCTGCACGAGCAGGTGCGGGACGCCGTCGGCGAGATCGACATCCTCGTGCAGTCCTCGGGCGTCACCGGAGCCCAGGGCATGTTCCACGAGATCGACGAGGCTGGCTGGGCCGAGACCCTCGACGTCGACCTGATGGGCCCGGTGCGCATCACCCGCGAGTTCATCGCCGACCTGCGGAACGGCGGCTGGGGTCGCATCGTGTACCTCGTCTCCGAGGACGCGTCGCAGCCGTACGACGATGAGCTCCCCTACTGCGCCGCCAAGGCCGGGGTGCTCTCGTTCGCGAAGGGCCTGTCGCGCAGCTACGCGAAGGAGGGGCTGCTCGTGAACACCGTCAGCCCCGCCTTCATCCACACGCCGATGACCGACACGATGATGAAGAAGCGTGCCGAGCAGATCGGCAGCAGCTTCGACGAGGCCATCGAGAGCTTCCTCGACGAGGAGCGTCCGTACATGGAGCTGAAGCGCCGCGGGGAGCCGGAAGAGGTCGCGAACGTCGTCGCGTTCCTGTGCTCCGAGCTCGCCAGCTTCGTCAACGGCTCCAACTACCGGGTCGACTCCGGCTCGGTCGCCACGATCTGACAGGGACACCATGACCGACTACCGCTACCTGATCGTCGGCGGCGGGATGGTCGCCGACGCGGCCGCCCGCGGCATCCGCGAACTCGACACCGACGGGACGATCGGCGTCCTCAGCGAGGACGTCGACCGCCCGTACGCCCGGCCCGCCCTGTCGAAGAAGCTCTGGACCGACCCGGACTTCAGCTGGGACGAGAAGGTCGACCTGCACACCGAGGAGACCGGCGCGGAGTTCCTGCTCGGCACCACCGTGACCTCCATCGACCGCGCGGGCAGGACCGTCACCACGGCTGACGGTGGCACGCACGGGTACGAGCAGCTGCTCATCGCCACCGGTGGCAAGCCCCGCGGCCTGCCCGGACTCGAACCGTCCGACCGCGTGCTCGACTACCGCAGCGCGGCCGACTACCGCCGCCTCCGCACCCTGGCCGACGCCGGCGCGCACGTGGTCGTCGTCGGTGGCGGGTACATCGGCACCGAGATCGCCGCGGGCGTCGTGCAGACCGGTGCCAGCGTCACCCTGGTCGACCCGGACGAGGTCGTCGGCGGCGCGATGTTCCCCGACGACCTGGCCAGGGCCTTCCAGCAGCGCTTCGTCGACCACGGCGTCGAGCTCCGCACCGGGCGCCGCGTGACCGAGGGCTCGCAGACCGCCGACGGCGTGACCCTCACGCTCGACGACGGCTCCGTGGTCGAGGCCGACGCGGTCGTCGTCGGCCTCGGGATCGAACCCGTGACGGGTCTGGCCGCGGACGCCGGTCTCACGGTGGACGACGGCATCGTCGTGTCCTCGACGCTCGTCACCGACGACCCCGCCGTGTTCGCCGCCGGTGACGTCGCCCGGTACCCCGACCGGATCCTCGGCACCCGCCGCGTCGAGCACGTCGACAACGCGCAGCAGCAGGGACGCCAGGCCGGCCGCAACCTCGCCGACGCCGACGAGACGTACGACCACACGCCGATGTACTACTCGAACGTCTTCGACATGGGCTACGAGGCCGTCGGGACGGTCTCGACGGACCTGCGCACCATCGAGGACTGGCAGGACCCGACCGTCACCGGCGTCGTCTACTACCTCGACGAGGACGACACCGTGCGCGGCGTGCTGCTCTGGAACGTGTCGGACAAGACCGACGAGGCCCGCAAGGTGCTCGCCGAGGCGAACGCCCTGACGCCCGACATGCTGCCCGGCCGCATCACGGCCTGACGGGAAGGACCGTCAGCGGTCGTCGCGCCGGTTCAGCTCCGGTGCGACGGCCTCGACGATCTCGTGGCGGACGTCCGGGTCGACCGGAGCGTCGGCGTCGTCCGCCATCGCGAGCGCGTGGGCCGACTTGCCGGCCTCCAGGACCTCGTCGTCGCCCTTCGCCATGCCGAACAGCTCCTTGAAGCGCGCACGGACGACGAGCCAGGCATCGCCGGGGCCGAGCCGGGCCAGGTCCGTCTTCGTCGAGTCGTCACGGACGCGCTGCAGCGACGACACCCCGCGGTCCGTCAGTTCGCCCCGGACGTGGGCGACCGCCAGGCGTGCGACGACGTCGGCCTGCGCGTGCATGACCGAGTGGGCTCCGCCGATGACCTCGCGGAGGACCGCGTGCGGGAAGACCCGGGCGAGGCGTCGGACCCAGTCGCGCGGGACCATCGCGTCGTGCTCACCGCGGACGATGAGGACACGGGCGTGCACGTGCGGGGCGCGCTCCTCGATCGGGAACGCGACCATCTTCGGCAGCACCTTGCGGAACCAGTGCCAGCCGCAGAGCGCGTACGCGGTGACGGCGTGGAAGCGGACGGCGGAGGGTTCGTGCAGCGCCGAACGGAGGAACCGCACGGCGGACTCGCTGATCGTGCGGGCCTTCGAGTCGACGACGGGGCTGATCAGGACCAGGTCGGTGATCTCCGGGTGGCGCGCGGCGACCTCCGTGACGACCTGCGTGCCCATCGAGTGGCCGACGAGCACCGGGTTCTCGAGGCCGAGCTCCTCGATCACGCGCTCGACGGCGTCCGCGTAGCGCTCGATCGAGACGGTCCCGCGGAACTTCGGCACGCCCGCGAAGCCCGGCAGGTCGAGCGCGCGGACGGGGCCGAACTCCTCGAGGTTGGGCGCGAGGCGCTCGTAGTACGTCGACGCGATCCCCAGGCCCGCGACGAGCAGGAACGGGCGCTTGCCGACGTCGCCGATCGAGCTCACGCGGACGTTCGTGCCGTCGACGGGGACGCGGTCGACCTTGACCACGACGTCAGCGCTCTCCGTGTGCTCCAGGGCGTCGGCGTGGCGCGGGTGCTCCTCGTTCACGTGGGTCTCCTCGGATGGCAGGCGGTCGCCCAGACTACCGCCAGGGGCCCACCACGCCGAGGTGCGCGGCTGTCAGCCTGCGAAGACTCAGCCTGCGGAGACGCAGCCTGCGGAGACTCAGCCGGCGAAGGCGAACGCCGGGACGCCGTGCACGCGGGTCGGCACCGCGAAGACGCCGCCGGAGTGCGGGTGCTCCTCGAGCTGCTCCTCGGTCAGGTTCTCGCGGGCGGTCGCCACGAAGAGCGTCGACATGTCGTCCCCGCCGAAGGCCACGGAGGTGACGTTCGGCGCGGGGATCTCGACCGTCTCCAGGTGCGCCCCCGAGGCGTCGTACCGCTCGATGCGCCCCTCGCCGTAGCTCGCGCTCCAGAAGCAGTCCTCGTCGTCGCGGACCAGGCCGTCGTGGGGAGCGCCGACGACGAAGGGCTCCAGCTCACCGAGCTCCCCGTCGGGGCCGTACGTCCCGCGGTAGATCGTCGAGGTGCTCGTGTCCGTCACGTACATCAGGTCACCCTCCGGGGACCACTCGAAGCCGTTCGTCGTACCGAATCCCCCGCGGAGCAGTCGGGTCGTGCCGTCCGGTTCGACCGAGTACAGCGCGCCGTCGGGCTCCCCCGTCGTCAGGTTCATGCTGCCGACCAGGAAGCGGCCGAACGGGTCGCACTTGCCCTCGTTGAAGCGGATGCCGGCGTGGGCGTGCTCCACCCGGGCGATCGTCCGCGGGTTCCCGCCGTCGGCGTCCGTGACGACGACCGTGTCCCCGAGGGCCGCGACGAAGCCGCCCTGGTCCCTGGGCTGGAACGACGCCAGCGGCGGGGACAGCGGGACCGCGCTCAGCGGGGTGCCCGACGCGTCGGCGGTGTTCAGCGTGCCGAGGGTGATGTCGGTCCAGCGCAGGACGTGCTGGTCGGGATCCCACACGATGCTCTCCGCGAGGACGGCGCCCGCGTCGGAGAACAGGTGGGCCGGTCCGGTGGTGGCGCTCGTCGTCATGCACCCTGGTCTACCGCGGGCCACCACACACCGCGTTCAGCCCCTGCCCCGGGTCTGCCGCGGACGGACATCGCGGCGAGGGAGTGGATCGTGTTCTGCGGGATGACGGATCCGGTTCGGGAAACCCGAGCCGAGCCGACCGGATCCGTCATCCTCCGCGGCGAGCACCGTCGTCCGGAGCCCGCCGCCCCGTGCCCGTCGCCCGGTGCCCTCCCCACGACCCACGACCCACGACCCACGAGTGGTCGCCTCGATGAACCGCTCAGGGCGTCAGATCTTGGCGTACTTCGCGCGGAGGAAGCTGTAGGCGCCGAAGGCCAGGAACCCGATGCCGACGACGACGAGCACGACCGCCCCGCCGGGCATCGACCGCAGGGCGTCGAAGGCCCCGTCGAGCCCGGTCGCCTGGTCGGGGTCGCTCCGGAAGGCCGCGACGGCGACGAGCACGCCGACGATCGTGACCGCGATGCCCTTCGCGACGTAGCCCGCGACCGCCAGCACGGTGAGGGTCGGCTCGACCGAGCGCGGCGGAGTCACGAGCTGCTTGCGGTAGGAGCGCCGGATACCGATCACGACGAGGCCGATGCCGATCGCGACGGCGACGGCAGCGACGAGGAGCAGCAGGAACACACCGCCCGGGGTGGCCAGGGCCTTCGCCGCCGCGCTCCGGGTGGAGCCGCTCGAGCTCTTCCCCGCCCCGAGCGCGAACGAGCCCGCGGAGTAGGCGATGGCGCCGTAGACGACGGCCTTCGCGGCGTTCTTCGCACGCGCCAGCCAGGCACGGGCGCTGTCGGTGCGGCCGCCGACGACGGCCTCGACGATCAGGCGCAGGCAGAGCGCAGCCGTGCCGACGGCCACGACCCAGAGCAGGACGACGCCGCCGGGGACCGCAGCGATCTGCGCGAGGGCACCGGACTGGTCGGTCTCGCCGGACTGCGATCCCTGCGATCCGCTGCCGCCGGCGGCGTTCCCGATGCCGAGCAGGATCGCCAGGTACCCGATGAGCAGGTGCACGACGCCGCTGCCGACGAACCCTCCCCGCGCGGTGAGCTCGAACCAGCGGCTGTCCGCCACGCGGCGCGCCTGTCGTCCGGTCTCGCGGGCTGTGGCTTCAGCGCTGGTGTTCACGGGGGACCACACTGCCCGACGCGGCTGCGGATGTCCGGCGCGACCCGGTGCGGACAGGAGACACAGGCAGGCCGGGAGGCGCGGTGCGGGCCCGCACCGCGCCTCCCGTCCGACAGTCAGTCAGCCCGTCAGTCCGACTGCCCGTCAGTCGCCCTTCACGTTGACGACCTGACGCAGCGTGTGCCGGATCGTGACGAGGTCACGGGCGTCCTCCATCACCTGGTCGATCGGCTTGTAGGCCGCCGGGATCTCGTCGAGGAACGCGTCCGTGTCGCGGTACTCGATCCCGACCATCGCGGCGCGGAGCTGCTCGTGGGTGAACGTCCGGCGAGCTGCCGACCGCGAGTACATCCGGCCGGCCCCGTGCGGCGAGGACTCCAGCGAGGGCTTGTTCCCCCGCCCCTCGACGACGTACGACGCCGTGCCCATCGACCCGGGGATCAGCCCGAGCTGCCCCTTCCGCGCCTGGATCGCACCCTTGCGGGACACCCACACGGACTTCCCCCAGTGCTCCTCGCGCTGCGTGAAGTTGTGGTGGCAGTTGATCCGCTCACGCTCGTCGACGGGCTGTCCCATCACCTCGGACAGCTGCCGGACGACGCGGTCCATCATCTCCTCGCGGTTCAGCAGGGCGAAGTGCTGCGCCCACCGGAGCTCGGCGATGTACCGGTCGAACTCGGGCGTGCCCTCGACCAGGTACGCCAGGTCGGGGTCCGCCAGCTCGATCCACCAGGTCGTCATCGCTGCCTTGGCGACGGCGATGTGCCGCTGCGCGATCTTGTTTCCGACCCCGCGCGACCCGGAGTGCAGGAACAGCCAGACCCGGTCCTCCTCGTCGACGCTGACCTCGATGAAGTGGTTGCCGGACCCGAGGGTGCCGAGCTGGTTCCGCCAGCCCTTCAGGGCGCCTGCCGGGTCGAACCCGGCGGCCTCGGCCATCGTCTCGAGCTCGGCGATCCGCGGTGCGGCGGTCGCGACGACCTTCCGGTTCGTGGCACCTGCGGACAGCGGGATCGCGCGCTCGATCTGCTCGCGGAGGGGCTGCAGGTCCTCCGGCAGCTCGGCGCGGGTGAACTGCGTGCGCACGGCGATCATGCCGCAGCCGATGTCGACGCCCACCGCTGCGGGCATCACGGCGCCGAGCGTTGGGATGACGGACCCGACGGTCGCGCCGAGGCCCAGGTGGGCGTCCGGCATCAGGGCCACGTGCGGGAACACGAAGGGCATCGCTGCGGTGGTGCGGGCCTGCTGCTCCGTGTTCTCCTCGAGCAGCGACGCCCAGGACAGCAGCCGGCCGGTGATCTTCTGCATTGCTTCTTCTCGTCTCGTCTCGTCTCTTCGTGGTGACGGTCCGAGGCGGAACTGTGCCGGGCCTCCTGTCCGGTGTGGACCGAGCGTCCTGACGGACGCGGGGTCCGTGGCGGACGCGGCGTCCGTGACGGACGCGAGGAGGACGGCGAGCGACGCCCCGGGCCGGGTGGGCACGGGGGCGTCGTGTGACGGTCGTGCCTACGCGGGGTTGCCGGTGGACTGCTGCGTGCTGCGCTCTTCGGGCAGCACCGCGAGCGCATCGAGCTGGAGCTCGACCCGCTGTTCGGGATACTGCACGGCGCGCATGCGCGGTCCTTCCGGTGTCCTGCCGCTGGCAGGTCCTGCCCAGGGCGGGCAGGAGAGCGACACTAGCGCGACACGCCCGGGATGCACAACCCGGCTCCTGTGACCGGTCTGGAGGCTCGGCTCGGCTCCGGTGGGCGGGGTACGCCGCGGGATGCTCACCCGCAGGGCATCCGGGCAGCATGGAGGCATGCCAGAACGCACGAGAGACACTCCCGACGCCTCCGACAACGAGGAGCGCACCGACGGGTACGTGCCGCTGCGCTCGTACGGCGCGATCGGGGACGGCCGGACCGTGGCGCTCATCGCCCGGGACGGCCGCATCGACTGGCTGCCGATCCCCTCGATGGACTCGCCGCCCGTCTTCTCGAGCATCGTCGACGCCGAGCACGGCGGCCACGTGGCGCTGCGCCCGGTCGCCGACGACGCCACCGCGTCGCGGCGCTACCTGCCCGGCACGAACGTCCTCGTCACCACGTGGACCACGTCGGCCGGCAGCGTCACCGTGACGGACGCGATGGTGACCGGTGTCGCCGGTCGGCTGCCATGGGCAGAGATCGGCCGCTGCGTGCAGGGCGTCGACGGCTCCGTCGAGATGGAGTGGGCGGTCGTCCCCGGCACCCTCCTGAACACCGCGGAACCGAGGCGGCTCGACACGGCGAACGGCACGGTGATCGGCATCGACGGCGTGACCATCGCGATCGTCGAGCAGGGGTTCGAGCCCGTGCACGACGACGGGCCCCGCTTCTCGGGGCGCTTCCACACGGCCGAGGGCTCGAAGCACATCCTGACCATCGTCGGCACGCACGACGAGCCGATCTTCATGCCGGAGCCGGCGCGCACGCTCGAGGGCATCGACCGGACGATCGCCAACTGGTCGTCGTGGTCGGACGAGTTCACGTACGACGGACCGTGGGCCGAGGCCGTGCAGCGGAGCGCCCTGGCGCTGAAGCTGCTCATCTTCTCCCCCACCGGGGCCATCGCCGCGGCGCCGACGACGAGCCTGCCCGAGGACCGCCGCGGCGGGAAGAACTGGGACTACCGGTTCGCCTGGGTGCGCGACCTGTCGTACACGGTGCACGCCCTGACGCGGTTCGGCCTGCGCGAGGAGACCCACGCCGCGGTGTCGTGGATGATGCGCACGATCGCCGAGCACGACGAGACCATGCCGATCTTCTACGCGCTCGACGGTTCGAAGACCGACGACGTCGAGGAGCGCGACGTGCCCGGGTGGAACGGCATCGGGCCCGTCACCATCGGCAACCGTGCTGGCAACCAGCTGCAGCTCGGGGTCTGGGGTGACGTCTTCGAGATCCTCCGGCAGTACGTCCGGGCCGGCAACGTCCTCGACCGCAAGTCCGCGGCGGTGCTCCAGGACCTCGCCGACGACGCCTGCCACCGCTGGCCAGAGGCGGACTCGGGCATGTGGGAGCTCGAGGAGACGCAGCACTACGTCACGAGCAAGATCGGCTGCTGGCAGGCACTCGACGCGGCCGTGGAGCTGCACGACGCCGGGATGATCGACGGCCCGCGCGAGAAGTGGATCGAGAACCGCGAGCTCATCGAGGACTGGGTCTCCGAGAACGGCTGGAACGAGGAGCTCGGGCACTACGTGATGTACCCGGGCACCGACAAGCTCGACACCTCGATCCTGCTGCACGCGATGAGTGCCTTCGACCGGGGCCCGCGCATGGAGTCGACGATCCGGGCGATCGAGGAGCAGCTGCAGCAGGGGCCGCTCGTCTACCGGTACTCGGGCATGGAGGTCGAGGAGTCGCCGTTCGTCGCGTGCTCGTTCTGGCTCGCGGCCGCGCTGGCCTGCGTCGGGCGGGTCGACGACGCACGCAGCCTGATGGACGACATGGTCGCGCAGGCGAACGACGTGGGGCTGTTCAGCGAGATGCTCAGCGCCGAGGACGGGGCCTTCATGGGCAACATCCCGCAGGGGCTGTCGCACCTGGCGCTCATCCAGGCGGCGTTGACGATCGAGGAGGTGTCCGGGGCGGAGTCCGGTTCCGGCTCGGAGTCCGGGTCAGCCGATGCTGATGGCGACGAGGCCCGCGACGCCGAGTAGGTAGAGCAGGACGACGACGAACGAGTCGACGCCCATCCCCGCGATCCGGCGCTGCGGCCGGAACACCAGCCCGACCGCGTAGACGAGCGTCAGCACGGCCGCCAGGGCGGTCAGGTAGACGTCGCTGGCGTTCGCCTGCGGCAGCACCGCCTTGCCGGACAGCAGGGTGGCGACGAGGAACAGCACCGGCAGGAAGGCGTTGCCGCCGAAGATGTCGGAGACCGCCAGGTTGTCGTCGCCCTGCTTCACGGCCTGGAGGCCCGTGGAGATCTCCGGCAGGCTCGTCGCCAAGGCCAGGACGGTCGCGCCGAACAGCACGCCGGAGAGCCCGATCTTGCTGGACGCCGCGTCCCCGGCCTGCTCGAGCACGACACCGGCGACCAGGGTGGCGAGGGCGGACACCGCGAAGACGATCGCGGCCTTCCTGGTGCTCATCGGCTTCGACGCGTCCGGCTTGCGGGTGCGGTGCCCCGCGGCGTGCGGGCTGGCGTCGGGCGCGTGCCCGCTCTCGTGCCACGGCAGGCCCTTGCTCGCGCGCTGCACCAGGAACAGCCCGACGAGCCAGATCGCCGCGATGAGGACGACGTCCGGGGTCAGGCGGGCGACGACGAGGTCCGGCGGCAGCTGGCTACCGGCGATCACGACGCCGAGGACCGCGACGACCACGACCGCCTCGAGCACCAGGGTCAGCGAGGCCGCGCGGTAGGTGATCGGCTTCACGCCCTTCCCGCGCTTGCCGAATGCGTCGAGGACGGCGATGACGACGGTCTGCAGGGCGATGCCGCCGAGGATGTTGCCCGCTGCGACCTCGATCGACCCGGAGAGCCCGGCGCTGACGGTGATGGCGATCTCGGGCAGGTTCGTGGCGACGGCGAGCACGATGAGGCCGCCGAGTGCGCTGCCGAGGTGCAGGCGGGCGTCGAGCACGTCGGTCGTCTTCGAGAGCTGGATGCCGGCGACCCAGATCACGGCCGCGCCGGCCACGAAGACGACGACGAGCAGCCAGAGGGGCAGTGAGTCCATGCACCAGACCGTGGACCACCGCTGCCGTGGAGGTTCTCGGAGGGGACGGCTCCGACGGGGTGTCCGGGGTGTGCGGCCTGGGTGCGCCGTCGGTCGTGCGGGGCATCATGGTCTGACGATGAACGACGTCGACGCACGGATGGACCGGCTCCGGAGGGCCGCCCGCTACCGCTACCAGCAGCTCGTCGAGAGCGAGATCGAACGCGGATCGCTCGACCCGGACGAGGTGCGCGAGGAACGCCGGCTGCTCAAGGCCGCCGACGTGGCCGCCCACGCACGGGCCCAGATCGAGGAAGCAGAGCGGCGCGGGGTCTTCGAGGGCAACCCGTACCACGGCAAGCCCCTGCCCGGACTCGACGGCCAGCACGACCCCGACTGGTGGATCAAGTCGAAGATCGAGCGCGAGGACATCCGCGGCATCGCCCCGCCCGCACTGGCCCTGCGGACCGAGGACGCCGAGCTCGACGACCACCTGGACGCACTCTCAGTGGAGTCCGACGTCCGAGACGTCCTCGTCGACTTCAACGCCCGGGTGAAGGAGGCCCGTCGTCAGCTCCTCGGCGGGCCGCCCGTGGTGACGCCGATGCGCGACGTCGACGCCGAGGTGCAGGCCTGGCGCGAGCGTCGGGAGGCCCGGATGGCCTCGGCCGCCCGCGCTGCCGAGCAGGCCGAGCGTGACGCCCGGCCCCGGCACTGGTGGCGCCGGCGCCCCTGACCACCCGGGGGGGGTGCTGGGCGCTGGGCGCTGTTGCGCAGGTGGTCGTTCCGCGCGTGGCGGGTCGTTTCGCGCGTCGGAGGTCGTTCGTTCCGACCCCCCACGCGCGTTTCCGCTTCCCATCGCGCCCGTAATGGGTCGATTCGCGCGTGGGTGGTGCAACGCAGAGAACGCCGCCCCCGAGGAGGGGGCGGCGTTCTCGTGTGTGGTGCTGTGCGGGTCGTGCCCGCGGGGGTGTTACTTGATCTGTGCGGTGATCGTGGCGGTCCCGACGAGGAGGCCTGCCTTGACGGCGTCGGTCTTGAAGGTGCTGTTGAGCAGCTTCGCGGCGTCGGGGGAGATGTGGACGGTGGTGCCGGTGAGGATCGCGTTGTCACCCTCGAGCTGCAGCGCCTTCAGCGACCCGCCGTGGAGGGAGAACAGGTACGCGTTCGGCGCGGCGACTTCACCGTTGACGAGGACGTCGCCGTAGAGCTTGGAAGAGCCGGGGTTCACGACGAAGTTCTCCAGCGTGACGGTGGTGTCGCCGGCCTTGAGGGTCAGGCCGGAGTCGTCGTGGTTGAGCAGGCCCTGGACGTAGGGGCGGTAGTTGCCGTCCGGGCTCCAGTAGGTGACGGACCCGGCGGTGATCGGGAACGACACGGCACCGTCAGCGAGCTTCGCGGAGCCGGAGACGCCGGGGGTGAGCTTCAGGGAGGTGAGGGCGTCGGTGAAGCCCTTGTCGAGGGCGACGGAGGTGTTGCCGCCGAGGACCTCGGGGACCGATGCGACGGGGGCGGGGATCTTGGAGGAGGACGAGGCGACCGTGTGGATCGTGGGGGTGGCCTGCGCGGCGGAGACGCCGAACCCGGCACCGGTGAGGATGATCGCGCCAGCGGCGGCGAGGGAGACCGTGGTCTTGGTGATCTTGCGCATGGTTTCGTTCCTCTTCTGTGAGTTGGTCGAGTCCTGGCCGGACGAGGCCGGGAAGTGCTCTGGGCGTTTGCCCTGTGCTGATGATTCGGTACCCCCTCCCGAACGGATTGGACGAGTTTCTGGAACCGTCCTGCGGTGGGGTCCGTACCGTGGGGTCATGGCCCCCGAGCACCTGCCCACGACTGACCGGATCCGCGCGATCGACGCCTGGTGGCGCGCCGCGAACTACCTCACCGTCGGGCAGATCTACCTGCTCGACGACCCGCTGCTGGAGCACCCGATCACGCCGGACGACATCAAGCCGCGGCTCCTCGGGCACTGGGGCACGTCCCCCGCGCTGAACCTCGTGTACGCGCACTGCAACGCGCTGATCACGTCGACCGACCGGGACATGCTCTACATCTGCGGCCCCGGGCACGGCGGCCCGGCGATGAACGCGAACGCCTGGCTCGAGGGCACCTGGCAGGAGCTCTACCCGGGCACCACGCTGCAGCAGTTCTTCAAGCAGTTCTCGTTCCCCGGCGGCTTCCCCTCGCACGCGGCCCCGGAGACGCCCGGGTCGATCAACGAGGGCGGTGAGCTCGGGTACTCCCTCGCGCACGCGTACGGTGCCGCGCTCGACAACCCCGACCTCGTCGTGACCTGCGTCGTCGGCGACGGCGAGGCCGAGACCGGGCCGCTGTCCGCGTCGTGGCAGGCCCACACGTTCCTCGACCCCGTGGCGGACGGTGCCGTGCTGCCGATCCTCAACCTCAACGGGTGGAAGATCGCGAACCCGACGGTGCTCGCGCGCATCCCCACCGAGGACCTCACCGCGTACTTCCGCGGGCTCGGCTACGACCCGATCATCGTCGACTCCTCCCGTGTCGACGACGACCCCTTCGCCGTGCACGCGCTGTTCGACGGGGCCCTGCGCCGCGCGCTGGCGTCCATCGACGACATCCAGGCCGCTGCCCGGGCCCAGGCCGCCCGCGCCGCCGCCGGCGAGATGGCCGGTGCGAGCGACCTCCGCCCCCGCTGGCCGATGATCGTCCTGAAGACCCCGAAGGGCTGGACCGGCCCGAAGGAGGTCGACGGCGAGAAGGTCGAGGGCACCTTCCGCGCCCACCAGGTGCCGCTCCCCGCCGTCCGCGAGAACGACGAGCACCGCGCCCAGCTGCAGGCGTGGATGGAGTCCTACGGCCCGTCCGAGCTCTTCACCGAGGACGGCACCGGCACCGGGTTGCTCGAGGCCATCCGACCGGTCGGCGACAAGCGGATGAGCGCGACGCCCCACGCCAACGGTGGCCGGATCCGCACCGCGCTGCAGCGACCCGACCTCGCCCCGTACGGCGTCCCCGCTGGAGAGGACGCCTCCTCCACCGGCACGCTCGGCCCCTGGCTGGCGGCGCTGATGGCCGACAACCCCTCGACGTTCCGGCTGTTCGGACCCGACGAGACCGTGTCGAACAAGCTCGACGCGGTGTTCGACGTCACGTCCCGCGTCTGGCGGGCCGCGAACTCCCCCGACGACGAGCACATCGCGCCGACGGGCCGCGTCACCGAGATCCTGTCCGAGCACGTGCTCGAGGGGCTGCTCGAGGGCTACGTCCTGAGCGGTCGCCACGGCATCATCAACACGTACGAGGCCTTCGCGCACATCATCGACTCGATGGTCGGTCAGCACGCCAAGTGGCTCGAGTCATCCACCGACATCGACTGGCGCGCCCCGGTGTCGAACCTCACCATCCTGCTCTCGTCGCACGTCTGGCGGCAGGACCACAACGGGTTCTCGCACCAGGACCCCGGCTTCCTCGACGTCGTCGCCTCGAAGCAGCAGGACCTCGTGCGGATCAAGCTCCCCGCCGACGCCAACACCCTCCTCGCAGTGACGGCGCACGCGCTCGAGACGACGAACCGCATCGAGGTCATCGTCGCCGGCAAGCACCCCGAGCCGGTCTTCCTGTCGCTCGAGGACGCCGTCGCGCACGCAGACGCGGGCCTCGGCGTCTGGGACTGGGCCGGCACCGAGCAGACCGTCGGCCGCGCGGACGTCGTCCTGGTCAGCGCCGGGGACGTCCCCACCGTCGAGACGGTCGCGGCCGCCGACATCATCCGGAAGCACGCGCCCGAGGTCGGCGTCCGCGTCGTGAACGTGGTGGACCTGCTCTCGCTCGGCGACAACCGCAAGCACGAGCACCCCGTCTCCGACGAGCGCTACGACGAGCTGTTCCTCCCCGGGACGCCCGCGGTGTTCGCGTTCCACGGGTACCCGTCGCTCGTGCACCAGCTCACCTACCGTCGCCACGGCCACGACGACCTGCACGTGCACGGGTTCCTCGAGCGCGGCACGACGACGTCACCGTTCGACATGCTCATCCGCAACGAGATGGACCGCTTCGCACTCGCGCACGACGCACTCACGCGGGTGGCCGACGGGTCCGACCGGTTCGACGAGCTGCTCGGGAAGCTGTCCGAGGCACGCGATGCCGCCCGCGCCTACGCCTACTCGAAGGGCGAGGACCACCCATCGGTCGGCGCGTGGCAGTTCGCGGGGTGGCCGCAGGACGAGCCCGCCGAGGGCGGGACCGGCGGCGACCCGGGCGAGGGCGAGACGGAGAGCGCCGCGCCGGGTCAGTAGGGGCGTGCCACGCTGGGGTCGTGACCGACCTCGTGATCCCGGCTCCGGCAACGCCCTCCGTCCCGACGACGACGGGTGGGCGGTTCCCCGTCCGACGCGTGTTCTGCGTGGGACGGAACTACGCGGCGCACGCGCGCGAGATGGGCCACGACCCCGATCGCGAGCCGCCGTTCTTCTTCGCCAAGCCGGCCGACGCGGTCGTCACCGACGGCGCGGGAACCCCGTACCCACCGATGACCGAGCGGCTCGAACACGAGGTCGAGTTCGTCGTGGCGATCGGCGTCGGCGGTGCGGACATCCCCGTCGGCGACGCGCTCGACCACGTCTGGGGCTACGGCGTCGGCCTCGACCTGACCCGGCGGGACCTGCAGGCCGAGGCCAAGCGACTCGGCCGACCGTGGGACATGGCGAAGGGGTTCGACGCCTCCGCTCCGATCGGCGCGCTCGTCCCCGCCGCCGAGGTCGATCCGACCCACGGCACGATCGAGCTCACCGTCGACGGCGAGCGCCGCCAGCACGGGGACCTGGCCGACCAGATCTGGTCCGTGGCCGAGGTCCTCGTCGAGCTGTCCCGGGCCGTGCGCCTGGAGCCGGGTGACCTCGTGATGACCGGCACGCCCGACGGGGTCGGCGTGGTCGCTCCCGGGTCGGTGCTCGCCGGGGCGGTCGAGGGCGTCGGGACCGTCCGCACGACGCTGGGACCGGCACCGTCGCAGACGTGACGGTGCGCGCCGGACGCGTGCCGAGCCTCCCGGCCGTCGCCTGGTGCGCCGCTGCCCACCCGGTGCGCGGCCGTGCCAGTGCACCGAGCGGCGAACCTCGCACCGGCGGCGAGAACCCGCACCGTGCGCGGATCGTGACCAGATGACGCAGTCGGTGGCGGGCTGTGAGCCGGTCCTGAGCGGCGGCGAGTAGCACAGTGCCAGACGGCGTCGTCGCAACGCGCCGTCGTGGTCCGCTGACAGGGAAGCGGACCGGGGACGCTCGACTCGACCAGCGTGCGTCCGTGGACACGGAGGTGCACCGTGCTGGAACACGACCTGCTCGCGACGTCCTGGACCTGGGACGGCGACGAGCCCATCGACGAGCGTGTCCGCGCCGTCGGTGCCGCCGGCTTCTCCGGGATCTCGCTCGCCCTCGACGACCTCCACGAGGTCCGCGCGACCATCGGGCTCCACCGGCTCCGGCGGATGCTCGACGACGCCGGCATCGTCTGGGTGCAGCTCGGCACCCTCAGCACCTGGTGGACGTGCCCCAGCCGGACCACGGCGGTGGACGCGGACCGCGGGGTCCTGCTCGAGGCCGCGGCGACCCTCCGCGCCTGGCAGGTCGTCGCCCGCGCCGACGTCAGCCTGCCCGGGGTCTCCCCCGCGGCCATGCTCGACGACTGGGTGGTGCTCGCGGAGCAGACCCGGGGCGTCGGTGCGCAGCTCGTGCTCGAGCCCGAGCCGTGGTCGAACCTGCCGACGGTGGAGCGGGCGTCCCGCTTCGTCGCGACCGCCGGACACCCGAACGGCGGGCTGCTGCTCGACGCGATGCACGCGCTGCGGGGTGGCTCGACCCTGGCGTCGATCCGCCACGGGCTGGCGCCGTCGACCCTGGCGGCGGTCGAGCTCAGCGACGGTCTGATGGACACCCCGAACGGCATGACGCTGGCGGACGAGTCCCGGCTCGGGCGGTACCTGCCCGGTGCCGGTGCGTGGGACATCCCCGGGTTCATCCGGACGGTCCGTGACCTCGGGTTCGACGAGCCGTGGGGCGTCGAGGTCCGGACGCCCGCGCACCGGGCGCTCCCCATCGCCGACGCGCTCCGCACCGCCGCCGCCGCGACCCGGGCCGTGCTCGACGCTGCCGACGCGTACGGCACCCCGCCCGCCCCGGTCATGCCGACGTCCGCGGCACCGACGTCTGCGGTCGACTACGAGCCCGCGCATCGACCACGACGGGAGACCGGCTCAGGCGCTCCCGCGTAGCGTCGGGGCCATGAGCGAGACAGCACCCACCGGCAACGACGACCTGCTGCGCAAGTCACAGGACACCATCGACGAGGCGAAGGCCGCCGCGGCGGACGTCGTCGACACCGAGGACGACAGCATGGTCGGCGAGGACCTCCCCGCGACCGACGGTGGCGCTGCTGCAGATGACGGCGCCCCCGCCGCCTGAGCCCGAAGGCACTGGCCCGGCAGCGCGCTGCCGCGGGCAGCGTGCTGCCGCGGGCAGCGTGCTCTGCCGCGGTCAGCGCGCGCCTGCGGCGGCCAGCCGCCCGTCAGACGATCTCGACCACCCGTACCGTGACGTCCTCCGGTCGGGTCCCGGTGGCGTGTTCCACGCAGGCGCCGAGTGCGTCCCGCACCGACCGCGCCGTGGTCAGCGACGAGACGTCGGCGTCCACCGTGACGACGACCCGTACACGCAGCCCGATGGTGCGGTCCTCGACGAGCACCGCACCACCGTCCCGCGGCAGGTCCAGCACCGACCGGACGTCGCGCACCAGGACGGCCAGACTCGGCCCGGGCAGCACCACCGACCGGACGCCGGGGACCGCGAGGACGGCTTCGGTCGCCAGGCGCGACAGGACTCGGGTGTCCGTGGCGGTCATGCGCGCTCCTCGGGGTCCAGCACGTCGGCGACGCGGACGGTGAGCGACGCGACCGTGAAGGGCGCGTGCTCGTGCAGGGCGGCAGCGACGGTCTCCCGCAGCACATCGGCCCGCTCGCGCAAGGGCGCGTCCGCCGCCACGGCGATGACGACCTCGACGTCGATGGAGGCGCCTGCAGTCGTCACATCGCCGGTGAACCGGGTCTTCCGGACGAGGACGCCCGGCATGCCGTCCCCGAGCGCCCGGACGAGCCCGCGGATCGCCCCCTCGGTCACGACGAGGTGGGACGTCGGGTCGTCGTCGGGCACCGGGATGTCACGCCCGGCGTGCGCGGTCGTCCTGATGCTCGCCACCACGCGCGCGATCCAGTCCTCGTCAGCGGCGCCGGCAGCTCGGACGTCCGCGTCGAGCAGGTCGGCCGAGGCCTCCCGCAGCTGTTCGAGCCGTCGGAGTGCGGCGCTCGCCTCGGCGTCCGCCTCGATCTCGGGCCGCACGGGGTCCCGGCCGGAGTCCAGGTAGTCAGCGAGCTCGTCGAGGGTGAAGGCGCCGTGGCGGTCGTCGACGTCGTCGTCGTTCATCGCCACCCCTCCATCTGCGTCAGCACGGCCTGGCGGGCCCGGGCGAGCAGTCCCCGGACGGCGGTGACGGTCAACCCGGTCTGGTCTGCGACCTCCGCGTAGGACGCCCCGCCGATCTCCCGCAGGACCCACACTGCTCGCTGTGCGTCCGGGAGGTTCCGGACCACCCGGGCGAGCGCGTCGACCTGCATCCGCGCGACGACCACCTCGTCGACGGGTCGTTCGTCCGCCCGGTCCGGCACCGCCTCGAGGTCGAGGTGCGGGTGCCGCCGTCGGAGCCGGTCGAGCGCCTTGTTCGCTGCGATCCGGAACAACCAGGACCGCACACGGTCGGGGTCCTCCACCCGGTCGATGCGCTGCCAGGCCTGGAGTGCTGCCTCCTGCACGGCGTCGTCGGCCTCGCCGTCGCCGTGCCCGAGGATCCGTGCGGCGTAGGCGCGCATGAGCGGGCCGTACCGGCGGATGAGCACGCCGAAGGCCTGTGCGTCGCCGTCGGCCGACCGTTCGACGAGCGACGCGTCCGACAGGGCGGAGAGCGGGTGGTCCTCAGTCAGGGGGAGTCCTCCGTCTGGATCTCGGGGCGCAGCGTGACGATCGCCGTCCTCGGGACGTCTTGTTCTGTGGGCCTCCCGTCGGCACTGCGTGCCGACGGGGTCGAGCGCGCCGTGGCCGGTCGCCCTGAACGGCCGGTCACGGCGCTTCGCGGCGGTCCGTGCGTCCCCTGATCCGGCGCACGGGCCGCCCCGCCCGGAGTCCGTCGAGGACCCTGGTGGGCGGAGCGGTGTCAGTCCTCGACCTGGTCGCCCAGGAAGTCCGCGTACGTCGCCTCGTGGTCCGTGTCCGCAGGAGCCGGGTGTGCCGGCCCCTCGGGTGCGTCGTCCTCCGGGTGGTCGACGCGCTCCGTTGCGGAGAACGGTGGCAGGTAGTTGCTGGTCATCCCGCACCCCCTTTCGTCCCGCGAACGTAACAGCCGGTCCCCGGCATCCCGGCACGAGCGGGGGAATCGTCCCCCGTGGCGCCGAGGATCGGGGGACGGAAGTTCGCCTCCAGCGGACCTCATGCGGACGCATGCGGAACGTGGACGGGATCACTCCAGGACGACGTCCTCCGGCGCCTTGTCCGGACGCCAGCCCCGCCACGACGGCTGCCGGAGACGCCCGTCCGCCGTCCACTCCGCGAACTCGACCTCACCCACACGCTCCGGGTCCACCCAGTGGGCGTCCCGCGCGTCCGGTCGTGGGACGTCGAGGAGCGGCGAGTCCTCCCGTTCCAGGGGACCGAGCACGTCGGCGATCTCGTCGAGGTCCCGGTCGCGGAAGCCGGTGCCGACCTTCCCCACGTAGCGCAGCCCGTCGGGTCCGGGGATGCCGAGGAGCAGCGACCCGATGCCACCCTCGCGCCGTCCGCTCCCGGGCTTCCAGCCGGCCACGACGACCTCCTGCGTGGCGTGGTGCTTGAGCTTGAGCCACGACTCGGAGCGTCGTCCCTCCGCGTACCGCGAGGAGCGCTTCTTCGCGACGACGCCCTCGAGTCCGCGCTCCCCCGAGTCCGCCATGGCCTGCGCGAGGTCGCCCTCGTACGCCGGCGGGACCTCGATCGCACCGCCCGCGTCGACGACCGTCTCGAGGGCCTGCCGCCGGTGCTCGTAGCCGAGACGGGTCAGCTCGTGTCCGTCGGCCTCGAGCACGTCGAACAGCAGGAACCGCACCGGCGTCTGGGCACGTGCCGCCGCCACCTCGCGCTGCTTCGTGAGTCCCATCCGGTTCTGCAGGAGCTGGAAACTCGGTCGGCCGCGGTCGTCGAGCGCCACCACCTCGCCGTCGAAGACCCCGTCGACGCCGGCCCGCTGCCCGAGTTCCGCGAGCTCCGGGTACTGCGCCGTCAGGTCGTTGCCGTTCCGGCTGCGCAGCGAGACCGCACCGTCACGGACCGTCGCGAGCGCCCGGACGCCGTCCCACTTCATCTCGAACGCCCACTCGGCCGGGTCGAGCGTCGGCTCCCCCTTGGCGAGCGTGGCCTGCATCGTCCGACGCTCCACCGGGTCGGTGTCGGCCTCGGCCGCCCGGGCGATGCGCGGACCGCCCTCGTCGTGCTCCTTGGGCGCACCGTCGTGCGTCCTGCGTCCGGCGCCGGGTGCCGGACGGGAGGCTCGTCCCGCATCCTCCGATCGGGTGCCGTCCGCCCCGGGGTCGGGTTGGTCCTTCGTCCGGTGGATGAGCCAGTTCTTCTCGTCGCCCT
This sequence comes from Curtobacterium sp. GC_Cur_3, assembly GCF_026544205.1. GTDB lineage: Bacteria > Actinomycetota > Actinomycetes > Actinomycetales > Microbacteriaceae > Curtobacterium. The sequence continues at coordinate 30,917 of NZ_JALNUI010000016.1, forward strand.
CCCGCCCCTTCCCACGCCCGCGGGTGTGCAGGAGCGCGAGCCGGCGGTTCCCGTTCGTCCGGCCGTGCAACGTCACGATGACCTCCTCGCCCTCGCGCCACTTCTCGAGGTCGTACGTGCCGTCGTCCCACAGGGTCACCGTGCCCCCGCCGTACTCGTCGTGCGGGATCGTCCCCTCGAAGGAGCCGTACTCGAGCGGGTGGTCCTCGGTCATCACCGCGAGGTGGTTCTTCCCCGGGTCGGTCGGTTCCCCCTTCGGCAGCGCCCAGCTCACGAGCACGCCGTCGTGCTCCAGCCGGAAGTCGTAGTGGTCGCGGGTGGCGTGGTGCTCCTGGATGACGAAGGTCGGGGTGCCGTCCTTCCGGACCGTCGGCGCGTCCTGCGGGACCGGCTCAGGGGTCTTGGACGCGTCACGCTTGGAACGGTAGGTCGTCAGGCGGTCGTTCGCCGCGCCTCCCGTCCGCTCTTCGCGTTCCGCGTCGTTGGCGGCCTGCGTGCGGTCGCTGTCCCAGTGGCCGGCGTCCGGTCGGCCGACGGAGAGGGCGCCGGCGGCGACCGGGTGGAGGAGGTCCCCGTGGTCCTGCAGGCGTTCGAGCACCTCGTCGAGCGTCAGCTGGGCGAGTCCCTTCTCCGTGAGCTCCTTCCACGTGCGCGGCGCGGCGACCGTCGGGCGGTCGCGCCCGCGCAGGGAGTACGGCGCGATCGTCGTCTTGTTGCCGTTGTTCTGTGACCAGTCGACGAAGACCTTGCCCCGGCGCTCCGCCCGGCTCATCGAGGAGAGCACCAGGTCGGGCAGGTCCTGCTCGAGTGCCTTGGCCAGTTCGTGGGCCACCTCGGACACCTGGTCCGTCGAGGCGCGGCCGTCGAGGGCCGCGTAGAGGTGGATGCCCTTCGAGCCGGACGTCACCGGGTACGGGTCGAGGCCCATGCCGTGCAGGATCTCCCGCGCGGCCACGGCCACCTCGACGCACTCGGCGAGCCCGACGCCCTCGCCCGGGTCGAGGTCCAGCACCAGGCGGTCCGGGTCCTGCTTCCCGCCGCGCGGACCGAACCGCCACTGCGGGACGTGGAGTTCGAGCGCGGCCTGCTGTGCCATCCACACCAGCGTCGGGAGGTCGTCGACGATCGGGTACTCGTTGTCGTGGTCGGAGTGCTCGATCGTGTGGTGCCGGACCCAGTCGGGGGCGGAGTCGGGCAGGTTCTTCTCGAAGAAGACCTTGCCGTCGACGCCGTTCGCCCAGCGCTTCCTGGTGACCGGTCGGTCCTTCACGTGCGGGATCATCCACGGCGCGACGTGCTCGTAGTACTCGATGACCCGGCCCTTCGTCGTGCCGGTCTCCGGGTAGAGCACCTTGTCGAGGTTCGTCAGGGCGAGCCGGCGGTCCCCGACCAGCACGGTGGTCTTCCGCGCCGCTGAGCCCGTCCGCGCCGTGGGACTCACAGCGCGACCCCGGTCGCTCCCGCCACCGTCAGCGTCGTCCCGGACGTGTACGAGGACTCGGGACCCGCCAGGTACACGTACGCGCTGCCCAGCTCGACGGGCTGCGCCGGACGACCGAACGGGGTGTCCTGCCCGTACGCGGCGATCTCGTCACCCGGGTAGCTGATCGGCTGCAGCGGCGTCCACACGGGGCCCGGCACGACGGTGTTCGCGCGGATGCCCTTCGCCGCGAGCTGGCGGGCGAGGCCGTTCGTGTACGTGATGATCGCGGCCTTCGTCGCCGCGTAGTCGATCATCCGGTCCTGCGGCTGGTACGCGGACACCGAGCTCGTCGTGACGATCGCGCTGCCGGGGGCCATGTGCGGCACGGCCTCGCGCACCAGCCAGAACATCGCGTAGAGGTTGACCTTCATGGTGCGGTCGAAGTCCGCGGTCGACTGCTGGGTGACGTCCTCGTGCACCTGCTGGGTGCCGGCGACGAGCACGAGCGCGTCGAGCCCACCGAGTTCGCTGACGGCCGTCCGGACGAGCTCCTGGCAGAAGGCCTCGTCGGTGAGGTCGCCCGGGAACATGACCGCCTTGCGCCCCAGGTCACCGATCAGGTCGCGGACCTCGGTCAGGTCGTCGATCTCCTCGGGCAGGGCGTTCAGGACGACGTCGGCGCCCTCCTTCGCCATCGCGATCGCGGCGGCGCGGCCGATCCCCGAGTCGGCCCCCGTCACGAGCACCCGGTACCCGCGCATCCGGCCCGTGCCGACGTAGCTCGTCTCGCCGTGGTCCGGCGGCGGGTCCATCTCGCTGGCCCGGCCCGATCCCTGCTGCGTCTGCGCGGGGAACGGCGGGCGGGCGTACTGCGTGCGCGGGTCGTCCTTGTCCAGCTGGCTCATGGGCCCATCGTGCTCGGTGGTGGCTCGGTCCGTGCTCGGCTCGTGCCCCGCACCCGGGCGTTCCCGGGCGCACACGGGCATCATGTGGGGATGAGGTCGATCTGGAAGGGTTCCATCGCGTTCGGGCTGGTGAACGTGCCGATCAAGGTCTACGCCGCCACCGAGACCCACGACGTCTCCATGCACCAGGTCCACGACGAGGACAAGGCCCGCATCCGGTACAAGCGGGTGTGTGAGCTCGGGCACGAGGTCGAGTACGCCGACATCGAGCGCGCCTACGACGACGGCGAGAAGACCGTCGTCCTCACCGCCGACGACTTCAAGAAGCTGCCCCAGGAGCAGTCGCACGAGATCGAGGTCCTCGAGTTCGTCCCCGTCGAGCAGGTCGACCCGATGATGTTCGAGAAGACCTACTACCTCGAACCGGACTCCCGCTCCCCGAAGGCCTACGTCCTGCTCCGACGCACCCTCGAGGAGACCGACCGTCTCGCCGTCGTGCAGTTCACGCTCCGCCAGAAGACCCGGCTCGGCGTGCTCCGCGTCCACGACGACGTGCTGCTCCTGCAGGGGCTCCTGTGGGGCGACGAGGTCCGGTCCGCGGACTTCAAGGCGCTCGACACCTCGGTGAAGGTGAGCGCGAACGAGCTGAAGATGTCGTCGTCCCTGGTCGAGAGCATGTCGACGGACTTCGACCCCGACCGCTACACGGACGAGTACCAGGCGGAACTCCAGCAGCTCATCGACGCCAAGCTCGAGTCCGGCGACGACGTCGACACCGCCGCGACGTTCGGCGAGCAGGCCTCGTCCGACGACGACGAGGGCGGTGACGTCATCGACCTGATGGCCGCGCTGCGCGCGTCCGTGGACAAGAAGCGGACGGGAGGCTCGGGGTCGCGTCCGTCGAGCGGCTCGCGGTCGTCCGGGGCCGACGACGCGTCGCCCGCGGCGACGAAGAAGGCTCCCGCGAAGAAGGCTCCCGCGAAGAAGCCGGCAACCAAGAAGCCCGCGGCCAAGAAGCAGGCCAGCTAGCCGTCGTCGCGGCGCGTCCTGCGCAGCGAGAACGGCAGTGCCGTCCAGAGCAGCGCGGTCCCCACGAAGACGGCCGTGCCGCCGATGATCCCGCCGACGTCGCCGAGCACCACGTCGAACACGAACAGGACCGTCCCCGCGAACAGCAGAGCACTCGCGATGAGCGCCGTCAGCAGGATGGCGTTCCCGACCCGGACCAGGTCGTGCTTCTGCCGCTGTCGGAAGACGAGCCGGTGCGTCGCGACGGCGGACAGCGCGACGACGGTGACCACGACCGCGAGCACGACGAGCACCAGGTAGATCGTCTCCTGCGCATCCGTCAGGGTCGTGAACCGCTGCTGGAACGGCAGCGTGAGCAGGAAGCCAGCCAGGATCTGCGTGCCGGTCTGCACGATCCGGAGCTCCTGCTGGATGTCGATCCAGTTGCGGTCCCAGCGCTCCGTCGGTGTCTCGTGCCGCCCGCGCTCGGTGTCCGCGGACGCGTCGTTCGTCGTGTCCATGCGCTGAACCTACCCAGGCCGACATGAGCGTGAAACACGGGTCCGCGACACTGGTCCCATGACTCCACAAGAGCCTGGGAGCCTGCAGTCGTCACCCGAGACCGCCGGCCCGCCCGTCACCGTGTCCATCACCCGCCTGGTCGAACCCGAGCGCATCCCCGAGGTCACCCGCTGGGTGCAGTCCGGGGTCAACCTGGCGAACCGCTACCCGGGCTTCCTCGGGTCCGGGTGGGTCCGCTCCCGGGCCCAGTCCCGCGAGTGGCACATGCTCTACCGCTTCGCCGACCACGACTCCCTGTCGACGTGGGAGAACTCCGACGACCGGCTGCGCTGGCTGGACCTGGGCCGCGACCTCGTGGTGGAGTCCCGCGTCGAGAAGCGCACCGGGATCGAGGGCTGGTTCGACGTCCCCCAGGACGCCCCGTCGTCGAGCGCTCCCCCGCGGTGGAAGCAGGCCGTGAGCATCTGGCTCGGGTTCTTCCCGGTGAACCTCGCGTTCACGATCGTCGTCGGGCTGCTCGTGCCGTCGTTCGCCGGGCTCGCCGCGTTCCCCCGCGTCCTGATCACCACGGTCGTCCTCACCCCGATCATGACGTTCTGGGTGCTGCCGTTCGTGACGAAGCTCATCCGCCCGTGGCTGCTCGCGCCGCCGAGGTCCAGGAGCGCCAGGAGCCGCTAGGGCGCCCCGAGGACGGACAGCTGGTCGAGCCGTTCGAGGATGACGCCCTCGCGGAGCGCCCACGGGCAGATCTCCAGCGCGGGCAGGTCGAAGATGTCCAGGCACGCCTCAGCGACGAGCGCTCCCGGCACGACCTGGTGCGCCCGACTCGGAGAGACCCCGGGCAGCGTCGCGAGCTCGTCGACGGACATCTGCAGCAGCGAGGGCAGCTTCGCCCGGAGGACGTCGCCGTCGAGCGACCGTGCGACGAGGGGCCCGGAGGCCGACGGCGCCGCCCCACAGATGCGGGCGATCGACCGGAACGTCTTGGAGGTCGCGACGGCCCGGTCCGGAACCCCCGATCGGAGGAGTCTGCCGGCATCTCGGGCGATCTCGACGCGGATGTCGTGCCGGAGGCGGCGGACGTCGTCCTCGGTGGGCGTCCCGTCGGCGAAGAACGACCGCGCCAGCCGCGCGGCGCCGATCGGCATCGACCACGCGACGTCCGGCGCCTCGTCAGCACCGCCGGCGATCTCGAGCGACCCACCTCCGATGTCGAACACGGCCAGCCGTCCGGCGGACCAGCCGAACCAGCGCCGCACGGCGAGGAACGTCAGCCGGGCCTCGTCCGACCCGGACAGCACGGCGAGCTCGACGCCGGTCCGGTCCTGCACGTGCGCCAGAACCGCCTCGGAGTTCACCGCGTCACGCACGGCCGAGGTCGCGAACCCGAGCATGTCCTCGCACCCGCGGTCCTCCGCGACCCGGACCGACTCGGCGACGAACCCGGTGAGGGCGTCGATGCCGGCCGGCGTCACCGCGCCCCGCTCGTCGAGGTGCTCAGCGAGCCGGAGCGCCTGCTTGAAGGAGGACGCCGGCAGCGGCGCGGCGCCGCCGTGGGCGTCGACCACCAGCAGGTGACCGGTGTTGGACCCGATGTCGAGGACTCCCACGCGCATCCCGCAACGCTAGCGGCCGCAGCGGGGTCGCCATGACCGCCAGGAGGCTCGGCCTACGCCCGCAGGAACGCCTCGAGCTGCGCCGTGGTCGGGTAGGACGCCTGCGCGCCTGCCCCGGTCGCAGCGTAGGCCCCGACACCGGCGGCGAACCGTGCGGCGTCGAGGAGCGTGTCACCAGCAGCGAGTCGGAGCGCCACGGCACCCATGAACGCGTCACCACAGCCCGTGGTGTCGACGGCCTCGACGGGCACCGCGGGGACCTCGACGGGCGCGGTGCCGCCGTCGTGCACGACCGAGCCGTCGCCCCCGCGGGTCACGATCGACCGGGCGACGCCGTGGTCACCGAGTGCGGCGGCCTCGTGCTCGTTGACCAGCAGCACGTCCGTCAGGTCGAGCAGCTCGCGCGGCACGTCGCCGAACGGGGACAGGTTCGTCAGGACCGTGACGCCGGCCTCGTGTGCCGCGCGGGCGGCGGCGAGCACCACGTCGATGGACACCTCGAGGCAGAGGCCGAGGACAGCGGCGTCACGGAAGGCCTCGGCGGGCAGGTCGTCCGTGGTGAGGGTCGCGTTCGCGCCGCCGGAGATCACGATGGTGTTCTCACCGTGGGCGTCGACGGTGATCACGGCGGTGCCGGTGGCCGTCCCCTCCCGGACGGCGACGTGCGTCGTGTCCGCACCCGCAGCCGCGACGGAGTCGCGGAGCAGCGCGCCGTTCCCGTCGTCGCCGACCGCACCGATCATGCGCACCGTGCCCCCGAGCCTCCCGGCAGCGACGGCCTGGTTGGCGGACTTGCCGCCCGGCAGGATCGCGAGGTCGGATCCGTGCAGGGTCTCGCCGGGCTTCGGGAAGCGGTCCGTCCGGACGACCAGGTCCGCGTTCAACGACCCGACGATCACGATGGTCTCGGTCATCGGACGCTCTCCTTCTGTCGGCCGATGGCGGGTGTCTCGGCATCCTCCGGTCGGGGGATGAGGAACGAGATCGCCAGGGCGGCGGTCGTGATGACGGCTCCGAGCAGCATCCCACCGGAGTAGCCGGCGGTACCCGAGGACCCGCCGACCCCGAGCGCGATCTGCAGCGCCGGCAGCACGGCGAAGCTGACGCCCGCGCCGAGGTTGAACGCACCGGCGTTGAGGCCCGGCAGGAACCCGGGGTTCGAGTCCGGGGAGAGCACGATGCCCAGGCCGTTCAGGATGATGTTCGCGATGCCGGCGTACGTGATGCCGATGAGCACGGTGGTGGCGACGAGGACCGGCAGCGAGTGCACGCCGACGAACGCCATCAGGACGGTGGCGACGATGCTGCCGACCAGTCCGACGCGCAGCACGGCACGGTAGCCCAGCGTCGGGGCGAGCCGACCGGCGAACGGTCCGACGATCCAGCCGACCAGCGCGTACGGCGTGAGGAACACGAGCGAGGCGAGGTCGGGCTCCATCCCGAAGCCCGCGTCGCCGTTCTGGGCGAGCGACGTGACCAGGCCGTTCACGACCGCGAAGACGCCGGTCATCGTGAGGAACGTCGTCGCGAGGAGCGCCCAGGTCGCCCGGCGCTTGAGGAACCGGGTCTCGACGAGGGGCTCGCGGACGCGGGACTCGACCGCCCAGAACACGGCGAAGGCCGCGAGGGCGACGACGATCCCGCCGACCACGAGCACCGGGTTCGCGGCGCCGAGCTTGCCGGCCTCGTTGAACGCCGTCAGCAGCGCACCGACCGAGACGACGAGCGGGACGACGCCGACCCAGTCCATCCTGGTGCCCGCCGACGGACGCGACTCGACGCCCCAGACGGCGACGAGCGCCAGGGCGACGATCGTGACGACCGCGATCACCCAGAAGATGCCCCGGAAGCCGAAGTTCGTCGCGATCCAGCCGCCGGCCAGGGCGTCGATCCCGGCGATGCCGCCGTTGACCGCGGTCAGCAGGCCGAGGGCAGCGCCGTAGCGCTTCGGGTCGGTGATCTCGTTGCGCAGGACGAGCAGGGAGATCGGCACCACCGGGCCGGTGACGCCCTGGATGATGCGGCCGGCGAAGAGCATCGGGACGTTCACCGCGAGCGCGGCGACGACGCTGCCGACGAGCATCACCGCGAGCATGCCGACGAGCACGCGCTTCCGCCCGACGATGTCCGACAGGCGGGGCAGGAACAGGGAGAACAGTGCGGCGAGCGTGAAGTACAGGGTCTGCGAGAGGCCGATCGTCGCGTCGTCCGTGTGGAGCTCCCGCGCCATGGTGACCAGCGCGGGGCTGAGCATGCTGGCGTTGAGCTGGAACGCGATGCAGGCGGCGAGCAGCGCGGCGGTGAGCGCGCCGATGGACTTCTTCGACGTCGTCGTCGAGGGGGTGCTCATGGTGGGTCAGATCTCCGTGGTGGTGATGGTCGGCTGGTTCGTGCTCGGCTGGGTGGTGCTCGGCTGCGTGGTCAGGCCGGCCTCGACGGCGTCGGCGGCGGCGCGGGGCGTCCAGCCGGTGTCGGGCGTCTCCCCGATGCGCTCGAGAGCGTCGACGACGAGGTCCCAGAACCGGGCGTGGTCGAGCTCCAGCGCGGCGCTCGTGCGGCAGTCCTCCGGTGCGGGTGCGCGGAAGTCGGCGACGGTCATGCCGAGGGTCAGCGTGCCCTGGGTCTCGATGCGGATCGGGACCTTCACCGCGCGGACGATCGTCGGGTCGATCACGTACGCGACGGCGCAGGGGTCGTGGACGGGCGGGGCGTCGAAGCCCTGCGCGTCCCGGTAGGTCTGGCCGAAGAAGTCGAGGAGCTCCCCCACGAAGGCGGCCGGGCCGGTGCCGACGGCGGCGATCCGGGCGGCGACCTCGGGGGTGGCGAGGGCCTGGTGCGTCAGGTCGAGCCCGACCATGACGACGTCCCAGCCGGCGTCGAAGACGATCGACGCGGCCTCGGGGTCGATGACGATGTTGAACTCGGCGACCGGGCTCCAGTTGCCCACGTGCACGCCGCCGCCCATCAGGACGACCTGCTTGACGCGGTCGACGATGCGGGGCTCCTTGCGCGCTGCGAGTGCGATGTTCGTCAGGCCGCCGGTCGGCACGAGGGTGACCGTGCCGGGCTCGTGCGCCATCACGGTGTCGATGATCAGGTCGACCGCGTGCCGCTCGTCGAGTTCGAACGACGGCTCGGGCAGGACGGGTCCGTCGAGGCCGCTCTCGCCGTGGATCGCCGGGGCGACCTCGATCGGACGGAGGATCGGACGTGCGGCACCGGCGGCGAACGGCACGCCGGCGATGCCGGCGATGCGGGCGACGGCGAGGGCGTTCCGCGTGACCTTCGGCAGCGTCTGGTTGCCGACGACGGTGGTGACGGCGAGGAGCTCGATGTCCGGGTTGCCGTGGGCGAGCAGCATCGCGACGGCGTCGTCGTGGCCGGGGTCGCAGTCGAGGATGATCTTCTCGGGCTGGCGGGGGGCGTCGGTCACGGTGGTGCTCCACTTCGTCGGGGATCCGGGCGTTCCGCCCGGGTGGTGGTCGGTGGCCTGACGCGCCATGCACGCCGCGTCAAGCGTTTGACATCACACCGCATCAAGCGCTTGACGTCAAGTCGAACCGGGACGCCGAGCCGGTGTCGGCCGTCTCGCTCGGTAGCATCGACGCCGTGCCCCCGTCCCCGCGAAGTCGCTCCGCTGCGTCCGGACGCGTGACCGCGGCGATGGTCGCGGAGCGCGCCGGCACGAGCATCGCGACGGTCTCCCTCGTGGTCAACGGCAAGGACCGCGGCCGTGTCTCCGTGCCGATCGCCACCCGGGTCCGTGACGCGGTCGATGAGCTCGGGTACGTCGTGGACCACGCCGCGAGCTCCCTCGCGCGGGGCAGCGGCGACCTCGTGGTGCTCATCGCGCCCGACCTGTCGAACCCGTTCTTCGCCGAGGTCATCCGCGGCGTCCGGGACACCGTCGGCGACCGCTTCCAGCTCGTGCTGTCGGTCACCGAGCGCGGAGAACAGCCCGTCGACGCGGACGTGCGCCGGTTCGAACGACTCCGACCCGCGGGGATCCTGGTGGACGCACCGGCCGACGGCGAGTCCATGTCTGCCGGCGTCCCCGTGGTGCTGCTCGACGCTCCGGGAGGCACCGGCGCCGTCAACTACGACCTGTCCTCCGGCGTCGACGCCCTCGTCGCGCACCTCGCCGCCGCCGGACACCGCCGTGTCGGGTACCTCGACGGGACCTCGCGCGCGACGACCTTCGCCGTGCGCCGCGCCCTGTTCGACGAGGCCTGCGCTGCTGCGGACATCACCGTGTCGTCCGTCGTGGCACGGGCTGACCTGACGATCGACGCCGCCGCGTCCGCCGTGGAGTCGGTCGTCGACACCTGGCTCGCCGAGGGCGTCACCGCGGTCGTGGGCGCTGCCGACACCCTGGCGTACGGGGTGCTCCGTGTGGCGGCCGAGCGGGGCTTCGCCGTGCCGAGGACCCTCGCGGTCGCCGGGTTCGACGACCTGCCGTCGTCGTCCGTCACCGCGCCGGCCCTGACGAGCGTCGCACTCCCGGGAGCCGAGCTCGGCCGGGCCGCGGCGCTCCGACTCCTCGCGATGCTCGACGGCACCGAGGCGCCCGACCCGGCCCTCCCCACGCGGCTGGTCCCTCGCGCGAGCACCCGCGCCTGACCCACCCGACGCCTGACTCCCCCGTGCGGCGCCGCCCTGGGCGACATCATCGCTGTCGCACGACGTCGACATTGTCGCGCACCCGCAGAGTCAGGCCACGCCCCGACGTCGAACGACAACATCGCTGTCGTACGACGTCGAGGTTGTCGTTCCGAGTCGGGAGCGGCGAGTGGGCGCGGGGAGCGCAGCGCGCACCCGCACCGACGACGGACGGGAGGCCCGGTGCCAGCTGGCACCGGGCCTCCCGTCCGAGCGTGCTCGCGACTACGCGTCGCGCCGCGAGTCCGCGGCCTCGGCAGGCGCCGACTCCACACCGGCGCGGCGGGAGCGCTCGAGCTCGTCAGCCTCGGTGCCACCGACGGCCTCACCGCGGGCGACCATGCCGGCCACGTCCGCGAGCTGCATCTGCGGGATGAACAGCGCGAGCAGGAACGCGATGGCGATGAAGGGCAGCAGGTACCAGAACACCGGCGACAGCGAGTCGGCGTAGGCGTTCACGATGCCGTCCTGCACGGCCTGGGGCAGCTTCGCGAGCTGGGTCGGGTCGATGCTCGCGCTCGCGGAGGCCGCCTGGGACGCACTGCCGCCGGCGCCGCGGAAGACGTCGGTGAGCGCGTCGGTCAGGCGCGAGGTGAAGAGCGCCCCGAACACGGCCACGCCGAGGGAGGCGCCGACCTCGCGGAAGTAGTTGTTCGTCGAGGTGGCGGTGCCGACCTGCTCCGGCGGGACGGCGTTCTGCGCGACGAGGACCACGACCTGCATGATGAGACCGAGCCCGGCGCCGAACACGAACAGGTACACGCAGATCAGCCAGATCGGGGTGCTCGCGGCGAGGGTCGTCATGCCGAGCATCGCGATGCCGACCACGATCGTGCCGATGATCGGGAACGCGCGGTACCGGCCGGTCTTGGTGATGAGCGTGCCGGAGACGATGGACGTGCCGATCAGGCCGACCATCATCGGCAGCATCAGCAGGCCGGAGACCGCCGCAGAGGTGCCGGACGCCATCTGCAGGAACGTCGGGACGAAGCCGATCGCGGCGAACATGCCGAGGCCGAGCACGAAGCCGATCGCCGTCGCGGTGACGAAGGTGCGGTTGCGGAAGAACGAGAGCGGGATGATCGGGTCCTGCGCCCGCGACTCGACGTACACGAAGAGCGCCGCGGCGACGAGGAAGCCCGCGCCCCAGGCCCAGGTCTCCGGTGCACCCCAGCCGTGCTGACGGTTGCCGCCGAACTCGGTGAAGAAGACCAGGCACGCCGTGGTGGCCGACAGCAGCGCCACCCCGAGGACGTCGATCCGCTTCGTGGCCTTCTTGCTCGGCAGCGTCAGGGCGAACCACGCGACGGCGAACGCCGCGATCCCGACCGGGATGTTGATCCAGAACGCCCAGTGCCAGGTCATGTGGTCGACGAAGAACCCGCCGAGCAGCGGACCGCCGACGGCCGAGAGCCCGAAGATCGCACCGAGCGGGCCGAGGTACTTGCCGCGCTGCGAGGCGGGGACGATGTCCGCGATGATCGCCTGCGACAGGATCATCAGCCCGCCGCCGCCGAGGCCCTGCAGCGCGCGGAACACCACGAACTGCCAGAAGCCGGTCGACATCGCGCACCCGAGGGACGCCAGCGTGAACAGGGCGATCGCGACGAGGAACAGGTTGCGACGACCGATGAGGTCACCGAACTTGCCGTAGATCGGCATCACGATGGTGGAGGCGAGCAGGTACCCGGTCGTGATCCAGGCCTGGTGCGCCACGCCACCGAGGTCGCCCACGATCGTCGGCATCGCGGTGGACACGATCGTCTGGTCGAGGCTCGAGAGCAGCATGCCGGCGATGAGCGCCGAGAAGATGATCCAGATCCGGCGCTGGGTGAGCAGCAGCGGCCCGTCGGCCGGCCCACTGCCGGGACGGGTGCGTTTCGTGCGCGAGGCGGTGGCGCTCATGGGGTGTCTTCCTGGTCGACGGACACGGTCGGTCCGGTGGTGATGGCCGCTCGCATGAGACGGAGGTTGGTGGTGAGCAGCGCGTCGAAGGTCGGCCCGGTGGACTCGTCGAAGTCGTCGTCGAAGTAGTGCTCGGCGGTCACCCGGAGCAGGCCGGCCGCCGACTCGGTGACGAGCCGGGCGCGGGGGTCGTCGGGCACGGTCCAGCCGAAGCGCTCCCGCACGGCGGCGGTCACCTTGGCGAGCTGGACGTCCGTGGCCGACAGGAACCGTGCGACCAGGGCCGGCTCGCGCTCGAAGACCTTCCGCACGAGGACCTCGTCGGCGCGGTTCAGGCCGACGATCCGCAGCTGCTCGATCGCCAGCGCGACGATCGAGGAGAGCGGGTCGAGCGAGACCGGCACCAGCTGCCCCTTGGCGTAGGCCGTCAGGGTCTCGACGTCGGCGTGCAGCTCGATGCCGAGGACGACGTCCTCTTTCGTCGCGAAGTGGTTGAAGAACGTCCGGCGGGACACCCCGACGGACTCGCACAGCTGCTCGATCGTGAACCCCGTGAGCCCGTGCTCGACGGTCACCCGACGGGCCTCGCCGACCATGCGTCGACGGAGCACGCGGGTGCGCTCAGCGGTGTTCACCGCACAAGAATTGCACTCAGCGCGCCAGAGTGCAATTCACACCTGGTGAACGCCCAGGAAGCAGAACCTCAGCGACCGCCCTACAGCGCCTTGTCGAAGCAGAACGACCAGGGCATCGTCGCTAGGTAGGGCTCGTACACGGGGATCGCACGCCACCCGGTCTTCTCGTACAGGGCGACGGCGTCCGGCTGCCGGTCGCCCGTCTGCAGGACCAGCCGCTCGGCCCCCTGCTCGCGGCCGATCTGCTCGCACTCGTCGAGGAGCTTCGTCGCCGCACCCTGGCCACGCGCCGACGACAGCACGATGAGGCGCTTCAGCTCGACCTCGTCGCCGAGTCGACGGATCGCGATGTGCCCGACGGCCGCTCCGGACTCGTCGATCGCGAGCACCGAGCTGATCACCGTCGACGGGTCCACCGCGAGGACACGGTCACGCTCCGCCGTGACGGCGGGGTCCTCGTCCGCGTTCGCCGAGCCGTACCGCTCGTGCATCTCCTCGTCCATGCGGGCACGGAGGACGACGGCGCGGGGGTCGTCCCAGAGGACGCGTTCGATCGTGATCACGATCGACCATCTTTCCACGCGGGTACGACACCGGCCGACGCCGCCCGGACGACAGGAACGTCACCGCCCGAGCGCGCCGATCGGCCCGTCCTCGATGTCGGCGAGCACCGCGGCCGCGTCGTCGTACACGGCAGCGGCGCCGGCGTTCCGCAGTTCGTCGCCCCCGACCCCGCCCGTCATCACCGAGATGCACGTCACCCCCACCTTCGCCGAGGTCTCCACGTCCCACATCGCGTCGCCGATCATGACGGCGTTCGACGGGTCGACACCGGCGCGGTCGAGGGCGATCTGCACGATGTCCGGCGCGGGCTTCGCTTCCTCGACGTCCTCGCCGCTCGTCACGACGCTGATCCATTGCTCGGCGTCGAGCAGTTCGCGCAACCGGACGAGTTCGTTCTCCGGGGCGCTCGTCGCGAGCACGACCGCGTGGCCGCGTGCGGCGACGGCCTCGAGCAGCTCACGCGCTCCCGGCAGCAGGCGCAGGCGCGGCATGTGCTCGGCGAAGTAGGCCGCCTGGTACTGCTTCGCGGTGTCGCGGTCCTCGTCCGACATGTCCGGCACGAGCTCGTCGAGCAGGCGGGAGCCGTCCATCCCGATCAGCCGGTGGATGCGCCAGGCGTCGACCGACTGTCCGGTCACCCGGAAGGCCCGCCACCAGGCGTCCACGTGCGCGTAGTTGGAGTCGACGAGCGTGCCGTCGATGTCGAACAGGACTGCGGTCGAGGGAGCGTCGGTCATCCGCCCAGCGAACTCCCGGCGGCCTCATCACCGACCCAGCGAGCCACATGACGCGACGCGACAGCAACGACCGAACGACGGACGGGAGGCACGGTGCCAGCTGGCACCGTGCCTCCCGTCCGTCGTGTGGCTGGGTCTCAGGCCCCGCGCACGTCCTGTGCGGACGACTGCGCGTTGTCCTTGACGTCGGACGCGGCGCCCTGCGCCTCGTCCTTCACCGTCTGGGCCGCGTCCTGCGCGGTGCCCTTCAGGTCCTGCGCGTGCTCCTTGGCGGAGTCGCCGAGCTGCGAGCCGACGTCCTTCGCCGTCTCCTTGACCTGGTCGACGAGGGGCGCTGCGCGGTCCTTGAGTTCACCGGCCAGCTCCTCCTCCTTCGCCGAGGTCGGGATGAGCGAGGACGCGAGCCACCCGGCACCGAAGGCGATGAGCCCCACGGCGAGCGGGTTGCCCTTGGCCTTCTCGACACCGCGCTGTGCGGCGTCCTTGGCCTGGTCGGTCGCACCGGAGGCAGAGCCTGAGGCGCTGGAGCGAGCCGAGTCGGCTGCGCCCATGACGGAGTCGCGGACGCCCTGGAAGCGGCTCTTGACCTTCTCGGTCTGACGGTGTGCGATCGATGACGGACTCACCTTGTCGGCGAGGGCGTCGACGTCGGACCCGAGGGTCCCCCGTGTCTGCTCGATCTCTGCGCGGATCTCGTCTGGCGTGCTCATGCGTTCCTCCCGGAGTTGGGCTTCAGTGCGTCGGGGATCTCCTTGGCCGTCTCCACGGTCTGGGGAGCGCCCTTGATCTGCTTCATCTGCTTGCGTCCCTGCAGCGCGAGGATGCCGGCGACGATCGCGTAGATGACCGCGATCACGACTGCCGACCACGCGTTGCCGATGAGGTAGCCGAGACCCCACCAGGCGGCGATCGACAGGAACAACAGGGCGAACAGCGCGGTCAGGCCGGCGCCGCCGAACATGCCGGCACCCTTGCCCGCCTTCTTCGCGGACTCGGTGAGCTCGGCCTTCGCCAGCGCCACCTCCTGCCGGAACAGGCTGGAGATGTCGCGGGAGACGTCGGTGAGGAGTTCACCGAGCGGTGTGGTCGCGGCGCGTTCCTCGGGGGTCGGTTCGCCGATCCCGGACGGGCCGGGGACGGAATGGCTCATACGCCGGTCCCCGTCCCGGTGGTGCCGGTGCCCGTCGTGTGGGTCGTGCCGGTGCCCGTGGTGCCGGGCGTGTGGGTCGTGCCGGTGCCCGTGGCGTCGGCTTCCTTCTCGTGCTTGACCTCGGTGGTGATCGCCTTGGTCAGACGGCCCGCGAGGATCCCCGCGCCGGCGGCCATCGCGATGAACGCACCGGGACGCTTGGCGGCGAAGGACTTGACCTCGTCGAGGAGGGAGCCCGGGTCGCGGTTCTCGAGGAAGCCGGCGGCCGAGGACGCACGGCCCGACAGGTCGCGGACGACGCGCGAGGCGACACCCTGCTCCTCGTCGTTGTCCGCCATGCGGCCGAGCTGCTCGCCCAGGCTCTTCAGCCCGCTGGCGGCACGCTGCTGCTGCTCGCCGGCCTGCTGCTTGAGGTTCTCGGACGCCTGGCCGTAGAGCTGCTTGGCGTGGTCGGTCGCCTCGGAGGCCACGTTGGCGGCCTGCTCCTTGGCGGTGCCGGCGACGTTCGCGGCCTTCTCCTTGGCGTCACCAGCGACGTCCTGTGCTGCACCCTTGGCCGCGTCGGCCTTGGCCTTGGCGTCCGAGTCGGAGCCGCCGGAGGACGAGCCACCGGAGGACGGGCCGCCGGAGATGCCGGCGGTGCTGCCCGAGCCGGGCAGGAGGTCGTGGTCCGCGATCGAGCCGGTCGCCGAGCCGGGGGCACCGGCGCCGCTGAGGCCGGCGGCCGACGGGGTCGCGGGGAGCTGCTCGCTCGCGGGGACCGCCGAGGAGGTCGAGTCGTCGCCGAGTCCGAGGAGGTCGGCGTCGCGTCCGTCCTCGAGCGGGGTGGTGTCCGCCCAGGTAGGCACGGTCACTCCGGGGTGGATCTCGTGGCCCTCGGCGGCAGCCGTGCGGTCGTGGATCGGGGTCCCGGAGTCGTTCCCGGGTGGGTTCGTGGTCATGATGAGCCTTCCGGTCGTCCGCCGCGGGCACTGCACCAGCGGCGTGCGTCACAAGGTGGTCGCCCGCTGCTGCTCACGGTCACAGGAAGGTCACGAAACCGCGTCCAGCGGATGAGCGGCCGCGATCTGCTCGGTCGGCGCGGTCGGCGCGGTCGGCGCGGTCGGCGCGGTCGGCGCGGTGCGAGGTTGACCGCCCCGTGCGGGGTGACAGGCCCGCACCCGGTGTGCGACCTCGCACCGGCCGGGGCAGCGCGCACCGTGCGAGGCCAGCGCCGGCCGCCGGCCGCCCTCCGCCGGCGCCCCGCCCTCAGGACGCCGGACGGGACCGCACGTGCGCCCGCTCCCCCTGCGGTCCGTAGAGGCAGAGCACCTCGGTCACCTGGTCCGTCACGTTGCCGATCCAGTGCGGCGTGTGGGTGTCGAACTCGGCGACCTCGCCCGGCCCGAGGTCGAGGTCGTGCTCGCCGAGCAGCAGCCGCAACCGCCCGGACATGACGTAGAGCCACTCGTAGCCCTCGTGCGTCCGGAGGGAGGGCTCCCCGCCCGGCGAGCGCGGCGGGAACAGCTGCTTGAACGAGCGCACGCCGCCGGTCCGCCGGGTCAGCGGCACCACCACCCGGTCGCCGTGCTGCTCGGGCTTCAGGTGCACCCGAGGGTCCCCGGTCCGCGGTGCCCCCACCAGGTCGTCGAGCGGCACCTGGTACGCCTGCGCGAGCGGCAGCAGGAGCTCCAGCGTGGGCTTCCGCTGCCCGGACTCGAGGCGCGAGAGCGTGCTGACGGAGATCCCCGTCTGCTCCGCGAGCGCCGCCAACGTCACCTCCTGGCGCTGCCGCAGCGTGCGCAGGCGCGGGCCGACGCCGTCGACGACCTGCGCCGTCGTCCGCGGCGTGCGCCGAGCCTCCTGGTCGTGTCCCATGGCCCCATGTTGCCAGAGCAGCAACGAAGGTTGCCAGTGTTGCGACGGGAGCCGCACCATGTGCGCATGTCCAACACCCACGACGTCCTCGTCATCGGCGGCGGAGCCGCCGGCCTCGCCGCAGCGCTCATCCTCGGCCGGTCCCGCCGGTCCGTCCTCGTCGTCGACGGCGGCGCACCCCGCAACGCCCGCGCCGAGGGCGTCCACAACTACCTCGGGCAGGAGGGCACCTCGCCCGCCGACCTGCTCCGCACCGGTCGCGACGAGGTCGCCCGGTACGGCGTCACCGTCACGGCCGGGAGGCTCGTGGCCGCGACCGCCGGACCCGTCGCTGACGGCGACCCGGTCGGCTTCACGGCCACCCTCGACTCCGGCGAGCAGGTGTCGGCCCGGCGCGTGGTCGTCGCCTCCGGCGCCGTGGACGTCCTGCCGGACGTGCCGGGTCTCGCGGAGCAGTGGGGCCGCGGGGTGGTGCACTGCCCGTTCTGCCACGGGTGGGAGATCCGCGACCGGCGGATCGGCGTCCTGGTCGGGACCCCGTTCGGCGCTCACCACGCGCTGATGTTCCGGGCGCTGAGCGACGACGTGACGGCGTTCGTCGTCGACCCCACGTTCGCTGACGACACCGCCCGAGCCGGTTTCGCTGCTCGGGGGATCAGGGTCGTGGATGCTCGCGTGACCCGGGTGCTCGCCGCGGACGGTCGTCTGTCGGGGGTCGAGCTCGACGACGGCTCCGTGGTGGAGCTCGACGCCCTGGCCACCGCGAGCACGGCCGAGGCGCGGGTCGAGGGGCTCGAGGGCCTCGGGCTCGTCGCGGTCGACCAGTTCATGGGCGACCACCGGATCGCCAGCGCCCTCACGGTCGGGCCGACGGGGGCGACCGACGTCCCCGGGGTGTGGGCCGCCGGCAACGTGGCGTCGCCGATGGCCACGGTGATCGCGTCGGCCGCTGCCGGGACGATGGCGGGTGCTGCCGTGCACGGGGACCTCGTGCAGGCGGACCTGGCGGCCGCTCTGGCGCTGGTCGACACCGCGCGGTGAGACGCGCCGTGGTGCGGCCCGGCGTGGTGCGAGGTTGACCACTCCGTGCGGCCTCACGGGGTCGCACGGGGCGTACGACCTCGCACGGGCCGGAGCGGCTCGCACGGTGCGGCGCCGGGCGTCGGCGGCGCGGCTCGCACGGTGCGAGCTCAGGCCACGCGGTACCCGGCCTGCGCGGCCAGCAGCGGCGCGAGCGCGTAGAGCTGGTCCGTGCCGATCGTCGCACCGCGGAAGCCCTCGAGCCGCTCGACCCGATCGAGGTCGGCGCCGCGCAGGTCCACGTGTTCGATGCGGGTGTTCGAGCCCTCGGCCGCGCGGATCCGAGTGCCCTCGAAGGACACGCGCAGCAGTCGGGCGTCGGCGATGTCGAGCTCGTCGATGACGCAGTCGCGGAACACCACGTCGGTCACCGTCGCACCGCGGAGGTTGACGAACCCGAGCTTCATGCCGACGAACTCGACGCCGTTCAGCCCCGAGTCGTACAGCTCGGCGGACCCGATGCGCCCGCCGGCGACCCGGACCTCGCGCCACGAACTGCTCGACGCGCGGAGCACCGGCGCGTCGAGGCTCTCGATGACGGTGTCGCGCACGCGGAGTCCCCGCAGGTCGGCGGCGTCGGCGTGGAGCACCTCGACGACGCACTCCTCGAGCTCGAGGTCCGGCAGCCGCTCCCCCGCCAGGTCGAGCGACGCGATCCGCCGGCCGTCGATGCGGTCGCCCGTGAGCACGTCCCCCGGCCCTGCGACCCAGTCGGTGAGGTCGGACGGAACGGACAGGGTGATGCGCGGGGCGTCGGTGCCGGAGGACTTCGCGGAGGATCGGGCCATGTGCCCAGTCTGCCGGTCCGCACCGACGACGCCGCCGCGGCGGCAGGCGCAGCCGCAGCGGCAGGCGCAGCCGCAGCGGCAGGCGCAGCCGCAGCGGGCGCGACCCGGCTACCCGCTGAGGGGAGCCGACCCGGGGACGTTCGTCTCGGTCGCGAAGCCGGCCACCAGGTCACGGAGCGCGTCCGTGGCGGTGTGGCGAGCCTCCCACCCGAGTTCCGTGCGCGCACGGTCGGTCGACATGACCGGCACCGACGCCGCGATGTCGATCCAGCCGGCGTCCGTCGGCTGCAGCCGCAGGCGCCAGGTCAGGGTGACGATCCCGCGGAGCAGGCCGAGCGGGATGCGGACCGCACCGCGCATGCGCAGGACCCGCGCGATGCGGGGCGGCGTGAGCACCGGCTCGGCGGCGATGTTGAACGCGCCGCCGGCTCGTCGGTCGATCGTGCGCCAGTAGGCGTCGGCGACGTCGTCGGCGTGCACGGCCTGGAACACGAACGGGTACGGCAGGGGCAGCACGGCCCACTGGATCCACCGGACGGCCCGCATCGGGACCAGGTGGCCGAGGAACAGCCCGCGGATCTCGGCGGCAGCAGCCCGCTGGAAGATCAGTCCGGGGCGCAGGCGGGTGAGGACCACCTCGGGGTGCGCGAGGGCGAAGGCGTCCATCGCCCGCTCGTTCTCCGCCTTGTGGATGGCGTACGTGGCGGTGGGGATGCCGTCGGTCGGGAAGGTCTCGTCGACACGGTGACGCTTGCCCTCCACGTCGACGCCGCGGTACGCACCGACAGATGACGCGATGACGACCTGCGGCACCTCGGCACGGGCGACGGCCTCGAGGACGTTCGCCGTGCCCACGACGTTGGTGCGGTGCTGCGCGGGGATGTCGTGCGTCGGCTGCAGGGCCCACGCCAGGTTCACCACCGCGTCGGCACCCCGGAACACGGCGACCAGCTGGTCGACCGCGTCCGGAGCCCCGACGTCGACGGCGTGCCAGGCGGCGTCGCCGTACGGCGCGGTGTGCACGTCGGGCAGGCGTCGGGCGACCCCGACGACCTGGACGTCCGACTCCGCCGACAGGCGACGGAGCACGGCGGTCCCGACGTTGCCCGTCGCGCCGACGACGACGACGCGGGTCACGCCGCGGCCATGGCGGGGTCGAGGACGACCTTCACGCAGTTGTCCTGCTTCTTCTGGAAGACCTCGTACATGTGCGGGGCGTCCTCGAGCGACACGCGGTGCGACGTCAGGTCGAGCGTGCCGAGCGGGTCCGACGGGTCGGAGACGAGCGGCATGATGTCGTCGATCCAGCGCTTCACGTTGCACTGGCCCTCGCGGATGGTGATCTGCTTGTCGAACAGCGTCATCATCGGCATCGGGTCGGCCATGCCGCCGTAGACGCCGCTCAGGGAGACGGTGCCGCCGCGGCGGACCAGGTCGATCGCGGTGTGCACGGCGTCGAGCCGGTCGACACCGGCGGTCTCGATGGCCTTCTGCGCGAGCTTGTCGGGCAGCAGGCCCGCGGCGCGCTGGGCGAACCCGGCGACGGGGTTGCCGTGCGCCTCCATGCCCACACCGTCGACGACGGCGTCCGGGCCGCGGCCGTCGGTCAGGTCGACGAGCTCGGCGACCAGGTCCTTGGACATGTCGAACGTCTCGATGCCGTACTTCGCCGCGAGGTCACGACGAACCTGCTCCGGCTCGACGGCGAGCACGCGGTAGCCGAGGTGCTTGCCGATGCGGGCGGCGAACTGCCCCACCGGGCCGAGGCCGAGCACCGCGAGCGTGCCGCCCTCGGGGACGTCGGCGTACTGCACGGCCTGCCACGCGGTCGGCAGGATGTCGCTCATGAAGAGCCAGCGGTCGTCGGGGGTGCCGTCGTCCGGGATCACGATGGGGCCGTAGTCGGCGTGCGGCACGCGGAGGTACTCGGCCTGGCCACCGGGGACCTGGCCGTACATCTTCGTGTAGCCGAACAGGGCCGCACCGCTGCCGTACTCGGTGACCTGGGTGGTCTCGCACTGGGACTGCAGCCCGCGCTGGCACATGTAGCAGTGCCCGCAGGAGATGTTGAAGGGGACGACGACGCGGTCGCCGACCTTGAGGTTCGTGACGGCGGAGCCGACCTCCTCGACGATGCCCATCGGCTCGTGGCCCAGGACGTCGCCCTTGTCGATGTACGGGCCGAGCACACGGTACAGGTGCAGGTCGGAGCCGCAGATCGCCGTGGAGGTGATCCGCACGATCGCGTCGGTCGGCTCCTGGATGGTCGGGTCGGGAACGGTCTCGACGGACACCTTCTCGGTGCCCTGCCAGGTCAGTGCGCGCATGAGCGCTCCTCTCGTCGCGGGGGTCGAGCCGAGTGGGAGGCACGGCTGACGTCCCCCTCCTGGGTACGCGCACCTCCCGTGGCGCGCTCCCAGCCCGGATGCGGTCGGGAGGCTCGTGGCGGCGCCGCCACGAGCCTCCAGTCCGTCAGACGACCGGGTCCGCGAGCGTGGCGGCGAGCACCGCCTGCCACGTCGCGGAGTCCCCCGGGCCGGCGCTGCCGGCCAGCATGATCAGCGCCTTCCAGAGGGACCACCCGCGGCCACGCGCCCACGTGTCGGCGTCGAGGCGGACGGCGTCACGGAACACCCGGCGGCTGGTGTGGTCGAGGAACGTCCACGCCAGCACCAGGTCGCACGCCGGGTCGCCGACGCCGCACGTGCCGAAGTCGATGAGTGCCGACAGCCGGCCCCCGCCGTCGACCAGCAGGTTCGTCGCCGCGACGTCGCCGTGGAACCAGACACCGGGTCCCGGCCAGGTCGACGCGCACGCCGCTTCCCAGACCTGGCGGCACGCCCGCTGGTCGACCGTGTCGCCGAGGGCCGCGAGGGCGCGCTCGACCTCGTCCCCGTACACGGACGGGTGTGCGCCACGGTCGAAGGAATGCGGACCCGGCGCCGGGCCGTCCGCCGGCGGAACCGAGCGGAGCTGGCGGAGTGCCCGCCCGACGTCGGCCGCGAGCGCGGACCGGTCGACGTCCGTGCGCGCAACGACGGTCCCCGCGAGCCACCGCCGGACCGACCACGGGAACGGGTAGCCGGCGCCAGGACCACCGAGCGCGACCG
Source organism: Curtobacterium sp. GC_Cur_3 (assembly GCF_026544205.1). GTDB lineage: Bacteria > Actinomycetota > Actinomycetes > Actinomycetales > Microbacteriaceae > Curtobacterium. Next base: position 52,876 of record NZ_JALNUI010000016.1, read on the forward strand.
GCTCGGGCACCGCGACGTCGAGCAGCGGCGCGAGGTACGGCAGCACCCGCTGCTCCTTCTCCACCGCTGGGACGTAGGCGGCGGCGCTCGGCAGCCGGACGCTCAGGTCGTCGCCGAGCCGGTACGTGCGGTTGTCCCAGCCCTGCACGTCGACCTCGTGGATGGGCAGCCCAGACCACGCGGGGAACTGCTCCGCGACGAGGCGCTCGACCAGGGCGGCGTCGATCGTCGGTCGGTCGGGCACGTCGGGCACGTCGGTGTGCTGCATGCCCTCATCCTCCTCGTCGACACCGGCTGCGCCTAGGCTCCGAGCATGTCGACCACCGCTGAGCTCCTCACCGCGAACCTCCACGACGTCTTCGGCAACCGGGACGCCGCCTCCCGCCGGGCTGCGATCGAGCGCACCTACGCGCCGGACGTCCTCTTCACCGACCCGGAGGGGACCGTCACCGGCTGGGACGCCCTCGAGGCCAAGGCCGCCGAGCTCCTCGACCCGACGCCCGGCGCGTTCCAGTTCGCGGAGGAGGGCCGCCGCTACGTCTCGGCCACGCACGGCGCACTGTCGTGGGGGTTCGGTCCCGTCGGTGACCCCGTCGCGCGCGGTGTCGACGTCATCGAGGTCCGCGACGGCCTCGTCGTGACGCTGACGACGATCCTGGCCGAGGGTCAGTCCTCGTAGGTCCGCCGGACGGTCTCAGCTCGCGCGGCCCTCGCGCAGCCGGTCGCGCACGGCCGGCGGCAGGTGCTCGGTCGCCGTCTCGAGGGCACCCCGCGTCAGGAAGCGCCCCTGCTGCTCGAGGAACGCCACGAGCGCGGACTCGGACGCCCGCTTGCCGACCTCGCGCAGCACCCAGCCGAGGGCGCTCTGCACGGTCTCGCCGCGCTCCCGGACGACCCGCCCGGCGATGACGAGCGGCACCTCGGCGTCGCCCTGCTTGACGAACGCCAGCGTCGCCACGACCGCGATCCGCCGGACCCAGGCCACGTCGGACTTCACGAGCGCGAACAGCGGCCCCGTCGAACCGCCGACCATCGGCGCACCGACGAGCTCCTCGGCCGCGATGTCGACCAGGTCTGCCCGGTCGAGCCGTTCCGCCCGCGCCGCAGCCAGGTACTCGTCCGTCAGCTCCGGGTCCGGCCGCTCCCGCATCGCCTGCACGAGCAGCACGACCGCGAGCAGCCGCGCGCCCGTGTCCTCGCTCCAGAGCAGCGCCGAGCGTTCGCCCTCGTCCAGGTCGGCGAAGCGCCGGGCGACGCGTCGCGCAGCGGCGACGTCCCCCTCGGTCCGCGCGAAGGCGACCAGGACGTCCTCGGCGGTGGCGCGGGAGGTCATCCGCTCCAGCGTACGACCGTCAGCGGAAGTGCAGCAGCGTCATCGGGTCCTTGAGCGTCCCGTTCACGCGGGTCTCGACGTGCACGTGGGGTCCGGTGGACTGCCCCGTGTTGCCCGACTTCGCGATCTCGGTCGACTTCGACACGTTCTGGCCCTTCTTGACCTCGATGACGCTGAGGTGCGCCGTCAGGACGGTGGTCAGGCCGTACTTCACGACGACGTAGTTGCCGTAGGAGGCGTTGTTCGCGACGGTCTCGGTGACCGTGCCGCTGCCCGAGGCGTAGACCGGCGTGCCGGTGCCGACCGCAGCGTCCGTGCCCTGGTGGTAGCGCGGGGTGTGCCCGGCTCCGCGGTCGTCGCCGTAGCGCCCCGAGATCTTGATGGAGGAGACGGGCCACAGCAGTCCGGTCACCGGTCGGGAGGACCAGACTCGGGTGCTCTGGCTGCCGTAGAGCACGACGTTCGAGTCGAGCTGCACGAGGAGCTGCCCGGCGCCGGCCTTGCTGGTGCGCGAGGACCAGAGTGCGCGCTTGTCGGGGCCGTAGACCACGAGGTTGCCGTCGGCCTGGACCGCCGCCCACGAGCCCGGGTGCCCGCTGGTGTTCGTCGCCCAGGTCGCCGCGCCGTTCACGTACTGCACCAGGTTGCCGTCGGCCTGCATCGTGAACCGGCGGTTGGCGCTCGCGTCGGACCGGAGGACGGTGCCCGGCTGGATGACGTTGCCCGCGGAGACGCGGTCCTGGAAGGTCTGCACCTGCCAGAGCGTCCTCTTGGCGGAGTCGCGCATCCGCAGCGAGCCGTCCGGCAGCACGCCGAAGTCCCGCCCGACCTTGCCGCCGGCACCCCACCGGGCGACGACCTTGCCGGCACGCTGGACGGAGAGCACGCCGTCCGTGCCGACGACCGCCACCGCGCCGGAGTTCCCCGCGGTGTTCGACGCCCAGAGGACGACGTTGCCGATGCCGTACTCGACGAGGTTGCCGTCGCCCTGCATGACGAGGCGGAACTGCCCGTTCGCCGAGGTCAGCGCGTCGTTGACCTGCATGGTCGTGCCGGCGGGCGCGGCCGTGTTCGTCGTGGTCGCGCTGGCCGGGGCCGCGAGGGCGATGCTGCCGGCGACGGTGATCGCCACGGCGGTGATGACCGCGGCGAGCCGGGTCCTGGTCCTGGTCGTGCTGCTGCGCATGGTTCCCCTGGTTCGGCGGCTCTCCTGACGAGCCGCGTGCGCCCCACCTGGTGCGAGCCGCCGAACGATGTTCGCCGCGGAGCCGATGCAGGACACAGCCCCAGTCGTGGGGGCTGTACGCGACGACCGTCGTGTGCAGGCGACCGGGCTCCGCACGGACGCGACCGGGACGGACCGCGGGTTCGTGCTGCTCGTCGCCCGTGATTGTATGCAGTGAGGCCCGCTCCTGAGAGCGTCGTCGCACCCGACCGGAAGTGACACCGTGAGCATCAACCCCGCCTTCGTCGAACCGAGCGTCGAGACCACCCGGCCGGACCTCCTGGGCACGTTCGGCATGGCCGCGTCCACGCACTGGATCGCGACCGCCACCGCCCAGTCCGTCCTCGAGCGCGGCGGCAACGCCTTCGACGCCGCGGTCGCCGGCGCGTTCGTCCTCCACGTCGTCGAACCGCACCTGAACGGCCCCGGTGGTGACATGACGGCCGTCTTCGCGACCGCCGACGACCCCACGCCCGTCGTCCTGTCCGGTCAGGGTCCGGCCCCCGCGGGCGCGACCCCGGAGCACTTCCGCGCGGAGGGCCTCGACCTGGTCCCCGGGGCCGGAGCCCTCGCCGCCGCCGTGCCCGGCGCCGTCGACGCCTGGCTCCTGCTGCTCCGCGACCACGGCACGTGGGAACTCGCCGACGTCCTCGCGCCGGCCGTCGGCTACGCCCGCGACGGGCACCCGATCGCGCCGCGCGTGGCCGCGACGATCGCGACGGTGCAGAGCCTGTTCCGCGACCACTGGCCGTCCTCAGCTGACCGGTGGATGCCGGGAGGCTCGGTGCCGGTCGCCGGGGACGTCGTCCGCAACGAGACGTGGGCCGCCGTCCTCGACCGCCTCATCGGCGCCGGCTCCGGTCACGACGACGCCGGTCTCGACGACGCTGGTCAGGGCAGCGACGGCGCCGGCTCCGCCGACGACGGCCGCGTCCGCCGCATCGACGCCGCCCGGGACGCCTGGGCGACCGGGTTCGTGGCCGAAGCAATCGACCGCTTCGTGCGGACCCCGCACCGCCACGCCTCGGGCACCGACCACGCCGGGGTCATCCGCGCCGGCGACCTCGCCGCGTTCCGGGCCTCGTACGAACCGGCGACGACGGCCGAGTTCCGCGGCTGCACGATCGCGAAGACCGGACCGTGGGGACAGGGGCCGGCGCTGCTCCAGACGCTGCGGCTGCTCGACCCGCTCGACGACGCGCTGCTCGACCCGTCCACCGTCGCCGGTGCGCACACGATCGTCGAGGCGCAGAAGCTCGCCATCGCCGACCGCGAGGCGTACTACGGCGACGGCGACGTCCCGATGGCCGAGCTGCTCTCGGACGGGTACTCGGACGACCGCCGTGCCCTCATCGGCGAGCGCGCCTCGCACGAGCTCCGTCCGGGGTCGGTGTCCGTCCCCGCCGGGGCGCTCCCGCCGCTCCGCGAGACGTACACGCCGAGCGGCGAACCCGTCGCCGGCGTCGGTGAGCCGACCGTCCCCGGCGCACGTGGGAACGCTGTCGTGGCCCCGGCCGAGGACGACGCCCTGACCGAGGACCGCGGCGAACCGATCGTGATGGAGACCGGTGAGACCCGGGGCGACACGGTCCACATCGACGTCGTCGATCGCTGGGGCAACATCGTCAGCGCGACCCCGTCCGGCGGCTGGCTGCAGTCCTCGCCGACGATCCCCGAGCTCGGGTTCTGCCTCGGCACCCGCCTGCAGATGGTCTGGCTCGAGGAGGGCACCGCGTCGACGCTGCGTCCCGGCCAGCGTCCGCGGACGACCCTGACGCCGACCCTGGTGCTCCGTGACGGCGCTCCCGTCCTGGCTCTGGGCTCCCCCGGCGGCGACCAGCAGGACCAGTGGCAGCTGCTGTTCCTGCTCCGCACCATCGTCGGCGGGTACTCCCCGCAGCAGGCCATCGACGCCCCCGCGCTGCACACGACGTCGTTCCCGGGCTCGTTCTGGCCCCGCACCTGGACCCCGGGCGGCCTGGTGGTCGAGGACCGCCTCGGCGACGAGGTCATCGCCGGCCTCGAGGCGCTCGGGCACGTCGTCACCCGCGCCGGCGCCTGGTCGCTCGGCCGCCTGTCCTGCGTGACGCGGGACCCCGCCACCGGCCTCGTCGGCGCCGCCGCCAATTCCCGCGGCGCGCAGGGCCACGCCACGGGACGCTGACGATCCGCATGGCCATCTGAGACGACGACTGCAGGCGCAGTCGTCGTCTCAGACAAGCGATGCTGTCAGTACCAGACCGCTACGCCGCCGTGGTGCGAGCAGGTCCCCTGGCGGTGCGCCGAGAACGAGGTCGATCCGTCATTGCAGAGCGCGGTCGGGCCGCTGGCCGGCACCGCCGGAGCGGGGGCCTGCTGCACCGGAGCAGGTGCTGCCGGTGCAACGGGCGCAGGGGCAGGGGCGGGCGCCACGTACGTGCCGTGCGTCGTCACCTGCGCTGTGGGCGGCGTCGTGACTTCCTGCTTCACCTGGTGGCGGCCGGTCTCGACGCCGTCCGCCTTGGTGACCTCGAACGTGGTCGTCGTGACACCGTTCACTCCGGCAGTGGTGACCCGGTCGGTCCCCTGCGCGAGGGTCGCGCTGTCGACCGTCGTGGAGCCGTAGGGGATCACGGCGTCCTCGGTGACGAGTTCGGTCGTGACCACCGGCGTCGGAGTCGGGGTCGCGGTCGGAGTCGCCGTGTGCGATGCCGCGCGCGACGGAGCAGCGGAGGCCACGGCGGCGGCCAGGGACGCCGGCCGTTGCTGCTCGGGATGTGCGGCTCCGTACGCCGACGACGAGCCGAGGAGCACCGCGAACGCGATGCCGAACGCGGCAGCGGCGGTCGCCCGCTTGGCGGGGAGACGAAGCCAGGTGCGGCGGCGGGTAGTCCATCCGTAGGCGGCTGTGACGAGGACCACGAGCGCGATCATCAGCGTCATCGACCAGAAGCCACCAGAGAAGAGGGCGATGAGTGCGAGCACGGCGGTGAGGACGATGCCCGTCCGGGTCGACCGGGGCAGGCGTCGCCAGAAGCTGGATCGGGGTTCGGGAGAGGGGTTCGGGTTCGGGTTCGGGTTCGGGTTCGGGTTCGGGTTCGGGTTCGGGTTCGGGTTCGGGTTTGACACGCTGGGTACGTCCTTGGGTCGAGTTGAGAACTTCCCAAGTTTGGCGGCGCTCGTCCCATCGCGCTACCCCGATTCGCGACGCGGCGACCCGCAGATGCCCCATGCCCCGACCGAGGGTTCAGAGGACGATCGTCCTCAGAGCGTCGGCACGACCACCGCGCGCCCGGACAGCTCCCCTGCCTCGAGCTTCCGGTACGCCTCGAGCGCGTCGTCGAGGGAGTAGCGCTCGATGTCCGGCACGATCTGGCCCGCGCGGTACATCGCGACGACGTCGTGCAGGTCCTCGATCGTGCCCCAGTAAGTGTTCGTGATCGTCGACTCGTACGGCGTCGAGAAGAAGTTCCACTCGGTGGTGCCACCCGCGATCCCGACGACGGTGAAGCGGCCGCCGACGGCCATGGACGCCTGCGCGAGCTTGACGGTCGGGGTCGCACCGACGAAGTCGAACGCCGCGTCCACGCCCTTGCCGCCCGCGATCTCGCGGATCCGGGCCGCCTGGTCCGGGCCGCCGGGGACCGTCACCGCGCCACGCTCGGCAGCGCGGGCCATGGCGTCCTCCTTCATGTCCGTCGCGATGACGGTCGCTCCGGTCAGCGCGGTGAGGATCTGGACGGCGATCTGCCCGAGGCCGCCGAGGCCGACGACGAGCGCGTACTTCCCGCCTCCCGCCAGGTTCGGGAGCGCGTTCTTGATCGCGTGGTACGGCGTCAGGGCCGCGTCGCTGAGGGGTGCTGCGGCGACCGGGTCGGCGTCGCCGAGCGGGACGAGGTTGCGTGCGGGGACGGTCACGTACTCCGCCATGCCGCCGTCGCGACCGAGGCCGATGCCCATGTACGGGTTCGTCGCGGCGTTCTCGCAGTAGGTGTCCTGCCCCTTCGAGCAGTACCGGCAGTGCCCGCAGCCGACCGGGCCGTAGACCAGGTAGGCGTCGCCCGGAGTGAAGCCCGAGACGCCCTCACCCACGGACTCGACCCAGCCGGAGTTCTCGTGTCCGAGCGTGAACGCCGGTGCCTGCGCGCCCGGCTGCCCCTGCTGGAACTCGCGGTACACGGCCACGTTGGAGTGGCACGCGCCGGCTCCGGCGACCTTGAGCAACACCTCCCCCGGACCCGGCGTGGGCTTCGGGACGTCCTTCAGGGAGGGGAAGGTCTGGTACTGCTCGAACACGACGGCACGCATGATCCCAAACTACACCTGTCGCGTAACGCCGCTGTCGTGGTCGGCGGAGAGAACACGTCGACCAACGCTCACGGACGGCGATGCTGCGTCTTCGCCGAGAGCGGGTTGCGAGAACGAGCGTTCTCCGATTGACTCGGCTCTGGCGGGTCCGTTCGGTCCCTCCCCCATGACGAAAGGACTGGCATGCCCACGCGCACCGCTCGCACCGCCTGGAACGGCGGACTGAACGACGGCTCCGGCCAGGTCGAACTCTCCAGCTCCAAGGTCGGCACCTACGACGTCTCCTTCCCGAAGCGCGCCGCCGAGGACGCCGACGGCACCACCAGTCCCGAGGAGCTCATCGCCGCAGCGCACTCCGCCTGCTACGCGATGCAGTTCTCCGCCATCCTCGGCGAGGTCGGCGGCACCGTCGAGGCCCTCGACGTCAAGGCCGACGTCTCGCTCGGCCCGGACAGCGCCGGCGGGTTCAAGCTCACCGGGATCGTCCTGACGGTCAACGGCGAGATCTCCGGCGTCGACGAGGCCACCTTCCAGAAGGCAGCGCAGGACGCCAAGGCGACCTGCCCCGTCAGCAAGGCCCTCACCGGTGTCGAGATCACGCTGAACGCGACGCTCGAGCAGTAGTCGTCACCACCTGCGGACGGGAGGCTCGGTGCCAGCTGGCACCGGGCCTCCCGTCCGTCCTGGGGTCGCCCCCGCGAGCTACGCTCGTGTCCGTGAGCGGACCGCGGCAGACCTGGACGGACGTCGCGCTGTGGCTCGGTCTGCTCGCCGCAGTCGCAGGGACCATCGTCGCCCTCACCCACCGTCGGATCCCGACCGGGTGGTTCGCATACGCCCCGCTGACCGACTACGCCTTCGTCGCCGGCACGACGAACTGGCCGGTCGTGATCGGAGCCAGCGTCGCCGTCGTCGGCGCGGTGGTCGCGGCCTTCGCGGCCGGCCGACTCAGCGTCCGGCGCCGACGCTGACGCTGCCGGACACCCCCAGGCGTCCAGCGGACGGTCGGACTCGCGTCCGTCGGCCAGGCACAATGGCGTGATGCCCGACCCGCTCCACCCTGCTCCCCGGACGGGCCGCCCTCCGCGTCCCCCGCACCGCCCCCGTGCCAGGAGCGTCGCGCAGCACGACCTCCGTGACATCCGCGCCCGGCTCCGCGGCTCGATCTACGAGCACGTCGAACCGGACCGCCAGGCCGCCGCGCAGTACACCGCCGTGCAGATCGTCGACTTCTGCCTCGACGTCGCCGAGGTGATGCTGGCCTCCGGTGCCGACACCAGGAGCGTCGAGATCGCGCTGGTCGCCGTCGCGACGAAGTGGAACCTCGCACCGCTGGAGCTCGACTTCACCGGCAGCTCCGTGACGATCCAGTACGCCCCGTCCGACGGCCCGGTGCTGGTCAAGATGCGGACCGTGCGCTCCGACGGGTCCAACCTGAACCGGCTGGCGTGGGCGAACCAGATCGTGGACGACGTCATCCACGACGAACGCGACATGACCTCGGCCGTGAGCGCGCTCGTCGCCGTGCTGCGGATGCCTTCCCGGTGGCCGACGTGGATCGCCGACGTCGGGCTGTCGATCCTGGGGACGTCGATCGCGATGCAGGCCGGTGGTGGCTGGCGCGCCGGCGTGGGGGCGTTCGTCCTGATGCTCGGCATCATCGTCTCCGGACGGTGGCTGACGGGCCGGGGCTACCCGCAGTTCTTCGTGTCCGGGGCGCAGGGCGCGGTCGCGTCGGTGATCGGCACGCTCGCCATCGGCGCCGGGGTCCTGCAGCCGACGGGCGCCGCCACGATGGTCGCGGCGCTCGTGGTGCTCCTGCTGCCACACGTGTCGCTCGTGACCTGGGCGCAGGACGCGATCTCCGGCTTCCGGGCGATGGCCGTCGCCCGCGCGTTCTACATCGGGCTGGTCATCGCCGCGATCGTCGTGGGGGTGCCGGCGGGCATCGCGATGACGAAGTGGCTGCACCTCGAGGTCGACCCGTCGGGGATCGTCACGCAGACCCTGCCGCTCTGGGCGTCGCTCTCGCTGACCGTGGTGTCGGCCGCGGCGAACTGCTTCGTGCAGCAGGCGAGCGCGCGGGTGATCCCGGTCGCCGTCGTCTTCTCGGTGGCGGCGGCATCGGCGCTGTGGGGGCTCCGGCAGCTCGGGCTGCCGCTGCTCGGGGCGACCTTCGTGGCGGCGGTGCTGCTCGGCGTGCTGTCGACGTACGCCGCGGTGCGCATGCGGACGGCCGTGTCCGCGATCTCCGTGCCGGCGTTCTGCGGGGCGCTGCTGCCCGGTGTCGCCGTGTCGAACGCGCTGCTGAACTTCATGTCCGGCACGTCGAGCGCCGCGCTGGACTTCATCGCGGCCGTCTCCGTCGCGCTCGGCATCGGCGCCGGCCTGGTGCTCGGATCGCTCTTCGCGACACCCGGCGCACGACGTGCCCTCCGGCGGTCGCGGCGGGTGCACGTGCAGTCGGTGCACAGCGACACCACGGCGATCCGGGTGCTGCGCGACACGGGCTACGACCCCGGGAACGGGACGGTCCCCCGGGGGTCCCGGACGCCCTGACAGCAGGCGGCGGGACCGGCGGGGGACCGGCCTTCGGTGACGCTGGGCGTCAGTCGGTCTCGGAGACGGCCTTCGACACTGCCGTCGGGCCGTCGTACTCCTGGTCCGGGATCTGCTTCAGGGCGTCGAGGACGTTGTCGTCCGCGCCCTCCTTCTCGGCCGTCGTGACGATGTCGTCCTTCGACGCCGGGTAGTCGATACCGCTCAGGAACTTCTGGACCTGGATCGGGTTCGGTGCTGCCATGACGGCTCCTTCCGTTGGAGGTCCCGTCGTACCCGGCGCACCCTCGTCACGCTGCCAGCAGCGCGTCCTCCGGCCAGTGGCGTCGGGTCAGTGACGCGCGCTGCGGCCAGTGGCGTCGGCTCAGAGGTCCCAGCCGTCGTCGGCCCACGTCGACAGCCGGCGGGCGGCCTGGGGCTCGTACCGCTCCATCCACCCGCGCTCGAGCCGCGCCACGGACCGGTCGAACGCCGGCACCAGGTCGAGGTCGGCGCGCAGCAGGGCCTGCAGCTGCAGCCCCTCGTAGAGCGCGATGAGCTGTTCCGCCCCACGGCGGGGGTCCATCGTGTGCGGCGCACGGCCGACGGCGATGTCGTGCTCGAGCCCGCGCTTGATCTGCAGGAAGAAGAGCTGGTAGCGGGAGCGGAGGTACGTCGACATCGGGTGCGCGGGGTTGCCGGCGACCGAGAGCAGCGCGACGAGCAGACGCATGAGCGCCGGGTCCTCCGCGTTCGAGGCGACGATCGCGCGGAGGAGCTCGACGGTCGTGCCGTTCCTCCCGACGTCCTGGGTGACGTCGTCCATGCGCGTGCCGTTCCAGCGGTCGAGCGCGGCCAGCACCAGGCCGTCCCACGACGGGAAGTGCTGGCGCAGCTCGTACACGCTGATCGCGAGCCGGTCGGCCACGTCCTCGGGGCGGGCCTCGTGGAAGGGCACGTCCCGGAGCAGGTCGACGGTGGCACCCACGATCGTGATCCGCAGGTGCAGGGTCGCGGCCGCGGCGGCTGCCGCCGCGGTGTCCGCGCTGGTGTCTTCGAGCATCGTGCCCTCCGTCGATCCGGGACGCCGAGCCGACGTCGTCGTGGCGCGTGTCCGATCCGCGGACGTCCTGTCCGCATGGCCGTCCCAGGACGGGCGGCTCGGCAAGTCAACCGCGTTCCGGGGCCGAGCAGCATCCCCGGTCCGGGGGGCGTGCGGAAGGGGGACAGTGCCGCGCACGGCCCGGTCGTACACCTGGCGGGTCCCCGGCCGGGTGTGTGACGATGCCGCAATGACCCCGAACGACCCCATCGCCCAGGGCCTGGCGACCATGGCGTCCGCCGGCTTCGAGTTCGGCGATGACACCGACCAGGTCGCGCACGACGTCCGCACCATGTGGGAGCAGCTCGGCCGGCCGCACGGGGCGTTCGACGCCGCCGCGCACGCGATCGCCGTGCTGCCCCAGCGGCCCGAGGTGCCCGTCGCCGACCAGGCACGCCGCAGCGAGCTCGAGCGGGCGTTCGGGATCAACCCCGTCGAGATCGAGCTGGCCGCCGCGATGTCGGCCCGCGAGCTGCTCGAGGCCATGGCGCGGAGCTGCGGCGTCTCGGGCTGACGCCGACGCCCGACGAGCCGCCCGGTGCCCGCCGGGACCACGAATGGTGCGAGGTTCCCCACCCCGTGCGGGCACATGACCCAGCACGGCGAGTGGAACCTCGCACCATGCGACAACAGCAGCACCAGCACGCAGCACGCGGCCGGCCGCCGCACGCAGCAACCGCTACGGCGTCGGCATGCCGCCGTCGACGTGGAGCGTCTCCCCGACGACGTACGACGACTCGCCGCTCGCCAGGAACACGTAGGCCGGCGCGAGCTCGGCGGGCTGGCCCCAACGGCCGAGGTAGGTCTGCTCGCCCGCGGACGGCAGCGCCTCCGGCGGCTGACCGCCGGCCGGCTGCAGCGGCGTCCAGATCGGACCCGGTGCGACGGCGTTGACGCGGATGCCCTTCGGCGCGAGCTGCGCGGCGAGGCCCTTCGCGAGGTTGTTCACGGTGGCCTTCGTGGCCGCGTAGTGCACCAGGTGCGGCGACGGCGCGTAGGCCTGGATCGAGGTCGTGTTGATGATCGTCGAGCCCGGCTTGAGGTGCGGGACGGCGGCCTTCGTGATGCGGAAGGTGCCGTAGACGTTCGTCTTGAAGGTCTCGTCGAACTCGTCGTCGGAGATCTTCGTGATGTCGTCGACGTTCTGCTGCTTGCCGGCGTTGTTCACGAGGATGTCGAGCCCACCGAGCTCCTGCACGGCGGTCGCGACGAGCTGCTCGCAGAACTCGAGCGACGTGATGTCACCCGGGATCGCGACGGCCTTGCGGCCGGCGGCCTCGATGAGCGAGATGATGCGGTCGGCGTCCTCCTGCTCCTCGGGGAGGTAGCCGATGGCCACGTCGGCGCCCTCACGGGCGTAGGCGATCGCGACGGCGGCACCGATGCCGGAGTCACCGCCGGTGATGAGCGCCTTGCGGCCCTCGAGTCGGCCCGAGCCGCGGTAGGTGTCCTCACCGTGGTCGGCCGGGACGTTCTGCGCCATCTCCGCGTCCGTGCCGGCACCCTTGAGGTACTGCTCGTCGGGCGTCTTGTCGGCGTAGAGCTTCGTCGGGTCCTGCATCGTGTACTGGTCGATCTGCTGGTCCGTCATGTCCCTCACGGTACGCAGCGGGGTCGCCACACCGCCCAGGAGGCTGTCCCCCGTTGCGCGCACCGGCCACGGTCCGTCAGGCGGGTGCCATCACGACCGGTCGCCCAGCACCGCACGTCCTCCGGCCGCACCGTCGGTGACACCCCCGGTGCTGCCGCTGCCGCTGCCGCTGCTCGACGCCATCGCCGCCAGGAGGCGGACCTTCTCGGCGCTCTCGCCGTCCGCGTCCGGGTGGTACACGACGAAGAGCAGCCCGTCCACGGGGAACTTCTCCCGGTGCAACCGCATGGTCCCGAGCGACGGGTGGTGGACGACGGTCGAGTTCCCCGCGAGACGGCGGACGTCCTGACGGGCCCACAGCGACCGGAACCGCGCGCTGGCCATCGACAGCTCCCCGACGACCTCGACCGCCCGGGCATCGGTGACGTCGTCGCCGACCGTGTGCCGGAAGGACGCGACCGCGTCGGCCGTCGCGGTCTCCCAGTCGTCGTGGAACTCGCGCTCCTCCGCGTCGAGGAGCAGCGACCGCAGGCGGTTCTCCCCCGGGGTCAGACGCGGCGAGAACGCCGTCGCGATCGCGTTCGCGGCCAGGACGTCGAAGTGGCGTCCCTCGATGAACGCGGGCAGCTCGAGCGTGGCGAGCAGCTGGTGCAGGCGCGGCGGCACGCGTTCGGCCGGGCGACGACGCCTGGACCTCGGCCGGGTCGCTCCGAGACCGAGGAGGAACTCGGTCTCCACGTCGTCGAGCTGGAGCACCCGCGCCAGGGACTCCAGCACCTGCGTCGACGGGTTGCTGTCCCGGCCGCGTTCGAGACGCAGGTAGTAGTCGAGGCTGATCCCGGCGAGCAGCGCCACCTCCTCACGCCGGAGTCCGGTGACCCGCCGGTTGCCGCCTGGGCCGAGTCCGACCTGCTCCGGCGTGACGAGACCGCGCCGTGCGAGCAGGTACTCGCCGAGCCGGTTCGCCGTGGGGTCGTCCATGTGCCTCACGCTACCGAGCAGCCCGGGTCGGCGGGGTGCCCTGTCACTCCCCTGGACCACGGGGGACCTCCCGCGGCCCTGGCGGTGCGCGCACGATCGTCTCGTCCCACCCACAACCACAGGACCAGAGAAGAGCACCACCATGGACATCCACGACCGCACCGTCCTCGTCGTCGGCGGCACGTCCGGCATCGGCCTCGGACTCGCCCGCCGGTTCGCCGACGCCGGCTCCACCGTCGTCGTCGGCGGCCGCGACACCGGCCGGGTCGACGACCTCGAGACCGTCTCCGTCGACGTCACCGACCCGGAGTCGGTCATCCGCGCTCGTGACACGGTGCTGGCGGCGCACCCCGACCTCGACGTCGTCGTGACGATGTCCGGCGTGATGCTGCTCGAGGACCTCCGTGACCCGGCGCACTTCGCGTCCACGGCGACCACGATCGACGTCAACCTGCTCGGCACGATCCGCGTGCTCGACGCCTTCACGCCGCACCTCGTCGCACAGGGCCACGGCGACTTCATGACGGTGACCTCGGGCATCGCGTTCATGCCGTTCCCGCTCATGGCGTCCTACGGTGCGTCGAAGGCCGCGGTCCACGCGTACAGCGAGGCCCTCCGCGCGCACCTCGTCGGCACCGGCGTCGGCGTCACCGAGCTCGTGCCGCCGGCGGTCGCCACCGCCGGGCAGGAGCAGGTGAACCCGAACGCGCTGCCGCTGGACGCGTACCTCGACGAGGTCATCGGGCTGCTCACACAGACACCGACCCCGGACGAGGTCGTCGTCGAGCGTGCGCAGGCACTGCGGTGGGCCGAGCGCGACGGCACGTACGCCGCGCTGCTCGAGCAGCGGTCGCAGTCACTCGCCACCCTGCCGGGGCGCTGACCGGTCCGGCAACGGCCTTGGACGGGAGGCCCTGGTCACCCTCGGCGTTCGGCCTCTGTCCGGTGCGGGGCCAGGAACGCGTCCGTCTCGGCCCGGGTTGGCGCCGTCGCCGGCCCCGGCCGGGTGACCGCGATCGCCGCGGCCGCGTTCGCGCGCCGGACCGCGCCGAGGATCCCCTCACCACGCGAGAGCGCGGCGACGAGGACGCCTCCGTGTGCGTCCCCGGCGCCGTTCGTGTCGACGGCCGCCACCGGGAAGCCCGGCATCAGGACGGGCCCGCCGGGCAGGGTCCGGTCGGCCACCCAGCACCCGGCCCCGCCGTCGCGCACCAGCACCGTGCCGGGTGCTCCCGCGGCGATCGTGGTGACCGCCTGTCGGAGGTCGGCCGACCCCGGGGACAGGAGCCGAGCCTCCCGGGCGTTCGTGGACAGCACGTCCGCACGCGCCATGACGGGGCCGAGCACCGCCGGGATGAGCGTGTCGACGAGCGGCGACGGGTCGAACACCACGCGCACCGCGGCCGGGACGGAGCCGAGCCAGTCCGCGATCGCGCGCCCGTTCACGGGGTGCGCCAGGCCGTAGCCGGAGACGAACAGCGTGTCGTCGTCGCGCAGCGTGACGCGGGCGAGCTCCTCGGCACCGAGTCGGCCCTCTGCTCCGACGCTCGTGACGAACGTGCGCTCGGTCGAGGCGTCCACGAGCGCGACGCAGTACCCGCTGTCGACGTCGTCGAGGCCGGGCTGCAGGACCTCGACGTCGGCGTCCGCCAGGGCCCGGCGGACCACGTCACCGAACGGCCCGGTGCCGTACTGGCCGGCGAAGACGACCGCCATGCCGTCGCGGCGCGCGGCGACCATCGTGTTGAGCCCGCCGCCGGCCGTGATCTCCGACGACGACGCGATGACGTCGCCGCCCGGCTCGGGCAGGGCACCGACCCGCAGCACGATGTCGACGATCACGTTGCCGACCGAGACGAGCCGGGGCATCAGGCGCGCTCGCGGACCGGCATCGGGGCGGACTCGTCCGCGGGCTCGTGCAGCACGCCCTTCGGCCCACCGGTGAGCGCGTAGAGGGCCGCGGCGACGATGAACGTGACGATCCAGCCGAGGCCGTTCGCGCCGATCCACGTCGAGGAGAACGCCCCGGTGAAGACCGGGTCGGCGTCGCCGACCTGCACGTTCGTGAACAGGAACCCGACGACGATCGCGACGGCCCAGGCGACGAGGGCACGCCAGGCGACGCCGCCGGAGTACCAGTAGCGGCCGCCGGCGCCCAGGTCGAGCAGGGCCTCCGGGTCGTACCAGGTGCGACGGACGATGTCGGCGATGAAGACGCCGAGCCACGCGGTGATCGGGACGGCCAGCACCGAGATGAACGTGATGAACGGCGCGTAGAAGCCGTCGGCCACGAGCATGAAGTACATCGCGCCGAGCGTGGTCACGACGACGTCGACGGCCACCGCCCACACCCGGGGCACCTTGACGCCGAGGGTCAGCGTGGTGAGGCTCGCCGAGTACACGGACAGGTGGTTCGAGAGCAGCAAGCCGCCGAACGCGGCGATCAGGTACGGCACGGCCATCCAGCCGGGCAGCAGGTCGCGGATCGCGGCGACGGGGTCACCGGCCTGGGCGAGCGTCGGGTCACCGGCGGACACCAGTGCGCCGAGCCCGACGAGCAGCACGAGCGGGATGCCGGCGCCGGCGGCGCTCGCGGCGACGAGCTTGGACGCGCGGACGCTGCGCCTGGAGTACCGAGCGATGTCCGCGCCGGCGGTGGCCCAGCCGATGCCGGTGCCCGCGGCGATCGTGCCGATGCCGATCGCCATCGCGGCGAACGGCCCAGCGGGGGCGCTGCCGACGACGTGCCAGTCGACGCGGAGCACCAGGAACACGGCGACGAACACGTTCAGCGCGCCGAACACCCATGTCGCCCACCGCTGCACGGCGACGATGAACGCGTGGCCGAGGCCGGAGATGAGCACGGTCGCGACGACGAACACCAGGATCGCGACGATCGTGAGCAGTGGGGCGTGCTTGGCGTCACCGTCCGTGCCGAAGAGGATCGTGAACAGCGACAGCAGCACGAACGCGGCCGTGGTCGTGTTCACCGTCTCCCAGCCCAGGCGGGAGAGCAGCGACACGAACGTCGGGCCGATGTTGCCGCGTACGCCGAAGACCGCTCGGCTCAGGGTCAGGCCGGGCGCACCGCCACGACGACCCGCGACCGAGATCACCCCGACGACGGCGAACGACCCGGCGGCGCCGATCACGGCGACGAGCAGCGCCTGCCAGACGTTGAGGTGCTGGAACGCCACCAGGGTCGCCCCGAGCGGCAGCCCGAGGATCGAGATGTTCGCGGCGAACCAGACCCAGAACAGCGCGCCGGCGTTCCCGGTGCGCTCGGCGGCGGGGACGGGCTCGATGCCGCGCTGTTCGATGCTGGTGAGCGTGCCGCTGGAGTGGGGAGCGGTGTCGGACATGGTCTCTCTCACGTCGTCGGAAGGGATTCGGGGGGCTTCGGGGGGCTTCGGGGGGCTTGGGGGGCTTGGGGGGCTTCGGGGATGAGACCCGGTCGATGGCGTTGGGGGGACGCCACCGACCGGGGGCTTGGGGGCTACGCGGAGGGGCGCAGCGCGAGGAGCGGCGTCACGACGTCGGCGAACCGCAGGTCGTTGACACGCTCGACCTGCTCGGCGGCACCGTCCGGCCACGCGGACGGTCCGTGCACGGCGCCGAGCACCGCGCCGGCCATCGCCGCGATCGTGTCCGTGTCACCGCCGAGGCTCGCGGCGGTGCAGAGCGTCTCCCACGGGTCGAGGTCGAGCGACACGAGCGCGAGCGCGGCGACGACGGACTCCTGGCTCGCGACGCTGGTGCCGATGACACCGTCGACCGTCGCGATCCGCTCGTCGGCCGCGATCGTCGGCAGGAACCCGCGCGCCCAGCTCGTCTTCGCGGCGATCGAGGCACCGGCGACCCAGTGGCCGCGGCGTTCCCCGATCCGTGCCGCGGCGACCGCGACGTCGAGGGCCTCGGTCCGGGAGGCCCCGTCGATCCCGGCGCTCACCGCGGCGGCGACCGCGGCGGCACCGGCGATGCCGAGCCCGGTGTCGTGGGTGACCCGGCAGGCGTCCTGCACGGCGTCGACCAGGGCGTCGAGGTCGTCGGCCCGCGTGGTGATCCCGACCGGGGTGATGCGCATGGCGGCGCCGTTCGTGGTCCCGGTGGAGCCCGCCTCGGACACGGGGACGCCGTCGAGGATGCGCTGCACGGCCGTCTTCGTGCTGGGCCCGAGCAGGTCGAGGGACCCCTTCGCCGCCATCGCCCGCTCCCAGGCGATCAGGGCCTCGGCGAACCGGGTCGGGTCGAGCCGCCCGTCGCCCTCGACGAGCAGCCGGGCGACGAGGACCGCCTGCTCGGTGTCGTCCGTGACGCTCGTGGCGGGCATGCCGTGCGCGATCCGCTGCCGGGGTCCGGCGTCGACGAAGCCCTCGATGCGCCCGTGGTCGGCGCGGATCTCGTCGAGGGACATCGACTGCGTGGGCATGCCGAGCGCGTCGCCGATCGCGAGGCCCTGGAAGGCGGCGAGCGCGTGGTCGTGGGGGGTCATCGGGTCGTGTCCTGTCGTGTGGAGCGGTCGGCGGTCCGGGTCGGGGACATCGGCGCCGGGGTCGTCGGCCGCGGGGTCGTCGGCGCTGCGGACGGCTGCCCGAACCGCATGTGGATCCGGAACCGGTCGGGGTCGAGCAGGCTGTCGACGGCCTCGACGAACGCGCCCCCGGCGGACCGGGACACCCGTCGGCTGTGCAGGAAGGGCGTGCCGGCGGGACGCCCCAGCGCGAGCGCCTCGGACTCGTCGAGCGGACGGACGTCGATCCACTGCTCGGCCCGGGCGGGGACGAGGCCGGCCGCCGCGATGGTGGCGCTGAGGGATCCGTCGACCAGGCCGTCCTCGACGGATCGGTCCAGTCGGCCGATGCGGGGGACCAGGCTCCGCTCGTAGGAGACCGCCGGACCGTCGACGACCGAGCGGACGCGGTCGACCGCGATCAGCTCGGGGTCGGCCCCGACGACGCTGGCGAGCTCGGGGTCCACGACCCGCTCGATCCGGAGCGTGACCGCCCGGACCTCGGCACCGCTGCCGGCGATCGACCGTGCCCAGCCGGCCCGCGGGTCGAGCGCTGCGCCGTCGAAGGTCACGACCGACCCGATGCCGCCGTGGGTGGCGATGTACTCGTCGTCGGCCAGGTCGGCGAGCGCCGCGCGGACGGTGCCCCGGCTGACCGAGAACCGCTCGGCGAGCTCGTGCTCGCCCGGCAGCCGCTCACCGTGGCCGTAGCGGCCCGTCCCGATGGCGTCGCGCAGGGCGTCGGCGACGAGGCGTCGCTTCGATGAGACGGGCATGGCAGGAACGGTACATGTACAAGACCTGTCCAGTCCAGGGACAGCCGGTTCACGAACGGCCGGGAGGCCCGCCCCGCCTCCGTCGCGAACATCACGGTCCGGTGACGGCCCGGCTCCGATTCGGTAACACCCGTCGCACATCCTGGGTCGTGGTCGTACCGTCGACGGGTGACTCTCCGGACCCTGCTCGTGCTCGGCACCGCCGCGCTCGCCGTCGTGGCGGGCATGACGTCGTCCGACCTCGCGCGCGGATCCCTCCCTGACGACCGCGCCGTCGCCGCCGAGCTCACGCCGTCACCGAGCGCCACGTGGGTCCCCACCAGCAGGCTCAAGCGGGTGGACACGATCGAGCTCGACGCCGAGGCCATCACGCTCCGCGACGGCCGCCGGACCGTGGCCGTCGCCTCCATGCGGGACGCCGGCACCACCGTCCGACTGCTCACTCGGCTCCTCGGCTCACCGTCCCGGTCACAGACCCCCGAGGGCTCCGGCGGCCGCTGCTTCCCCGCCACCACGACCTCCACGTGGGGCGGCGCCGTCCGTGTCGCCGCGCTGGCCACGCCGTCGGCGCTCGGCAACTCGGTGGAGGTCCGGGTCCTCCGCGACGAGGTCCGCACCCGCACCGGTGACCTCGTGGAGCTGCAGGGCCCGCACGCCGTCCAGGTCGGCGACGACGTCGAGGACCGCATCGACCACGCCGACGCCGACGACCGCGAGTCGCTCGGCTCGGACGACGCCGAGGCCTGGCAGGTCCTGCT
This sequence comes from Curtobacterium sp. GC_Cur_3, assembly GCF_026544205.1. Classification (GTDB taxonomy): domain Bacteria; phylum Actinomycetota; class Actinomycetes; order Actinomycetales; family Microbacteriaceae; genus Curtobacterium. The sequence goes on from NZ_JALNUI010000016.1 coordinate 71,977, forward strand.
CGAGGACGGCTGGCCGTCCGACCGGCACGGTGCCGGCACGAACGGCGTCTCCGCGCTCACCGACGGCACCACGGTCACGGTGATCGGGTCGCCGATGCCCGTGCACGCGACGCGGGGCTGCTGAGCCCCTCCGCCGCTCGACGGTCACATGCGCAGGGTCGCGATGACCGGGAAGTGGTCGCTCGCGAACCAGGTCTCCGGTCCGTCGTGGTCGATGCGCACGCGGTCCACGCCGGCGACGTCCTTCGTCAGGACCCAGTCGATGCGCTCCCCCGAGTCGACCGGCGGCTCCCAGTCGTTGTAGGTCGCCGTCCGGTCGTCGGGGTCCCCCGCCACCGTCCAGGCGTCCGTGTACCCGGCCTCGGAGAAGACGCGTGAGGCGCTCCCCGTCCCGGCGGGCTCGTTGCAGTCGCCCGCGATGACGACGGGTCCGCCGATGCCGGCCAGGCGCTCGACGATGAGGGCGGCACTGCGTCCGCGGACCTCGTCGCCGTGCGCGTTCGGCTCGTGGTCGAGGTGCGTCGTCAGGAGCGTGAACGTCGGCCCGTCGACGTCGAGGAAGCGCACGTGGTTGGCGATGCGCGGGTAGACGCTGCCCCAGGTGTTCGACGCCGGCTCGTCCGGGGTGTCGGAGAGCCAGAAGGAGCCGTCGTCGTCCGGACGGAACCGGCTCGTGCGGAAGAAGACGGCCGCGTGCTCTCCGCCCGTGCCGCCCTCGCGACCCTGACCGATGGCGGTGTACCCGGGCAGTCCCTGCCGCAGGTCGTCCATCTGGTGGTCGAAGGCCTCCTGCACGCAGAGGAGGTCGGGGTCGTTGCGGCGGACGATGTCCAGCAGGACGGGGACCCGGGCCGGCCAGTCGCGCGCCGGGTCGGGGTTCTTCACGTTGTAGGTCATCAGGGTGATCGGACGGGCTGCGGAGTCCACCCGTCGACCGTACCCGTCAGTTGATGCAGACGCCGTCCTTGCCGTAGCTCTTGACGTCGGTCGACGACGGCGCGGGCTCGGAGGACTGCGACTCGGCCGGTGCCGGTTCCGCGGCGGGTGCCGAGCTCTCCGCGGGGGCGGGCGCGGGTGCCTCCGCGACCGGCTGGACGGTCTTGCCGTCCGTACCGAGGACGAGCTGGACACCGGTGACCGTCGTGGAGCGCACGGCGACCGCCCCGGGCACGACCGCGGCGACGGCCTTCGCCTGCGCCTCCATGCCCGACGGGTACCGCACCAGGGTCGTCTTCGTGGTGTCCGACGAACCGGGCGCCCCGACCTGGAAGCCGCGGGCGCTCAGCACGCCCCCGGCGTTCGTCGCCGCACCGGTGACCCCGCTGCCGTTCAGCACGGTGACCGTCGTGGACGCGGGCTGCGCGGCGGCGGCCTTGGTGTAGGCCTCCGGCTCACCGACGAGGCCCTGCACGAAGGCGGGGAGTCCGACGGTGTCGACCTCGACGATGGAGAGCGCGTAGCCGTTCGGGTAGATGGTCGGGGTACCGAGCGTCGGGATGGTGGCGGACTGGATGGCGGCCGGCCGGAGGTTCCGCAGCTTGGAGGCGAGCGAGATGAGGTCGGTGTCGGTCTGGATGGACCCACCGACGGCACCGAGGATGTTCCCCATCTTCACCGGGTTGAGCAGCGTGCCGGCGGAGAGGACCTTGCGGGCCTCCTGGGACAGGAAGTACTGCTGGCGGACGCTCCGGTCGAGGTCGCCGTTCGGCAGGCCCTTGCGCTGCCGGACGAAGGACAGCGCCTGCTTGGCGTCGAGCGTGGACACCCCCTGGGGCAGGTCGACGCCGGAGTCCTTGTCCTTCGCCGCCTGGTTGAGGCAGACCTGCACCGGGCCGAGCTCCTTGACCACCTGGTAGAAGCCGAGCAGCGAGACCCGCACGTAGTGGTCGATCGTCAGGCCGCTGAGGTCCTGGATCGTCTGGATGAGCAGCTTCGCCCCGCCGGTGTCGCCGCCGCCGTTCAACGTGCCGTAGTGGAACGCGCTGTTGAGCTTGCCCTTGCCGACGCCCGGGATGTCCACGTACGAGTCACGCGGGAACGACATCATCGTCGCCTGGGTGCCGTCGGCGTTGAGGTGCAGGACGATCATCGTGTCGGTGTTGGTCGCGCCGCCGTCCGACTCCGTGCTGAGCTCTGCCATCTGCTCCGGCGTCGCGTTGTCCGGCCGGTGGTCGTCGCCGACGAGCAGGATGTTCTGCGCGGTGCCGTCCACGTCGTCCTTGGCGGGCGTGTTCCCGGCGATCGCGTCGATCCGCGTGACCCCGCCCGACAGCCGGTTGTAGGCGTACGCCGCGTACCCGCCGCTGAGCAGCAGCGCCATGGTCAGCACACCCGCGACGGCGGGGAAGACCACACCGACGCCACGCTTTTGGCGGCCGTGGCGGGGCGGCACGGCGCCACCTCGGCGGCGCTCGGTCGTCTCTCGGGGTTCGCTGGTCACTGCAGCACGATAACCGGTGACCGTGTGGCGAGTGTGGGATCCGCCTGCGAAGCACTCCGGGGTCGGCGCAGGACCGCGGTCGTCAGTCGCGCGTCGGGAGCAGGTGCACGGCCTCCATCGCGAGCTCCGCCGCGATCGGGTCCTTCGCGCTCACCGCGGCCCTGAGCTTCGCCAGCTCGGGCAGGATGACCGCGGCCGGCACGAGTTCGGCGAGCTCGGGCACGCGCAGCTTGAACGCGAGCCCGTCCGTCGTGGAACGGCACAGCTGCGCGAGCGACGGGTTGCCGCAGGCGTCGGCCCACATGGCGTAGATGTCCGTGCCGTTCTGGGCGACCGCGCCGATCTCGTCCTTGCCGATCCGCGTCGTGACGTCGTCGAGCATCGCCACGATCTTCTTCCGCTCGCCGTCGGTGAAGCGCGGCACCGCCAGCCGGACCACGCCGCCGTAGATCACGCCGAGGGTGCGGTACGCGTCGAGCAGCTCGGCCGAGGTGGGTGCCGCGACCCGCGTGTACCGGTTCGGCGCCATCTCGATCAGGCCCGCACGGGCGAGTTCGGCGAGTGCTTCGCGGATCGGGGTCCGGGAGACGCCGAGCCAGGCGATCAGGTCGTCGTCGTTGAGCCGCTCCCCCGGCTCGAGCGTGCCGTCCATGATCGCGTCGCGGATCTTGTCCTGCACGGTGTCTCGGAGGAGCTTGCGCTCGGCTGCTGGCTGCGTCGAGGGAACTGGCATGGTCTCAGCGTGTCACATGTCACCCGGTCGGCGCGAGAGGCGCGATGGCCACCACGCGTGCCGGCCGAGGTCGTGGATGACCGCCGGCACGAGCAGTGACCGGACCACCACCGTGTCGAGCAGCACACCGAACGCGACCACGAACGCGATCTGCACGAGGAACAGGATCGGGATCACCCCGAGGGCGGCGAAGGTCGCGGCGAGCACCACCCCGGCCGAGGTGATGACACCACCGGTGACGCCGAGCCCCCGCAGGACGCCCTCGCGCGGGCCGGAGCGCAGGGACTCCTCGCGGACCCGGGTCATGAGGAAGATGTTGTAGTCGACCCCGAGCGCCACCAGGAACACGAACGAGTACAGCGGCACGGCCGGGTCGGCCCCCGGGAAGTGGAAGACGTGGTCGAACACGAGCGCCCCGACCCCGAGCGCCGCGGCGAAGGACACGATCACGCTGCCGATGAGCACGAGCGGTGCCACCACGCTCCGGAGCAGCAGCATCAGGATGAGCAGGATGACGACCAGGACGACGGGGATGATCAGCGTGCGGTCCCGGATGCCGGTGTCGTTCGTGTCGATCGCCGTCGCCGTCACACCCCCGACCAGTGCTCCCGGGTCCACCCGTTCGACGGCGGTGCGGAGCTCGCGCACGGTCTGCTCGGCGGCCGGGGAGTCCGCCGCGTCCGTCAGCGTCGCCTGCAGGAGCACCTGCCCGTCGGACACGGTCGGACGGGCATCCGCACCCGGTGCCGCGCTGCCCTGGGTCTGGTCGCCCTGGGCCTCGTCACCCACCGGCACCGTGCCCGTCGGCGAGTCCTTCGCCACCGCGACCACGTCGTCGACACCGCGCACGCCGTCGACCGCCGCCGCGAGGTCGTCGAGCCGGTCCACGTCGCCGAGGACCTGCGCCGGACTGCCGGACCCGGCGGGGAAGTGGTCCGCCAGCACGGCCTGACCGTCACGCGCCTGGGACTGCCCGATCACCAGGTCGCTCTGCGGGACCCCGTCCGCCCGGAGCCCGAACAGGCCGGCGCCCATCGCCAGCAGCCCGACGGTGCAGACGATCCACACGACCCGCGACCGCCGTGCGACGAGGCGACCGACCCGCGCCCAGAGCCCGCGCGCGTCCGGCCCGGTGACGACGGGGTGGTCACTGCCGAACGTCGGTCGGAGCGGCCAGAACGCGGCCCTGCGGAACGCGAGCAGGAGCGCCGGCAGCAGCGTCAGCGCCGCGAGCACGCTGAACGCGACACCGATCGCGGCGACCGGCCCGAGCGCCTTGTTCGAGTTGAGGTCGGAGAGCAGCAGGCAGAGCACACCGACGATCACGGTGCCCCCGGATGCCAGGATCGGCTCGAGGCTGCCGCGGAGCGCCGCCCGCGTCGCGTCCCACCCAGTGCGGTGGTCGCGGAGCGCCTCCCGGTACCGGGACGTGTAGAGGAGCGCGTAGTCCGTCGCGGCACCGATGACGAGGATCGACAGGATGCCCTGCACCTGGCCGTTGACCGTGACGACGCCGGCCTTGGCGAGCGCCCACACGACGAGGATCGACGCGGTCAGGGCGAACGTCGCGGTCCCGAGCACCAGGAAGGGCAGGAGCGGCGAGCGGTAGACGACGACCAGGATGACGAACACCGCGGCCAGGGCGACGCCGAGCAGGATGCCGTCGATGCCGGCGAAGGCCTCGGTGAGGTCGGCGGTGAACCCGGCCGGACCGGTGACGTACCCGCGCACACCGTCCGGCAGCGCGTCGTCCACGGTCGTCCGGATCGCCGCGACCGCGGTCCCGGTGTCGGCGGCACTCGTCAGGGTGGCGACGATCTCCACGGCGTCCCCGTCGGCGCTCGGGATCGGCGGGCTGACCGCGTCGACGTCGGAGCGGTCGGTGAGCCGGTCGACCAGGGTCGCCGCTGCGGCGGAGTCACCGTCCCGCAGCCCGCCGTCGCGCTCGAGCACGATGACGGCGGGGGCGCCCGTCTCGTCGCGGAAGGCCGCGGCGCGGTCCTGCACGGCCGTCGCGTCCGCCGACGCCGGCAGGAACGAGGTCTGGTCGTTCGTGGACACCTCGGAGACACGGCCGAAGAAGGGGCCGCCGATCGCGGCGACGACGAGCCAGACGACGATGACGACGGCGGGGACCACGATGCGGAGGAAGCGGGACACGTCGGCGAGCGTACACCGGTCGTCAGCATGCTGACTACTTCGTGGTGGTCGGAGGTCGTCGAGGACCCGACCGTAGACTTGCCCCATGGACGACGCCTCCGCCGAGTGGCCCCTCGGGCGGCTGCTCGCCGCGGCGGCCAGGTCCGTCGAACGGGACTGGGACGAACGGCTCCGGGCGATCGGCCTGCAGCACGCGGCGCTGATCGCGATCGACATCCTCATCAGGACCGGCCCCACCGGTGCGGACACCCTCGCCCGCGCGGCGCGGGTCCAGCCCCAGACGATGTCGCGCACCCTCGAGCGGCTCGAGCGCGACGGGATGGTCGAACGCGCCGAGCACCCGGACGACCGGCGCCGGCGGATCGTCACCGTGACGGACCACGGCCGGGAGATGTGGGACATCGCCAGGCACATCGAGCGCGAGGTCCTGCCCGACGACCCGCAGCTCCGCGCAGCCCTGGGCCGGATCCTCCACAGGCCCTGACCGCATCACCATTGAAATACCACATGCGATAGACTGGATCGTGTCGGCATCCCTGTCGGCCCGATCCCAGGAGCCCGCATGTCCGGCCGCCGTTCTGCACGCCCCCGCCGTTCTGCACGACCGCGCCGTCGCCGCCCGTTCCTCGTCGCGCTCGTCGCCACCGTCGGGTCCCTCGTCGGGATCGCCGGCGTCATCGCCGTCGTCGCGAGCATCTTCATCGGCGGCCTCGCCCGGAGCTACGACCACGAGACCGAGACCATCGCGGACGCCTTCCCCGAGGGTGCACGTCCGGTCGCCACCGCCGGTGCGGAGAACGTCCTGCTCATCGGGTCCGACTCGCGAGCCGGCTCCGCAGTCGACGACGGCGCCCGCGGAGGCCGCGCCGACACGCTGATGCTCGCCCACGTTCCGGCCGACCGGAAGGCCGTGTACCTGATGTCGATCATGCGTGACTCGTGGGTGGACGTCCCCGGGCACGGCACCGCGAAGATCAACGCCGCGTACGCCTGGGGCGGCATCCCCCTCACGGTGCAGACCGTCGAGCAGCTCCTCGACATCCGGATCGACCACGTCGCCGAGATCGACTTCGCCGGGTTCACCGGCATGACCGACGCGCTCGGGGGCGTCACCGTCGACTCCCCGCAGGCCTTCACGACGAGCCCGCCGGACGAGCACCGGATCGTCGCCGGTCCGAACCACCTCGACGGCGAGCAGGCGCTGGCGTTCGTCCGCACGCGGTACGCCTTCGCCGACGCCGACCACACCCGGGTGCGCAACCAGCAGGCGTTCATGCGCGGCATCGTCGACGGGCTCCTGTCGAAGGACACCGCGACGAACCCGGGCCGGATCCAGGACTTCGTCAGTGCGACGAGCAAGTACCTCGCCGTCGACCCCGGCCTGACGTTCCGCACGCTGGTCGACCTCGGCTGGTCCCTCCGCGACGTCCGCGCCGACGACCTCCACACGTTCACGATGCCGACTGCTGGCGGTGGGACCTCCCCCGACGGCCAGTCCTACGTCGCCGTCAACACCGGCGCCGTGCAGACGCTGAGCGCGTCCCTGCGGTCGGATGACCTCGAGCGCTGGCTCGCGCACAACCCGCACGACTGACCAGCCACCCCCGGACGCAGAACACCGGTGTCCGTGCGTCCCGCCGCGACTCTTCGCAGCGTGGAGCACGAACACCGGTGTTCCGCAGCCTCAACGGGCCGCCGATCGACCTGGATCAGGCCGGGAGCTGCAGCGTCTGCCCCGCGTAGATCAGGTTCGCGTCGTTGATCGTCGTCGTGTTGGCGGCCCAGAGCTGCATCCAGCCACCGTCGACACCGAGCTTCGTCGCGATGGTGTCGAGCGTGTCGCCCGAGACCACCGTGTAGGTCTTGCCACTGGTCTTCACCGCGGCGGGCTTCGACGGGCCTGCCGGAGCAGCCGTCGGTGCCGGAGCGGTCGCCCTCGGGGCGACCTGCTTCGCCGGTGCCGGAGCAGAGGCTGCCGGAGCGGCCGGTGCAGCAGCGGCCGGAGCCGGTGCGGGCGCCGCCTGCTGCGGGATGGCCGCCGGCGCAGCACCGGTGGTGCCGCTCAGCCCGAGCTTCGCGGAGCAGGCGGGCCAGGCGCCCCAGCCCTGCGACGCGAGGACGTGCTCGGCGACGGCGATCTGCGTCTCGCGGCTGGCGTTCGCCGGGCTGCCGACGCCGCCGTTCGCGGCCCAGGTGCCCTGCGTGAACTGCAGGCCGCCGGAGTAGCCGTTGCCGGTGTTGATGGCCCAGTTGCCACCGGACTCGCACTGGGCGAGGGCGTCCCACGTGGAACCGGCGGCGGCGTTCGCGGGGGCCGAGAGCCCGACGCCCGCCGCAGCGATCCCAGCGAAGGCGAGTCCACCGAGGACGGCACGGGTACGGGTTTGCTTCTTCATCTGTTGCTCCACCGGGGCCGCTCGTCGGATCACGACGCCCACTGCCCACCCCGACCGATCGCGGTCTGTTGAGGTGTCACCGGGGGCAGTGGTCCGCGCCGGTGTCACGGTCGGCAACCATAGGAAGATCCATGCCGTTATCAAACTGAGACAAAGCGTTCCACCCCAGGATGATGCGTACCCCGCCGATTTCCTGTAAGGCGCGATCCCCATGGGCGCGCCGATCGCGTGTACCCGGGTACGGGATCATGCGAGTTCCCTGGCAATGCGGCCGGGTGGCCCCCAGGCGCACTGGAGGCGCGTGACGGCGCCGCCACGAGCCTCCAGGCCGTACCGGGGTCGCGACCAGGGCGCGGTCAGCGACCGGTCAGACGCGCGTCAGGAGGGTCACGGCTTCGAGGTGGCCGGTCTGCGGGAACATGTCGAGGACGCGAGCGCGGCGGAGCCGCAGCGACGGCATCCGGGCGAGGTCCTTCGCGAGCGTCACCGGGTTGCAGCTCGAGTAGACGACGTGCTGGACGTCGGAAGCCTCGAGCCAGTCGGCCAGCGCCGGGCCGATCCCCCGCCGCGGTGGGTTGACGACCACGAGTTCCGGCGTCTGCTCGGGACGCGACCGCAGCGCGTGCTCGGTCGCGTCGTCGGCGGCGAACCGGAGGTCGACGAGGCCGGCCTCACGCGCGGACTGCTTGGCGGACCGGATGGCCTCGGCGCTCGTCTCGATCCCCGTGACCGCGCGACCGGGACGGGCGGCGTGCAGGGCGAACCCGCCGACACCGCAGTAGAGGTCCCACATCGAGGCCGGGCCCACCTCGTCGATCCACGCCGACGCCTGGGCGTAGAGGGCGGCGGCGACGGTGGTGTTCGTCTGGAAGAAGCTCTGCGGGCGCAGGTGCATCGTCACGGAGCCGAGGCGCATCGGCAGGGTCTCCTGCTCGGTGAGGACGACCTCGCGCTCGCCCTCGGTGACGGCCTTGTGCTCGGGCAACAGGTTCGCGGTCACGACGACGGCGGTCGGCAGCGCCAGCAGCAGGTCGCCGAGCCGGGACCGCAGCCGGGCGAGCTGCCCTTCGGAGCGGAGCACGAAGCGCACCATGAGCTCGCCGTCGGGGGACTCCGTGACGAGCACGTACTTCAGCTCGCCGCGGCGGGCCACGACGTCGTACGGGATCAGCCCGGCGGACGTGACGAAGTCGGCGAGGACCGGGAGTGCCTGCTGGATCCCCGGCGTGCAGATGCCGCAGTGCCGGATGTCGACCCCGCGCTGCCGGTGGTCGAGGATGCCGATCGTGGGGTGCTCGGCCGAGCCGCCGACGACCATCTTGGCGCGGTTGCGGTAGGCGGACTCGGGGCTGGTGATCGCCGGCGACCAGGTGACGGAGCCCGGGCCGCCCGCCGCCTCGACGGCGTCGTGCAGGAGCTCGCGGGTGCGGAGTTCCTTGTCGAGGACCTGGTCGGCGTACGGCTGCCCCATGAGCGTGCACGAGTGGCACACCCCGCGGTCGAAGTAGTCGCACTGCATGGCCGAGTCAGGATACGGCAGCGAGGGCCCGTCGTCAGCGGGCGGCGGTGTCCCGGGTGGTCGTGGCGACGCGGTACACCGAGGTCGTCGCCGTCAGGAAGAGCGTGGTGCCGTCGTCGCCGCCGAAGCAGAGGTTCGAGACCGTCTCCGGCACCGGGACCTCCCCGATGCGGGACCCGTCGGGCGCGAACACGACGACACCACGGGCCGAGGACGACCACACGTTGCCGTCGACGTCCACGCGGATGCCGTCGGGCACGCCCTCGCCGGGCTCCAGGGTGGCGAACACCCGGCCGTTCTTCACCCGGGCACCGTCGACGTCGTAGGCCCGGATGACCGGGCGCTCGCCGTCCGAGCTCGCCAGGTACAGCACGCGCTCGGACGGGTCGAACGCCAGGCCGTTCGGCTCGTCGGCGTCGACCACCACGGGGCGCAGGTCCGATCCGTCGGGCGCGCAGCGGAACACCCAGTGGTCGCCGTACTCGCGCTCGCCGAGGTGGCCCTCGCGCGGCTGCGTGATGCCGTAGGCGGGGTCGGTGAACCAGATCGCGCCGTCGGTGGTGACGACGACGTCGTTCGGCGAGTTCAGCCGGACGCCGTTCCACCCGTCGACCACCGCCGTCACGACGCCGTCCCGGTCGCGCTCGACCCGGCGGTTGCCGTGCGAGCACTGCACGACGCTGCCGTCGAGGTCGAGCGTGCGGCCGTTCGTGAACTCGACGCCCTCGGCGTACGCGTCGACCGCGCCTGTGTCGGCGTGCCACTGCAGGATGCGGTCGCCCGGGATGTCGGACCAGCGGAGCGTCCGCGACACCGGGATCCAGCACGGCCCCTCGGCCCAGGTGCTGCCGGTCGCGATGCGCTCGAGCGCGGCGGGGTCGGGGACGAGGTCGGTGATCGACGCCATGGGTTCTCCTTCGAACACCACGAGCGTAGACGGCGGAGACGTCCTCAGCTGGGTCGTCCTCAGGCAGCGCTGTCGCTGCGGACGCGACGGCGGTCCGCCGCTGCGGCCAGCACACCCGTGGGCTGCGGGTGACGGCGGACGGCCGCTCCCGCCAGGGCGCCACGGAGCAGGGCGCCGACCCTGCCGGAGCGGTCGTGGACACGGCCGTCGACGGCGATGCGGACAGCGCGGGCGACGATCGCCCCGTAGGTGGCGGGGACGCTCCGACCGGCGACGCGGACGGACACCGGGACGCCGCGGTGCTTCCGGGCGAACCAGACCGAGTCGTGCGCGCAGTCAGCCAGGGCGAGCGCGTCGTCGGCCGCTGGCGTCGGGACCGGGCGGGCGATGACGACGGCTGGGTCCTGCACGACGACGGAGCCGGACTGACGGACCCGGAGGCACAGGTCGTACTCCAGGTGGTCGGCCGCGAGTTCCTCGTCCCAGCCCCCGATCTGCTGCCAGACGTCGGCGCGGACCACGGTGCCGGAGGTCGCGCAGGCGTCGACGTCACGGGGCACGAGTCCGGCGGCGCCCGCTGGGACGCGGACGGCTCCGACAGGACCGAGCACGCCGACCGCGATCCCCACGCGAGGGTCCTCGAACAGCCGCACCAGGTCCTCGACGAGGCCGTCCGGGGCGACGTCGTGCTGGTCGAGGCGGACGACGGCCTCCGCGCCACGGTCGACGAGCAGCCGCATGCCGCGGTTCGCGGCCGCGCCCGCGCCGGTGCCGCGCGGGACCGGCACCACGGCGGCGATGCCCCGCAGGACGCGCGCGACCGCCAGCATGTCCGACCCGGCGTCCACGACCACGACCACCTCGTGTACCTGGGGCGCGATCGACCTGATCGTCGCGAGGAGACGCTCGAGGTCGGGACGTCGGACGACGATGCAGGCTGCGGTGTTCACGGGTGCTCCTCGAGGGCGACGTATGTGAAATACATCCTGTCCGCCCGCGCTGCACGGGGGAACCCCCAGTACGGGGACGTGCGGGGACCGCACGTCCCACCCGTCAGTCGGTCGTGTCCTGCAGGGCGTCGAGCGCTGCGACGTCCTCGGACGCCAGCACGAAGTCGACGTCGGCGTTCTCGGCGATGCGCGACGGCGTGGTCGACTTCGGCAACGGGAGAACGTCCTTCTCGAGCAGGTAGCGGATCGCGACCTGGGCGACGGTCTTGTCGTACTTGGCGGCGATGTCCGCGATGGCCGTGTTCGACAGCAGACCACCGGTGGCGAGCGGCGAGTAGCCCTCGACGAGGACGTCCTGCTCGGCGCAGAACGCCGTGGTCTCGTCCTGGGTGTTGCCGATGAACCAGCGGATCTGGTTGGCATGCGGCACGACGTCCGTCTGTCCGAGCAGGTGCTCGAGGTCCGGGACGGCGAAGTTGGAGACACCGATGGACTTCGTCTTGCCGGCGTCGTAGAGCTCCTCGAACACCTTCCACACCTCGACGTTGCCCTCGCGGTGGTCGCTGCCCATGTCGCTCCAGGGCCACGGCGCGTGGATCAGGTACAGGTCGACGACGCCGAGGTCGAGGTTGCCGGCCGACTCCGCGAAGGCATCGCGGGCGCCGGACGCGGTCTTGATCTCCGCCGGCAGCTTCGTGGTGATGAAGAGCTCGTCGCGCGGGACACCGCTGTCGCGGACGGCCTCACCGACGCTGGCCTCGTTGCCGTACGCGAGCGCGGTGTCGATGTGGCGGTACCCGGCGTCGAGTGCCGCACGGGTGGCGTCGTAGGCCTCTGACCCCGACGGGATCTGCCAGGTGCCGAAGCCGATCTGGGGGATGTGGAGTCCGTTGGACAGGGCGAAGGTGTCAGTGAGAGCGGGCATGCCCCGGACAGTACGCCCGCGTCAGTCGGACAGGCCCACCGACAGGACCCGGTCGTCGCCGTCACCGGGTGACCCGCGACCGTCGGTGTTGTTCGTGACGAACCAGAGCGTGTCGTCGGGGCCCTCGAGCACGGTGCGGATGCGCCCGTACTCGTCGCTGAACCACTCCCGCGAGGTCGACGGGTCGGCCACGGGCACCGAGCGGAGCACCCGGCCCTGCAGGTTCGCGATGAAGACGGTGTCGTCGACGACGGCGAGGCCGCTCGGGCTCGCCTCGTCCGTCGACCACTGCTGCACCGGGTCGACGAAGCCCTGGTCGGCGCCGCCCCTGCCCTCGACCTCGGGCCAGCCGTAGTCACTTCCGGGCTCGATGACGTTGAGCTCGTCGAAGGCGTTCTCCCCGAACTCCGACGCGAACATCGTGCCGTCGTCCGCCCAGCCGAGCCCCTGCACGTTGCGGTGCCCGAGGGACCACACCGGGGAGCCGTCGAACGGGTTGTCGTCGGGCACGGCACCGGTCGGCGTGACGCGCAGGATCTTGCCGGCGAGCGAGCTGCGGTCCTGGGCCTCGGACCGGTCGCCGGCGTCACCGACGGTCACGTAGAGCATGTCGTCCGGTCCGAAGGCGATCCGACCGCCGTTGTGGAAGCTGTTCGCGGGCAGGTCCTCGATGACGGTCGTCGGGTCGCCGAGCCCGTACGACCCGGCATCGCCGGTGAGCGGGAAGCGCTCGACCCGGTTGCCGTCCTCGCCGGTCGAGTAGACGTAGAGCTCGTCGTCGTCGTGCACCGCCAGGCCGAGCAGCCCGCCCTCGCCGCCGTGTCGGATGCCCTCGATCGTGCCGACGGTGCGCGGAGTCCCGTCCTTCGCGAGCTCGAGCACGTCGCCGGAGTCGCGGAGGCTCACCAGCGGGGTGTCGTCGACCAGCACGACGGACCACGGCGCCTCGAGGTCGGTCGCGACGTCCGTCACGGCACCCGTGGGGACGACCTCACCGGTCGCCAGGTCGTCCGGCGCCGGGGGAGCCGTCGCACTGCCCCGCGAGGAACGGCCCTCCTCCGCGTCCGGACCGGCGGAGCAGCCGGCGAGCGTCAGGACGAGCAGGGCGAGCGATGCGAGGGGTGCTGCGGTCCGGGTGCGCATGTCGCGGACGGTACGCGGGCGGTCAGGGCACGGACGGGAGGCTCGGCACCTGTCCGGCAGACACCCGGCCGGCCGTCAGGTGGCCGGGCCCCCGACGGTCACCGCTGGGCGACCGGGCTGATCACGAGCTCGTCGACGCGGACGTGCGCGGGGGCGTCGAGCACGAAGCCGATGGTGCGACCGATGTCCTCGGGGGTGAGCATCACGGCGCGGGCCGCGGCGTCCGGGACCTGCGGGCGTTGGTCGAGGAAGTCCGTGGCGACGTCACCCGGGCAGAGGTGGGTGGCGCGGATGCCGTGCGGGGCCTCCTGCTGGTTCAGGCCGCGGACGACGGAGCCGAGCGCGGTCTTCGACGCCGAGTAGGCGACGCCGGCCCCGGGCTGGAACGACCACCCGGCGTACGAGGACACGACGACCACGACCCCGCCCGTCGCACTCGCGCGGAGGGCCGGCAGGGCGGCGTCGACGACCGAGAGCACCGCCGTGAGGTTCGTGTCGAGGACCGCGCGGACGTCGGCCATCGACTGGTCGTCCCAGCGTCGTGCCGGGGTGTTCAGCCCCGCCGCCAGGACGAGGCCGTCGAGGCGACCGTGCCGCTCGGCGATCGTGGCGGCCGCACTCGTGACGGCGTCGGCGTCGCTGGCGTCGAGTGGCAGGACGTCGGCGGTGCGGCCCGCTGCCCGGACCTCGGCGGCGACCTGCTCCAGGCGGTCGACACGACGGCCGCTGAGCACGACGGTCCAGCCGGTCGCCGCCGCGGTGCGGGCAGCTGCTGCCCCCATGCCGCTGCCGCCGCCGGTGACCCAGAGGACGCGTCCGGTGGTGGTGCTCGTCGTCCCGGTGTCCGTGCTCGCCGCGCCCGCGCTCGTCATCCTGCAATGGTATGGCTGGTGGTGTCGACGACGACCGTCGGCTGAGAAGGAGCACCCATGCACCTCGACCTCCGCGACCGCGTGGTCGTCATCACCGGGGCGGCACGCGGCATCGGCCGGACGCTCGCCGACCGCTTCGTCGCCGAGGACACCCGCGTCGTCGCGCTCGACCTGGCATTCGAACCGGACTTCCCGCTCGAGCACGTCGTGTGCAACGTCGCCGACCCCGTGTCCGTGCGGCAGGCGATCGCGTCCGTCGTGGAGACACACGGCACGATCGACGTGCTCGTGAACAACGCGGGTGTGAACGTCGACGGGCTCGTCGCCGACCTGCAGTGGGACGCCTGGCAGCGGTGCATGGACGTCAACCTCGGTGGCACCTTCCTGATGAGCCAGGCGGTCGCGCCGGTGATGCAGGCGGCGGGACGCGGGCGGATCATCAACGCGGCGTCGTTCGCAGCCATCGTGCCGAGCGTCGGGAGTGCCGCCTACGCCGCGTCGAAGTCGGCCGTCGTGGCCTTCACCCGGGTGCTCGCGTCGGAGCTCGGGCCGTGGGGCATCACCGTGAACGCGTACGCGCCGGGCATGGTGCCGACGGCGATGAACGGCTTCGCGACGATGCCGACCGAGGCCCAGGACCGGCTCCTGGACACGCTGTCCCTGCGGCGGTGGGAGACAGCGGACGACGTGGCGGACCTGCTCGTGTTCCTGGCGAGCGACGCGTCGTCGTACATCACGGGGACGCTGCTCGACGTGTCGGGCGGCAAGCTCGCGACGCAGATCCCGGCGCGGGCGTACGGGCGGTAGGGGGCGCGGGCAGAGTGGTGCTCGCAGTCTGGTCCACGGCATGCGGTTCCTGTCCGGCCGCACAGGTTCTGTGCATCCGGCTCTCGGTAGCCTGTGAGCCACCCAGAGCCGGACTGCACGCCCGACCCCGAGGAGGCGCCCCATGGTCACCGTCCTCGTCGCGTTCGCCGTCGTCGCCCTGCTGGTGCCGGCACTCACGCCGCTCCTCGGTCGCCGCGTCTTCTACGTCGCCGCCCTGCCACCCGTCGCTGCCGCAGTGCTCACCGTCACGCAGACGGACCGGGCCCTGCACGGCGGGGTCACCGAGCGTGCCACCTGGGTGCCGGAGCTCGACCTCGCCCTGGCCCTGCGGGTGGACGCCCTGTCGTGGGTGCTCGCGCTGGTCGTCTCGGTCGTCGGTGCCCTCGTGCTCGTCTACTGCGCGTCGTACTTCGGCCCGAAGGAGCCCGGGCTCGGACGGTTCGCGGGCGTCCTGACGGCGTTCGCCGGGTCGATGTACGGCCTGGTGATCGCGGACGACGTCATCGTGCTGTTCATCCTGTGGGAAGCCACCACCGTCTTCTCGTACCTGCTCATCGGCCACGACTCCGTCAAGCGGGCGAGCCGGGCGGCAGCGATGCAGGCCCTCGTCGTCACCACGGCCGGCGGTCTGGCGATGCTCGCGGGCCTGGTCATGCTGTCGGTGCACACCGGCACCACCCAGCTCTCCGCGATCGTCGAGCAGGCCCCGTCGGGCACCCTCGTCACGGTCGCCGTCGTGCTGGTGCTCCTCGGGGCACTGACCAAGTCCGCCATCGTCCCGTTCCACTTCTGGCTGCCCGCCGCGATGGCCGCGCCGACCCCGGTCAGCGCCTACCTGCACGCGGCGGCGATGGTGAAGGCCGGGATCTACCTCGTCGCGCGCCTCGCCCCGGCGTTCGCGATGCTCGGGGGCTGGCGGGAGACCATCACGGTGCTCGGCGTGCTCGGGATGCTCGTCGGCGGGTACCGGGCGCTCCGCCAGACCGACCTCAAGCTGCTGCTCGCCTACGGCACCGTCGCGCAGCTCGGGTTCCTGGTGCTCGCCGCCGGCTGGGGCACCCCCGCGATCGCCCTCGGCGGGGTCGCGCTGCTCGTCGCGCACGCCACGTTCAAGTCCACCCTCTTCCTGGTCGTCGGCACCGTCGACCACGTCACCGGCACCCGCGAGCTCAACCGACTGAGCGGGCTCGGACGGCGGATGCCGTGGCTGGCGACGGTCGCGGTGCTCGCCCTCGTGTCGATGGCCGGCATCCCCCCGACGATCGGCTTCGTCGCGAAGGAGGCGGTGCTCACCGGCCTCGTCGAGGCCCTGCACGGTCCCGGTGCGGCCTGGGCGTGGGTGGCGCTCATCGGTGTCACGATCGGCTCGGTCCTGACCGTCGCGTACTCGCTCCGGTTCCTCTGGGGCACCTTCGGCCGCAAGCCCGGGGTCGAGCAGACGGAGCCGCACGCGCTGCACGGGCTCGGTGTCGTGCCGTCGGTCCTCGGTCTCGCCGGGCTCGCGCTCGGACTGCTCACGCCGGTCGTCTCCCATGCTCTCGAGCCGGCAGCGGAGGCCGCGTCCCGGTCCGGCGAGCCCGAGCCGCACCTGGCGCTGTGGCACGGGCTCGAGCCCGCGCTCGGCATCTCGGCCCTGACGCTCCTCGGCGGGGTCGCCCTCTTCCTCGCCCGCACCCGCGTCGAGGCCCTGCAGCACCGCCTCGCCGGGTCCCCGAGCGCTGCGGGCACCTACCGGCGGCTGATGCGCGGGCTCGACCACGGCGCGACGGGTCTGACCGCGTTCGTGCAGCGCGGTTCGCTCCCCTACTACCTGACGGTCATCCTCTCGGTGTTCGTCGCCGGCGCCCTCGCGAACCTGGTGCTCGGCGGCCCGTGGGCGTTCCACGTGCGGTTCGCCGACTCGTGGGGCCAGGTCCCCGTCGTCATCGTGATGGCGATCGCCGCCGTCTCGGTCGTGACCGCGAAGACCCGGTTCGCCGCGGCGGTCCTGGTCGGGGTGACCGGGTACGGCATGTCCGTGCTGTTCGTCCTGCACGGCGCCGTCGACCTGGCGCTGACCCAGCTCGTCGTCGAGACCGTCACGCTCATCGCCTTCGTGCTCGTCCTCCGCCGGCTCCCCCCGCGCATCGCCACCGCGAACCCCTCACGCTTCCGGGTGCTCCGCGCCCTGTTCGCCGGACTGGCCGGGCTGACGCTGGCGATCGTCGTCGTCGTCGCCGCCTCGGCCCGCACGGCGACGCCGATCTGGCCGGACCTGCCCGCGCTGACGAACTCGTTCGGCCACGGCCTGAACGTCGTGAACGTCGCCCTCGTCGACCTGCGCGGGTGGGACACCCTCGGCGAGCTGACGGTCGTCGTCGCCGCTGCCACCGGAGTCGCGAGCCTGATCTTCGTGAACTCGCGCGAGGACACCCTGCCCCGCCTGCGCGACCGGCCCGAGTCCGCGGACGAGCGCCGTGACGGCGAGCCCCGCGCGTGGCTGCCGACGAGCGCCGCGCTGCCGACCGGCCGGAGCGCGCTGCTCGACGTCGTCGTCCGCCTGCTGTTCCACGGCCTCATCGTGCTGTCCGTCTACCTGCTGTTCGCCGGGCACAACGCCGCGGGCGGCGGGTTCGCGGGCGGCCTCGTCGCGGGCATCGCGCTCGCGGCCCGCTACCTCGCCGGTGGCCCGGCCGAGCTCGGTGCCGCCGCTCCCGTCCGGGCCGGCCGGCTCCTCGGGCTCGGGGTGGCGACGGCCGCCATCACGGCGATCGTCCCGATGTTCTCCGGCAGGGAAGCCCTGTACTCGGAGTTCTTCGAGGCCACGGTGCCGGTGCTCGGGCACGTCGAGTTCGTCACGGCGACGTTCTTCGACATCGGCGTCTACCTCGTGGTGGTCGGTCTGGTGCTCGACGTGCTGCGCAGCCTCGGCGCCGAGGTCGACCGGCAGCGCCTCGAGGACTCCCGCACGTCCACCCGCGACACGATCGAAGCCGACCGCGACCCCGAGGAGGTCTCCGCATGACCGTCACACTCGTCCTCGTCATCGCGATGGCCGTGCTCTTCGCCTGCGGGGTCTACCTGCTGCTCGAACGCTCGCTCACGCGGATGCTGCTCGGGTTCCTCCTGCTCGGGAACGCCCTCAACCTGCTGCTGCTCGTGATGTCCGGCGCCGCCGGTGACCCGCCGATCGGGAAGTCCTCCGAGGGGATCACCGACCCGCTCCCCCAGGCCTTCGCGCTGACCGCGATCGTGATCACCTTCGCCGTGAGCGCGTTCCTGCTCGCCCTGATCCACCGCTCGTGGACGCTGTCCCGTGCCGACGAGGTCGAGGTCGACGAGGCCGACGTCGCCATCCGGAGCGCCCGCGGCGAGTCGACGGACGAGGACGACACCGAGATCGACACAGACGCGGACACGGGCGCGACGCCCGACGACGGCCACGAGCGCCACCACGAGACGCCGACCGACGAGCGAGCGGGATCCCGATGACCTTCCTCGTCCCGCTCCTCGTCCTGGTCCCGCTGCTCGGCGCGGCGGTGGCCCTCGGACTCCTCCGGCACCAGCGCATCCAGCGCGCGATCACGGTCGCCGTGCTCGTCGTCGCCCTGGCCGTCGCCGCCACGCTCATGGTGCTCGTCGACCAGCACGGCACGATCGTGGTGCAGGTCGGCGGGTGGGAGGCCCCGTACGGCATCTCGCTCGTCGTGGACCGCCTGAGCGCCCTGCTGCTGACCGTGTCCGCGAGCGTGCTGCTCGTCGTCCTGCTGTTCTCGATCGGGCAGGGCCTGGCCGCGGACGACAGCGAGGCGCCGGTCACGATCTTCTACCCGACGTACCTGGTGCTGGCCGCCGGCGTGCTCGACTCGTTCATCGCGGGCGACCTCTTCAACCTCTACGTCGCGTTCGAGATGCTCCTGGTGGCCAGCTACGTGCTGATCACCCTCGGCGGCAGCGAACAGCGCGTGCGGGCGGGCACGACGTACATCGTGACGAGCCTCATCGCGTCGGCGATCTTCCTGTCCGCGATCGGACTGGTCTACGGCGCCACGGGCACGGTCAACATCGCGCAGATCAGCGAGCGCGTCGCGGGGCTGCCCGACCACGTGCAGCTGCTCCTGCACACGATGCTGCTCATCGGGTTCGGCATCAAGGCCGCCGTGTTCCCGCTGGCGTTCTGGCTGCCCGACTCGTACCCGACCGCTCCGGCTCCGGTCACCGCGGTGTTCGCCGGCCTGCTGACGAAGGTCGGGATCTACGCGATCATCCGGCTCGAGACGATCATCTTCCCGAGTCCGGACCTGAACGGGGTGCTGCTCGTCGTCGCCACCCTGACGATGGTGGTCGGCGTGCTCGGCGCGGTGTCGCAGACGGACGTCAAACGCCTGCTGTCCTTCACCCTCATCAGCCACATCGGGTTCATGGTGATGGGCGTCGGCCTTGGCTCCGTCGCGGGCACGGCCGCCGCGGTGTTCTACACGGTGCACCACATCGTCGTGCAGACGACCCTGTTCCTGGTCTCCGGTCTGATGGAGCGCATCGGCGGGACCACGTCCACGCGGTCCCTCGGCGGCCTGCTCAAGGCCGCACCCCTGCTGGCGGCGCTCTACCTCGTCCCGGCGTTCAACCTCGGGGGCATCCCACCGTTCTCCGGCTTCATCGGCAAGCTCGGCCTGTTCCGCGCCGCCGCCGTCGACGGGAGTCCTCTGGCGTACGTGACGATCGGCGCCGGGGTCGTCACCTCGCTCCTGACGCTCTACGCGCTGATGCGCGTCTGGGACGCCGCGTTCTGGCGGCCGAAGCCCGCCGCCGAGCCCGCTGCGCCGCACGCGGCCGTCGCAGAGCCGCACGAGACGCTCCGTGCGCCGGAACCCGCGCCGGTCACGGTCTCCGAGACCGACGGCTCCGTCCTGGCGGGAGGCTCGGTGACGGTCACCGACGCACCGGACGCGAGCGGGGCCTCCCGTTCGGACACCGGCAGCATCGAGAAGGCGCGCCTGCCCCGCATGATGGTCGGCGTGACCACCGTCGCGGTGCTCGGCTCCGTGGCCCTGACCGTCGTCGCCGGGCCGCTCTACGGCTACGCGACCCGCGCCGCCCAGTCGCTCGAGTCCCCGGTGCAGTACGTGCAGGCCGTCCTCGGGGAGCGCCCGTGAGGAACGACACCCGCCGCATCCAGAACGCCCGCCGCATCGTCGTCGCGTGGCGCTACGACGTGCCGCTCGCCGCCGGGCTGACCGTCCTGTGGGCGCTGCTCTGGGGGTCGTGGAGCCCGCTGACACTGCTCTGCGGCATCGTCGTGGCACTGCTGGTGACGCAGCTGCTGCCCCTGCCGCCGGTGCCGCTGTCCACGCGGTTCTCGCCGCTGCGGTTCCTCTGGTTCCTCGTCATCTGGTCCGGGCTGGTGTTCCGGGCGTCGTTCCGCGTCGCCTGGGTGGCCGTCCGACCGCGAGGCGTCCGCCGCAGCTCCATCGTGCTCGTGCAGCTGCACACCACGTCGGAAATGACCTTCACGCTGGCGACGCTCGCCGTGTCGCTCGTGCCCGGGTCGTACGTCGCCGACGTCGACCTGCGGCGCCGGCGACTGCTGCTCCACGTGCTCGACACCGAGCGCCCCGAGCAGGTCGAGGCCGCCAGGCGCGAGGCCCTCGGGATCGACGCCCTCGTCATCCGGGCGGTCGGGTCGAAGCAGGACGTGTCCGAGCTGTCCGACCCGCCGCCGGAGGTGACCCGATGAGCGCAGCAGTGGTCGTCATGGGGATCGGCATCGCACTGGTCCTCGCCCTGCTCGGGGCGACCCTCGCGATGGCGGTCTTCCGGATCGTCCGCGGTCCGACGATCCTCGACCGGATGATCGGCTCCGACATGGTGCTCACCACCGTGCTCGTCGTGATCGCCGCGGCGATGGTCATCCGGCAGGACCTCGCCGGCATCCCGGTGCTCGTGGTCATCGCGGCGACGAGCGTGTTCGCCACGATCGCCGTCGCGCGCGCCGTGACCCCGTCGTCCGACCCGTCCGACGAGGGCACCGACGCCACCACCCCCGAACGACGACAGGAGGGATCGTGATCGAGGTCATCGAGTCCTTCATCGACGGTGGCGGCGTCCGCGCGTGGATCGCCCTCGGGCTGCTGCTCGTCGGCTCCCTGCTGTCGCTCGGCGCCGGCGTGGGCATCGTCCGCTTCCCCGACCCGCTCGTCCGCCTGCACGCGATGTCGAAGCCGCAGGTGCTCGGGCTCGCGTTCGCCCTCGCCGCGATCGTGGTGGCGGTGTGGACGTGGACGGCGTTCTTCGTGGTGCTGCCGATCATGGTGTTCCAGCTGTTCCTGGTGCCGGTGTCGACGCACATGATCGCCCGCGCGGGGCTGCGTTCGAACGACTACCGCCACGA
>NZ_JALNUI010000017.1 GCF_026544205.1 Curtobacterium sp. GC_Cur_3
CTCGATGAGCAGCTGACCCCGCTCCTCACGAGTGTCCGACTCCGGGCGGTGGTGGTCGTCCCGCCGCCGCCCGGTGCTCTGCCCGCGGCATTCTGCCCGCGGCGCCCGGTCCCGGGCGCGCCGCCTGGTGCTGCTCCCGAGCCGCGTGCTCGCGTCAGAGGTCGCGGAGCCGCCGACCAGACGCCCGGTCGTTCCACTCGGACCGCTCGGTCCCACGCACCGAACGGTGCACGCCGTCGTGCCCAGCCGGCAGGTCGCAGTGCCAGCGGTCGAACGTCGACGGACACGCCCGGGTCGTGGACGCGCGCGTCTCGGCTGATGGTGCTCGGTCCTGCATGGTGCCCTTCGGTCGTCCCCCCTCCATACAGACGTACGGACCACGGGTTTCGTCACGGATCGAGTGCCACCTCGTCTTCGACGACCAGTCACCAGCGCCGAGGTGCATGCTCGTGACGAGGAACATCGCCCGAGCAGCCGGGAAAGAGACCCGCGACCGGAGGTGCCGATGAACGACGACGTCTCGCTCGTCGACGCCGAGGACGCGACCCTCGTCGTCCGGGCTGCCGACGGCGACGTCCGCGCGTTCGAGGTCCTCGCACGCCGGCACGGTCCGCTGCTGCGGGTGTTCGCCGCGAAGATGCTCCGCTCGAACGACGAGTCCGACGACGTCGTGCAGGAGTCGTTCCTCGTCGGGTGGCGACAGCTGAACGACCTCGAGACCCCCGCGCGCTTCCGAGCGTGGATGATGCAGATCGTCACGCGGAAGGCGCTCGACCGGATCCGGTCACGGCGACACCACGACGACGTCGACACCGTGGACCCGCCCGCCCACGCCGTCCACTCGCCGGAGCGTATCGTCGAGGCGCGGCTGCAGCTCGATGCCGTGTGGCAGGCGCTGGACAAGCTCCCCGACGACCAGCGCCGGTGCTGGTTGCTGCGAGAGGCATCCGGCTACAGCTACCAGGAGATCGCCGAGGCACTCGAGCTGCCGGTCTCGACGGTCCGTGGGCTCCTCGCCCGCGCACGACGGTTCTTGCTCCAGGAGATGGAGGCGTGGCGATGACGAACGACGACGCTGCCATGCCCGAGGACGACCTCGTCGACGGCCACACGATGGAGGAGCTCGGCGCCTACCTCGACCGCGACCGGACCCCCCGCGACCCGAGCATCGAGGGATCCCCCGCCTGCCGCCTGGCACTCTCCGGCATGCAGCGCCTCCGCGAGCTCTCGTGGGACGCCATGCAGCACCGCGCCGAGGAGGACCCCGGACGCGACTCAGCCTGGATCAGCGGTCTGCTCGACACCATCCGCAACGAGGTCCGCTCCGGTCGGGACGTGCCCGTGGAGCACCCGGACCCCCGGCTCCGCCTGACCATGACCGAAGCCGCGGTCCGCGGACTCGTCCGTCGCGCCGGCGACACCATGGGCGGTGTCGTGATGGGTCGCTGCACCCTCGACGGCGACGTCACGGAGCCCGGCACACCGATCCGCGTCGAGGTGACGGCGAGCATCGCGTACGGCCTGGTCGCCGACGTCACCGCCGACCGACTGCGGGCCCGCATCGCGGACGCGCTCGACCGGCACACCGAGATCGTCATCGACCGGATCGACGTCGTGTTCGACGACGTCCACGTCCCGTGACCGAGGAGCCGAGGGTGCACGACGACCAGGAACTCTCCCGACGCCTCACCGCGCTGATCCGCTCGACCCCCGGCGTCGACGAGGTCTACCCGGCGCAGCCGGTCCTCGAGGCCGCCGCCGATGCGGTCGCCGTCAAGCTGGCGCTCCGGCACCCGGACGTGCTGGTGGACATCGACCGGGACCACGGCTCGATGACCGTCACCGCCGGCATCGCGGCGAACGACACCCGCCCGGCCCCCGACACCATCCGCGAGGTGGGCGAGCGCATCCGCGACGCCCTGGCACAGCGGCACGCCGACGGCGCCGAGGACCGCGAACCGGACCTGATCACGGTCACGATCCGGTTGATCGAGGGCCTCGACGCGTGAGCACCGACCACACTGCGGACCCCCGGCGCCCCTGGGCAGCCGCGCCGATCCTCCTCGGCCCGAACCAGCCCGCGCACCGCCCCTACCTCGGCGGTGCCGGCATCGCGGCGTTCCGCGGGACGCCGTGGACGGGCGCCGACCCGCACACCCCGGAGGACTTCGTCGGCTCCACCACGTCGGTCCACGGCTCCGCGACGGTCGGCCTGACCGTCCTGGAGCCCGGCCTGACGCTCAAGGAGGCCGTCGTCGCCGACCCCGAGGGGTTCCTCGGCCCGGACCACGTGGCGGCGTTCGGCGCGGACCCGATGCTGCTCGTCAAGCTCCTCGACACCGGCGAGCGGCTCTTCGTGCACCTGCACCCGTCGGACGACTTCGCCGTGGCGCACCTCGACGAGCGCCGCGGCAAGACCGAGGCGTGGGCGATCGTCGCGGTCGCCGAGGGCGTGGACGCCTACGCCGCGGTCGGCTTCACCCGCAAGGTCTCAACCGACGAGGCAACCGCCTGGTTCGACGGGCAGGACGTCGACGGGATGCTCGCGGCGATGCACCGGGTCCCGCTCACGGTGGGCAGCACCCTGCTCGTCCCGGCCGGGGTCCCGCACGCGATCGGTCCCGGCATCACGCTCGTCGAGCTGCAGCAGCCGACCGACCTGTCGATCCTGCTCGAGCACCGGGGCTACGGCGACCTGACCGTCGAGGACGCCACGCTCGGGCTCGACCTGCCGACGGCACTCGGGGCACTCGACCGTCGGCGCTCGGACCCGCGGGACGTCGAGGCGCTCGCGGTCGGGCCCCGCTCCGTCGGATCGTCGACGGTGCAGCTGTTCCCGTCCGCTGCCGACCGGTTCTTCCGTGCCGAGCGGATCACCGTCGCCGGGGTCGTCCCCCTCGATGCTGCCTACGGCATCGTCATCGTGCTCGACGGCGCGATCCGGATCACCCACCACGAGGGGGCCATGGACGTCACCGCGGGCGACACCGTGCTCGTGCCGTTCGGCGTCGGCCCGGTCGAGCTCGACGGCTCCGGGACGCTCATCCGCGCGATGCCGCCAGCACCCTGACGAAGGCCCCCTCGAGCTCCGAGCTCGAGGGGGCCTTCGTCAACGCGACAGACGGATTCAGCTCCCGAGGTCGCTGATCAGACCCGCACGGTTCTTCTTGGCGACTGCGATGAGGCTGTCGACGTTCCCCGCCGATTCGATCTCGACCGGGTCCCCGTACTGGGCGCGGAGTGCCGCTCGGAGGTTGCCGAGCGATCCGGGGATCCCGTACTCGGCCTTGAGTTCATTGAGGAAGGCCGTGTTGAGTTCCACGGCGGTGAACTCACCGACGAGCCACTGGCGTCCGCCGTTGCTGATGATCTTCATGTCTGATTCCCTCGGTTCTGGTGCGGCGGGCGGTGCGGGCTCTTCCGGCAGGTACGAGCCGTCGTACTCGAAGTGCCAGGGTTCGACCTGGCTGAAGGTGTTCCCTGTGGGCTGCCAGCCGTACGCCGGCGCGTTGGCGTCCATCCAGTTCTTCTGCGGAGAACCGGCGGTGGCAACGCCACTTCCGAAGTCGCACGCCAAGGCCCACCCGTGGATGGACGTCCCCGGCTCTGCTGCGAGGTTCCCGCCGTTCTGGTACGCCTCCCACAGAGCTTGCTGGCGGGCGAGGTCCCGGTAGGCCTCGGTGATCGCGAGCGCCGTCCCGAACGCCGCCGTGAACTTCGTGTTCAGGTCCGACCACGCGCGCGCAGCGTCCGGCCGGAGGTACGGCTGCCCTGTGGACACCGGCACCTGTGTCAGGACGCCAACCGGGATCTGCCCGTTGGAGTAGCCACCCCACTGACCCGCGATCGCTGCTGTCCGCATGCGCGAGTCCGGCGTTCCCTCGGGCATCGAGCGCTCGAGGTGCTTGAGGTTCTCGACCGTGGCCGCGAAGGCTGCACCTGGACGCAGCACGGCGGTGCCGACGAGAGCAGTAGCAGCGGCGTAGAGGAGGACCTGTCGACGTGTTGCCCCGGGTGGTGGCGCAGGTAAGGCTTCCCGTGCTGGTCTGTCTTCAGCGTCAGCCATCGTGCTCCCCTCAGCGCGTCGCGCCCCTCGCAACGCCTTCACACGCTTTCAGGAACAGAAGGGAACCGATGTCCCCACTTCGGGGGCAAAGTGCTGCGACGTCGATGACGCGCTCGAGAGGAGTCCGCTCACACAGGAGGCGGCGCATCTGGTGCCCCTGAAGGGACTCGAACCCCCAACCATTTCCTTAGGACGGAACTGCTCTTCCATTGAGCTACAGAGGCCGGCCCCTCCACTCTAGCGGGACCCGACCTGGGACCCGAGCCCCCGGTACGGCTCCAGGAACGCGGTCAGCTCCGCCACGTACGACTCCGGCTGCTCGACCGGCGCGAAGTGTCCACCGCGCTCGGGTTCGGCGAGGTACACGAGGTTCGTCGTCCGCTCGAGCCACTCCCGCGGCGCCGTCACGAGGTCGCCCGGGTACAGCGAGAACCCCGACGGCGTCTCGACCCGACGTGCCATCTGCTCGGGCGGGACGGCTGCGTTCGCGTGGTACATCCGCATCGCCGAGCCGATCGTGCCGGTGGCCCAGTACTCGGTGACGAGGGCCAGGACCTGGTCACGCGTGTACACCGACCACAGGTCCCCGTCGCAGTCGCTCCACGACCGGAGCTTCTCGACGATCCACGCCAACAGCCCCGAGGGCGAGTCGTTCAGGCCCACCGCGGCGGTCTGCGGCTTGGTCCGGTGCAGCATCGCGTAGGCGCCCTCGGTGTCCCGCCACCGCGTCGTGGCCTGCACGAAGTCCTGCTCCGCGGGTGACAGCGACGCGACGTCGATCCCTGGCCAGGGCAGCCCGCCGTCGATGCGGTGGACGGCCACGACCCGGTCCGGGTGGTCGAGTGCCAGGTACCGGACGACGTGCGTGCCGATGTCCCCGCCGGCGACCGCGAAGCGCTCGTACCCGAGCTCCGTCATGAGCGGCGCCCACAGCGCGGCGACCTGGCGGGCGTCGAGCGGCGTGGCCGGCACGTCCGAGAACCCGTACCCGGGCATGTCCGGCACGACGACGTCGAACCCGGCGGCGGTCAACAGCGGCAACACGGTCCGGTAGCGCCACGACGAGTCCGGCCAGCCGTGCGCGAGCAGCAGCGGCAGCCCGTCGCCGTCGTCCGCCCGCTGGTGCAGCACGTTGATGCCCAGCCCGTCGACCTGCACCACCCGGCTCGGCAGTGCGTCGAGCGCGTCGCGGTGCGCGCCGAAGTCGAAGCCGTCCGCCCAGTACGCGGCCAGGTCGCGGACCTCGTCCACGTCGACACCGAGCGACCACCCGGTGCCCTGCGGTGCGTCCGGCCAGCGGGTGGCGCGCAGTCGCGCGCGCAGGTCGTCGATGGTCGCGTCGTCGATCCACATCCGGGTCATGCCCGCACGCTACGCACACCCGCTGACACGGCATCCGCCGGTCACGACCACCCACGCGTCGGTGCGGCGCGCGCCGTCCGGGGAGCCCGTTCTCCGTTCGAGCCGTGACGGATCTGGTTCAGGAAACTCGGGCGGAGACAACGGGATCCGTCATCGCGGAGAAAGAGAACCGCCGTACCCGCGCTGCGCGGTCGTCGCCACCCAGGGCCGACGACACGGACAGCGGTCGCCGGGCGCGCCCACCCACCGGACGGGAGGCTCGCCACCGGCCCGCCCCGAGCCTCCCGTCCGGCAGACTGACGCCATGACCGACGCAGGCTCCGCGACCCCGACCGGCACGACGCCGTACGACCGGCAGATCGGGCGGCGGGACCTGACCGAGTGGCGCTCCCGCGCCGGCCAGCGGCTGGCGTCCCGGCACCAGGGCCTCGCGCGGCGGATCGGTGCGCGCCGGGCGCTCGTCGCGACCCTCGCCGTCGGGGGCGGCATCGCTGTCGCCGCCACCGCCGGCGCCGCGTACATCTACGACGGCGTGACCGGCCGGGACGGCATCGAGAGCCTCGACGGCCCGGCGCTGGCGCGCGCGAAGACGCTCCGCTCCCCCGCCGTGAACGGTGCCGCGGCCGCGATCGCCCACGTGTTCGGCCCGGTCGCGATGCCGGTGCTGACCGTCGGGGCCGCGGTGGCGTTCGCCGTCCGGGACCGCCGCGCGAGCCCGGTGACCCTGCTCGTCGCCGCGGGTGCCGGGTCGCTCGCGATGACCCTGCTCGGCAAGGACCTCATCAAGCGCAACCGCCCGCACCGCCGCGACGCGATACCGCCGTTCGAGAAGTCGCCGTCGTTCCCGTCCGGGCACACCCTCAACACGACGACGATCCTCGGCGTGCTCGCCTACCTGCTGGCGCTCCGGCAGGAGCGGAACGGCCCGCAGGTCGCCCTCGTCGGTGCAGCAGCCGGCACGACCGTGACGGTGGGGCTGTCCCGGGTGCTGCTCGGCGCGCACTGGTTCACCGACGTCGCCGTGGGCTGGGTGACCGGCGCCGGCTGGCTGTCGATGATCATCACCAGCCACCGCCTGTACCTCAGCACGCAGGACGACGACACCGTCGCCGAGTGACCTGGCACGTCCCCGGGGTGGTGCGCGACACCGGCAGATGCGCCCACCCGTAGGCTCCAGGACGTGACCGTCGAGGAGCTCCTGCACACCCTCGCCGGTGTCCTCGCGCTCGTCGCGATCGCCTCGCTGACCCTGGTCCTCGCCCGGGCCGCGGATCCCTGGGCGCCGGCCCTGGCGATCCTCCGGGGTGCGCTGCAGCTCGCCGCGATCAGCCTGGTGCTCAGCGGGGTCATCCGGTCGCCCCTGCTCATCGCCCTCGCCCTGACCGTGATGTTCAGCGTCGCGTCGATCACGGCGGCCAGACGGCTCGGACCGCTCCGGGCGGCGATCGTGCCGGTCGCGGTGACGATGGCCGCCGGGATCCTGGTCAGCTGCGCCGTGGTGTTCGGCACCGGGGCGCTGACCCTGTCCCCGCGGTACGCGCTCGCGATCGGCGGCATCGTCATCGGCAACGCGATGACGATCGCGAGTGTCGCCGGTCGACGCTTCCACGAACTCGTCGACGACCGGTGGGAGGAGGTCGAGGGCTGGTTCGCCCTCGGCGCCACGCCCCGTCGCGCGACTGAACAGCTGGTCCGCCGAGCCGTGACGGCCGCACTCGTCCCCACCGTCGACCAGACGAAGACCACCGGCCTCGTCACCCTGCCCGGCGCCTTCGTCGGCGCGGTCTTCGGCGGCGTCTCACCGCTCGAGGCCGGACGGTTCCAGATCGTCGTCCTCGCCGCGATCATGACCACCGGCAGCATCACCGCGGTCCTGCTGACCCGGTGGCTGGCTCCGGTCACGACCCGGCCGGTGCCCGCCCGCTGAGACGACCCGACACGAGTGGTGGGGTCCGTCGTGCTTCCACGAGGTCGCCGCTGGTGGTGACGGCGACCACGCGGACGTCCCACCGCTCGACCGCCTCGAGCAGGACGCTCCGGCCGCCGGCCAGGACGGCGGTCGCGAGGACGTCGGCCTCGACGACGTCGCTGCCGACGACGGTGACCTGCCGGTACTCGCTCGTCGCGTCGGTCCGCCACACGTGCTCACCACGGTGGCTGGTCCCCGACGTCGCGACCGCTCGTGCGCTGCCGTCGAGTGCGACGGTGGTGAGCAGACGTGCTGGATCGTCCGGGTGGCTGATGCCGACTCTCCAGGGCGTCGCCGGTGAACCGCCCGCGGTCAGCACGTCGCCACCGGCGTTGCAGCACCACCGTTCGATGCCGGCACCGACGAGCACGGCGCCGGCGGCTTCGATCGCCGCTGCCTTCACGATGCCCGCGAGGTCCACGGTGCCGTCCCGCCGGTGCGGGTCGAAGGCACCACCGGTGGCGTTCCGCCACCGGACCGCCTCGGCGTACCAGTGCTTGTGCTCGGCGGACGCACGGGTCAGCGGGAGGCGCCCGTCGGCGATGCGGGACGCCGGCGAGTCCGGACGGTAGCGGCTGAACTCGGCGTCGAACGCCGTGAACCGGGCCTCGACGTCGGCGAGCACGTCGCTGCCGGGATCCGCGCCGTCGATCCGCAGCGACACCACGGTGCCCATCGTCCTGAACACGTGGTCCACCGCGTCACCGTGCCTGGTCGAGCGCCGACTGGAGCGACTGGAGGTAGCCCTCGGACGTGTACGTCGCGCCGGAGACGGTGTCGATCTCGGCGGACTGCGTGGACAAGGCCTCCTGTCGGAGCACCGGTGCCGCCTGCGCGCTGATCTGCACGGACCGGCCGTCACGGTCCGTGAGCTGCAGCGGGGTCACGTCGGTGATCTTCCCGCCCGCGATGGTGACCTGCACCTGCACGTTCCCGAACTGGGTGGCCGCGGCGGTCCCGGTGTACGTCCCGTCCTGCAGGGCACCGCTGGTCGAACTCGACCCGGTCCCGGTTCCTGTCCCGCTCCCGCTCGCCGTTCCCCCGGCGACCGACGTGCCCGTCCCGTCCGCAGCGGAGACGGCGTCGCGGTGCACGATCGCGGACTCCACACCCGCGCTGAGGATGCCGATCGAGACCAGCACCCCGCCGATGACGATGCGTGCCCTCACCAGTCGAACCGCTCTCGGTGCAGGTGCGTCGCCGGGAGTCCGGCACGGAGGGCGTCCTGTTCGACCAGGTCGCTCCACCGTCCGGGCCCGCAGACGTAGAGGTCGGACTCGCGCAGGTCGGGGAACACGGACGCCGCCGAGACGCCGCGGACGGTGTCCGACATCGAGAGCCACCCGCCCGTGCCGCTCCCCCGCGGCCCGATGCTCGTGAACACGCGGTACCCCCGGGCGTGCGCCAGGTCGATCACCTCCTGCCACAGGGACGTCTCGCGTGGCGATCGCCCGCGCAGCAGGACGGTGACGGCGCCGCCGGGAGCGTCGAGGTGCTCCAGGAACGCCCGGACGGGCGTGACCCCGATCCCGGACGCGGCGACGGCGACCCGGGTCGAGGTGCGAACCCGGTCCGTGAACACCCCGTACGGTCCGGCGAACGAGACCCGGGTCCCCGGCTGGAGACTCCCGAGCTGGGCGCTGCCGCGACCGAGCGCGCGGACCGTGACCCGCATGCCGTCGGCGGTCGGTGCCGCGGACAGCGAGATCGGGTGCGCGTGCCACCAGGTCGCACCGGTCCAGAACCGCCACATGAAGAACTGGCCGCCGCGCGCCTGCAGCTCCGTCAGGGCTCGACCCCGGAGGTGCAGGGAGACCACGTCCGCGGCGATCCGCTCGACCCCGACGACGACGACGCGGTGCCGGAGGGACCTGACCACCGGCAGCCCGAACCGGAACGCGGCGACGGAGCCGAAGGCCACGACGTACAGCACCACCCAGTACACGCGCTCCCAGCTGCCCTGCGCGAGCACCTGCCCCTGGGAGAGCTGGTGCGGGATCGCGAGGCCGACCGCGACGTAGGAGAGCAGGTGGACGCCGTGCCACGCCTCGTACGGGAGCACCTTCCGGACCGCGACGACGGACGTCCAGACCACGGCGACGAACCCGACCAGGGCGAGGACCGCCAACAGCACGTCCGACGTGCCCCACAGCGCCACGGCCTCGGCGACGACGTTCTCGTGCGACTCGACCGCGTACCCGACGACGAGCAGTCCGGCGTGGGTGAGGAGCAGGTACAGCGCGGGCCTGCCGAGCCTCCCGTGCTGCACCATCGCCGCGTCGTGGCCGACGAGCCGGTCGATGAACGGGACGCGAGCGGCGAGGACGAGCATCACGAGGACCAGGTCGGTCCCGACCATGCCGGCCACGACGCCCGCGGCCACCAGGACCTGTCCGACACCGGAGAGGTCGACCGGTCCAGCGCTCAGCCAGAGCGTGACGGCCATGGCTGCCGACCCCCAGACCGCGACGCCGAGCCCGTCGACGGCAGCCTGTCGACGTCGAGCCCGGCCACGCAGCTCCGGCTCGGACAGCCTGCGCTGCCGGGTGCTGCTCTCGGGACCGGTCGGTGGCGTCACCACCGACTGTCGGTTCGTCGTCGTGCTCATGCGTCGGTCCTGACACTGTGCGGCTGGACCGGCCGTCGGACCACTCGCGGTCGAGTGGTGGAACCATTGACGGTCAGGCGTCTGTGGACGCGCTGTGGTCGGGCAATGGGTCCGCTGACCTCCCGCGACCCGGCCGGATCGACCCGGCAGGGCGACCAGGGGGACGGCACGCCGGACGGGAGGCTCGTGGCGGCCTGGCACCGAGCCTCCCGTCCGCAGCGTGGCTACGCGGCCACCAGGTACTCGTCCCAGTCCGGCTCCGTGCGCTCCATCCCGCGCACCACCCAGCTCGACCCGTGCGGGGCCTTCGGGCGGAACCGCAGGTTCCAGCCCATCTCCCGCGGAGTGCGGTCGCCCTTGGCGTTGTTGCACGCCAGGCAGCAGGCGACGAGGTTCTCCCACGAGTCCGCACCGCCGCGGGACTTCGGCTGGACGTGGTCGATCGTGGTGGCGTGCCGGTCGCAGTACGCGCAGCGGTTCGCGTCACGCCGCAGGACCCCGCGCCGCGACACCGGCACGAGCCTGGCGTGCGGGATGCGCACGTACCGGGTGAGGATGATGACGGACGGACGGTCGTAGCTCGAGGTCGACCCGGTGACCGGGTGCTCGACGTCGGCGGCGACGATGGCGGCCTTCTGGTTCATGACCAGCACGAGGGCCCGCCGGAACGAGATGACCGCGAGGGGCTCGTAACCGGCGTTGAGGACGAGAGTGCGCATGGGTTCCCTTCCGACGTGCCTGGACGGCTTCCAGGCGATGCGGGGCAACGGATCGAACGGCGTCGGACGAGTGACCACGAACGGGGCCCGGAACGAAGAAGAGCACCGCCCGCAGGGGCAGTGCTCTCGGTCATCCCAGGGCGTGCAGGTGCACGCGGGTCGTGGTCGACCGTATGTCCACGAGCGCGCGCCGACCCATGGTGCGGGTCGTGCGTGCCGTTGACATGAGGTCTCCAGTCCAGGCCGTGTCGGGCCGATGCGCTCAGGCTAAACCAGAAACCGGCCCAGCACGAGGAGTGCTGGACCGGTTCACGGAACGTTCAGGGCGAGGGACCCGCGCTGTCGGTCGGGTCAGACCCCGAAGCGGACGATGTGGTACGCGCTCGTCCAGATCGGGCGGATCGACACGGCACCACCGGGCTTGGGGGCGTCCATGATCATGCCGTTGCCCATGTAGAAGCCGTCGTGGGCCTCGCTGTTGAAGACGACCACGTCGCCGGGCTGGGCCTCGGACGTGGGGATCGTCGTGCCGGCAGCGTCCTGCAGCGGCACCGAGTGCGCCAGGTTGATGCCGTACTGGGCGTACACGAACATGACGTAGCCCGAGCAGTCGAAGCCGGCCGGGGTCGCGCCGCCGAAGACGTACGGGGTGCCGATGTACTGCTTCGCGGTGGCGACCACGGCGGGCAGCGAGAACGGGGTGTTCGCGGCGGGGGCGGCAGCGGCAGCGGCGGGGACGGCGGCCGCGGCGGTCGTGCCCGTGGCGGTGGTGGTCTTCGACGACGCGAGGTAGTCGGTCGCCGTCGGGCCGGTGTACGACGCGTACTGCTTCGCGGCGGCGGCACGGGCCGCCTCGACCTCGGCGGCGTGCTTGCGGGCGTCCAGCGTGGCGGTCGACGTGGCGGAGAAGCCGTCGCGGCTGGTGTCGGCGAGCACGGCGGCGTCGGAGACGGTCAGCTGCTGGCTCTCGGTGGTGCGGACCGCCTGCTGCGCTGCCGCGGCGTCGGAGGCACCCGTCTGCTGCGTCGCGGCGAAGGCGGCGGGGACGGCCATCGTGCCGAACATGCCGGCGGCGACGGCGAGCACGACCGGGGCCATGAACTTGCGCTTGCGGGAGCTCGCGGTCGGCTTGACCTGCGCCGTGGACGCGGCGACGGCGGTCGGACGACCGAGCGGCGCGCTCCGGACCGGGGTCACGGCGCGACGGCGGGTGGGGGTCTCGGCGGCACGGGCTGCACGCCGGGTGAGCTGTGCGGGGGTGGCGTCGGGGAGGCCTGCGGTGGTGGGGACTGCGTTCGTCGGGACGGTGTTCGTCGGGTTCGAGGACATGGCGTCCGCGGCGGAACCGGTCTGCGTCAAGGGTGTGGTCTCCGGCGTCTCGTCATCACCCGCACGGGTTCGGGCCCGTACGTGTGCAACCCCATCCGTTCGTCATCGTCTCCGATCGAGGCAGGAGACGGGTTCGAGAGACGTCCTGCCACGGGCCCCCAGATCGGCATCAGCCCGGGGACTCGTCGAGTGTACGGGGGCACCGTTACCTTGTCGAGACGAAAACGCCGTTCGGTAACAGATTGATGACGAAGCCCTGGTCAGAGGGCAGAACGTCACGCAGCGTCGATGTAGACGTGCTGGGCGACCTCGGACGGCAGCTCGATGCCGGCGTCCTCGCCCTCGACGCGCACGGACACGTAGGCCCCGGCGCGCTGCACGCTGGCGAGCCGCCCGGGCATGACCCCGGCGGAGCGCAGCTGGTGCAGGAGCTCCGGCTCGAACTGGACGGGCTCGCCGAGCCGCCGGATGACCCCGGTCGCCACGGCGTCGGTGCCCTCGGTCGCGGCGACGATGTTGCGGACGCCGTCGAGGAACCCGCCGGCGTCGGGGCCACCGATCTCGGCCAGACCGGGGATGGGGTTGCCGTAGGGCGACTCGGTCGGGTTGCCGAGCATCTCGAGCAGGCGGACCTCGACCTGCTCGCTCATCACGTGCTCCCACCGGCAGGCCTCGTCGTGGACGAAGGCCCAGTCGAGCCCGATGACGTCGGCGAGCAGGCGCTCCGCGAGACGGTGCTTGCGCATGACGTGGGTGGCGCGGGAGCGGCCCTCGTCGGTGAGTTCGAGGTGGCGGTCGCCGGAGACCACGACGAGTCCGTCGCGCTCCATCCGGGCGATGGTCTGCGAGACCGTGGGACCGGAGTGCCCGAGCCGTTCGGAGATGCGCGCACGCAGCGGCACGATCCCCTCTTCTTCGAGGTCGAGGATCGTCCGGAGGTACATCTCCGTGGTGTCGACGAGATCGGTCACGGATCCGCCTCTCCTGTCAGAACTGAGCGGGACCCACACTACTTCCTCGGACTGACTAGGGACGACGGGCCGGGCAGGGGACCACCCCTCGGTAGGATCGGTCCATGGCAGACATCGTCATCCCGGCCGAATTCCTCCCGACCGACGGACGCTTCGGCTGCGGCCCGTCGAAGATCCGCGGTGCCCAGCTCGAGTCCCTCGTGACGCGCGGCGCGACGATCCTCGGGACGTCCCACCGCCAGAAGCCCGTGAAGGACCTCGTCGGCTCCGTGCGCGAGGGCCTCGCCACCATGTTCGACCTGCCCGACGGCTACGAGGTCGTCCTCGGCAACGGCGGGTCCACCGCGTTCTGGGACGCCGCTGCGTTCGGCCTGATCGAGCAGCGCGCGGAGAACCTGTCCTTCGGCGAGTTCGGGTCGAAGTTCGCCAAGGCCGCAGCGGCCCCGTGGCTGCAGGCCCCGCACGTCGTCGAGGCCCCGGGTGGGTCGCGCTCCGAGCTCGAGATCGTCGAGGGCGTCGACGTCTACGCCTACCCGCACAACGAGACCTCGACCGGCGTCATGGCGCCCGTCGTCCGCGCCCAGGGCGACGCCGGCGCGCTGACCGTCGTCGACGCCACGAGCGCCGCGGGCGGGGTGTCCTTCGACGCCAGCGCCACGGACGTCTACTACTTCGCGCCGCAGAAGAACTTCGCGTCGGACGGCGGGCTCTGGCTCGCGCTGTTCTCCCCCGCGGCCATCGAGCGCGTCGCCCGCATCGCCGCGTCGGGCCGGTACATCCCGGAGTTCCTCTCGCTGCAGAACGCGGTCGACAACTCCCGGCTGAACCAGACGCTCAACACCCCCGCGCTGACCACGCTGCTGCTCCTCGAGGACCAGATCTCGTGGATCAACGGCTCCGGCGGCCTGGCGTGGGCCGACACCCGCACGAAGACCTCGTCCTCGACGCTCTACGACTGGGCCGAGTCGGTGGACTGGGCGTCGCCGTTCGTGTCCGACCCGTCGCACCGGTCGCAGGTCGTCGCCACGATCGACCTCGACGACTCGATCGACGCCGCCGCCGTGGCCGCGGTGCTCCGCCAGAACGGCATCGTCGACACGGAGCCGTACCGGAAGCTCGGGCGCAACCAGCTCCGCGTCGCGACCTTCACGGCGATCGACCCCGACGACGTGCAGCAGCTCGTCCGGGCGATCACCTACGTGGTCGGCGCACTGGCCGACTGACCCGAGACACCCCCGTCAACGCGAAACGCCGCCGGATCCGGCGGCGTTTCGTCGTTCGTGCGGCGTCTCGGTGAGACGCCGGCGTGTCAGCGCTGCTCGTCGAGTCAGCGCTGTTCGTCGAGCTCGTCGACGTCGACGCCCTCGATCTCGTCGTCGTCCGACTCGGCGAGGTCGTCCTCGTCGTCGTCGAAGTCGTCGTCGTCCGCGTCGTCGTCGTCGTCCGACTCGTCATCGTCGTCGTCCGACTCGTCATCGTCGTCGTCGGACTCGTCGTCATCCGCGTCGTCCGACTCGTCGTCGAAGTCCTCGTCCGACTCCTCGTCGTCATCCGCCTCGTCGACGTCGGCCTCGTCGACACCCTCCTGCGCCGCGCGGTAGTCGGCGAGCCGCTCCGACCACGGCACCCACTCGGGCGCGAGCAGCGAACCGTCACCCGGCATCAGCTCGACCTCGAGCACCGAGGGGTCCTCGCCCTCGACGTGCGCGACGCTGACGGTCCAGCGCCAGCCCGGGTAGCCGGCCATGCGGTTGGCGAAGAGCACGGAGACGACGCCGTCGCCCTCGTCGGTGGTGCCCGCGAAGGCCCCGACGGTCGACTCCTCGGTGACCTCGAGCAGGGCCTCGCGCGCGAGTGCGGTCAGGTCGGTCTTGTCGGTCGTCATGGTCATGCGTCCAATTGGTCTGCGACGTGCCGCAGGATCGCGGCGATGCGTGTGCCGTTCTTCGGGTAGCGACCGTGGTGGAGGTCACCGCTGATCCGGTCGAGCTCCTTCACGAGGTCCTCGACGATGACGGCCATGTCGTCCGCCGAGCGGCGGGACATCTTCGCCAGCGACGGCTTCGGGTCGAGCAGGTGCACGGAGAGCGCCTGGGACCCCTTGTTGCCCTGCACGACGCCGTACTCGAGTCGCGCACCGGCCTTCACGGTGGTCGTGCCCTCGGGCAGGGAGGACGCGTGCAGGAAGACGTTGTCACCATCGTCGCCGGTGATGAACCCGAACCCCTTCTGGTCGTCGTAGAACTTGACCTTGCCGGTGGGCATGCGCGGAACTCCTCGATAGGTGGGCGGCCGTGGTGCGGATATCCTGGGTGGATGGCCAAGCCGACCCGATCGCCCGGGGACACGCGGAACATCGCGGAACCCCCGGCGACGTTCAATCGTACCGAACGCACGCTCGCGTTCATGATCGGCGGCATCGTCCTCTTCACGATCGTCTGCTTCGCGGTCATGATCATCGGCTGGCTGACGCTCAAGCAGATCCCCGGCGACGGCATCTGGCCGGTCGCCCTGGGCGTGCTCTACTTCGGACCGCCCATCGCGATGGTCCTGATCTTCGCGCTGCTCGCGGTCACCTGGACCCGCAAGGCCCGCTCCCACAAGAACGAGGCCCGCTGACGTCCGCTCCGGACGCCATGCGGAGGACGATGACGACC
Organism: Curtobacterium sp. GC_Cur_3; assembly: GCF_026544205.1. Lineage (GTDB taxonomy): Bacteria > Actinomycetota > Actinomycetes > Actinomycetales > Microbacteriaceae > Curtobacterium. The sequence continues at coordinate 15,682 of NZ_JALNUI010000017.1, forward strand.
ACCGCCGACCTCGCCGCTCGCCTGCGGACGATGCCGGACCACGACCTCGAACGACTGATCGTCGCGCGAGGCCTCCCCACCGCCGTGCTCGGCGAGACGGGTCCCCAGAGCATCACCGACTTCTTCGACCTCGCCGAGGCCTTCCGGGCCGACGCCGCGGTCGACGCCGCCGTCGAACGGCTCCCCCGACGCACCCTCCTCGCCCTCCGTGACGGCACGACCGGCCCCGACCTCGACCCCGCGGTCGCGCTCGGCCTCGCCGACGAGGACGGCCGGGTCGACGACGCGGTCGCCCTGCGCGTGGCCGCCCACCCCGACCTGGTGGACCAGTCAGAGCAGACGGGAGGCCCGGCTGAGCCCCGCCCCGCCGCCGCGGTCCCCGACACGACCGACCCCGCCACGCAGCGCACCACCGGCGCGGAACACGCGTTCGCCACCATGACCGTCCTCGCCGAACTGCTGCGCGCGGTCGACGACGGCGCCGTCCGCGAGCTCGTCAAGGGCGGCATCGGCTCCCCGCTCGCCCGGACGCTCGCCGAACGCTCCAGCGCCGACGCCGAGGTGGTGCCCGGGCGCCTCGGGCTGCTCGAACGGATCCACTTCACCACGACCGACGACGGCACCTGGGCCCTGACGGACGCGGGCCGTGCGTGGCTGACCACGCCGTGGCCGTCCCGGTGGACCAACCTGGTCTCTCGCTGGCACGACGGCCTCGACCCCGCTGTGCGCGAGGTCCTCGACGTCGCCGGGGACGACTGGCGGGACCTCGTCGTCCTCGGGCGGTGGGCGTACCCGGCCGGGGCCCGCTGGCTCGACGCGACCCTGCTCGACGTCGCCGGCACCGCGGACGCGCTCGGCCTGACGGTCGAGGGCCGCGTCACCGAGACCGGCCGCACGCTCCTCGGCGACGACGAACCCGCGGCCGTCCGCGCCGCCGAGGCCGACCTGCCGCAGACCGTCGAGGGGGTCTACCTGCAGCACGACCTGACGATCATCGCGCCGGGCCCGCTCGCCCCCGCGGCGGACGCCGAACTGCGCACCGTCGCCGACCTCGAGGCCCCCGGGCTCGCCGCGCGCTACCGCGTGTCGGAGGAGACACTCCGCAGGGCACTGCGCGCCGGCAACTCCCAGCAGGACGTCCTGGACCTGTTCGAGCGCATCGGCGTCACCGGCGTCCCCCAGCCGCTCGCCTACCTCGTCGACCAGGTCGCCGCACGCGACGGCAGCATCGTGGTGGACCGCGGCGAGGGCGGCATCGGTGCCGTGGTCCGCGGGACCGCTGACCAGCTCGACCTCATCGGGGTGGACGCCGAGCTGCGGCAGCTGGCGTGGGAGCGCCCCGAGCTGACCACCCTGGTGACCCGCTACCCGGCGCACGTCGTGCACGCGGCGCTGGAGGACCAGCGCTACCCGGCCGTGCTGCAACCCGGCGCCCGCCCGGAGACGCACCACGGGCCTCCCGGCCGTCGCCGTGCACCGGGCCGCAGCCCGGAAGCCGCGGCCCACGCCGTCGTGGAACGGCTCCGCGTCACGACCGAACGCGGCGCTGCCGAACCGGAGCAGGAGTGGCTCGGACGGCAGATCGACCTGGCCGTCCGCGGTCGCACGCCGATCCGCGTCACCGTCCGCATGCCGGACGGCAGCGAGCGGCCGTTCTCCATCGTGCCCACCTCGGTCGCCGCCGGCCGCATCCGCGGGAAGGACACCACGGCCGACGTCGAACGCACGCTGCCGCTGTCGCTCGTCGTGTCCGTCGACAGCGAAGCCTGACTCGGCCGTGCACGGCTAAGCTGGAAGGCCATGAACGGACCGCTGATCGTCCAGAGCGACCGCACCGTCCTGCTCGAGGTCGCGCACCCCGATGCCGAGGACGCGCGCCACGAGCTCGCCGCATTCGCCGAACTCGAACGTGCCCCCGAGCACGTGCACACCTACCGCGTCACCAGGCTCGGCCTGTGGAACGCGCGCGCAGCGGGACACGACGCCGAGAGCATGATCGGCACCCTCGAGCGCTTCGCGAAGTTCCCCGTCCCGCAGAGCGTCACCGTCGACATCCGCGACACCGTGGCGCGCTACGGGCGGCTCGTCATCCGGCGTGAAGACCCGGAGGACGCCCCCGTCATCGCGAACTCCCCGACCGAGGAGCTCGAGCGTCAGCCCCGGCTGCTGCTCACCGCGACCGACCCGTCGGTGCTCGCCGAGGTCGTCCGGTCCAAGCGGATCAAGCCGCTGCTCGGCGACAAGCGCTCCGACACCGCGATCGAGCTGCAGCAGTGGGCGCGCGGGCAGGTCAAGCAGGAGCTCGTGAAGATCGGCTGGCCGGCCGAGGACCTCGCCGGCTACACGCCCGGTCAGCCCCACGCGATCGACCTCGACAACAGCGAGTGGGACCTGCGGCCGTACCAGCAGGACGCCGTCCAGAGCTTCTTCGCCCAGGGCTCCGGCGTCGTCGTGCTGCCCTGTGGCGCCGGCAAGACGCTGGTCGGTGCGGGCGCGATGGCGACGGTCAAGGCGACCACCCTCATCCTCGTCACGAACACCGTCTCCGCGCGGCAGTGGCGGTCCGAGCTGCTCCGGCGCACCTCCCTGACCGAGGAGGAGATCGGCGAGTACTCCGGCAGCGTCAAGGAGATCCGTCCGGTCACGATCGCGACGTACCAGATCCTCACCGCCCGTCGGAAGGGCGAGTACACGCACCTGTCGCTGCTCGACGCCCTCGACTGGGGTCTCGTGGTCTACGACGAGGTCCACCTGCTGCCGGCGCCGGTCTTCAAGCTGACCGCGGACCTGCAGGCCCGTCGCCGCCTGGGCCTGACGGCCACGCTCGTGCGCGAGGACGGCCGGGAGGGCGACGTCTTCTCCCTCATCGGCCCGAAGCGGTACGACGCTCCGTGGAAGGAGATCGAGGCCCAGGGCTACATCTCCCCCGCCGAGTGCTACGAGGTCCGCGTGGACCTGCCGCACGAGGACCGGCTGGAGTACGCGGCGTCGAGCGACGACGAGCGCTACCGGCTCGCTGCGACGTCCCCCGCGAAGACCCCCGTCGTCCGCGAGCTCATCGAGAAGCACCGCGGCGAGCAGATCCTGGTCATCGGGCAGTACATCGACCAGCTCGACGCACTGGCACAGTCCCTCGACGCCGCCGAGATCACGGGCGCGACGCCCGTCGACGAGCGCGAACGGCTGTACCAGTCGTTCCGCGACGGCGAGATCGACGTGCTCGTCGTGTCGAAGGTCGCGAACTTCTCGGTGGATCTGCCCGACGCCACCGTGGCGATCCAGGTCTCCGGCTCGTTCGGGTCCCGGCAGGAAGAGGCGCAGCGACTCGGCCGACTGCTCCGTCCGAACAAGGACGGCCTGCCCGCGTCGTTCTACACGCTCGTGACGCGGGACACCGTCGACCAGGACTTCGCGCAGAACCGGCAGCGGTTCCTGGCGGAACAGGGGTACTCGTACACGATCCTCGACGCGGACCAGGTCCAGGGGGCGCCCCATGCGCTCTCAGGAAACGCTTAGACAACAGTCAGATGATAGGGGCATGACCGATGGCCCCAAGATCCTGATCGTCGACGACGAGCCGAACATCCGCGACCTCCTCACGACCTCGCTGCGCTTCGCCGGGTTCGCCGTCCGAGCGGTCGGCAACGGGGCACAGGCGATCTCCGCCGTGCTGGAGGAAGAGCCCGACCTGATCATCCTCGACGTCATGCTCCCGGACATGAACGGGTTCGGCGTCACCAAGCGGCTCCGTTCCTCCGGGTACACCTCGCCGATCCTGTTCCTGACGGCGAAGGACGACACCGAGGACAAGATCACCGGCCTGACCGTCGGCGGCGACGACTACGTCACCAAGCCGTTCTCGCTCGACGAGATCGTCGCCCGCATCAAGGCGATCCTGCGACGCACGATGAACGACGAAGAGGACGCCATCATCCGGGCCGGCGAGCTCACGATGGACCAGGACACCCACGAGGTCACGATCGGCGACGCGCAGATCGAGCTGTCCCCCACGGAGTTCAAGCTGCTGCGCTACCTGATGCTCAACCCGAACCGCGTGCTGTCGAAGGCGCAGATCCTCGACCACGTGTGGGAGTACGACTTCAACGGGGACGCCGGCATCGTCGAGTCCTACATCTCGTACCTGCGTCGCAAGCTCGACCAGTACTCCACCGAGCCGATCATCCAGACCAAGCGCGGGTTCGGCTACATGCTCAAGGCCTCGAAGGCCTCCTAGTCCAGGCTGTTCACGGCGGTCACCGGGTTTCGCCCGGTGGCCGCCGTCTATCGTGAGGGCAGCATGCACTCCAGAATGAACCGCTGGTGGGACGGCATCTCCCTGCGAACCAAGATCACCGGCATCACGGTGCTCCTGGTGGCGCTCGGGCTGCTCGTCGCCGGCCTCGGCACGATGACCGTGCTGTCGAACTACCTGGTCTCCCGCCTGGACACCCAGGTCAGCACGACGAGCTCGCAGCTCGAGGGCCAGAACGTCAGCGACGGGGAGCAGTACTGCAAGCTGTCGGTCGTGCTCGAGAAGAGCTCGTACGTCGCCGCCTACGACAGCGACGGCAAGCAGATCTGCGACACGCAGTCCACCTCGCAGCCGGACATCGCCACCGTCAAGTTCTCGGGTGCCGCAGCGTCGGGGAAGCCCTTCAGCCTCTACGACAAGCAGCACAACCACGAGTGGCGTGCCCAGGTCATCCCGGCGAACCTGCAGAACCTGTCGACCGGCGCCACCGAGACCGGCTACGTGCTCGTCGCCGTGTCGAGCGCCGACACCGACCAGACCATCGCCCGCTTCACGTTCATCTTCCTGGGGTTCGGCGCCTCGGTCATCCTGCTCGGGGCCATGCTCACCCGGCTGCTCGTCACCGCGACCTTCGACCCGCTCCGCGACGTCGAGGACACCGCCGCCCGCTTCGCCGCCGGTGACTTCAACCAGCGCCTCGACGCCGACACCCCGAACACCGAGGTCGGTCGGCTGAACCGATCCCTCAACGCCATGCTCGAGCGGATCGACAGCGCGTTCGAGGACCGCGAACGCACCATCGCGCAGATGCGCCGCTTCGTCGGTGACGCCTCCCACGAGCTCCGCACGCCGCTGGTGTCCCTCCGCGGGTACGCCGAGCTGTACCGCATGGGGGCCCTCCGCAAGGAGGAGGACGTCGCCCAGGCGATGGAGCGCATCGAGAAGGAGGCCAAGCGCATGGGGCTCCTCGTGCAGGACCTCCTCCAGCTCGCGCGCATCGACGAGTCCAAGCCGCTCGAACTCGGGCCGGTCGACCTCGTCGCCATCGCCCGGGACTCGGCGCTCGACACCATGGCGTCCAACCCCGACCGCGAGATCCAGGTGCTCGTCGAGGACGTGCCCCAGGCCGTCCGTGCTCCGTCGGCCTTCGGTCCCGCTGCCACGCCTGCCCCCGATGCCGTCCCGACCTCGCCGTCCGCGGGGACCAACACCACCGGCCCGATCGCGTTCTCCCGCCAGACAATCGCCCGCCTGCGTGCTCGTCGTGGCCGCGCGATGGACGTCGAGTCGGAGTCGCAGCCCGGTGCCGAGACCACCCCGATGCCCACCGTGGTGCTGCCGAAGCGCCCGCCGATCGTCCTGGCCGAGGAGAACAAGATCCGCCAGGTCGTGACGAACCTCATGGGCAACGCGATGCGCTTCACCGCGCACGACGACCCCATCGAGATCGGCATCGGCGTGGACGACGACCGGGGCATGGCGCACATCGACGTCATCGACCACGGCGAGGGCATCCCGCCGCAGCTCCGCGACAAGATCTTCCAGCGCTTCTGGCGTGCCGACACCTCCCGCGCGCGGGACACCGGCGGCTCGGGCCTCGGGCTCGCCATCGTGTCGGGCATCGTCGCCGCACACCAGGGTTCGGTCGAGGTCATCGACACCGTGGGCGGTGGCGCCACCTTCCGCATCTGGCTCCCCCTGCTCCCCCGCGACTACACCCCCACCCCGCTCCCCACCCCCGAGCCCTGACCCGCGCCGCCGCCCCACAGCGGTGAGATCGCACTTGGTGTCGGCTCCGCGCCGCTCGAGCCGACACCAAGTGCGATCTCACCGGTCCTCCACAGGACACAAGACCCCGCGCTGCGTCCACCGAAGCCCGGCTCAAGCTCGGACGGTGTCCGCGCGCTGAGCACCATGGCACGATGCCAGTCGCACCGAAACCACTCCCGTCGCGGTTCACGCACACACCCTTCAGGACGGTCGACGCCCTGGCCCACGGCGTCGACCGCGAGCGGCTGCGTCGCGCGGATCTGGCGACGCCCACTCGCGGCGTACGCGTGCCCGCAGAGTCGACGGACTTCGTCGAAGTCGCCATGGCCATCGGACTCCTGCTCCGTCCGGATCAACACCTCAGCCACACCTCGGCGGCCCGGCTCTGGCAGTGCCCACTCCCCCGAGCGCTGACGTCGTCCGGTGCACACCTGCACGTCTCCACCGTCGGCGACGGCCCGGTCGAGCGCAGGACCGGCATCACCGGGCACCGGATCGCCCCCGACCGGGCAGGTGTCACGGCTGTCCTCGGCATCAGGACGAGCACTCCGGCTGCCCTCTGGTACGAGTGCCGCACCCTGCTGAGCGTTCGGCAACTCGTCGTCCTCGGGGACCACATGGTCGGCAGCGGGCGGCTCACGACGGTCGACGCCCTTGAGCGCACGGTCCACAGCGGCGATCGAGGAGTCACCACGGCCCGGACAGCGCTCGAACGGATCCGAACCGGTGCGGAGTCGCCCATGGAGTCGGTGCTGCGCCTCATCGTGGTCGACGCCGGGTTCCCGGAGCCGGCTCTGAACATCGACGTCGCAGACGCCCGAGGTGTCTTCATCGGCCGCGTCGACATGGGCTGGGCGGACCTGCGCATCGCTCTGGAGTACGACGGCGATCACCACCGCACCGATCGCGGGACGTTCCTGCACGACCGCAGTCGCAGGAACGCCTTCGTCGTGGAGGACTGGCTGACGATCCACGTCACCGCACCGGACGTCAGCCGCCCCGCGGAGTTCCTCGAGCGGCTCCGCCAGGCATTCGAGCTCCGACAACACACAACGCCCAGGCGCTGAGATCGCACTTCATGTCGCCTCGGCTGACGCGGACCCGACACGAAGTGCGATCTCACCGGCAAGACAGACACGCACGGAAGGCCGCGCACGCACGCGCAGGCCCGCGCAGGCCCGCGGACGCACGCACAGACCCCCGGACGCAGGAAGGCCCCCGCACGCGGAGCGTGCGGGGGCCTTCCGTGACGGACGGACTCAGAAGTCCATGCCACCGGTCGGGTCGCCGGCCGGAGCGGCCGCGGCGCGCTCGGGCTTCTCGGCGACGACGACCTCGGTCGTCAGGAACAGACCGGCGATCGACGCAGCGTTCTGCAGCGCCGAACGCGTGACCTTGGCCGGGTCGATGATGCCCGCGGCGATGAGGTCGACGTACTCGCCGGTCGCGGCGTTGAGGCCCCAACCTGCTTCGAGCTCGCGGACCTTGGCGGCGACGACACCGGGCTCGAGACCGGCGTTGAGCGCGATCTGCTTGAGCGGTGCGTCGATGGCGACGCGGACGATGTTCGCGCCGGTCGCCTCGTCGCCCTCGAGCTCGAGGGAGTCGAGCGCGACCTTGCCGGCCTGGATCAGGGCGACGCCACCACCGGCGACGATGCCCTCTTCGACGGCTGCCTTCGCGTTGCGGACGGCGTCCTCGATGCGGTGCTTGCGCTCCTTGAGCTCGACCTCGGTCGCGGCACCCGCCTTGATGACGGCGACGCCACCGGCGAGCTTGGCGAGGCGCTCCTGGAGCTTCTCGCGGTCGTAGTCGGAGTCGGTGGCCTCGATCTCGGAGCGGATCTGGCGCACGCGGCCGGCGATCTGCTCGGTGTCGCCAGCGCCCTCGACGATCGTGGTCTCGTCCTTGGTGATGACGACCTTGCGGGCACGACCGAGGAGGTCGAGCGTCGCGTTCTCGAGCTTGAGGCCGACCTCTTCGGAGATGACCTGGCCACCGGTCAGGATCGCGATGTCCTGCAGCATTGCCTTGCGACGGTCGCCGAAGCCCGGGGCCTTGACGGCGACGGACTTGAAGATGCCGCGGATCTTGTTCACGACGAGCGTGGCCAGGGCCTCGCCGTCGACGTCCTCGGCGATGATGAGGAGCTGCTTGCCGGCCTGGATGACCTTGTCGACGACCGGCAGGAGGTCCTTGATGTTCGAGATCTTCGAGTTGACGATCAGGATGTAGGCGTCCTCGAAGACGGCTTCCTGGCGCTCGGGGTCGGTCACGAAGTACTGCGACAGGTAGCCCTTGTCGAAGCGCATGCCCTCGGTCAGCTCGAGCTCGGTGCCGAAGGTGTTCGACTCCTCGACGGTGACGACACCCTCCTTGCCGACCTTGTCGATGGCCTCGGCGATGAGCGCGCCGATGGTCGGGTCCGCGGCCGAGATCGACGCGGTGGCGGCGATCTGGTCCTTGGTCTCGATCTCCTTGGCGTTCGCGAGCAGCTGGTCCGAGACGGCCGCGACGGCCTTCTCGATGCCGCGCTTCAGCGAGACGGGGTCGGCACCGGCGGCGACGTTGCGGAGGCCTTCGCGGACGAGGGCCTGGGCGAGCACGGTCGCGGTGGTCGTACCGTCACCGGCGACGTCGTCGGTCTTCTTGGCGACCTCCTTGACGAGCTCGGCACCGATCTTCTCGTACGGGTCGTCGAGCTCGATCTCCTTGGCGATGGAGACACCGTCGTTCGTGATCGTGGGGGCGCCCCACTTCTTCTCGAGGACGACGTTGCGGCCGCGCGGGCCGAGCGTCACCTTCACGGCATCGGCCAGCTGGTTCAGGCCGCGCTCGAGGCCACGGCGGGCCTCCTCGTCGAAAGCAATGATCTTAGCCATGTGAGTTCTCGTCCCTCCCGGACGTCGTGGGGTCTTCTGGCACTCAGCGTCACCGAGTGCCAGAGCCGATTCTGGCACTCGACCCCTGAGAGTGCAACACGCACTCGACCCCGGAGAGCGCAACGCACGCGACACACCCAGCACACGACGAACGCGCCGCCCCCGACGGGGACGGCGCGTTCGCGGTGGTTCGCTGACTAGGCCGGACGCACCGACTCGGCCTGCGGGCCCTTGGACCCCGTGCCGACGTCGAACGTCACTGCCTGGCCCTCCTCGAGGACCTTGTAGCCGTTCATGTCGATGGCCGAGTAGTGGACGAACACGTCCTGGCCCCCTCCATCGACGGTGATGAAGCCGAAGCCCTTTTCAGCGTTGAACCACTTGACGGTTCCGTTGGCCATGATCTGTTGCTCCCTGCGGTACTGCTGTCGCGATCGTCGGCATCGTTCGGGTGATGCCGCGGGTCCGAGTGCGTGCATGCCTCACCCGGGTGCTCCTGGCGTGCGTACCGAGGTCCGACGTCATTCCGAACACTCCGGTGACCACTTGTGACTCTAATCAGGAACAGCGTCCAGACAAGGGCCGTCACGCACATTCCACGCTGATTCCTCATGAACTCAACGTGCCGGAAACACCGCCGTCACATGGACCCCGCGGAATGCGGATCAATCACCGCGAGAGCACCCGGGAGATCACCGGGACAGCACCCGCGGCATCACCGCGAGAGCCCCCGGTCAGCCCCGGTAGTCCGCCCCGAGCACGACGCTGACGTCGGCGTTCGGGAACGCCGCCGACTGCTGCACAGCCGTCACCCCGAGTGACGCGGCGATGCCCTGCGCGATCGCCGCCTGCGACGCCTGCTGGTAGTACACGATCGTCGCGGTCGCGCCCGTCGTGCCGGCGTCCCCGGTCGACGTGACCTTCCACCCGGCGGTCGTCAGCTTCGTCGACGCGTTGGCGGCGAGCCCGCTCGTGGTCGTCCCGTTCAGCACGACCACCGTGGTGGCGCCCTGGTCGGTCGGCGCAGCGGCCGCGGGCGACGAGGCGTCACCGGAACCAGCGTCGGCACCCGAGCCGCCCGCGGACGGCGAGGCCGAGGAGGTCGCCGACGACGACGCGGACGCCGAAGGCGACGAGCTGTTGTCCCCGGAGAACGAGTAGCTGCCGTTCAGCAGCGCGAGCACGAGCACCCCGATGCCGACGAGCACACCGGTCGCGAGCGCGGCCCAGGCGAACGCGATCCAGCCGCGACCACGACGGTGCACACCACGGTGCGCTCCGACACGTGGCCCGTCGGTCACGTCGTCGAAGCGGTCATGGGGGAATCTCGTCATCGTTCCTCTTCGGTTCGGTGGGCGTCGACGGGTGCGACGAAGCTGCGGGCAGCGCGTGCACTCGTCCGCGATCGCCGCAGACGCTGGAGTCGACCGACGAGCTGCGGGTCGTACGCGAGCGCCGCCGGTGTGTCGATCACCCGGTTGAGCACCTGGTAGTAGCGCGCCGGGGACATGTCGAACTCGACCCGGATCTCGGCTTCCTTGGTCCGGTCGTGCCGCGCGCGGTCGTGCTCGAAGGCGAGCACGTGCTTCGCGAGCTCACTGAGCTCGTCCGCGGGGATGGTGGTCACGACGGTCCGATCACATTCGGGCAACGGGTCTCGCACATCGTAGGGGTGAGGCGGATGGTCACCCTGGCATGGGGCTGGACTGTCGTGGATTCACCTTCAGGACCGTCACAGCGACGGGTCGCGGAACCACCGGGTGGCAGTGCCGAACGCGTCGCACACGGCCAGGGCCACGCCGTCGAGGGACACCGTCGCGAAGGACGCCGGGTCCGTCGGGTCGATCCCGTCGGGCAGGGTCGAGGCCACCCCGGCGAGGATCCCGGTGCGTTCGAGCGCGACCCAGTGCACGCCGCGTTCCGCGACGCGGTCGACGAACCGCTGCCGTCCGGCGCCCGGCACGTAGACGAGCGTGCCGGCGGTCATCACGACGGGCTCGCAGTCCGCGGGCAGCGCGTCGAGGGCACGGTCCAGGTCGTCCGGCACCCGGCCGGTGATCCGGACGGGAGGCTCGGCCAGCGTCACGCGCGCCGCCTCGCGCATCAGGGCGGTCCGGTCCGTCGCCTCGGGCGGCACGGCCTGCACCAGCCGGTCGAACGCCCCGGGGACGCGCAGGTCGACGGGGTGCGGGTCGAGCGCCACCCGCCCGGCGACCCGGATGGCGGCGGTCGACGGCGACGGCACCGTTCCCCACGCGTCCGCGGTCAGCCGGAGCGACGGCTCCGCGGGCGCGGTGTGAGTCCGCACGAGCCGGTGCTCCTCGCCACGACCGACTCCGGCGTCGTGCACCCGGAGGTCGAGCGTCACCCGGTCCGGGAACGAGCACAGGCTCGCCGCGGCACCCACGTCGACCAGGCCGAGCGACCGGGCGGTCCTCGCAGCGAGCGCCGCGATCACCGGCACCAGCGGGGCGAGCCGTCGCGGGTCGTTGGCCTGCATCGTGGCGGTGGTGAGGGCCGCGACCAGGGCGGGGCGGGCCTCCTGTCCGAGTGCGCGGAGCGCTGCCGGGTCCGACGGGTCGGCACCCAGGCCGCGTGCGACCGCGAAGACCAGCTCGGGCTGCCGCTGGGTCGGCGGCACCGTGTCGAGGAGCGCGACCAGGTCGTCGTCGAGCGACCGCGCCCAGGCGGCATAGGTCGGCGAGACGTCCGCGATCCGGTCGGCGTACGCGGCGTAGCGCTCGCGCGTCGACGGGGGCGGCGTGCTCATGCGCCGGGGCGGTACATGCCGACGTGGGTGATGCCGGCCTCCGCGTACGGCTCCCCGAACCGGACGAAGCCGTGCCGTTCGTAGAGCGCGGCGACGTACTCCTGTGCGTGCAGGACGATCGGGTCGTGGCCGTGCTCGGCGAGGACGGCGCCGACGAGTCCGCTCGCGATGCCGGCGCCGCGGTGGTCGGGGTGGGTGGCGACTCGGCCGACGACCCATGCCGGCGCTGCCGCGTCCGCCGGGTGCTGCTCGTCCGGGGCGGGACGGATCAGACGGAGGTACCCGACCGCATCGGCCTCGGTTCCGAACCACCAGTGCTCGGTGTCGGGCTCACGGTCACGGCCGTCGAAGTCCTCGGCCGAGACGTGTTGTTCGAGCGCGAACACCCGGTTCCGCAACCGCACGATGCCGTACAGTGCGTCCGTCGTCAGGCGGTCCCAGCGGGTGCGGTGCACGGAATGTCTGGACATCGCGGCGAGTTTACTGAAGTGGCCGAAACCCACGGCTGGAAAGCAGGAGGAACCCATGGCACACAACGTCGAGAAGTCAGACGCCGAGTGGCGCGCGGAGCTCTCCCCCGAGCAGTACGCCGTGCTGCGGCAGGCCGGCACGGAGCGCCCCTGGACCGGTGAGCTCCTGGACGAGGAGCGCGCCGGCATCTACACCTGTGCTGCGTGCAACGCGGAGCTGTTCAAGAGCGGCACGAAGTTCGACTCCGGCTGCGGCTGGCCGTCGTTCTACGAGTCGGTCGACCCCGAGGCCGTCACCCTCATCGAGGACCGCTCGCTCGGCATGGCCCGCACCGAGGTCCGTTGCGCGAACTGCGGCTCGCACCTCGGGCACGTGTTCCCGGACGGCTTCGGCACCCCGACTGGTGACCGGTACTGCATGAACTCGCTGTCGCTGAACTTCTCCGCGCAGGGCGAGTGAGTCCCCGACGCCCTCGTTGGTACGATGAGGGCGTCAGCCAGCATGGCGCAATTGGTAGCGCACCGTACTTGTAATACGGGGGTTGCGGGTTCAAGTCCCGCTGCTGGCCCTCTTCTGCTTCGGCACGCCCCCGCTCAGCATCGTCGCAGCGGTCATCTGGGTCGCTGAGCCGGTCCTCCCGGCGTCGCTCGTGTTCGTCGCCGCGACGGTCGTGCCCTGGACCGTCGCGTGACGTGGAGTCCGCCGGTCGATGAGTTCCGCTCGCCCTATGCTGGCGGGCGATGACCGCGACCTCCACCCGCACCACGGGCGAACCGCCGACGGAGCGTCGACACCGTCGTCACCCCGGTCGGTGGCTCCCGCTCGTCTCGGCACCGTGGACCCGGTGGACGGCCTTCGCGGTCGTCGCGCTCTGGGCGGTCTACCAGCAGCTCTGGCGACTCGGCTCGGCGAACGTCGTCACGGACGAACCCGCCTACCAGCAGCCCGGCTACGCCTACCTGCACGGGGTGTTCACTGACAACCGCCAGCACCCGCCGACAGCCAAGTACCTGATGGGCCTGGCGCAGGTCCTGCTCGGCGAGGGCGTGCCGTCCGCCCGCGTCCCCGTCGCACTCCTGGGGCTCGTGACCGGCCTCGTGCTCTTCGTGTGGCTCCGCCGCGACGTCGGCTGGTGGACCGGCCTGCTCGCCGCGGGCTTGTGGTGGCTCCCGCCGCACGGCATCGTCGGGGACCCGAGTCGCATCGATCGGCTCGCGCTCCTGGACGGCCCGATGGTCGCGTTCGGGGTGGTCGCGATGTGGTGCGGCTGGCGCTGGGCCCGCGGCGGACGATGGCCGTGGATCCTGTCCGCCGGGATCGCCGCGGGGCTCTCGGTGACGTCGAAGGAGATCGGCGTCCTCCTCGTGCCGGCGTTCGTCGTGCTGCCGCTGCTCTTCCGTCGGTGGTGGGCGACGCTCTGGGGTGGCGGACTCTTCGCGATCGGGTTCGTGGTGGCGGTCGTCGTGCCGTACCTGCCCTTCGGGGTGGTCTCGACGGTCACCGACATGATCGCGTTCCAGCGTCAGCACGCCGCCGACGGACACCTGGTCGAGATCGCCGGGATCGTCACGCGGCACTCCCCCTGGTGGGCGAACCTCTGGTACCAGTGGCAGGGCACCGGGACGCTCGAGTGCGTGGTGCTCGCGGTCGGTGTGCTCGCGGCGTTCCTGATCCGCCCCGGGCGACTGGTCCTCTGGCTCGCGATCGTCGCGGTGCCGTTCTTCGTCTTCTTCCTCGGTGTCAGCGACGTCGCGCTCGGCGAGTACTACCTCGCGTGGATGCCCGTCCTGGTCGCGCTCGCGGCGATCGGGATCGGACGCCTCGGGTCCCTGCGCGGACCGCTGTGGTTCCGCACCGTCGCCTTCGCGGCCAGCCTGGCGTTGGTCGCCGCCGTCGGCGTCTCGAGCGTGCGGTTGTCGGTGTCCACCTGGTCCGTCCACCCCACCGGGATCGGACGCCTCCCCGAGGTGCTCGCTGCGACCCACCGCGAGGACGCGTTCGTGCTGGCGCAGCGCGAGTCGCCGTCGGCGGTCGCCGCGTTCGTGGGCAGGAACCAGACCAGGGATCCGCATGCCGGCCCCTTCGACCTGATCGTCATCGGGCAGGACCGTCGCTACCCGCTCGACCTGGGCATCCCGGCGTTCGTCGAGGCCCACCCGGACCAGGTGCGCGTGGTCCGGCTCGACGACGTCGAGGTGCTCGTCCCCGACGGGCGCTTCCGGAAGACCGCGACCGGGTGGGAGGTCATCCCGCGCCAGCGGGACTGACCCGGGAAAACCAGGCGCCCGGACAGCGCAGACGCCGGACAGAGCGGGCGGAGCAGACGCCGGACAGAGCGGGCGGAGCAGACGCCGGACAGAGCGGAGGCCCGGGCGACGATGTCGCTCGGGCCTCCGGCGCAGGTGGAACACGGATCAGGGGGCGTTCCGGCGCTCGGCGCGGTAACCAGCCGGCCGTACCAGGATGATGACAGTTCACCAGGGCGCTTGTGAAGACGTCGCAGGTGACCTCGCGGCTTCCCGCACCGATCCCGCAGCCGGCGTCCAGCGTCGGCTGCGGGATCGGCGGTGGCGGGTCAGCGGCCGCCGGCGATCTTCCGCTCGCGCTGCGCGACACCCGCGGTGCCGTACGGGTAGTCGTCGATGCGCGGTGCACTGGCGTCCGTGAGGGCCTGGAGCTCGGCCTCGTCGAGCACCAGGTCGGCCGCCCCGAGGTTGTCGGCGAGCTGGTCGAGCGTGCGGACGCCGAGGATGACGCTCGTGACGGCCGGGCGCGCGAGCAGCCAGGCGAGGGCGACCTGCGAGCGTGAGGCGTCGTGTGCGTCCGCCACCCCGGAGAGGACGTCGAGCACCGCCCACGTGCGCTCGTCGGAGTTCCTGGCCTGCCAGGCCTCCATGCCGCGCTCGGGGTTCTCGCCGAGGCGGGTCGCACCGGTCGGGGCCTCGTCGCGCTGGTACTTGCCGGACAGCCAGCCGCCGGCGAGCGGGGACCAGGGCAGCAGGCCGATGCCGGCGTCGAGGCAGGCGGGCACGACCTCGTGCTCGATGTCGCGGACGAGCAGGTTGTACTGCGGCTGCAGGGTCACGGGCGGGGCGAAGTGGTGGGCCTTGGCCTCGTACACGGCCTTCGTGACCTGGTAGCCGAGGTAGTTCGAGAACCCGTAGGAGCCGATCTTGCCCGCGGAGACGGCGTCGTCGAGGAAGCGCAGGGTCTCCTCGATCGGGGTCAGGGCGTCCCACGCGTGCATCTGGTACAGGTCGATGTGCTCGACGCCGAGGCGGTCCAACGAGGCGTCGAGCGCCAGGCGGAGGTGCCGGCGCGAGAGCCCGAGGTCGTTCGGACCGTCGCCCTGCGGGAAGCGGCCCTTCGTGGCGAGGACCACCTGGGCGGCCTCGGTCGGGTGCGACGACAGCCAGCGGCCGATGATGCGCTCCGACTCGTTGCCGGAGTACACGTCCGCCGTGTCGACGAGGGTGCCGCCAGCCGCGACGAACGCGTCGAGGATGGCGTGTGAGGTGGCTTCGTCGGCTTCGCTGCCGAACGTCATGGTGCCGAGGGTCAGGGTGGACACCGCTGTCCCGCTGTTCCCGAGGAGTCTGTATTCCATGCCGCGGACGCTACGCCCGGGTGCCCGCCGACCGAGAGGGCTTGGCAGTACCCGTCAGCGCAGCCCGGACACCGTGCGAGCGCCCGTCACGCCCCGAAGAACGCGATCGCCGCCTCCCGGAACGGCCGCGACGTCGGGGCATTGAAGTGGTTCCGCCCCGGGATCTCGAAGAACGACGCGTTCGGCGCGGCCTCGGCCAACCGCACGGCGCTGTCCCGGATGCCGTCCTCACTGCCCGCCGCCATCAGGATCGGCTGCGCGGGGGCGTTCGCCGGCGTCGGTTCGATGCTGTTCCGCATGCCCTCGACCATCGCCACGAGCGCGCCGAGGTCGTTCCCGTCGACCCCGGACGCCATGGTGAGGTAGCCGTTCGTCGCGCGGTCCTCGACCGGGGTGCCGTCGGTGATGAACGCCCGCGCCTGGTCGACCCGCACGCGTCGCATCGGGTCGGCGTCGGGGATCCCGCCGAAGACGGCGCGGCTGATGCGGTCCGGCAGCCGCTCGGCGGTGTGCCAGCCGACGCGGGCGCCGAGGGAGTACCCGAGGAAGGCGACGTCGTCGAGCAGGTGGGTGTCGATCACCGCGATGACGTCCGCGACGAGCAGGTCCATCGAGTACGCGCTCGGCTCGTGCGGCTTGGACGACGCCCCGTGTCCGCGCTGGTCGAGCGCGACGACGCGGTACCCGGCACGGACGAGGTCGCGGGTCCACCCGGACGCGTGCCAGTTCAGCACGGCACCGGAGGCGAACCCGTGCACGGCCACGACGACGGGTGCGTCCTGGTCGCCGAAGTCGTACGTGGCGATCGATCGGCCGTCGGGCGACATCACGGCGCGGGGTCGGGGAGCGGCGGGGACGAGTGGCATGGCCTCCCAGGGTATCGGGGCACTGTGGACCGCATGGACGGCTACGGCGGCGATCAGATCCGGGCGGCCGAGCGCCCCCACCTCGACGCGGGCGAACCGCTCATGCAGCGGGCGGCCGACGGCCTCGCCGCGATCGTGGGCGCACTGCTCGACGACCCGGCCGAACGGCCGGGCGACGGACCGGGCGCGGTCCTGCTCCTCGTCGGGTCCGGCGACAACGGCGGCGACGCCCTCTTCGCGGGCGCGCGTCTCGCGGCCGCCGGCCGGACCGTCGAGGTGGTCCGGGTCGGCAGTCGGGTGCACGAGGCGGGGCTGGCCGCCGCCCTGGAGGCCGGGTGCAGCCTCCTGGGCGAACCGTCGGACCCCGGGACCGGCGCGTCCGCTGCCGGGGCTGCGGACGTCCTGCGGGCTGCGGTGCCCTCCGACGCCGACCGCCTGGCGGCGGTCACGACCGAGGCGGCGCTCCGCGCCGACCTGGTCCTCGACGGGATCCTCGGCATCAGGGTGTCCGGACCGTCCGCGCTCCGCTCCCCCGCGCGGGAGTGCGTGCACGCGATCCGGGAGCTCGCGCGCGACCAGCGGGCGCCGTTCGTCGTCGCGGTGGACGTGCCGAGCGGCATCGACGTCGACACCGGCGGGATCGCAGACGACCACGTCCTGCACGCCGACGTCACCGTGACGTTCGGTGGCGTGAAGGCCGGGCTGCTGCGCGGGCCGGCCGCGACCCTCGCCGGACGGATCGAGCTCGTCGACGTGGGGATCACGGCCGACCTGGCGACCATGGAACCGCTCATCCGGACCTGACGGTCGGCGGGTCCGCCAACCGATCAGATGCCGCCGGCGTCCACACCGTCCTCGACGTCGCCACGGGCCTCGAGCCAGGTGTCGACGAAGTGGCGATAGTTGGCCGCGATGAGGCTCTCCGCCGCCTCGGTGTCGAGGCCGTCGCGGACCACGTCCTCGAGCGGCTCCTCCCAGTTGCTCCGGCCGATCGCGAACCCGACGAAGCCGTCGACCGGTGCCGCGGTGCGCAGCCAGTGGTCGAGCTGCTCCTCCGGGGCGTCGCGACCGAGGACGATGCACTGCACCGAGTCCCGGCCGTCACGGCGGGCGGTGGCGACGACGCGCTCGGCGTCCTCGGAGCGGTCGAGCCCCTCGAGCTTCCACACGTCGGCCTCGACACCGTGGTCCTGCAGGTACTCGAGCACCTGCACGACGAGGTCCGGGCGGAGGTCGCGGTCGTAGTCCTCGACCGATGCCTTCTGCTCGTCGGTGCCCGGGACGAGCAGTTCGACGAGGAACGGGCGACCGGCGTCGCGCAGGGCCGTGGCGACCTCGGCGAGGTCCGACGCCTGCTGTGCCCGGTGGGCGGCGTCGTAGGCGGGGTTGTCCCGGACGAGCACCTTCACCCAGTCCGGGTCGAAGGAGTCGACGTGCGCCATCCAGTCGTCGCCGTACTCGAGCTCGAACCACTCGCGGCCCGACCGCTCGATCGGCATCGCGAGCTGCAGGCCGGCCTCCTTCACCAGGCGGGCGACGTCAGCGCCGTAGAGCTCGTCGACGAGGACGCCCGTCCGCGCGCGGGAGGCTCCGGCGGCGAGCGCCGTCAGGACCCCGCGGTAGACGAGCTGCTTGCCCGCGCGGACCCGTTCGGCCTCGGCCTCGTCGGCCGGTTCACCGCTGGACTCGTCGTAGGTGTGCTCGAGCAGCGACGAGCGCTGGTCCATCGCGAGCAGGAACAGGGGGTGACGTTCATCGAGCTTCGGCATGGTCCCGTCCTACTCCCCGGTCGGTCGGTACCGACTCCGTTCCGGCAGCGCTGGCCCCGTTCCGCGCGTGCCCGCACCTCGACGCCCGGGCATCCGTACATTCGTCAGCATGACGTTCAACGACGACTCCCGACTGCAGGGCGGCAAGGTCAAGCGCCGCGGACGGACGACCGCGGTCGCCGGAGGCGGTGTCGGCGTGGTCGCCATCATCGTCTTCCTCATCACCCAGTTCACGAACGTCAACCTGGACGGGATCGTCGGTGGCGACGGCGGGCTGACCCAGATCCAGGGCGGCGGAGCGACGGCCGAACCGGTGACCGAGTGCCGCACCGGGCGCGACGCGAACGCCGACGTCGACTGCCGCATGGAGGGCGCCGCCGAGTCCCTCGACGCCTACTGGACGACCGAGAGCCGGCAGCTCGGCGTCTCCTACACGACCCCGGACTTCTACCTGTTCGACGGCTCGACCGACACCGGGTGCGGCACGGCCTCGGCGTCGACCGGCCCGTTCTACTGCCCCCCGGACCGCGCGCTGTACCTCGACACCGCGTTCTACGACGACCTGCAGTCGAAGTACGGCTCCTCGGGCGGTCCGCTCGCGCAGATGTACGTCGTCGCGCACGAGTGGGGCCACCACGTGCAGCAGCTCCAGGGCACCTTCGCCGACACCGACCGCAGCGGCACCGGGGCGTCCTCCGGCAGCGTCCGCGTCGAGCTGCAGGCCGACTGCTACGCCGGTGCCTGGGTGGGCGACGCCGCGACGACGAAGTCCGCGAACGGCGAGACCTTCTTCGAGCCGTTCACCCGCGCGCAGATCTCCGACGCGCTGTCGGCCGCCAGTGCCGTGGGCGACGACAGCATCCAGGAGCGCTCGAGCGGGCACGTCGACCCGGACTCCTTCACCCACGGGTCGAGCGAGCAGCGGCAGCGCTGGTTCGAGCGCGGCTACGAGCAGGGCGCGATGACCTGCGACACGCTCAGCATCCCCGGCTCGTCCCTCTAGCCCGCTTCATCGGTCGCAACGCCCCGCTCACGTCCGCCGACCGGTCACGGACCGTCGGCCGGCGACCGGCCACAACGCACCGCTCACCTCCGCCGACCGGTCACAGACCGTCGGCCGGGGCGGCGCGCAGCGACGGCCAACGACCGCTCAGCGCGTACCCGACGGGGTGTCGTGACCGGTCGGCGGCGGAGGACGGCGGCCGGCGGCGCCGCGCACCGGGTACTGGGGACCGGACGGGACCGGACGGGACCGCCTGGAGGCTCGCCGCCCGTCCGCCGGACCGGCACGGGGCCTCCAGGCGGTCGCGTCCACCCCACGCGCCGCGCAGCCGAGCGGTCAGGACTCCCCGCTCACGTCCGCCGACCGGTCACAGACCGTCGGCCGGGGCGGCGCGCAGCGACGGCCTCTGGCCGCTCGGCGTGCACCCGACGGGGTGTCGTGACCGGTCAGGAAGCCGACGCGGAAGCCGACGACGACGGCTTGGGCGTCGGCGAAGACGTCTGCTCGCCGGACCCGGCGACCGTGATCACGAAGGTGCGGAACTCCTCGTTCGTGAACGGCTGCGAGTACTCGTACCGCTGCCCGTTGACGAGCACGAGCGGCGTTCCCGGGAAGTCCTTCAGCGAGGAACCGGGGATGTCGCCACCGGACACCGCGGTGGTGCGCTCGTCGACCCACTTGCCGTAGCGCTGGTCGTCGATGCACTTCGCGATCGTCGCCTTGCCGGAGACGCCGCGGACACCGCCGATGACCTTCTTGAGCTGCGCGTCGGTGAGCCCGGGGGTGTTCTCCTCCGGCTGCGCGGCGAAGAGCGCCCGGTTGACGGCGAAGAACTGGTCCGGCGACGACTGCGCGACGCAGGCGGCGGCGTTGGCGGCGCGGAGCGAGTACTTCGTGCCCTGCGAGCGGTTGGCGAGGACGGCGATCGGGTGGATGTCCACCGTCGCGACGCCGGACTCGACCAGGCCCTCGATGTAGTCGCTGTTCGTCTTCTCGAACTGGCCGCAGAACGGGCAGAGGTAGTCGACGTACATGGTGATGCGGACGGGCTCGGCACCCGCGGAGGCCCCGGTCGACGCGCTGGGTGACGCGGACGCGGTCGAACCGGCCTCGGACACGGGCGTCATGCCCTGGGCGATCGTGATGCCGCCCTGCGGCATCGACGATGGACCCGGGCCGGCCGGCTTGGTGGAGTCGAGGAGGACGAGCGTCACGACCGTCGCCGCGGCGAGCAGGACGACGCCGAGGCCGACCTGCAGCCCGAGGCGGACTCCGCGCTGGCGTCGCTTCTGCTGGAGACGGGCCTTGGCGGCTCGTTCCCGGGCGGCTGCTCGGCGCTGGTTCCGCTCGGCGCGGGCATCACCCTCGGGGCGGTTCGTCATGACGAAGGGTTCCTCCTGATCAGGGCCCGCTCGCGCTCACCCCCGCAGGCGGACAGACCCGTCGATCGTAGTGGGAGGCTCTGGGAACCACCCAATCAGCCCTGGGAGTGTGCCGATGAGCCCCGAAAGGGTGGCGCGGGGGTCTGAACTCGTGCTTGTATGAGCCCGATGGTCGACGACGACCATCCGGGGCCCTCACGGGCGTACCGCTTCACTCGGATCGTCCGGCACGTACCTGCCGGTGGAGAAAGGACCGAACGCTCATGGCGTCCGTCACCTATGACAAGGCAACCCGTCTGTACCCCGGAGGCAACCGCCCCGCGGTGGACTCCCTCGACCTGGACGTCGCCGACGGCGAGTTCCTCGTCCTCGTCGGCCCGTCGGGCTGTGGCAAGTCGACCTCGCTCCGCATGCTCGCGGGGCTCGAGGAAGTGAACTCCGGCGCGATCCGCATCGGCGAACGCGACGTCACCGACGTCCCGCCGAAGGACCGCGACATCGCGATGGTCTTCCAGAACTACGCGCTGTACCCGCACATGACCGTCGCCGAGAACATGGGCTTCGCGCTCAAGATCGCCGGCATCGGCAAGGAAGAGCGCGCCACCCGCGTGCAGGAGGCCGCCAAGCTCCTCGACCTCGAGCAGTACCTCGGCCGCAAGCCGAAGGCGCTCTCCGGTGGTCAGCGTCAGCGCGTCGCGATGGGCCGTGCGATCGTCCGCCAGCCGCAGGTGTTCCTCATGGACGAGCCGCTGTCGAACCTCGACGCCAAGCTCCGCGTCCAGACGCGCACCCAGATCGCGTCGCTGCAGCGTCGTCTCGGCGTCACGACGGTCTACGTCACGCACGACCAGACCGAGGCACTGACCATGGGTGACCGCATCGCGGTGCTCAAGGACGGCATCCTCCAGCAGGTCGGCACCCCGCGTGACCTCTACGAGAAGCCGAACAACGTGTTCGTCGCCGGCTTCATCGGCTCGCCTGCGATGAACCTGCTGCCCGCCAACGTGCTCGAAGGCGGCATCAGCTTCGGTTCGCTCAACCACCCGGTCGACCGCGACACGCTCGGCAACGCGCGCTCGAAGCAGATCACCGTGGGTGTCCGTCCCGAAGACGTCATCGTCTCGCACACTGGCGAAGGCCTCCCGGTCACGGTCGACGTCATCGAAGAGCTCGGCGCCGACGGCTACCTCTACGGTCACGCCGACGTGAACGGCACGCGCACCGACATCGTCACCCGCGTCGACGGCCGCAACCACCCGTCGATCGGCGACACGATCGTCATCAGCCCGAAGCAGGGCCACGTGCACATGTTCGACTCCGAGTCGGGCGACCGCCTCGACGACAAGGCCGTCATCAGCGCCTGATCCACAGCACCACCCGGGAGCCCGCGCCCGCCTCACAAGGGCGGGTGGCGGGCTCCCGTCGTTCCGTCCCCGGGACGCACGCAGACCCGATGACGCGCACCGTGCCTCCCGTCCGAGCACCCGAAGGACCCACCGTGCCCGACTCGTTGTCCATCACCGCAGCCACCGTCGACCCAGGGCTGCTCGACTTGCCCTGGGACCTGCCGCTCGACACCTGGCCCGACGACACGATCGTCGCGCTGCCGAAGGGCATCTCGCGGCACCTGGTCCGCTTCGTGCACCTCAGCGGGTACGTCGTCGCCGTGAAGGAGACCGGCGAGGAGATCGCCCGCTCCGAGTACGAGATGCTCCGCACCCTGCAGCGCATGGACGTCCCGTGCGTGGACCCGGTCGCCGTCATCACGAACCGCGTCAGCGCGGACGGTGAGCCCCTGCACCCCGCGCTCGTCACGCGGCACCTGCGCTTCTCGCTCCCCTACCGGGCGCTGTACTCGCAGACGCTCCGCCCGGAGACCGCCACCCGCCTCGTCGACGCCCTCGCACTGCTGCTGGTCCGCCTGCACATCATCGGCTTCTACTGGGGCGACGTCTCCCTGTCGAACACCCTGTTCCGCCGTGACGCCGGCTCGTTCGCCGCCTACCTCGTCGACGCCGAGACCGGCAAGCTCTACCCGGGCGGCCTGTCCAACGGGCAGCGTGAGAACGACCTCGAGGTCGCCCGCGTGAACATCGCCGGCGAGCTCCTCGACCTCGAGGCCGGCGGTCGGCTCGACGAGAACGCCGACGCCGTCGACGTCTCGAACCGGATCGTCGCGCAGTACCGGACGCTCTGGAAGGAGCTCACCGGCACCGAGCAGTTCGACGCCAAGGAGCGCTGGCGCATCAACGACCGCGTCGAGCGGCTCAACGCACTCGGGTTCGACATCGAGGAGCTCTCGATCAACACGGCCGCGGGCGGCGACCAGGTGCGCATCCAGCCGAAGGTCGTCGACGCCGGGCACCACCAGCGACGCCTGCTCCGCCTCACCGGGCTCGACGCCGGCGAGAACCAGGCCCGACGGCTGCTGAACGACCTCGACGCCTACCGTGCGCGGAACGGCCGCGGGGAGCTCGACGAGGAGATGGTCGCGCACGAGTGGGTCTCGCGCGTCTTCGAACCCGTCGTCCGGGCGATCCCGCGCGACCTCCGTGGTCGGCTCGAGCCCGCCGAGGTCTTCCACGAGCTGCTCGAGCACCGCTGGTTCATGTCCCAGCAGGAGGAACGATCCGTTTCCCTGCCCGAGGCCACGACCGCGTACATCAACGACGTGCTCCGCCACCGCCGCGACGAGCGTCTGCTGATCAACCCGCCGACGTCGTCCATCACCGTGCCGATCCCGCTCGTCGACGCCGACGGGGACGTCGACGAGGACGACGAGGCCGAGGACTGGCGCGCCACCGTCTGACCGGTCACGACTCCCCGCTCAGGTCCGTCGACCGGCCAGCGCGATGGCGACCGCCTGGAGGCCCGGTGCCGGTCCCGTGGACTGGCACCGGGCCTCCAGGCAGTCGCGTCACCCCCCAACGTGAGATCGCACTCCGTGTCGCCTCACCCGACGGGGTGGCGACACGAAGTGCGATCTCAGCGACTCGGAGCGCGGCCTAGCCGTGGCGACGGCGGCGGGCGACCTCCCACAGGGTGACGCTCGCGGCGATGCCGGCGTTGAGCGACTCCGTCGCGGACGAGATCGGGATGGAGACGATCGCGTCGCAGGTCTCGGTGACCAGGCGCGACAGGCCCTTGCCCTCGGACCCGACCACGATCACGATCGGGCGGTCCGCGAGCTCGAGACCGTCGAGCTCCACGTCACCGTCACCGTCGAGCCCGAGCACGAAGAGCCCCATCGACTTCAGCGACTTCAGGGTCTGCGTCAGGTTCGGTGCCATGGCGACGGGCGTGCGGGCAGCGGCACCGGCGGACGTCTTCCACGCCGACGCCGTGACGCCGACCGATCGACGCTGCGGCACGATGACGCCGTGGCCGCCGAAGGCCGCGGTCGAGCGGATGATCGCGCCGAGGTTGCGCGGGTCGGTGATGCCGTCGAGGGCGACGAGCAGCGGGACCTGGTCGCGGGAAAAGGCACGCTCGACGATGTCCTCGGCCACGGAGTACTCGTACGCGGGGACCTTGAGCGCGACGCCCTGGTGCACGCTGTCGTGCCCGGTGATGCGGTCGAGCTCGGGACGCATCATCTCGATGATCGGCACACCGCGGTGGTTGGCGAGCGTCAGGATCTCCTTGACGCGGTCGTCGACCTCGATGCGGGTGGCGACGTAGAGCGTCGTCGACGGGGTCTTGGTGCGCAGGGCCTCGAGCACCGAGTTGCGGCCGGTGACCAGCTCGGAGTCGTCGGTCTTGCGCTGCGGCGGGCGACCGGTGCGTCCCTGGGGTGTGCTGGACGCGCCGTGACGACCGCGGGCGGCCTCGAAGCGGTCCTTCGCAGCCTTCCGCTTGCCGGCGGGGTGGTACGGGCGGTCCTCGGCCTTGGGCGTCGGCTTGCGGCCCTCGAGCGCCTGGGCGCCCTGGCCGCCGGAGCCGACCTGCTTGTTGCCCTTGCGCCCCGAGCGCACGGCACCGGGTCGGCCCTTCTTGTTGCCCGAGACGTTCTTCATGGTCTGCTCCTTCAGCGCCGCCTGAGCGACTTCGGTGCCGCGCTAGCGACTTCAGTGCCGCTCGTGGCGGCGGTGCGTCGCTAGGCGATGCTCCAACGTGTTCCGGACGATGTGTCCTCGATCGTGATCCCCGCAGCGGCGAGGTCGTCGCGCACGCGGTCGGCTGTGGCGAAGTCCCGCGCGGCCCTGGCGTCCGAACGCTCCTGCACGAGGCGTTCGACGAGGGCGGCGAGCGGTGCGGCAGAGGTGTCCTGACCGGCGCCGGACCAGTGAGACGCTCGCGGGTCGATGCCGAGCACCTCCACCATCGCAGCCACCTGATGGTACGCGGTCCCGAGCGCATCCGCATCGTCGGTGTCGAGCGCGGCGTTCCCGGCCCGCACGGTCTCGTGCAGGACGGCCAGGGCCTGGGGCACCGCGAGGTCGTCGTCCATCGCGTCGGCGAAGGCGTCGGGCACACCGGGGGCGTCCCGCAGCGAGACGCCCTCGAGACGCGTGGCTGCCCGGTCGAGGAACCCGGCGATGCGGTAGAGTGCGGCCTCGGCCTCGGCCAGGGAGCCGTCGCTGTGGTCGATCGTGGAGCGGTAGTGGGCAGCGCCGAGGGCGTAGCGCACGACGACGGCGGGCGCGGACCCGAGCAGGTCCGCGGCGAACACCGAGTTGCCGAGCGACTTCGACATCTTCTGCCCGCCGACGGACACCAGGCCGTTGTGCAGCCAGTAGGACGCGAACGGGTCGCCGGCGGCCGTCGACTGCGCGAGCTCGTTCTCGTGGTGCGGGAACCGCAGGTCGAGTCCGCCGCCGTGGATGTCGAACGCCGGCCCGAGGTAGCGCCGGGACATCGCGGAGCACTCGATGTGCCACCCGGGTCGGCCCGCACCCCACGGGGAGTCCCACGACGCGGTCGACGGCTCGCCGGCCTTGGCCCCCTTCCACAGGGCGAAGTCGCGGGCGTCCCGCTTGCCACGGGGGTCAGCGTCGGTGGCGTCGACCATGTCCTCGCGGCGCTGCCGGGTCAGGTCGCCGTAGGACGCCCAGCTGCCGGTGTCGAAGTAGACGTCCCCGGACTCGTCGGCCGCGGGGTAGGCGTGCCCCCGCTCGATGAGCCGCGCGATGATGTCCTGCATCTCCGGGATGCTCGCGGTGGCGCGGGGCTCGTAGGTCGGCGGGAGGATCCCGAGCGCGGCGTACCCGGCGCTGAACTCGAGCTCGACGCGGTAGGCCCGCGCCCACCAGGGCTCGTCGGTGCCGGCGGCCAGGTCGAGCACCTTGTCGTCGATGTCCGTGACGTTGCGGACGAGCGTCACGCGGTACCCGCGGTACGTCAGCCAGCGCCGCCAGATGTCGTACACCAGGGCGGAACGCAGGTGCCCGACGTGCGGCGACGACTGCACCGTCGGACCGCAGACGTACATGCTGACCTGTCCGTCGACCAGGGGGACGAGGTCGACGACGTCTGCGGCACGGGAGTCGTAGAGGCGAACGGTCACGGCACAACCCTAATCGGCAGGGCGCTGGCGTTTCAGGCCCGGTGGACGACTGCCGTCGCGATCGCGGCCAGCCCCTCGCCACGACCGGTGAACCCGAGGCCGTCCGTCGTCGTGCCGGAGACCGCGACTGGCGCGCCGACGACCGCCGCGAGCGCGTCCTGCATCTCCTCGCGCCGGCCTCCGATCCGCGGGCGGTTCCCGATGACCTGCACGGTGACGCGCTCGGGTCGCAGGCCGACCGATGCCAGTGCCTCGACCGCACCACGGACGAAGACGTCTCCGGTGGCACCGGCGTACGCGGGGTCGGACGTGCCGAACCGGCCGCCGATGTCACCGAGCCCGCCGGCGGAGAGGAGCGCGTCACACACCGCGTGCGCGACCGCGTCGCCGTCGCTGTGGCCGGCCAGCCCGGGCTCCCCGGGGAAGTCGAGCAGGCCGACACGGCACTGCGCACCGGCGTCGAACGCGTGGACGTCCATCCCGATCCCGACACGGACGTCAGCGACCTCGGCACCCGCACCGGCACCGGCACCGGCACGAGCACCCGCACCCGCACCCGCACCCGCACCCGCACCCGCACTGGCACCGACCACCGCCTCGGCCCGCCGCAGGTCCCACGCCGTCGTGATCTTGAACGCGTCCGCGTCCCCGGGCACGAACCGCACCGTGCCCCCGGCGGCCTGGAACACCCCGGCGTCGTCGGTCTCGGACTGCGTCGACGCCGCGTAGGCCGCCCGCAGCTCGGACACCGGGAAGCCCTGCGGGGTCTGCACCCCGACCAGTGACGAGCGGTCGACGGTCTCCACCACGACGTCGCCCGCCACGCGCTTGACGGTGTCCGTGACCGGCAGCGCGGGGACGATCCCACACCCGTGCTGCGCCACCGCGTCGAACACGGCCTGGAACTGCGACGCGGGCGTCAGGCAGCGGGCGGCGTCGTGCACGAGCACCGACTGCACCGACGGCGGCAGCGCGGCGAGCCCGGCCTGCACGGACGCGTGCCGGTCGACCCCGCCGGCGACGACCGCGGTGTACCCAGAGGCGACCCCGGCGACCTCGTCGACGATCTCGCCGCACCGCTCCAGCAGGGCGTCGGGTGCCACGACGACCACGAACACGGGCTCGGCGAGCGTGAAGAGCGGCTCGAGCGCCCGCGCCAGCATCACCCGCCCGGCGACGGGCACGAACGCCTTCGCCGTGCCGATGCCGAGCCGGGTGCCGGAACCCGCCGCAACGACGACGACCGCCCGGACTGCATCAGTCCGGGCGGTCGTCGTGGAGTGCTGTGTCACTGCGACGTCAGGTCACCGCGTCGTCAGGACGCGAGGACCTCGTCGAGGACGGTCGATGCCTTGTCCTCGTCCGTCTTCTCTGCGAGCGCGAGCTCGGAGATCAGGATCTGACGAGCCTTGGCGAGCATCCGCTTCTCACCCGCCGAGAGACCACGGTCCTGGTCGCGGCGCCACAGGTCGCGAACGACCTCCGACACCTTGATGACGTCACCGGAAGCGAGCTTCTCGAGGTTCGCCTTGTAGCGGCGAGACCAGTTGGTGGGCTCTTCCGTGAACGGTGCACGCAGCACTTCGAAGACCTTGTCGAGGCCTTCCTTGCCGATCACATCGCGGACGCCGACCAGGTCGACATTGTCTGCCGGCACCTCGATCGTCAGGTCACCCTGCGTGACACGCAGCTTCAGGTAGACCTTTTCCTCGCCCTTGATGACTCGCGTCTTGACTTCAGAGATGGTTGCCGCCCCGTGATGGGGGTAGACGACGGTCTCGCCGACCTCGAATTGCATGTATCAAGCTCCGTTCCGCAACGCACAGTTTACCACAAGGGGGTCTCGGGTAATGGGGCACCCGACCGCGAGCACTGCGGGTCCCCGGTAGGATGGACGGGCGTCGGGCCGATCGGCCGACGCATCGTGATCTTCGGAGGAATCTCTTGCGAGCTCGGGTACTCGTGTCCGTCGCCGTTGCGGCAACCATCGCGATCGGGGCCACCGGCTGCGCGTTCTTCACGCCGCAGGACACCAAGACGATCAAGCAGATCACCGACGGGGTGAACGTCACCGCCGGCAAGATCGATGTCCGCAACGCGCTGCTCATCTCGGACAGCGGTGACGACGCCCGCTTCGTCGGCACGCTCGTCAACACCAGCGACTCGGACGACATCACCGTGTCCATGGAGCTCGCCGGCGACACCCAGACCGTCGAGGTCCCGGCCAACAGCCGCGTCGACCTCGCCCAGTCGTCCACTGCCACCGACGGGGCCGAGTCGACCGTCGAGACCGGTGAGGACACCCAGGGCACGCAGGTCGTCGACTCCCGGGAAGTCGTCTTCTCCGACGCCAAGGCGACGCCAGGCTCGCTCGTGAAGGTCTACTTCTCCTACCCGGGTGCCGAGGGCGTCTCGAGCAGCGTCCCCGTGCTCACCAGCGCGCAGGAGGAGTACCAGACCCTCGCGCCGAGCCCGAGTCCCACCTCCACGCCGTCGGCCACGTCCACGTCGCCGTCCGAGAGCGGCGCGAAGTCGGACGGCGAAGCCGCCGTCCCCGGCACGCAGCCGACCGACTCGCAGACCGACTCGTCCAAGGGCGACAACGGCACCAACTGACGCTGACGGGTGCGGCTCACACCGTGCTCGTCACCGCGACGCACTGGAGGCCCGGTGCCGGTCCATGAGACCGGCACCGGGCCTCCAGTGCGTTGCGTCGTCCTGCGGACTCAGGCCTCGATCCGGTAGCCGAGACCGCGGACGGTCACCAGGACCTCCGGAGCCGACGGCACGCGCTCGATCTTCGAGCGGATGCGCTTGATGTGCACGTCGAGCGTCTTCGTGTCGCCGAAGTAGTCGGAGCCCCACACGCGGTCGATGAGCTGCCCGCGGGTCAGCACGCGGCCGGCGTTGCGGAGCAGCAGCTCGAGGAGCTCGAACTCCTTGAGGGGCATCGGGGTCTCGGAGCCGTCGACCGACACCGTGTGGCGCTCGACGTCCATCCGGATGCCGCCGACCTGCAGGATGCCGCTCTCGGCGGGGTCGTCCTCGGTGCGACGACGGAGGACCGCCCGCATCCGCGCGAGGAGCTCCCGCGTCGAGTAGGGCTTCGTGACGTAGTCGTCGGCGCCGAGCTCCAGCCCGACGACGATGTCCACCTCCGAGTCCTTCGCGGTCAGC
Source organism: Curtobacterium sp. GC_Cur_3 (assembly GCF_026544205.1). Taxonomy (GTDB): domain Bacteria; phylum Actinomycetota; class Actinomycetes; order Actinomycetales; family Microbacteriaceae; genus Curtobacterium. The sequence goes on from NZ_JALNUI010000017.1 coordinate 45,137, forward strand.
ATGATGATGGGCGCGTTCGACCTGGTGCGGATCTGGCGGCAGACCTCGGTGCCGGACAGGCCCGGCAGCATGAGGTCCAGGAGCACGAGGTCGGGGTTCTCCGCGTCGAACTTCGACAGCGCGGTCACGCCGTCCGCGGCGACGGCGGTCTCGTATCCTTCGCGCTGGAGCAGGAACTCCAGGGGTTCGCTCAGGGCCGGCTCGTCGTCGACGATGAGGATCTTGGTCACGATGGCTGCTCTTCCAGTTGCTCTTCGAGTGCTGAGGTCAGTTCGGTGTCCGCCTCGGGCAGGCGGATCGTGAAGGTCGAGCCCTTGCCGGGCTGCGACCACACGCGCACGTCACCACCGTGGTTGCCGATGACGTGCTTCACGATCGCGAGCCCGAGGCCGGTGCCCCCGGTGGCGCGCGATCGTGCGGGGTCGACGCGGTAGAAGCGTTCGAACACCCGGTCGAGGTCCGCCTCGGGGATCCCGACGCCCTGGTCGGTCACCGCGATCTCGACGAACCCCTTGCTGCTCCGGACACCGACGCCCACGCGGGTCTGGTCCGGGGAGTACTTGACGGCGTTGGCGATGAGGTTCGACACCGCGACCTGCAGGAGCGCCGGGCTGCCCATCACCCGGAGCTTCGACTTCTTGGCGCGGACGAGTTCGATCCCCCTGGCTCGTGCGACGACCTCGTTGCCGTCGATCGCCGCCTGCACGACCTTGTCGATGGAGGTCTCCTCGCTGACCTCGAGCGTGTCGACGGACTGCAGCCGGGACAGCTCGATGATGTCCTTCGTCAGGGCCCCGAGCCGCTCGGCCTCGGTGAGGAGCTGTCCCGCGAACTTCCGCACGTGCACGGGGTCGTCGGAGGCGGCGATGAGCGTCTCCGAGAGCAGGCCGATCGCGCCGATCGGGGTCTTCAGCTCGTGCGAGATGTTGGCGACGAAGTCCCGCCGGACCTCGTCGATGCGCCGGGACTCGGTGAGGTCGTCCGCGGTCACGAGCACGTAGCGGTTCCCGAGCTGGGCGGCCCGGAAACTGAGGTAGCCCACGAGTTCGCCCCGACGGCCGCGCGGGAGCTCCATGTCCTCCGCCCCCATCTCACCGCTCGCACGCACGCGGTCGACCAGGTCGAGGAGTTCCCGGTGCACGAGCCGGCGGCGCACGACCAGACCGACGGTGAGGGCCTGGGGTGAGGCGGCGACCACCGTGTTCGACGGGTCGACCACCACGGCCGGGTTGTGCATCGTGGCGATGACGGCCGCGACGCCGTCCGGCAGGGTGCGCTCGGCGACGTCGGCTGCCCGTGCCGTGCGCTCGGCGGTGATGATCAGTCCGACGACTCCTGCGCCGAACACCCCGCCGAGGAGCATCGACAGTGGCACGAGCCACGCGTTGTCCATGCCGTCAGTGTAGGAGTGGTCATGCGCGGTTCCGACACCGTTCACCGCCGTTCGCTGGCCTTCTCGCGCAGGATCGCGAAGCGTTCAGACCCAGGTCACCGTTCGTTCACCTGGGCTGACGACACTCCACCGGTACGCATCAGAGAGGTCTTCCCCCATGCGCGAAGTGTTCCAGCAGGAGCTCCAGGACGTCCAAGAGCGTCTGACCGAGATCGCGGGGCTCGTCGAGTCCGCCATCACCCGAGCCACGGAGGCGTTCACCGAGTCGGACGTCGCACTCGCCGAAGAGGTGATCGCCGACGACGCGAAGATCGACGAGGCAGCGCAGAACCTCGACGAGGTCGCCATCGACATCCTGGCGCGCCAGGCCCCCGTCGCCCGCGACCTCCGCGTCGTGGTCACGGCCCTCCGGGTCAGCTCGTCGCTCGAGCGCATGGGCGACATGGCCGAGCACATCGCCCAGCTCGCCCGGCAGCGCTTCCCCGAGAAGGTCGTGCCGAAGGGCCTCCGCGGCACCTTCAAGAAGATGGGCCAGCACGACGTCGCGATGGCGCAGAAGCTGACGCGTCTGCTCGCCACCGAGGACATCCAGCTCGCCGAGGAGATCCGCGACGAGGACGACGCCGTCGACGAGCTGCACGCCAGCGTCTTCGACTTCGTGCTCGGTGAGGCCTGGAAGGGCGGCCCGGTCGACACCGTCGACGCCACCCTCGCCTCCCGCTACCACGAGCGCTTCGCCGACCACGCCGTGTCGATCGCGAAGAAGGTGCAGTACCTGGCGACGGGCGACTGGGCCGGCGCGAGCTCCAGCACCACCGTCTGACGTCCCCCACGAACGGCCGGCCCCACGGGGTCGGCCGTTCCTGCGTCCGCGGGTCGCCCGGGGTCTGGGAGGATCGACGGCATGGCCCAGGTCGCGATCATCGTCAACGGCATGCCCGCCTCGGGCAAGAGCACCATCGGCACGGCACTCGCCGAGGTGCTCGGGTGCCCGTTCCTGTCGAAGGACCGGGTCAAGGAACCGCTGGCCGACATCGTCGGTCCGATGATCGACTCGCGTCCGCTCGGCGGCATCGCGATGGACACCGTCTGGGCGATGGCTGGAGCGGTCGAGAACGGGGTCGTCGTCGACGCCGTCTGGCTGCGGTCTCGTGACCGCGCCTTCCTGGAGGCCGGGCTCGCCTCCGCAGGGTCACCGCGCGCCGTCGAGGTGTGGTGCCACGTCGACGCGGAGACCGCCAGGGAGCGGCTGGCGGACCGGTACGACCCCGGATCGCCCCTGCGGCACGAGGTGCACGGCGACCTGGCGGACGTCCTGGCGTTCTGGGACGAGCACGGCGCCGATGCCGGCCCGACCGGGCTGCTCCCCGTCGTCACGGTCGACACCACGAAGCCGTACGACGTCGGCCAGCTCGTGCAGGAGATCGCCGCGCACTTCGGCTGACGCACCACCGAACGCGAGAACGCCCCGCCTGACCCAGGCGGGGCGTTCGTCGTCGTGCCGGCGGTGCGGCTACTTCTTCGCGCCCTGGGCGGCGACCGCGGCAGCGCCGGCAGCGGCGGCCTCGGGGTCGAGGTAGCGCGAGGGCCCGGTCGGACGGTGCTCGTCGTCGAGCTCGTACACGAGCGGGATGCCCGTCGGGATGTTCAGCCCCGCGATGTCGTCGTCGGAGATGCCGTCGAGGTGCTTCACCAGCGCCCGGAGCGAGTTGCCGTGCGCGGTGACCAGGACGGTCTTGCCCGCGGCGAGGTCCTTCGTGATGTCCGACTCCCAGTACGGCAGCAGGCGGTCGATCACGAGCTTGAGCGACTCGGTGCGCGGCAGGGCGTCCCCGAGGTCGGCGTAGCGGCGGTCACCGTGCTGGGACCACTCGGCGTCGTCGGCGATGGGGGGCGGCGGGACGTCGAACGAGCGGCGCCACTCCATGAACTTGACCTCGCCGTACTCCTCGAGCGTCTGGGCCTTGTCCTTGCCCTGCAGGTCGCCGTAGTGGCGCTCGTTGAGGCGCCAGTCGCGCTTCACGGGGAGCCAGGCGAGGTCGGCCTCGAGCAGGGCGATGTCCGCGGTCTGGATCGCCCGCGTCAGGAGCGAGGTGTACAGGACGTCGGGGACGATGCCGGACTCGGCGATGAGCTCGCCGGCGCGCTTCGCCTCCTTCTCGCCCAGCTCGGAGAGCCGGACGTCGACCCAACCGGTGAACAGGTTCTTCTGGTTCCAGTCACTGTTGCCGTGACGGAGCAGGACGAGCGTGGAGGTCATGCTCCGATCCTACCGAGCGTCGCCGTCCCCGTACCCTGGTCGCATGCCCATCGGGAACGTCACGCGCGGCACGACCGGGTACAACCGGCTCCGTCGTGTCGACCGGTGGATCGCGACGCTCCCGGCGCTCCGGCGGAGCACCGACCCCCTGGTCGCGGACGTCGGCTACGGCGCGAGCCCGACGACCACCCTGGAGCTCCGCGACCGTCTGGTGGCCGTCCGGCCTGACGTCGAGGTCACCGGCATCGAGATCGAGCCGTCCCGCGTGGCCCTGGCGAACGCCGGCACCCGTGACGGCGTGACGTTCCGGCTCGGTGGCTTCGAGACCCCGACGCCCGACGGTCGGCGGCCCGCGGTGATCCGGGCGTTCAACGTGCTGCGACAGTACGACGAGTCCGAGGTCGTGGCCTCGTGGCGGGTCATGCAGGACCGCCTGCAGCCGGGCGGGGCGCTCGTGGAGGGCACGTGCAACGAGGTCGGCCGGGTGGCGTCGTGGGTGACGCTCGACGAGCACGGACCCCGGACGTTCACGGTGTCGCTCCGGCTCGCGGGGCTCGACGTCCCGAGCGTCGTCGCCGAGCGCCTGCCGAAGGCCCTCATCCACCGCAACGTCCCCGGCGAGCGCGTCCACGCGTTCCTGCGCGACCTCGACCTGGCGTGGGCGGTCGCCGCACCGCTCGGCACGTACGGACCACGGCAGCGCTGGCTCGCCGCGGTCGCCGGCATGCGGGACCGTGGGTGGCCGGTGCTGCACGGCACGACCCGCTGGCGGCTCGGCGAGCTCAGCGTCCCCTGGTCGGCGGTCGCCCCCGCCTGACGTCAGGCCCCCGGGGCCGCCGGGGCGTACGGCCCCGAGGGCCCCGCAGGACACCGGTGTTCGTGCTCCGCGCCGCGGACATTCGCGGCGCGACTGCTGGACACCGGTGTTTTGCGAGGAGGAACCGGGCCGGTGTCTTGCGAGCGTGCGAGCTAGGAGCGCTTGACCGCGCCGAGCCGGGGCAGCCGGGGCAGCCGGGGCACGTTCGCCGTCGCACCCGCACCGGGCGGGACGATGGTCTCCTGCGCTGCCGTCACCACGACGTCGTCCGCGGTCAGGGTGAGCACGGCGGTCGGGTCGAGCGAGCGCTTGACGATGGCGAGCCCGACCGGGCCGAGCTCGTGGTGCACCGCCGACGCTGCGAGCCGACCGACCTCGGTGCCGTCGAGCGTCACGGGGGTGCCGGGAGCGGGCAGCACGGCGTCCGAGCCGTCGAGGTGCAGCATCACGACCCGACGCGGCGGGTGCCCGAGGTTGTGGACCTTGGCGACGGTCTCCTGCCCGCGGTAGCACCCCTTGCTCAGGTGCACGGCGGAACGGAGCCAGTCGAGCTCGTGCGGGATCGTCCGCTCGTCGACGTCGCTGAGCGAGGGGCGCCAGGCGGCGATGCGCAGGGCCTCCACCGCGAGGAGCCCCGCGACGGGCCGGTCGGACGCGGCCAGGGCGGCAGCGGCGTCGGTGGCGAGCACTGCGATCCGCAGGGTCCAGTCGGAGCCGGGGTGGGCCTCCAGGCTGGCGTAGCCCCAACCTCCGGGCGCGACGGTGCTCCACGGGTCGACCCACTCGACGACTGCGCCGGTGACGGCGCCCGTGTCGGTGAAGGACCCGATGGTGACGAACTCGTCGCTGCGGTCGGTGACCTCGACGCGGAGCATGAAGCGCATCGACGTCAGCCACGCGGCGAGCGGGGCGGCGTCGGCGGGCTCGGTGAGGAGCCAGGTGGTCTCGCCGTCGTCCACGACGCGGGCCGCGTGCTCGACCCGACCCGAGGCGTCGAGCACGAGCGTCTCGGTGCTGACACCCGGCGCCAGGCCGAGGAGCAGCTGCGACGTGATCGAGTTGAGCCAGGACAGGCGGTCGGGGCCGGTGACGGTCACGACACCGAGCCCGAGCTCGACCACGGCGGTCCCGCGCGCCAGCAGCCGCTGCTCGCCGAGGGGGTTGCCGAAGTGGGCGGCCGGGCCCGCAGCGGACGCGACGAAGCCGTCACGCGCGGCGAAGACGGCCATCAGTCGACCTTCGCGAGCTGCCCCGAGGCGTGCGAGGTGAGTCCCTGACCGAGGGCGGCGATGTCCCACGCCCAGAAGAGCTTGCCCTCCACCAGCCCGTACAGGCGGGTGGCCGCGGAGTACTCCTTGGCGTTGGCGGAGCGCATCACGGCGTCGGTGGCCAGGTCGATGCGGCCCTTGCGGACCTGCCCGACGTAGAGCTCGTTGACGCCGGTCGGGTGGATGATCATGGCCTCGACGTCGAAGCCGTCGTTCGCGTTGCGGAGCGCCTCGACGCTCTGCGTGGTCGTGAAGGGCGCGTTCCCCTCGCCCATCAGCATCGCCGGGCCGCGGTCACCGGGCTCGGACGGACGGTCCAGGCGCCAGTAGCCCATCTCGGCGGCGAGCGGGGTGTGCTGCTCGTCGAGGAGCCACGTGGTGGACGCGTAGTTGAGGTACGGCAGGCCGTCGTGGCTGAAGCTCACGCGCTGGCCGAACTCGTACGAGCGGACCTCTGGTTCCTCGTCGTCGCCGGACGGTTCACCGATCGGGTACTCGACCACGCCGGTGCCCTCCCAGACACCGACGAGCCAGGAGAGCGGGACGAGTTCAGCGGCCAGGCCCTCCGGCAGTTCGATCAACGCTGGCCCTTGAACAGCTTCACGACGACGGTCACCGAGATGAACGCGATCGCGAGCGACGCCAGGCCGAGGAGGCCCACGTAGAAGAGCTCGAGCGCAAGCAGCGAATCCATGCCAGGAGTCTACGCGGCCAGGCTCAACGTGCCAGGAGCACCACGGCGGTCACGAGCACGACGACGAACGAACCCGAGGACGCGATGCTGATCCGCTCGACCAGGCCGTCCTTGGTCGCGGTGATGAGCTGCAGCACGAAGCTGACCATCACCGACGCCACGAACACGAGCAGCAGCCACGCGAAGGAGTCCCGTTGGCTGAGCGTCAGGACGAGCACGGCACCGACGATCGTCAGCAGCCAGACGGGCAGCACCGACGTCAGCTGCAGGCGGCGCTGGTCGGCGGGCGGGACGGGCTCGGTCACGTCCCCATCATGACAGGCGCGGTCAGGGCGGCGTGTCGAGCATCACTAGGATGTCTCCACGACGTCTTCCCGCTCTGGAGGTCCTGTGGCACAGCTCCTGGTACTCACTTCGGCTGCGCCCGGCGACGTCCTGCCGGCCCTCGGCCTCCTGAGCCACCGGATCCGCCACGTGCCGGCCGAGGCCTCCCACCTGGTCAACGCCCCGCAGAGCGACCTGATGTTCGTGGACGCCCGCACCGACCTGGTCAGCGCGAAGGCCCTGTGCAAGATCCTCGCCACGTCCGGCTCGACGACGCCCATCGTGCTCGTCGTGACCGAGGGCGGCCTGACCGCGGTCACGAGCGAGTGGAACGTCGACGACGTCGTGCTCGAGACCGCCGGCCCCGCGGAGGTCGACGCCCGCATCCGCCTGAGTTCCGGCCGGGCCGCCAAGAACCAGACGGGCTCGAAGATCCAGGCCTCCGGGGTCGTCATCGACGAGGCCAGCTACTCGGCGAAGGTCCGCGGCAAGCCGCTCGACCTCACCTTCAAGGAGTTCGAGCTCCTGCGGTTCTTCGCCACGCACCCGTCGCGGGTCTTCACCCGCGAGCAGCTGCTCAGCGAGGTCTGGGGCTACGACTACTTCGGCGGCACCCGCACGGTCGACGTGCACGTCCGTCGTCTCCGCGCGAAGCTCGGCGACCTCGAGTCGCTCATCGGCACGGTCCGCAACGTCGGGTACCGCTTCAACGTGTACGAGGACGAAGCCGACCGCCTGATGGGCCAGTAGTCGTGCCCGACCTCGGCGCCTTCGTCGTCCCCGACGAGCCGCCGCCCTTCTCCGACCAGAGCCTGGTCGACGTGCGCGCCGGCCGTGCCGTCGTGCTCGAGGAGCCCGACGGGGTCGCAGGCGGACCCGACGGGGTGGCGGCCGGACCCGACGGGGTCGCGGTCGTGCGCGAGGGCGAGCTGGAACTCGTGGTCCGACGGGAGGCCCGTGGCCGCGGCACCGGGACACGCCTCGTCGAGCGGGCGCTCGCGCTGGGCGGCGGGGCCGCACCGCGGCTGGCCTGGGCGCACGGCGACAGCCCGGCAGCCCGTGCCATCGCCACCCGGTACGGCTGGGCCCCCACGAGGACGCTGCTGCAGCTCCGCGCACCGGTGCCGACCGCCGGAACCGACCCGGGCCTCCCGACCGGGTCCACCCTGGCCGCCTTCCGGCCCGGCACCGACGAGGCGGACTGGCTCGCGCTGAACGCCGCGGCCTTCGCGTCCCACCCCGAGCAGGGGTCGATGACGATGGACGACCTGCTCGCACGAGAGGCCGAGCCCTGGTTCGACGGCGCCGACCTGTTGCTGCTGCGGGACGCCTCCGGCGCGCTCGCGGGGTCGTGCTGGCTCAAGGTCGAGGACGGCATCGGCGAGTTCTACGCCGTCGCGGTGCGCCCGGACCTGCAGGGACAGGGCCTCGGGGGCGTGCTCATGCGCGCGGGGTCCGCCCGGTTGGTCGGACGGGGCCTCGACGCCCAGGCGCTCTACGTCGAGGGCGACAACGAGCCCGCGCTGGCGCTGTACCGGCGGTCCGGGTTCACGCAGCACGCGATCGACGTGCAGTACGCCGCACCGGCCTGACCTCCTCCACAGCCACCCCGTTCACCGCGGGTTCCCACAGGGGCGGCCATCGGCCATCCGACCTCCGCACACGGGTGGCAGGATGTGGGCATGGACACCGAACCGCAGCTCGACGGCGACTCCGTCTCGAACGACCTCGACGACTTCGACGAGGTCGTCGAGATCGAGCACGAGTCCCTGCCGTCGGACCGCTACTTCGACCGCGAGATCAGCTGGCTCCGGTTCAACCAGCGGGTGCTCGAACTCGGTGAGGACCGCACGGTCCCGCTGCTCGAGCGCGCCAACTTCCTGGCGATCTTCGCGTCTAACCTCGACGAGTTCTTCATGGTCCGTGTCGCCGGTCTCAAGCGCCGCATCGACACCGGCATCGCCGTCCCGACCAACGTCGGGCGCGCACCGAGTGACGTCCTCCGCGACATCGCCAAGAAGGCCCACGAGCTGCAGGACCGCCACGCGCAGGCCTTCATCGGCTCGCTGAAGCCCGACCTCGACGCCGCCGGCCTGCACATCGAGCACTGGTCCGACCTGGGCGAGGACGACCGCGCGCGGATGCGGGAGTACTTCGCCGAGCAGATCTTCCCGGTCCTGATGCCCCTCGCGGTGGACCCGGCACACCCGTTCCCGTACATCTCCGGCCTGTCGCTCAACCTCGCGGTGCGCGTGCGCAACCCGAAGTCGCAGCGGCAGGAGTTCGCGCGTCTCAAGGTCCCGCAGAACTTCTCGCGGCTGATCAAGCTGCCGGACGACAACTCCGGGCGGATGCGCTTCATCCCGCTCGAGGACCTCATCGCCAACCACCTCGGCGACCTGTTCCCGGGGATGGAGGTCCTCGAGCACCACGTGTTCCGCGTCACCAGGAACGAGGACGTCGAGATCGAGGAGGACGAGGCCGAGAACCTCATCCAGGCCCTCGAGCGCGAGCTGCTGCGGCGCCGCTTCGGTCCGCCCATCCGCCTCGAGATCACCGAGGACATGGACCCGGTGACGCTCGACCTGCTCGTCCGTGAGCTCGACATCACGGAACAGGAGGTCTACCGGCTGCCGTCTCCGCTGGACCTCGGCTGCCTGTTCGAGATCTCGAAGATCAACCGGCCCGACCTGCACTACCCGAAGCACGTGCCGACCACCCCGGTGCAGTTCCAGCCGGGCGAGCCGAACACCAAGCCCGACCTGTTCCGTGCCATCGCTGCCAGGGACGTCCTCGTCCACCACCCGTACGAGTCCTTCGCCACGAGCGTGCAGGCCTTCCTCGAGCAGGCGGCGGCCGACCCGAACGTCCTGGCGATCAAGCAGACGCTGTACCGCACGTCGGGCGACTCCCCCATCGTCGAGGCCCTCATCGACGCCGCCGCCGCGGGCAAGCAGGTGCTCGCGCTGGTGGAGATCAAGGCGCGCTTCGACGAGCAGAACAACATCACCTGGGCCCGCAAGCTCGAGAAGGCCGGCGTGCACGTGGTCTACGGCCTGGTCGGGTTGAAGACGCACTCCAAGCTCGTGCTCGTCATCCGGCAGGAGGGCGGCACGCTCAAGCACTACAGCCACATCGGCACCGGCAACTACAACCCGAAGACCTCGCGCATCTACGAGGACATGGGGCTCTTCACCGCGGACGACGTCGTGGGCAAGGACCTCACCCGTCTGTTCAACGAGCTCTCCGGGTACGCGATCGAGAAGAAGTTCAAGCGGCTCCTCGTCGCCCCGCTGCACCTGCGGAAGGGCCTGCTGAAGCGCATCCAGGTCGAGGCCGACAACGCCCGCGCCGGACTGCCCTCCGGCATCCGGATCAAGGTCAACTCGATGGTCGACGAGCAGATCATCGACGCCCTCTACCTGGCCAGCCAGGCCGGGGTGCCGATCGACGTGCTGGTGCGCGGCATCTGCTCGCTCAAGCCCGGGCTCGAGGGCGTCAGCGAGACCATCCGCGTGCGCAGCGTCGTCGGGCGGTACCTCGAGCACTCCCGCGCGTTCGCGTTCCACAACGACGGCGACCCGTTCGTGTTCATCGGCAGCGCGGACATGATGCACCGCAACCTCGACCGACGCGTCGAGGCCCTGGTGCGCCTCTCCGACCCGTCCCACGTGAACGAGGTCACCGAGGTCTTCGACCTGGCGATGGCCGAGACCACCAGCTCGTGGCACCTCGAGTCCGACGGCGAGTGGACGCGGCACTCCACGGACCAGGACGGCCGCCCGTTCGACGACGTGCAGAATGTGATCATGCGGAAGATCTCGGCGCGGAAGCGCTCCACGCGGTGAGCGGCACCTCCACGGGCCCCGTCCTGGCGGCGGGGGCAGTGGTGTGGCGCGAACAGGACGGGGAGCCGCTCGTGCTCCTGGTCCACCGCGAGCACCACAAGGACGTCTCCTTCCCCAAGGGCAAGGTCGACCCGGGCGAAGCGGTCCCCACCACCGCCGTGCGCGAGGTCCACGAGGAGACCGGCCACCGCGTGCACCTCGGCGCCCCGCTCGGCACCGCGGAGTACGTCCTGCCGAACGGCCGCGACAAGGTCGTGCAGTACTGGGCGGCCCGGGTGTCCACGAAGGAGTTCGAGCGCGCGGGCACGTTCCGTCCGAACCACGAGGTCGCCGCGATCGAGTGGGTGACGATCGACGACGCCCGCGCCCGGCTCACCTACGCCCGGGACGTCGAGATCCTCGAGCGCTTCGCCGAGCGTGCCGCCACGGGCCAGCACCGCACCTTCGCGCTCATCGCCCTGCGGCACGCCAAGACCACCCCCGGCTCCGACTGGCACGGCCCCGACGCCACCCGACCGCTCCTGGCCGTCGGCCGCGCGCAGGCGAAGGCCGCCGCGGCCCCGATCGCCGCGTTCGGCCCGAAGAAGATCGTGAGCAGCACGGCCGCACGGTGCCTGGCGACCGTCGAGCCGCTGTCCGACCGGGTCAAGCTCGGTGTCTCGAGCACCCCGGACATCAGCCAGGACGCCCACGAGCAGGGCACCGCCGACGTCAAGGGCGCCGTGCGGAAGCGCCTGGCGAAGGGCAAGACCGCCGTGTTCTGCTCGCACGGCCCCGTGCTGCCCGACATCGTCGCGCGCATCGCCACGGACACCACCGCCGACACCGACCGCTTCGACCTGCGCCGCGCGGCGATGCTGTCGGTCGGCGACTTCGCCGTGCTGCACATCGCTGACGACACGCTCGTCGCCGTCGAGACACACCGGAACACCGTCACCGCGTAGCGCGCGCCCGCGCCCGCGCGCCCGCGCCGCCCGCGTCGTCCGCGCGGACCGCAGCGCGGTCGGCGGACCGGCCGAACCAGCCACGTGGCGGGGTGTCGGCTGTTCGCCCGAGCCGAGACGAGCCTCCCGTCCGCCGCTGGGCACGCTGTTCCCGATCCTGCCCCCGGAACCGCCCCCGCGCTCGCCGTCCGCGCCGAGACACCCCCTCGTTCACCTCCCGTTCACCGGCGGGCGTGATCCCGGTCACTTCGCGTCCCTACAGTCACTCGCGGGTCGGCACCGGCCCACGGGACTGAACAGCGGTCCCACCTGCACTCCACATTCCCCGAAGGGACCCCTGTGAACATCAAGCGAATCGGTTCGATCGCAGCAATCGCGATCGCCGGCGCAGTCGTGCTCTCCTCGTGCGCGGCGAACGAAGGCGGCGCGGGCAGCACCACGTCGGCCTCCGCCTCGGGTGTCGACTACTCGAAGCTCTCCGGCACGCTCACCGCGTCGGGCTCCTCCGCACAGCAGACCGCCGAGACCGTCTGGGGCACCGGCTTCCAGGACCAGGCCTCCGGCGTCACGGTCAACTACTCGCCGGACGGCTCCGGCGCCGGCCGCAAGAACTTCATCTCCGGCGCGGCGGACTTCGCCGGCTCGGACGCAGCGCTCTCCGACGAGGAGCTCTCCGGCACCTTCGCGAACTGCGCGGCGGACTCCAAGGCCATCGACATCCCGGTCTACATCTCCCCGATCGCCATCGCCTTCAAGGTCGACGGCGTCAAGGACCTGACGCTCGACGCCAAGACCATCGCGGGCATCTTCTCCGGCAAGATCACCAAGTGGGACGACTCCCAGATCGCCGCCCTGAACAAGGACGCGAAGCTGCCGAGCGCGAACATCACCGTCGTGCACCGTTCGGACGACTCGGGCACCACGCAGAACTTCTCCGAGTACCTGTCGGCGAACGCCGGTGACGTCTGGACCGAAGCGCCCAGCCAGACCTTCCCGTACCAGGTCGGCGACGGCGCTGCGAAGGGCTCCGGCGTGGCCTCGGCCATGCAGGGCGCGACCAACGCGATCACCTACATCGACGACTCCGGTGCAGGCGACCTCGACAAGGCCAAGCTCATGGTCGGCGACAAGGCCACCGAGCTCTCCGCCGACGGCGCCGCCAAGGTCGTCGCGGACTCCGAGACGGTCTCCGGCCGCGAGACGAACGACCTCGCGATCGACATCAACCGCAAGGACACCGCGGACGGCGCCTGGCCGCTCGTGCTCGTCTCCTACGCCATCGCGTGCCAGGAGTACAAGGACGCCGACAAGGCCGACCTGGTCAAGTCGTACCTGACCTACGTCGTGTCCGACGACGCCCAGAAGGCCGCCGCGACGGAGGCCAAGTCGGCCGCCCTCTCCTCGGACCTCGGCAAGAAGGCCGCTGACGCGGTCGCCTCGATCAAGTAACAACTCCTCACCGAGAGCCCGGGTGCCGGTCCTCCCACGGACCGGCACCCGGGCACTTCCCCGTCTCCCGACAGGAGTCCCACGCCCCATGACCTCCGCACCCGTCCAGCAAGGCGCTTCCCTCGCCCCGGCGAAGCCCAAGGCCGTCGTCCGCGTCGGCGACCGTGTCTTCTCCGCCGCCTCCGTCATCTCCGGCGGCCTCATCCTGGTCGTGCTCGCGCTGGTCGCCGCCTTCCTCGTCTGGCAGAGCATCCCCGCGTTCTCCGCCAAGGTCGGCGAGCTGCCCAACCAGGCCGCGAACTTCTGGGACTACGTCGGGCCGCTCGTCTTCGGCACCATCTGGTCGGCGCTCCTCGCGCTCGTCATGGCCGTCCCGCTCGCGCTCGGGATCGCGCTCTTCATCTCGCACTTCGCGCCGCGGCGCATCGCCCCGCTGCTCGGCTACGTCATCGACCTGCTCGCCGCGGTCCCGTCGGTCGTCTACGGCCTGTGGGGCATCGTGGTGCTGTCGCAGTTCGTCAAGCCGTTCTACGCGTTCCTCAACGAGTACTTCGCGTGGATCCCGCTCTTCTCCGGGCAGGTGTCCGGCACCGGTCGGACGATCCTCACGGCGTCGATCGTCCTCGCCGTCATGACGATCCCGATCATGACGGCGATCATGCGCGAGATCTTCCTGCAGGCGCCGACCCTCAACGAAGAGGCCGCACTCGCCCTCGGCGCCACGCGCTGGGAGATGATCCGCCTGTCGGTCCTGCCGTTCGCCAAGTCCGGCATCGTGTCCGCGATCATGCTCGGCCTCGGACGAGCGCTCGGCGAGACGATGGCGATCGCCCTCGTGCTGTCGGTGTCGACGAACATCTCGTTCAAGCTGCTCACGTCCCTCAACCCGTCGACCATCGCGGCGAACATCGCCCTGCAGTTCGCCGAGGCGTCCGGAACGGCCCTGAACGCACTCATCGCGTCCGGTCTGATCCTCTTCGTCATCACCCTGGTCATCAACATGCTCGCGCGCTACATCGTGCGCCGACGCGTCAGCTGAGAGGTCGCACCCCGATGTCCCTCGCAATCCGTCCGACCGGCGGCAACGTCTTCGCCAACGGCAAGCTGCACACCTCCGTGCCGTGGCTGCTCCTCGCCGGCAGCTGGGTCGCCCTGGCCCTGGTCTTCGCCCTGCTCAACGCAGGCGGCGCCGTCAAGGACTTCAACGTCGTCGCGGCGGTCTTCCTCGGCACGGTCCTGTTCGACGTCCTCATCGTGGTCGTCTCCCGGATCGTCGAGGGTGGGCGCAAGGCGGTCGACCGCCTCGTCACCTCGCTCGTCATCACCGCGTTCGTCATCGCGGTGCTCCCGCTGGTGTCGCTGCTCTGGACGGTCCTCGCGGACGGTCTGGCCCGGTTCGACGTCGCGTTCTTCTCGTACTCGATGCGCGGTGTCATCTCCGTCGGTGGTGGCGCCCTGCACGCCCTGATCGGCACGCTCGAGATCACCCTGTTCGCGGCCGTCATCAGTGTCCCGATCGGGCTGCTCACGTCGATCTACCTGGTCGAGTACGGCCGCGGCGCCCTCGCCCGCGGCATCACGTTCTTCGTCGACGTCATGACGGGCATCCCCTCGATCGTGGCCGGCCTGTTCGCGTACTCGCTCTTCGCGCTGTTCCTCGGCCCGGGCGCCCGGTTCGGTCTGGTCGGATCGATCGCCCTCGCGGTCCTGATGATCCCGATCATCGTGCGCGCCACCGAAGAGGTCCTGAAGATCGTGCCGATGGAGCTCCGCGAGGCCTCCTACGCCCTCGGTGTCCCGAAGTGGCTGACGATCGTCAAGGTCGTGCTGCCCACCTCGCTCGCCGGCATCACGACGGGCGTCATGCTCGCGATCGCCCGCGTCATCGGCGAGACCGCTCCCCTGCTGGTGACCGCTGGCTACACGTCGAGCATGAACTACGACCTGTTCGGCAACCCGATGATGACCCTGCCGGTGTTCGCGTACACGCAGTACTCGCAGCAGGGCGCCAACCCGGTGCCGTTCGTCGACCGGGCCTGGACCGCAGCACTCGTCCTGATCCTCATCGTGATGCTGCTGAACCTGCTCGCCCGGTTCATCACGCGTCTCTTCGCCCCCAAGCTCTCCCGCTAGCCCCCCGGAAGGTCACACTGTGTCCAAGCGCATCGAGGTCGACGGCCTCAACGTCTACTACTCGAAGTTCAAGGCGGTCGAGGGCGTCGACATGACGATCGAGCCCCGCACCGTCACCGCCTTCATCGGCCCGTCCGGCTGCGGCAAGTCCACGTTCCTCCGCACGCTCAACCGCATGCACGAGGTCATCCCCGGCGCCTACGTCGAGGGCTCGGTCAAGGTGGACGGCGACGACCTCTACGCCCCCGGCGTGGACCCGGTCATCGTCCGGCGCCAGGTCGGCATGGTGTTCCAGCGCCCGAACCCGTTCCCGACGATGTCCATCAAGGACAACGTGCTC
Organism: Curtobacterium sp. GC_Cur_3; assembly: GCF_026544205.1. Taxonomy (GTDB): domain Bacteria; phylum Actinomycetota; class Actinomycetes; order Actinomycetales; family Microbacteriaceae; genus Curtobacterium. The sequence continues at coordinate 60,607 of NZ_JALNUI010000017.1, forward strand.
GCCGGCGTGAAGCTCAACAACAAGCGCGTCAGCCGCTCCGAGGCGGACGACATCGTCGAGCGCTCCCTGCAGGGCGCGAACCTGTGGAACGAGGTCAAGGACCGCCTCGACAAGCCCGGCATGGGACTGTCCGGCGGCCAGCAGCAGCGTCTCTGCATCGCGCGCGCCATCGCCGTGCAGCCCGACGTCCTGCTGATGGACGAGCCGTGCTCCGCGCTCGACCCGATCTCGACCCTCGCCATCGAGGACCTGATCGGCGAGCTCAAGAAGGAGTTCACGATCGTGATCGTGACCCACAACATGCAGCAGGCCTCGCGCGTCAGCGACAAGACCGCGTTCTTCAACATCGCGGGCACCGGCCAGCCCGGTCACCTCATCGAGTACGACGACACCGCGACGATCTTCTCGAACCCGTCCGTCAAGTCGACCGAGGACTACGTCTCCGGCCGCTTCGGTTGATCGGCTGCGCGTCCGTCGCCTGAGATCGGAACGCAGAGGAGGCCCGGTGCACGTCCCACAGGACGGCACCGGGCCTCGTTGCGTTGCGTTCATGGCCCGCCGTTGTGGTGTCCGCGCCGAGCTCGAGTCAGAACGACAACATCGCTGTCGTACGACAGCGATGTTGTCGTTCCGAGTCGGCAGAGAACCGACTGGGGGGCGGAACCGAGAGGTTGGGGCCCGGCTACGCGGAGGTGGTCGGGACCGCGACGATCGGCGTCGTCGTCGGCTGCTTCGACCCGCCGGACGGCTCGACCGTGATGCCCACGGTGGCGCCCTGCGACTTCGACCCGCTCAGCACCGCCGAACGCACACCGCCGTCGACGTCGTTCATCAGGCCAGCGGACTCGATGGTGCCGCCGGACTCCGCGGAACCGATGTACCAGAGCTCGTAGGTCTTGTCCTTCGGCGCGGCCTTCACACCGTCGAGGATGACGGCCGACTTGCCGAGCTGGTCGGACCAGACGACCGTGGCCGTCCCGCCGCCCTTGACGGACGACGTGCTCCGAGCGAAGTCGGGGGACGCGTAGATCTGGTCGAGGCCGGACGCCGCCTGCGAAGTGGTCGGACCGGGGTTCGAGTCACCGTTGAAGAGCACACCGCCGGCGCCGAGACCGACGCCGAGGAAGATGACACCCACCGCGGCAGCGGCGCTGAGGAACCCAGCGGGACGCTGGAACCACCGACGGTGCGCGGTGGCACTGGCCGAACCACCGGCGGAGGCGAGGTCCGTGACTGGGGCGATCGGGGCCTCCTGGACGGGTTCCTGCTCCTCGGGGAGGGCGTGAGCCGGTCCGGCCGACGCCTGGGGCGTGGTCTGGATGGCGGCCATCAGGGACGCCTTGAGGGACGCGGGCGGCTCGATCGGCTCGACCGCGTAGGCCAGGGCCCTGGCGGTCTCGGTGAGCGAGTCGGCCTCGGCGCGGAGTTCAGGGAAGGCCGCGAGGGCCTCTTCGATGTCGTGGCGCTCCGCGTCGCTGAGGGCGTCGAGTGCGTAGGAGCCGGTCAGGAGCGCGGGGTCGTCGTGTCGTTGGGTCATGACGTCACCCCCATCTCGTCGCGTAGACGGATCATCCCGTCGCGCAGACGGGTCTTCACGGTGCCGATCGGCACTCCGAGTTGTTCGGCCATCTCGCTGTGCGAGTAGCCGCCGTAGTAGGCCAGCTGGACTGCCTGGCGCTGGAACTCCGTCAGGCGGCCGAGGGCACGGCTGACGCGTTCGTGTTCGATGCGGATCTCGACCGATTCCGACACCTGGTCGAAGCCGGACTCGAAGTCGCGGATGCCGATCTTGGTGTCACGGTCGCGGGAGGACTGTGCAGCCCGGACCCGGTCGACGGCCCGGCGGTGCGCCATGGTCAGCACCCAGCTGGCGGCACTGCCGCGCTTGGTGTCGAACTTGGCTGACTGCTGCCAGACTTCGAGGAAGACCTCTTGGGCGACTTCCTCGGACTGGGCGCGGTCCTTGAGGAGCCGCGTGATCAGGCCGAGGACCCGACCGGAGAGCTCGTCGTAGAGCTCGGAGAAGGCCTGTTGGTCGCCCTGGGCGACACGGAGGAGGAGGAGGTCCGGCGACGCGGGTGCTGGCTCATCCGAGCTCCAACTGTCCGTGTCGCGTTCCACGAGGGCAAGCATTGCAGGTTTTCCTCCTTCCGGTGTCAAGCGTTCGTGCGGCGTTCAGGTTGAGAGCGAGGGCCTGCACGATCCGCAGGGAATTGACCAGCCGGTGGAGCCGGACCGGGTCGCACAGGACCCTCGCTGTGTGACGTTCCGTGAAGTCGGTCACGCTGATGATTCGGCACCCTCGCCCTGTCGGATTGGCCGGGGTGGGTGCGGTTTCCCGCAAGCCGTCGGTGGCGCGCCCGGGAACCGGTCTGTCCACCGTGAGTGAACAGGGCAGCGCGCACAGGCTGCGTCTCCTACAATTGACATCGCCGGGCCGCAGCAAGCCCCGGGCTCCAAAATTCGCCGCTTCGAGCGGCCTCGCGCCGAGAGGCGCTTCTGCGGCCCGGTTTTCCTCTGCCCGCTCGCGGTCGGGGGACGTTCGTCGTACGCCGGGTTCACCGCTCGACGGGACCGCCGTTCCTGCCGTTCCTGCCGTTCCTGCCGGGAGGCTCGGCTGACGTCCGGCAGGCCGGCCCGGTCTGACGGGTGCTCAGTCCAGGGCGTCGCGGCGCCAGAGTGCCGCTGCCGCCGACAGGTCCTCGGCGAGCTCGGCCAGGCGGAAGGCACGGACGGTCAGCACGCTCGCGCGCTCCTCGGCCGTGATGTCGGAGTCGTCGGCCACGCTCGTGGCTCCCGCTGCAGCGAGACGGCAGAAGGCGGCACCGCGGTCGAGTGCGACGGCGAAGTCCCCCGTGTAGAGCCCGTGCAGGATGCTGTCCGCGAGCGCGAGGATCTCTGCAGGACCCGTCGGGGCCTCCGCGCCGGCGACGGCCTGGTCGATCGTGCGGATGCGCTCCGTGCCCCTGGTGAAGAGGTAGGCGACCTCGTCCGGGTTCTGCCGGATGACCGTGCGCATGAGGTAGATCCGCCAGAGGGTGCCCGGCAGGGTGTGCGGCCCGACCCGTGCCCAGAGCTCGGCGACGGCCTCGATGCCGTGGACGTCGGTGTACGTCACGAGGCGCTCGACCACGGCGGGGTCCGGGTCCTGCCGCACGCGGTGGAGCAGCGCGTTGGCGGTCTCGTGCGCGACGCGGTTCACCAGCGCGGGGTCCTCGCCGCCCTTGATGGCAGCGAACTCGGCGTCGGTGAAGTGGACTGGACGGTGGTGATCGCGAGGCACCCGGGAAGTGTAGGCGGCGCCGGTGACACGGGCATCCCGTGGCCGGATACCCTGGAGCACGAGGGCCTCTAGCTCAGTTGGTAGAGCACCGGACTTTTAATCCGAGGGTCGTGGGTTCGAGCCCCACGGGGCCCACTGTCGCTCGTGAAGGTCTCGTGAGATCGCACTCGGTGTCGCCTCCCAGCGCGGCGAGGCGACACGGAGTGCGATCTCACGCGGGCCACTTGAGTGCGACAGGCGCAATGTGTCCCGGGTGTGCCGGAAAGGTCGCAGACCGCGGCTCGGTTGAAGTCGGCTGCGACGCGACATAGCGTGGATCGAGTCCTCTGAGAGGAGGCCGCGATGACCACCGAGCCGCACGCACCCTGCGCAGCGACCGCCCCCGCACCGCAGCGACCACTCGTGTCGGTCGCCGGGCAGGACACCGACTCCGCGATCAGCTCCCTCGCTGGGATGTACGCCGGCAAGGCCTGGTACTCCCGTCCCGTCGACGAGGGCTTCTGGTACCGCTACGTCGGCGTCGGCGACGACCAGCTCAGCATCCGACGCTCGCAGATGCACGGGTACCTCCGCGGCGACGTGGCCGTCGAGGGCGAGGTCGTCGTGCAGTGGCTCGAACGCGGGCGGGCACGGGTCGACGTCGGACGCGACGAGGTCAGGATGCAACCGGGCGTCCCGACGATGTTCCCCGTCGAGCGTCGCTTCGAGATGGAGTACGAGGACTGGGACCAGCGTCTTGTTCACGTCGACCGGAGCCTGCTCCTCGACGTCGCCGCGGAACGCTGGCTCGTCGACGGCACCCTGTCGTTCGGCCGCACCGCGCCGCAGGACCCCGCGGCGGTCGCCCGCTGGCGGAGCGCGGTGTCCGGCGCCGTGCACACACTCCGCGAGGACGGCCAGGCCTCGCTCGCCTGGCACGAGGCGCGTCGCGACGTCGCCCGGGCGCTGCTGGACCTGTACCCGTTGCAGGCCGACCTCCTCGGCGCCGACTCCGGCGACCTCGCCCACCGACGACTCCGCGGTGCGGTCGAGTTCATCCACGAGCACGTGCACGAGCCGCTCACCGTCGCCGACATCGCGCGGGCCGCAGGGCTGAGCGTCCGCGGCACCCAGGACGCCTTCCAGCGGACGCTCGACACGACGCCGATGGCCTACGTGCGGGACGTCCGGCTCGGGCGGGCGCACGAGGAACTGCAGTCACTCGACCCGCGATCGACCTCCGTCGCCGAGGTCGCCCGGCGCTGGGGCTTCGCGCACATGGGTCGGTTCTCCTCGACCTACGCCACGCGGTTCGGGGAGTACCCCCGCCAGACGCTGCGTCAGTGAAGCGCTGACCCCATCGAGTCCTGCGGGGTACAACCCGTCCCCAGCGTTCTCATGGTGAACCCACTGCGCACACCGGCCGATCCACAGCGGGCAGGTGGGTGGACGTCGTTAGTGTCGTTCCCGGATCCACTGCTCGTGGGTCGACCGCACCACCAGGAACGAAACGAACGGGGTACACCGTGATCGAGCACATCGACGCCACGCACACCAGCACCACCGGGGAAGCGCGCCGCATCGTCGAGCTCGCCGCAGCGACGAACACCACCATGAGCGACCGGCTCCTGCTGGACACGCTCCGCCGCAGGGCCCAGGTCACCACCCGGCACATCCGCACGGACTTCGTCGAGGTCGCCACCGGCTCGAGCGTCCTCGGGTACGTGTGCCGACAGCGCAAGCAGTTCCTCGCACTGCGGGGCGACGACCCGGCCTGGGCTCAGGAGATCGGCCGGTACGCCACCGAGTCGCTCGCGGTCGAGGCCCTGCGCATGCGGCGCGCCTGACGGAGACAGCGACACCGACACCACTGACCACGCACGAAGGCCCCGCCGGATCACGGACGGGGCCTTTGTGCATGGGGCGTGGGGTCTGACCGGGAGCGTCAGGACCAGACGCGGTGGATCCCCCACGAGCCGGTCCAGGTCTCGTCGGGCTCGAGCCACCGCAGGCCCTCGCCCGAGTTCAGGGCGTCGGCAGGAGCGGTCATCGGCTCGACGGCGACGGCCAGGCCCTTGCCGTCACCCCGGGGGAACTCGCGGGAGGTGAAGACCTGGACGTACGGGAAGGACGCGTCCTGCCAGAGCTCGACGCCGTCGCCCTCGGGCCCGTGGATCGTCGTCCGGCGGATCCCGTCGCTGCCCGGGGTGACGTCGGTGTACGCCGTGTCGAGGTCCGAGTCCCCCGCGCGACGACCGCCGCGGAGGTCCTGGTCGGTGCCCTCGACGGGCTGCGTGCCGTTCGGGATCTTGCGGTCGTCGACGGTGAAGGCCGTGGCGGCGTCGAGCGTCACGACGAGGTCCTCCGGCGGGGTGTCACCGGCGCGGAGGTACGGGTGCGCCCCGACGGCGAAGGGCGCTCGGACGTCGGAGCGGTTCGTGATCTCGTGGGTGATGCGGATGCCGTCGTCGACGAGCTCGTGGTGCACCCGGGTCTCGAGGGTGAAGGGCCAGCCGTGCTGCGGGTGGATCGTGGCCTGCTGCAGGACGGACGACTCGGTCTGGTCCACCACGCGGTACGGCGAGAACCGGAGCAGCCCGTGCGAGGCGTTGCCGTACTTCGGCTCGGAGACGTCCAGCTGCTGTGCTGCACCGTCGAGGTGCCAGACACCGCCTGCCACGCGGTTCGGCCACGGGACCAGGACGATCCCGTTCGCACCAGCGGGTGCCTCGGACGCCGGGAACGGCTCGGTGAGGTCGAACCCGGCGACGGTGAGCTGGCGGATGCCGGCGGCGACCTCGGTCACGACGGCCTCGACGACCCCGTCCGGGCCGGCGTGACGGAGGTGGTACTGGCCTCCGGTGGGTGCTGCGGTCATGCGCTGTGGTTCCTTCCCGGTGCGGTGTCGTCGGCGACGACGACCTGGACCCCGGCGGCTCGTACGTGCTCGACGAGGTCCGACGGGGCCTCCGCCGTCACGATGACGTCGATGTCGTCGAGGCCGCGGACGACCCCGATGTGGGCACGGCCGAACTTCGAGCCGTCCACCACCACGACCGTACGCCGGGCCGTCGCAGCGAGCATCCGCTTGGCCTCGGTCTCGGGCAGGTTCACGTTCGTCAGGCCGTGCTCGACGTCGACGCCGGTGCCGCCGAGGAACACCACGTCGGCGGCGATCATCGGCAGCACCGTCCCGTTGAACGGTGCCACGAGCGAGTGCTGCAGGGGGCGGAGCGTGCCGCCGGTGACGACCACCGTGAACCGCGGCACCGCACGCTCGAGGGCCAGGGCCGTGGTGAGGGAGTTCGTGACGACGGTGACGTCGACCAGGTCCTCGCGGGCGACGAGCGCCTCGGCGACCGCGGCCGGCGTCGTCCCGACGTCGAGCACGACGCACTCCCCGGACCGCACGAGCGCCGCGGCGGCACGGCCGATGGCGGCCTTGGCCGCTCGGTGCTCGACGGCGGTCTCCTCGAAGGGACGCTCCGGCGACCCGACCCCGGGGCGGACCGCACCGCCGTGCACCCGCCTGACCCGGGCCTCCCGGTCGAGGACGGCGAGGTCCTGCCGGACCGTCACCTCGCTGGTGCCGAGCGCGGCGGCGAGCGCCGCGGTCCGGACCAGGCCGGGGGCTCCGTCGACGATGGCGACGATGCGGTCCTGCCGCAGGGGCGCCGGCATCGTGCCGGCGAGGAAGAGGTCGTCGTCGCTCACGGAGACAGTTTCGTCTGCTTCCGATCACTTTCGCAATCCTTCGTTCGTTCGCTAGGCTGGGTCGGTGATCACCAAGCGCGCGACGAAGCTCGCGGACGGCCGCGACCTCATCTACTTCGACGATGCGGACACGCAGCTGCCCGCTGAACGGCACATCGACGAGCGGACGCTCGACCCGCGGCCGGAGACGGCGCGGATGCGCCAGGACGTCCTCACCGGGGAGTGGGTCTCGATCGCGAGCGCCCGCCAGAACCGCGTGTTCCTGCCCCCGGCCGACCAGGACCCCCTGGCCCCGCAGACCCCGGCGAACCCGTCGGAGGTCCCCAGTCGGTACGACGTCGCCGTGTTCGAGAACCGGTCCCCGTCGTTCGGACCCGCGCTCGATGCCGACGACGCCCCCGAGTCGCTCGCGTCCCTGTCGGACGTCGGACTGAACCGTCAGCTGCGCTCCGTCGGCCGGTGCGAGGTCGTCTGCTTCTCCCCCGAGACCGCCGGTTCGTTCGCGTCCATCTCCGAGTCCCGCGCCCGCACCGTGGTCGAGGCCTGGGCGGACCGCACCGCCGCGCTCTCCGCGATGCCCGGCATCCAGCAGGTGTTCCCGTTCGAGAACCGCGGCGAGGCGATCGGCGTCACACTGCACCACCCGCACGGGCAGATCTACGCCTATCCCTACGTCACCCCGCGCACGCAGCGGCTGCTGGCGTCGATCGAGCGGTTCGGTCCCGACCTGTTCAAGCAGCACCTGGCGAACGAGCGCGCGTCCGAGCGGGTCGTCCTCGCCGGCGAGCACTTCACCGCCTTCGTGCCGTTCGCCGCGCGCTGGCCGATCGAGATCCACCTGCTGCCGCACCGCCACGTGCCGGACTTCGCCGGGCTGACCGACGCCGAGAAGGACGAGCTCGCGCACATGCACCTGCGACTCACCCGCGGGCTCGACGCGCTCTACGGCGACCCGACCCCGTACATCGCCGCGTGGCACCAGGCGCCCGTGCACACCGGACGCGACACCGTCCGGCTGATGCTGCAGATCACCTCGCCGCGTCGGTCGGCGGACAAGTTGAAGTTCCTGGCCGGCAGTGAAGCCGCCATGGGCGCGTGGATCGGGGACCTCGTCCCCGAGAAGGCGGCCGAGTTCATCCGAGGAGGGATCGAACGAGCATGACGTTCCAGCAGGTGTTCGGGCACGAGCCGGCGGTGCGGTACTCCGCCCCCGGCCGCGTGAACCTGATCGGTGAGCACACCGACTACAACGAGGGCTACGTCCTCCCCTTCGCGATCGACCGCCGCACCACGGCGTCCATCGCCCCGCGGTCCGACCGCACGCTGCGGGTCGCCTCGGCGTTCGACCCGAAGACGGTCGTGTCGCTGTCGCTCGACGAGCTCTCGCCCGACGCGATGGACGGCTGGTCGGCGTACGTGTTCGGCATCGCCTGGGCACTGCAGGAGCAGGGTGCCGACCTGTCCCGGGCGACCGGCCTCGACGTGTACATCGAGTCGGACGTCCCCGTCGGCGCCGGGCTGTCGTCGAGCGCCGCGATCGAGTGCGGTGTCGCGCTGGCCTTCAACGACCTGTGGGAGCTGGGGCTCGACCGCAAGCAGCTCGCCCGCGTCGGGCAGTACTCCGAGAACCACGCGGTCGGGGCACCGACGGGGATCATGGACCAGTCCGCGTCGCTGCTCGGGGAACAGGACGCCGTCGTGTTCCTCGACTGCCGCACGCTCGACACCGCCGTGGTCGACATGACGCTCCAGGCCGAGGGCCTCGAGGTCCTCGTGGTCGACACCCGCGTCGAGCACGCGCACGCCACCGGTGGCTACGCCGCGCGTCGGGCATCGTGCGAGAAGGGGGCGCAGGTCCTCGGGGTCGAGGCCCTGCGTGACGTCGCGGTGGACGACCTGCCGCGGGCGCAGGAGCTCCTGGACGACGAGACCTTCCGTCGGGTGCGGCACATCGTGACCGAGGACCAGCGCGTCCTCGACACCGTGCGGACCCTCCGCGAGCAGGGTGCCCGGGCGATCGGCGACCTGCTCGTCGCGTCGCACGAGTCCATGCGGGACGACTTCGAGATCTCCGTGCCGGAGCTCGACCTGGCGGTCGCGACGGCGATGGCGAACGGGGCCGTCGGTGCGCGGATGACCGGTGGCGGGTTCGGTGGGGCGGCGATCGCGCTCGTCGACCGGGAGGCCCGTGCGACGATCGCGACGGCCGTCACCTCCGCCTTCGCGGACGCTGGGTTCCGCGAGCCGACTGTGTTCACGGTGCACGCGGCGCAGGGCGCCCGGCGCGACAGCTGACGCAGGCGCGGCCGAGGCCGCGGCCGCCAGGCCGAGTCTCGCCCGGGCGGACTCGACTCGGCCTCCGGAGGCCACACGATGTCCGCCAAGCCGAGACTCGGCCGAGTTGTGCAGCGGCGCCGCAGCGCACCCGCCGCAGCCGTCCTGTCGGGGCCGCGCCGAGCCTCCAGGCCGAGACTCGCTTGGGCGGACGTCGCTCGGCCTTCGGATGCCGCGAGATGTCCGCCCGGCCGAGACTCGGCCAGGCCGCGCCGGGCTCAGCGCGTCATGTGGCCCGTCGTGATAGTCGTGCCGCTGAAGGGGAAGGCGTGGACCGGCAGAACCTGGTGCTGGATCTGGTCCATCACGACGTGGCTCTCCCACACCCCGTAGACCAGGACCGCGGCGGTGACGAGCACCGGGAGCGCGAGGACGGCCGCGACCCGGACAGCGCGGCCGAGGCGCTCGCGACCCCACCGTGCGAGCGTTGGCGGGACGACGACGCCGAGCACGCCGACGAGCACGATGAGCGTGACGGCGAGGGGTGACGGGTGGCCGAGGGCCTCAACCGTCGCTGGTGGGGCGGCGACGACGACCCCGGAGGCATCGGTCCAGTGACCGTCCGCGTCGAGTCCGCCGTAGCCGGCGCTCGCGCTCCACGTGCCGACAACCCCGACCACGAACAGGCTGACGATCGTGGCGACGACGACCATCCACCCGCGCAGCGTGGCACGACACCCCTCGGCTGCCATCACCGGCACGGCGACCACGTTCTCCCCCATGGGGTGAACGTAGCGCCGGGCCGGCGCGACGGCAACGCCTCGGTGGCTACTTCAGCCGGCGCTCCGCGGCCTCGACGACGTTCTTCATGAGCATCGCCCGGGTCATCGGGCCGACGCCACCGGGGACCGGCGACATGAAGCCGGCGACGGACGCGACCGCGGGGTCGACGTCGCCGCGCAGCTTGGCCTTGCCGGTGTCCTGGTTCACGACGCGGGTGATGCCCACATCGATGACCGCGGCGCCGGGCTGGACCCAGTCGGGCTTGACCAGTCCGGCGACCCCCGCGGCAGCGACGACGATGTCCGCACGGCGGCACTCGGCGGCGACGTCGGCGGTCAGGGAGTGGGTGAGGGTGGCGGTGGCCTCGAGCCGGGTGAGCAGCAGGCCGAGCGGGCGCCCGACCGTGAGGCCCTGGCCGATGATCGTGACGTGCCTGCCGCGGATCGGGATGTCGTATGCGCGGAGCATCTCGACGATCCCCCGAGGCGTGCACGGCAGGGGCGCGTCGATCGTGCCGGCACCACCGGGGACGGCGAGCACGAGCTCCCCGAGGTTCGTCGGGTGCAGGCCGTCGGCGTCCTTCGACGGGTCCATCAGCTCGAGCATGGGCGTCGGGTCGATGCCCTCCGGCAGCGGGAGCTGCACGATGAACGCCGTGACCCGGGGGTCGTCGTTCATCTGCAGGATCGCGGCGCGGATGTCGGCGGCCGAGGCGGTCGCGGGCAGGTCGAGACGGATCGACTCGATGCCGATCTGCGCCGAGTCACGGTGCTTGCCGGCGACGTACGACAGCGACCCGGCGTTCTCTCCGACGAGGATCGTGCCGAGGCCCGGGTGGATGCCCCGTTCGTGCAGGCGGTCGACGCGGACACGGAGCTCCTCGAGCGTGCGGGCGGCGAGGGCAGTGCCGTCGATGCGCACGGCCGAGTCCTCCCCCGCCCACCGAGCGGTGGGCAGGGGAGCCACGGTGCCGGGCTGGGGGGCTGCAGCGCCGCTCACGCGTAGAGCGGGAACGCGTCGGTCAGGGCCTTGACCCGCGCCGAGAGCGCCGCCACGTCCGGGTTCGGCATGAGGGTCAGCGCGATGATGTCCGCGACCTCGGTGAACTCGGCGTCGCCGAAGCCACGCGTGGCCAGCGCCGAGGTGCCGATGCGGACACCCGAGGTGACCATCGGCGGGCGCGGGTCGAACGGCACGGAGTTGCGGTTCACGGTGATGCCGACCTCGTGCAGGAGGTCCTCGGCCTGCTTGCCGTCGACCTCGGACTCGCGCAGGTCGACGAGCACCAGGTGCACGTCGGTGCCACCGGTGAGGACGTCGACCCCGGCGGCCTTGGCGTCGTCAGCGGTCAGGCGGGACGCCAGGGCCTGAGCGCCGCGGATGGTGCGCTCCTGGCGGTCCTTGAACTCCGGCGTGCCGGCGAGCAGGAACGCGGTGGCCTTCGCCGCGATGACGTGCATGAGCGGACCGCCCTGCTGGCCCGGGAACACGGCGGAGTTCAGCTTCTTGAAGAGGGTCTCGTCGTTCGACAGGATCAGGCCCGAGCGCGGACCGGCGAGGGTCTTGTGCACGGTCGTGGACACGACGTGGGCGTGCGGGACGGGCGACGGGTGCAGACCGGCGGCGACGAGGCCAGCGAAGTGCGCCATGTCGACCCAGAGCTTGGCGCCGACCTCGTCCGCGATCTCGCGGAACTTCGCGAAGTCGAGCTGCCGCGGGTACGCCGACCAGCCGGCGATGATGACCTTCGGCTGGTGCTCGACGGCCTTGGCGCGGATGTCGTCGTAGTCGACCTCGAACGTGGTGGGGTCGACGCCGTACGACACGGCGTTGTAGATGCGACCGGAGAAGTTGAGCTTCATGCCGTGGGTCAGGTGGCCGCCGTGGGCGAGCTCGAGACCGAGGATGGTGTCGCCGGCGGCGGCGATGGCGTGCAGGACCGCGGCGTTGGCCGTGGCGCCGGAGTGCGGCTGGACGTTGGCGTACGCCGCGCCGAACAGCGACTTGGCGCGGTCGATGGCGAGCTGCTCGGCGATGTCGACGTACTCGCAGCCGCCGTAGTAGCGCTTGCCCGGGTAGCCCTCGGCGTACTTGTTCGTGAGCACGGACCCGACGGACTCGAGCACGGCACGGGGCACGAAGTTCTCGGAGGCGATCATCTCGAGGGTGTCGCGCTGGCGGCCGAGCTCCTGCTGCAGGACGGCGGCGATCTCGGGGTCGACCTCGCTGAGCGGGGCGTTGAACGCGGCGCGGGCAGCGGCGGCGTCGGAGACAGCGGGTTCGGCCGCGGCGCTGGACGTCTCGGACACGAACGGGGGCAGATCGGTGATGGACACGGGTCTCCTTGGTGACGAGCCGAACGAGCCGGCGGCGAGGATCGGTCGGCGTGGCCCAGGCGGACGGCCACGCACCGTGTCGAGTGTCGCTCCCTGATGGTGACCCATCCGACGCCAGTCGCGACACCACGATCGTACCGAGCCGCCCGGCCTGTGTCACCCTGGTTGCATGCCCCTGTCGTTCCCGTCCGTCGACGAGCGCGCCGACACCGACGCCGACCTCGACACCCGCGCCAGCGTGCGCCCCGACGTGCCGTGGGTGACCGTGGTGTGGGACGACCCGGTCAACCTGATGTCGTACGTGACCTACGTCTTCCAGACCTACTTCGGGTTCCCGCGCTCCACGGCCGAGCAGCTCATGCACCAGGTGGACGCCGAGGGCCGCGCGATCGTCGCCACGGGCAACCGGGAGCAGATGGAGCTCCACGTCGAGGCGATGCACGGGTACGGCCTGCAGGCCACCGTCGACCGGGCAGCCGGCGAGTGATCCCCTTCGTGCGCCGCCCCGACGGCATCCACCTCGGCCTGGCATCCGGCGAGCGCTCGGTGCTCACGAGCCTGGTCGAACAGCTGCAGCAGATCCTCGACGGGGACCTCGACTCCGACCCCGTGACGCTGCGGATGTTCCCGGACGCCTACCCCGGAGACCGCCAGGCGAGCTCGGAGTTCCGGCGCTACACCCGGGACGACCTCCGCACGGGCAAGGCGACGAACGCCGACACCGTGCACGCGTGGCTCACCGGTGGCCGCGACGGCGCCCTCACCGGCGAGGACGAGCAGTCCTGGGTCCGCTGCCTGACCGACCTGCGGCTCACGATCGCCGACCGGCTCGGCATCGTGGACGCCGACACCGAGGCCGCGAGCAGCACCACCGTCGACGGAGTCGGACTGCGGGACGTCTACGACTGGCTCGGCTACCTGCAGGAGCACCTCGTCACGACGATGACCGCCCTGCGCTGAGCTGTCGGCGGGAGCACGGTGCGACTTCTTCCGTCCCGTGCGAGGTTGCGCACCTTGTGCGCGAGTGCAGCCCCGCACGGGGTGTGCAACCTCGCACGGGACGCACTGATCGACAGGACGCCTTGCAAGTTCACCTGTCGGAGTAGTACCGTCACGGTATGACCTCCACGGATCCGTCCGACCTCGCCAGCGACCTGCTGGCGCTCCACGGCCGCATCCGCAGGACGACCCTGGTGGGCAAGGCCGACGAGGTCACCGCCTCGCAGTCCGCCGCCCTCGGTCGCCTGGTCCGCGACGGCGCCACGACCACCGCCGAGCTCGCCAGGGCCGAGGGCGTGCGCCCGCAGTCGATGGGCGCCACGATCCAGGTGCTCGTCGACCTGGGCTTCGTCGACCGCGAGCAGGACCCCACCGACGGCCGACGCACCATCGTCAGCGCCACCGATGCCGGCCGCGCCGCCCGCGAGGACTCCCTCCGATCCCGCACCCGCACGCTCGCCGAGCGCCTCGCGGCGCTCGACCCGGACGACCGCGCGGTCCTCGCGCGGTCGTTCGCCATCCTCCGACCCCTCGTCGAGTCGTGACCAGCCTGGAGGCCCGTGGTGCGTCGCGCACGCACGCCGGGCCTCCAGGCTGGTCGCGTCCCGGCCACCCCACCAAGGCAGGCCACCACGTCCACCTCCACCGCTCCCGTCCCGACGTCCGCTGACCAGGGGTCCGGCAGCGGCTTCGGCCCGAAGCTGCTGATCCCGGTCCTGGTCGGGCCGCTGCTGAACCCGATCAACACGACGATGGTGTCCGTCGCCCTCGCGCCGATCTCCCGCGACCTGGGGATCGGAGCGTCGCAGGCGATCTGGCTCGTGGCGGCGCTGTACCTGGCCAGTGCCGTGGCGCAGCCGACGATGGGCAAGCTCGCGGACCGGTTCGGCCCGAAGAAGGTCTTCATGGCCGGGCTCGTCGTGGTGGGGATCGCGGGACTCGTTCCCGAGGTGCTGACCGGCTTCGGCGGCGCCGTCTTCGCCCGCGTGCTCATCGGCATCGGGACCTCGTCCGCGTACCCGGCGGCGCTGACGACCCTGCGGCACCACTCCGCCCGGATCGGGAAGCCGACGCCGCCCCTGGTCCTCGGCGCGCTGTCCATCACGTCGCTGGTGTCCGCGGCGGCCGGGCCACCGCTCGGCGGCGCGCTGATCGCCGGGTTCGGCTGGCACGCGATCTTCCTGGTGAACGTGCCGCTCGCGGCCTTCGGACTGGTCGTCGCCGGGCTCTGGCTGCCGTCCGACCGGCTGCGTCCGCGGTACGACGCCGACGTGCCGGTGCTCACGGCGCTCGACCCGTTCGGCATGGTGCTCATGACGGGCACGGTGTCGGCACTGCTGGTGTTCCTGCTCGACATCCAGGCGGGCCTGTGGTGGCTGCTCGGCGTCGCGGTCGTGCTGCTCGTCGCCCTGGTGCTCTGGGAGCTGCGCGCCACCCGACCGTTCGTCGACGTCCGGATGCTCGCGCGGAACGGGGCCCTGACCCGCACCTACCTGCGGCTGTTCCTCGTCTACATGCTCGCGTACACGATGACCTACGGGTTCTCGCAGTGGGTGCAGGACGTCGCGGGGTACTCCAGCGACCAGGCCGGCTACCTGCAGCTGCCGGCAGCGGTGGTGGCCGGGCTCGCGTCGGTCCTCGTCGCCCGCCGGACCACCGTGCGCGGTCCGCTCGTGATCGCCGCGACGGTGCCCGTCCTCGGCGGGCTGCTGCTGCTCGGCCTGCACACCGGGTCGTCGATCGTGCTTCTGGCCCTCGCGCCGGCGCTGTTCGGGATCCCCCAGGCGCTGGCGTCCGTGTCGAACCAGGCGGCGCTGTACCGGATCGTGCCGCCGGAGTCGATCGGCACGGCCGCCGGGCTGTCCCGCACGAGCGTCTACATCGGGGCGATCGCGGCGTCCTCGCTCATCGGCGGGGTGTTCGGGCAGGCTCCGACGACGCCTGACCTGCACGTGCTCGGGTGGGTGATCGTCGGCATCGCGGTGGTGCTGAGCGCGCTGACGATCGGCGACCGGGCGCTGCGGCGTGGGGCGCGGGCGTAGGGCCGGACCAGTTGTCCACAGGGGCTGCGTGACGGGGCCGGGGCGAGCCTCCTGGCCGGTAGCCTGAACCGGTGACCGACCCGAGCGACGCGACCCCCACGCACTGGACCCTGACCCTGGTCTGCGACGACCAGCCCGGGATCGTGCACGCCGTGTCCGGGGCCGTCGTCCAGGCCCACGGCAACATCACCGAGTCGCAGCAGTTCTCCAGCCACGACACCAACACGTTCTTCATGCGCCTGCAGGTGATGGCGCCGGTCGACCGCGCCACGTTCGAGCAGGCGATCGCGCCCGTGGTCGAGCGCTACGCCATGCGCGTCCAGCTCGACGTCGTCGGCCGACCGATGCGCACGCTCGTGCTCGTCTCCAAGGCCGGGCACTGCCTCAACGACCTGCTCTACCGGCAGCGCGGCGGGCAGCTCGCGATCGACGTGCCCCTCGTGCTGTCGAACCACACGGACCTGTCCGAGCTGGCCGCGTTCTACTCCGTGCCGTTCGAGCACCGGCCAGTCACCGACGCCGACAGCAAGGCCGCGATGGAGCAGCGCATCCTCGACGCCGTGCAGGAACACGACATCGAACTCGTCGTCCTGGCGCGGTACATGCAGATCCTCTCCCCCGAGCTCTGCGCCGCACTGCGCGGTCGGGCGGTCAACATCCACCACTCGTTCCTGCCCGGGTTCAAGGGCGCCAACCCCTACCGGCAGGCGCACGCCCGCGGCGTGAAGCTCATCGGGGCGACCGCGCACTTCGTCACGAGCGACCTCGACGAGGGCCCGATCATCGAGCAGAACGTCGTGCGGGTCGACCACACGAAGGAACCGGCCGAGCTCGTCTCGATCGGCCAGGACGAAGAGTCCCGCACCCTCACGCAGGCCGTGCGCTGGATCGCGGAGGACCGGGTCCTCCTCGACGGCGCCCGCACGATCATCTTCAAGTAGGCACCAGCATGAGCAACGTCCCGCGATCCCCGATGGACTGGGACGCGACGCCCGAACCCTCGGCACCGCGCAGTCCTCGCCGCGTCGACGGCTGGAGCGTGCTGCGCGGTCTGGTCTGCGCGTTCGGACTGCTGTCGCTGGCGTACTGGGGCTACATCGCGTGGCCGTTCCCGATGCCGGCGGTGCTGTTCATCGTCGGTGCGCCGCTCTTCGCCTCGGTGGTCTGGTACTTCTTCCGGTCGCCACGCTCCCCGATCGAGACCGACGTCGTCGGCAAGACCATCGTCGAGGTCGCGTTGATCGTGGCCGCCGGGGGTGCCTGGATCTCGATCGGGCACCCGGTCGTCGGGCTGGTCTTCATCGTGGTGGCCGCGGTGTCCGGTGTGGTCGCGTCGCGGCGGGAAGCCCGGTGAGCGGCGGGTCGAGTTCCCGTTCTGACTCCGGGACCGGTTCCGGTCCGGTCGGTCTGGAGGCTCGGAGCACGCTGGTGCGCGCCGCCCACGTCGTCGACGTGGCCGGGTCTGTGACCGACGGCTGGGTGCTCCTCAACGGGGACACGATCCACGCGGTCGGCTCCGGCCCCGATGCTCCGACGGCCGATGACGTCGTCGACCTCGGCGACGCGGTCCTCACCCCCGGGTTCATCGACCTGCACGGGCACGGCGGGGCGACCGTCGCGTACGAGGACGCCTCCGTCGGCCCCTCACTCGCGATGCACCGCGCGCACGGCACCACCCGGTCGGTGCTGTCGCTCGTCGCGAACCCGGTCGACGTGCTCGCGGAGTCGCTCGGACACATCCGACAGGTGATGGCCGCCGACCCGCTCGTGCTCGGCGTCCACCTCGAAGGGCCCTTCCTCTCGCCGCACAACAAGGGCGCCCACAACGAGCAGTTCCTGATCGCCCCGACCCCCGCCGACGTCGACGCCCTGCTGTCGGCCGGCGAGGGCGTCGTCCGCCAGGTCACCATCGCTCCCGAGCTGCCCGGAGCGCTCGACGCGGTCCGCCGGTTCGTCGACGCCGGGGTCGTCGTCGCGGTCGGCCACACCGTCGGCACGTACGACCAGGCCCGGGCCGCGTTCGACGCCGGCGCGACGATGCTGACGCACGCGTTCAACGCCATGCCGGGGCTCCACCACCGGGCTCCCGGGCCGATCGGCGCCGCTGTGGCCGACGACCGCGTGACGCTCGAGCTCATCCTCGACGCCGTCCACGTGCACCCGGTCGTCGCGGACACCCTGTTCCGCGCTGCCCCCGGCCGCGTGACGTTGATCACCGACGCCATGGGTGCTGCCGGAGCTGCCGACGGTGACTACCGCCTCGGGTCGCTCGACGTCACCGTGACGGACGGTGTCGCGCACGTCGCCGGGACGGACACCATCGCGGGGTCGACGCTCACACAGGACGTGGCGCTGCGGAACGCCGTCGCGCTCGCCGGGCGGTCCCTGCCCGAGGCCGTGGCGGCGCTGACGAGCGTCCCGGCTCGTGCGCTCGGGCTCGGCGACCGGCTGGGTCGGCTCGCGCCCGGGTTCGCCGCCGACCTGGTGGCGCTGTCGCCGGCGCTCGAGGTCCAGCGGGTGTGGGGTGCGGGCCGGCGGCTCAGCTGACGGTCGTGCGCGTAGCGTGCTCCACATGCCGCGGAACCTGCTCTGGACCGACCACCTCCAGGTGTGGGGTGGGTTCGCCTTGGTCATCGGTGGCGCGGCCGCCCTGATCTGGCCAGCGTCGGACTCGACCTCGACGAAGCTCGCCGTCCTCGCCGTCCTGGTCGGTCTGCTGGCGGAACTGGTCACCGTGCTGCGGGTGCGCCGCCGGGCTCGATCACGGTGGCAGGACAGCAGGTCGGACCGGCGTCGTTGAACGCCGCTGAGGTCGTCGCGCTGCTGACCCCGATGTTCCGCGAGATGCTCGACGACGTCGAGCTCGCGTCGCTCCGGTTCGGCATCGTGCCGATGGACGACCCCGACGGACCCCACCGACTTCGCGACGACGATCCCGTCCGCTCGAACGCTGCGGTCGTGCGGTGGCAGATCCTCGGCGAACGCGGCTGGTCCCGCGGGCTGGACGGCGACGAGGACACTGCCACGCTCGTGCGCGGTGTGCAGAGCGACCTGCAGGACTTCATCTCCGAGAGCGACTTCGGGTGGGGGCAGCTCCGTGGCCCTCGGGACCTGACCTGACGCGCGCCGTCCGGGGCCACGTGTCAGCGCACGCCCCTGCGACGGACCACGACGGCAGCCCCGACTCCGACGGCGACGACGAGCACCGTCGCCGCCGCGACCGTCACCGCATCCGGTTCGAGGAGCGCCTGGCCCCGCTCGGCCTGCCACCACAGCAGCCCGACGAGCGCAACGGCAGCACCGCCCGCGACGCGCAGCAGATCGCGCCGGGTGCGCTCGTCGAGACGCGTGAACCGGAGCAGCACCCAGGCGAGGGCCGGGAGCGCCTGGATCATGTGGAGTCCGACGAAGTGCGCGATCCGCAGGTCGCCGTGGTGCAGGCTCCAGTCCGTGAAGGGCAGACCTGCGCCACCGTCCGGGGCTCCGACGGTGTGCGCGCCGGTGGTGGTGGAGGTGAACCCGTTGCCGAGCATGGAGACCGCCTCGACCATGCCGACCACGCAGAGCCCGAGGCCCCACCGGATCCCGGCGGCCACCCCGAGGTCGAGGCCACGGGTCCGCAGGGCCAGGACGGCGATGACGATCGTCGCGATGAAGACGGCGGAGACGCTGACGCCGCCGGAGGCGTAGGCCGCGGCGTCGAACGGTGCGCCGGTGTTGAAGTGGCTGGTGGTGCCCTGCACGACCTGCACGTCGATCCACACGATCTCCACTGCGAGGGCGAGCACGATGACCGACGCGAGGACGGTCAGGGTCCGCCGGTGTCCGTGGACCGCGCCGAGCATCCAACGCAGCGTGAGCAGGTAGAGCGTGATCGCGATCGCGAACTTCGTCGGCTTCACCCAGGCGGGCTCGCCGCCGATCTCCTGCCCGTCGAGTGCGATGGCGACCATGCTCGCCAGGAGCGTGACGGCGCTGCCGGCGGTGGCGATCCCGAGCACCCTCCTGGCCGGCGCCGACGCCGCGGGGTCGGGAGTGCGTGGCGGGAGCGCGTCGATGCGGCCCTGGAGGCGGTTGGTGATCGAGGTCATGCACCCATGGTCGAGCGGCGTCCTCGTCGGCACATCGTCCTCCCGGACGCGACGACCTCGTCCTGTGGGACACCCTGCCGCGCGTCCGCAGGAGCGGTGTGGTGGCGGGCTGCCGGTCGCTATCGTTCACCACGGAGAGGACGACCATGAGCGCAACACGCCCCGAGCGACCTCGGCAGCTCGAGCGACTGTGGGCCGTGCCGGTCGTGCTCGGTGCCGCCGCCGCGGTGGTGACGTCGTGGGGCTCACCCCTCGCGGTCGCCCTGATCGTGGTCGCGCTCCTGCCGTGGGCCGCGGAGCAGGTACGGCGGCCGCTGCCGGAGTGGCTGTTCGCCGTCCTCGCGATCGCACCGGTCGTCGCGGCGACGGTCGTCGTGGACCTGAACGCCTCGATGTTCCTCGTGACCTCCGCGCTGTCGCAGCTCGTCGGCCGCCGGTCCAGCAGGAGGCGCATCGCCACCACGGCGGTGGTCGGCGTCGTCGCACCGTTCGTCCCCGTCCTGGTGGGGTGGTCCTTCAACGTGGGTGCCGTGTACTTCGCGATCGGCAACCTCCTCGCGATCGTCGTCGGCGTCCTGCTGGCGCACACCCGGTCGCTCGCCGCGGAGCTGCGTGCGGCGGACGCGCGGCTGGCCGTGGCCCGGGCGCAGGAGGAACGGACCCGCCTGGCCCGTGACGTGCACGACCTGGTGGCGCACTCGCTCACGGTCGTGGTGCTGCAGATCGGCGGTGCGCGACGGATCCTCCGAACGGACGGCGATGCGGCGGAAGCGGCGTTGTCCAAGGCCGAGCTCGTCTGCCGCGAGAGCCTCGACGGTGTCCGTGAGGTCGTCGGGCTGCTCCGCACCGAGGGCGACGACCCCCTGCGGTCCCGCAGCCTCGACGACCTCGTCGCCACCTACCGGGTCGCCGGCGTCCCGGTCGACCTCGACGTCCGGGCCGACCTCGACGCCCTCCCGATCATCGCCAGGAGCACCCTGTCCCGCGTGGTCCAGGAGGCCCTGGCCAACGCCGCCCGGTACCGGTCACCGGGCAGCACGATCGACGTCGTCATCCGGCACGACCTCGGCGTGCTCATCGGCCGCGTGACCAACGACCGGCCCAGCACACCCCAGGCGCCCAGCACCGGCGGGTACGGACTCCCCGGCCTCCGCGAGCAGGTCGAACGTGCGGGCGGCGGGATCGAGAGCGGACCCGAGGGCGACCGCTGGGTGGTGGAGTGCCGCCTCCCGACCGACGCTCCCCGCCCCGTGGCGGTGGCCCGGTGACGATCCGCATCGTCCTCGCCGACGACCAGGCGATGATCCGGTCCGGGCTGGCGCTCGTGCTGCGCTCGGAACCCGACCTGGAGATCGTCGAGGAGTGCGCCGACGGGCACGCGCTGCTGCGAGCCGTGACCCTGGCTGCGCCGGACCTCGTCCTCACCGACATCCGCATGCCCGGTGTCGACGGCATCGAGGCCACCCGGCGCATCCGGGACCTGGTCGACGGACCACCGGTGCTCGCGCTCACGACGTTCGACGACGACGAGGTCCTGTGGCCGACGCTGGACGCCGGCGCGAACGGCTTCGTGCTCAAGGACAGTGCCGCGGAGGCCCTGGTCGACGCAGTCCGCGTGGTCGCCGGCGGTGGCACCTGGATCGACCCCCGGGTGCTCCCGCGGGTCGTCGCGCGGGCGGTGGCACAGCCGCAGGTCTCCGCGGACGGCGCCCGTGCGCTCGCGTCACTGACGCCCCGCGAACGCGACGTCCTCGACCTGGTGTGCGACGGTGCCAGCAACGCCGAGGTCGCCGCCGCGCTCGACACCGGTGAACGCACCGTCAAGTCCCACGTCTCCGCGATCCTCGCGAAGCTCGGCGCCCGGGACCGCGCCGGTGCGATCGTCATGGCGCACCGGGCCGGTTGGCGTCGGGCCTGACGGCTCAGGCGCCGCCGCGCACGAAGTGCAGCGCCTGCCGGACCGTCTCCTCGAGGGGCCGGGTGCTGTCCACCACGAGGCGGTCGTCCGTGCGCGGCTCGTACTCCGCGCGGACCCGCTCGACCTCGTCCCACGTCGGCAGCACGAACCCGGGCAGGTCGTTCTCCCGCTCCTCCACCCGTCGTCGGTGTTCGCCGAGGTCTGGGCACACGACCTCGACCACGCGGAGCGCCACCCCGGCCGACGCGGCCGTCGACACCCATCCGGCCCGAGCTGCCTCGACGCCGGAGACCGCGTCGGCGACGACCGTCAACCCGCGACGGAGGTCGGGGACGGCGAGCGCGTGCATCACCGAGTAGGCCGCGATCCCCGACTGCGCCCGGGGGATGCCGTACTTCCACATCGCGGCCTCGACGGCGTCGACCCGCAGGCTCGGCGCGGAGAGCGCGTCGGCGAGCGCCGAGGACAGCGTCGACTTGCCGGAGCCTGGCAACCCGCAGACCTGGACGAGCACGGGCCGACCGCCTAGCTGGCCTGGGCGACCGGGAAGTCGGCGTGGCGCAGGCCGGGGCAGAACTCGGGCGTCGGGTGCTCGGAGATGCGGATGACCTCGTCGAGTCGTTCCCGTGCGGCTTCGAGCTCCGCCACCTGCGCGGTGATCCGCTCCCGCTCGGACGCGAGGATCGCGAAGTCCTCCGGGGTGGCGTGACCGGCGTCGACGCTCGGCAGCAGCTGCGCGATGGTGCGACTCGCGAGCCCGGCGGCGTAGAGCTGCTGGACGAGCTGCACCCGCTCCACGGCGGCCTCACGGTAGAGGCGTTGCCCGTTGACGGACCGGTCGGCCGTGAGGAGCCCCTGCTCCTCGTAGTAGCGGAGCGAACGGACGCTCACCTTGGCTCGCGCGGCCAGGTCTCCGATGCGCACGACTTCTCCGATCCGGGTTGCCCCTGACACCGACGTGAGGTCTTAGCGTACGTCTGCTGCCGTCGGGAGTCGCCCGGGCACGGAAGGGAACACCATGGAGATCGCTGGGTCCGTCGCACTCGTCACCGGCTCGAACCGGGGCATCGGCCGCCGCTTCGCCGAGGAACTGCTGGCACGCGGCGCCGCGAAGGTCTACGCCACCGCACGCCGCCCCGAGTCCGTGCACATCGACGGGGTGGAGGTCCTGCCGCTCGACATCACGGACCAGTCCTCGGTCGACGCGGTGGCCCTCGCTGCACCGGACGTCACGCTGCTGGTCAACAACGCGGGCATCACGGAGCAGGGCTCGCTGGTCACCGGATCCCTCGAGGACGCCCACCGGGTGATGGACACGAACCACTGGGGCACGCTGTCGATGATCCGGGCCTTCGCGCCGGTCATCGAGTCCAACGGCGGCGGGGCGGTCGTGAACGTCCTGTCGGCGCTGTCCTGGTTCGCGGCGCCGGGCTCCGGTGGGTACGCGGCCGCGAAGGCCGCCGCGTGGAACATGACGAACGCCGTCCGACTGGAGCTGTCCGGCCGGGGCATCGCCGTGCAGGGCTTGCACCTCGGCGCGGCCGACACCGAGATGATGGCCGACTACGACGGCCCGAAGGCGGACCCGGCGGACATCGCCCGCGCCTCGCTCGACGGCGTCGTACGGGGTGTGGCCGAGGTGGTCGCTGACGAGTGGAGCGCGATGGTGAAGGCCTCGCTCGCCGCGGAGCCCGAGCGCCTCTACGCCCAGATGAGCTGAGCGCCCCTGCAAGCCGGACGGCGGGCAGCCCGTGGGGCCGCCCGCCGTGTCCGTGCCTCGGTCTCAGCGGTCCTGCGGCCGGTCCCCCGGAGCCGTGGCCCAGGTCGTGTCCGGCGTCGCGCCGACCCGGAGGGAGAGCAGTCCACCGCGGTCGACGAACGAGGACGGCACCCACGACTGCGTCAGCGTCCGTCCGTCCAACCGCGCTCCTCGCACGTAGGGGTCCGTGCCCGAGGACCGGATGACGATCCGCTGGCCGCTCGCCCGCCGGATGTCGACCGTGCTGAACGTGGGGCTCCCGATGAGCATCTCGGCACGACCGGGCGTCTGCGGGTACAGCCCGATCGAGGCGAAGACGTACCAGGCGCTCATCGTGCCGAGGTCGTCGTTCCCGGGCAGTCCGCCGGGACCGGTGCCGTACGCGTCGTCGACGACCCGGCGGACGGTCTCCTGGGTCTTCCACGGCTGTCCGAGTGCGTTGTACATCCACGGCGTGTGGATGTCGGGCTCGTTGGTGGGGTCGAACTTCGTCGCGTCGCCGCCGGTCACCGCGAAGTTCCCCGCGGCGTCGTGGAAGAACGCGTCGAGTCGGGCCACCGCCGCATCGTCGCCACCCAGCGCCGCGGAGAGCCCGCTGACGTCCTGGGGCACGAGCCACGTGTACTGCGCGCTGGTCCCCTGCGCGAAGCCGACACCGGTCGAGGGCGACCAGTCCGGCGTCCACGACCCGTCGGCCTGCCGTGCCGCCTGGTACCCGACGGCCGGGTTGAACGTGTTCTTCCAGTACTCGCCGCGAGCGGCGAACATCCGCGCGTCGGACCGCAGTCCGAGCGAGGACGCCCAGGACCCGAGCGCGCTGTCGGAGATCGAGTCCTCGAGCGTCTCGGCGGCGCCGCCCCAGCAGTGGCAGTCGTCGTTCGCCGCGTACTGGCGCTGCAGGTACTGGTCGAGGCCGGGCCGCTGCGCGAGGCACTGCCCCGGGCACCCGATGTCGCTGAGGGCGTCGGCGTTCTGCACGGTGGCCTGGTGCCGCAGGGACTGGTACGCCGCACGGACGTCGAAGTTCCGGACGCCCATGGCGTACCAGGTGGCGAGCGTCGCCGCCGAGGGGTCGCCGGTCATCACGTGGGTCGGCGCGCCGAGGTGGAGCCACCGGTCCCAGACGCCGCCGTTCTGCTGGGCGAACCGCAGCATCGACTGGGCCATGTCCCCCGCGACGTCCGGTCGCAGGAGCGCGAGCAGCTGGATCTGCGCCCGGTACTGGTCCCAGCCGGAGTAGGTGCCGTAGACGGCGCCGTGCCCGCGGTCGATCCGGTGCACCCGCATGTCCGGTCCGAGGTAGCGGCCGTCGCGGTCGTTCAGCGTGTTCGGCTGCATGAGCGCGTGGTACACCGACGTGTACAGCTGCGTGGTCCGGTCCGCGGTGCCACCGCCGACGCGGATGCGCGACAGTTCACGGTTCCAGGAGGCTCGGGTCGACGCCGCCACGCTGGCCACCGTCGCGTGCTTCCGCACCTCGCCGTCGCGGTTCGCGACGGCACCAGCGGCGCTGACGTACGAGATGCCGATGCGGGCGTGCACCGTCGCACCGCGACGCGCGTCGAAGCCGACCCACGCGCCGGAGCCGCGTCCGGCACGGTCGGCCCCGGTCAGGTACCCCTCCCCACCGGAGACGCGCGTGCCTCCCGGCTGGACGGTGTCGTCCTTCCAGGTGCCGGTGCTCGAGAAGGCCCGGTCGAAGGTCGCGGTGAAGTACAGACGGTAGTAGCTGCGGCGGTCCGGGTTGGTCGCGCCGCCGCCATTGGCGCGGCGGCTGCAGAAGCCACCGGTCAGGACGCTGCCGCTGACGGTGCGGGTGCGGGGGTCGATGCTGGTGGTGGCGTCCTCGCTGCCGTTGATCGAGTTCGAGGTGCGGAAGAGCAGGTTGGCGGCCTTCCCGGCAGGGAAGGCGAACTCGCCGATGCCGGCGCGCGTCGTGACCGCGAGGTCCGTGCGCACGCCGTTGTCGAGCTGGACGCCGTAGCGGCCGGGGCTCGCGGACTCCTGGTCGTGGGAGTAGCCCGCGGCGTAGACCGCGTCGGTGGTGTCCGCGGACGGCGAGGTCGTCACGGCGGTCGTGACCGGCATGATCGGCACGTCACCGGCGGCCCCGGGCGCACAGCCTGCGCCGTTGAGGTGGGTGAGGCTGAACCCGCGCAGCCGGTTCACGTCGTACGAGTAGCCGTTCGCGACGGGGGTGGAGGTCTGGTCGCCGGCGGTGCCGGTCGGACTCCACTGCAGCATCCCGAACGGCGCGGTCGCGCCCGGCCAGGTGTTGCCGTCGTGGCTGGTCCCGATGAACGGGTCGACGGAGGACGCGGGATCGGTCACCGGCCGGGAGGCCGTGGTCGCGCCCGCGACACCGGCTGCGGGATCGGCGATCGCCGGTGACGCGACCACCCCGGTGCCGAGCAGTGCGGCGATCGTGGCCGCCGCGGCGAGCGGGACCGGACGGAGGAGCGGGCGGCGTTGCACGCGAGAACGAGTCACGTCCGCGACGCTAGCCCCCTCGGTCGGGGGCCGTGCACCGGGTCACCGATCCGTCCGCTGGTGTTCACGTCGGGTTCCCGTCCAGCGACGCGGTCGTCATCAGCGACGCGGTCGTCGTCAGCGACGCGGTCGTCAGCGATCGGCGTGCTCGGCCGTCCGGGCCACGAGCGCACGGACCCGCGCGCGGAACACCGGGTCGGCAGCGGCACCACGGACCGGGACGACGTGCAGACGACGGTCCGAGCGGCGGAGTGCGGGCCCGACGAAGACGCCCTCCTCGACGTCCGCTGCGGTCGCTGCCCAGAGGACGGCACGGGCGCCGTCCTCGACCGTGCGGGCGGCGAGCCGGGCGATCGATCCCGCGATCGTCGCGGCCAGGGTCTCCGCCTGGCCGTTCATGCCCGTCGCGGCGATGCCCGGGTGGGCGATCACCGACCGGACCGGCGACGCGGAAGCACGGAGCCGCTCGCCGAGGTCGACCGCCATGGCTGCCGCCGCGGTCTTCGAGGCGGTGTACGCGGCGAACTGTCGGTAGGAGCGGGCGTCGTCGATCGCCTCGAGGTCCGGCACACGGGCGGTGCGCTGCGAGAGGTTGGAGCCGACCAGGACGACGCGCGGCGACGGCCCGCCGAGCACGGGGAGCATCGCGTCCGCGAGGACCGCCGGGCCGACGACGTTGGTGGCCCAGGTCAGTTCGAGGCCGTCCACGCCGAGCGCGAACCGTGGCGCACTGATCCCCGCGTTGTTGACCAGGGCGTCGACCACGAGGCCGTCCTCGGCGAGGTGCCGGGCGAAGGCCCTGACGGAGGTGACGGACGCGGTGTCGACGACCCGGGCCTCCAGGCCGGCGGGCAGGACGCGTGCTGCCTTGTCGAGGTCGCGGACGCCGGCGACGACGTGCGCCCCGGCGGCGGCGAGCCGGGTGGCGACGGCGAGCCCGAGTCCGCCGGTCGCTCCGGTGACCACCACGGTCCGCCCGTGCTGATCGGGCATCTGGTCGGGTTCCCATGTGAAGGACGGCATCGGTGCTCCTGGTCGTGGTCTCGAACGGTGAATCGGATGACTCATCCGGAACGCTAGCACAAGCGGATACACTCTCCGTATGGTCGACCTCGCCCGCCCGGACTCCCTCCGCTCCGACGCCCTGCGCAACCGTGCAGCGCTGCTCGCCGTGGCGCGCGAGCACCTCGACCGGGGCGAGCCCGCCCAGCTGAACGCCGTCGCGCGGGAGGCCGGAGTGGGCGTGGGGACCGCGTACCGCCACTTCCCCACGCAGCAGCACCTGCTCGAGGCGCTCGCGATCGATGCGTTCGAGGCCATGCTCGACCGGGTCCGGGACGCGGTCGCGGTGCCCGACGTCGAGGCGGCGGTCCGCGGCGTCGTCACGGAGGCCTTCCGGGGACTCGTGGACGACCCGGCGCTCGGCGACCTGCTGACGGGCGGGACGTTCTCGTGCGCTGACACGGCGGCACTGGCCGGGGACCTCGTCGACTCGATCGGCGCCCTCCTCGACCGGGGCGCTGCTGCCGGTGTCGTGCGGTCCGACGTGCGGCCGGACGACCTCCGTCGGCTCGTCTGCGGGATGCGTCAGGCGGCGACGGCCGGCGGGGTCCAGGTGAGCGATCCGGACCGGTACGTCGAGATCCTGCTCGCCGGGCTCCGACCCCTGCGAGGATGAGGCGCATGAGCGTCATGGTCTCCCTCTTCGATGCACGCCGCACCCGCACCAGCGAGAAGTACACGGCCTTCCCGCCGGACGTCCTGCCCATGTTCGTCGCGGAGATGGACAGCATGCTCGCCGAGCCCGTGCGGGACGCCCTCGCCGCCGCGGTGAGTGCTGGTGACACCGGCTACGTCGGGCACGGTCGGGCGCTCCCCGAGGCCTTCACCGCCTTCGCGTCCGACCGGTGGGGCTGGCACGTGGACCCCGACCTGGTCCGCACGACCACGGACGTCTCCGTCGCCGCGGTGGAGACGCTGCGCCGGGTCATCGAGCCCGGGGGCCAGGTCGTCATCATGCCGCCCGTGTACGCGCCGTTCTGGGAGTACGTGTCCGAGGCCGGCGGCACCGCGACCGAGGTGCCGCTCGTCGCACCCGCCGGCCCGGCCGACCCGTTCGACACGACTGCCGGGTGGCGGATCGACCTCGACGGTGTCGCGCAGGCGTTCGCCGACGGCGCCAGGACCGTCCTGCTGTGCAACCCGCACAACCCGCTCGGGCTCGTGCACGACCGCGAGTCACTCGCGGCGCTGGCCCGACTCGCCGCCGAGTGGGACGCCGTGGTCGTCTCCGACGAGATCCACGCGCCCTTGGTCCACGCCGACGCGACGTTCACGCCGTTCCTCGACTCCTGCCTCGAGGCCGCCACGATCGGCGTCGCCCTCACGAGTGCGAGCAAGGCGTGGAACCTGGCGGGCACCAAGTGCGCGCTGATGGTCGGGGCGTCAGAGCGCGCTCGGGGCTGGTTCGACGGGATGCCGGGCGAGGTCGTCGAGCGCACCGGGATCCTCGGGTACACCGCGAGCGTCGCCGCGTTCAGCGAGGGCGGGCCGTGGCTGGCGTCGCTGCTGGCCGAGCTCGCCGCGAACCGGCGGATCCTGGCGGAGGAGCTCGGCGGGGTGCTGCCCGGGGTGGGCTACCGGCAGCCGCAGGCGTCCTACCTGGCGTGGCTCGACCTGCGGGCGTTGCCGTGGGGCGACGACCCCGCGGTGCGACTCGTCGACGAGGCGAAGGTGGCGCTGTCGAACGGGCGGGACTACGGGCGGCAGGGTGTGGGGCACGCGCGGCTCAACTTCGGGTGCTCGGAGGACACGCTGCGCGAGGGGCTGGCGCGCCTGGGTGCCGCTGCCGAGGCTGCGGGTCCCGCGGGTGCTGCGGGTGCCGCGGGTGCTGCAGGCACTGCTGCCGGCTGAGACACCGGCGTCTCGACGGGCACTCTGGCGGGGTTCGCGTGCGAGACACCCCTGTCAGCGCGAGACACCGGCGTCTCGATGGGCACACTCGAGTTGTGCGCGCGCGAGACACCCCCGTCAGTGCGAGACACCTCGAAGTACTCGAGACGCCGCCGAAAACTGCGGCGTCTCGACGAACCCGAGGCGTCTCAGCGAGACACCGGCGTCTCGACGAGTACACCGGCAGCGTTTGCGTGCGAGACACCGGCGTCTCGCGGAGCCCGAACCCAGCCCGAGCCCCGGGCCCCGGGCCCCGGGCCTGCGGGCTACTCGAACCGCTGCCAGGACGGCTTGTTCGCGTACGTGTACCGGTAGTAGTCGGCGAGCTGGAGCCCGGCGGCCGCTTCCTCGTCGACCACGACGGTGGCGTGCTGGTGCAGCTGCAGCGCCGACCCGGGCACGAAGGACGACAGCGGCCCCTCGACCGCGGCGGCCACGGCGTCCGCCTTCGACGAGCCCTGGGCGACGAGGACGAGCTGGCGTGCCTCGAGGATCGTGCCGAGACCCTGCGTCATGCAGTGCGTCGGGACCTGGTCGAGCGAGTCGAAGAAGCGGGCGTTGGCCTCGCGCGTCGAGGGCGCGAGGGTCTTGATGCGGGTGCGCGAGGCGAACGAGGACGTCGGCTCGTTGAACCCGATGTGGCCGTTCGCGCCGATGCCGAGGATCTGCACGTCGATCCCGCCGGCGGCACGGATCGCGGCGTCGTACTCCTTGGCGGCGAACTCGATGTCGTCGGCACGGCCGTCGGGCACGCGGACGCGTGACGGGTCGAAGCCGAGCGGACCGACGACGTCGCGGGCGATGACGCTCGCGTACGACTCGGGGTGTTCGAGGGGGATGCCGACGTACTCGTCGAGGGCGAACCCGCGCGCCTGGGCGAACGAGACCTCCCCGGCGGCGACGCGACGCTGCAGGTCGGCGTAGATGCCCTGGGGGCTCGACCCCGTGGCGAGTCCGACGACGGCGGACGGCTTCTCGGCGACGACCGACGCGATCTTGGCCGCGGCGACGCGACCGACCTCCGCCGGCGTGGGCAGGATGATGATCTCCACGGATCACACCCTACTGGTCATGACCAGTCATCGGCACGCTGTGCGCAACAACCGCACGGATCGGGACACCCGGTCAGGGAGCGTCCAGTGCCACCAGCTCCGGCGTCGACCCGAGCGCCCGCAGCGCCCCGCGGAGCGACCACGCGGACACGGCCACGATGAGCACGGCGAGCACCAGGACGACGATGCCTGCCGATCCGGCGAAGGCCTCGAGCGCACCGAGCAGCACGCCCACACTGACCCCGAGCGCATGCACGAGCACGGTCGCGGGCAGGGCGGTCTGCTGGACGCGGGCGAACCGTACCAGGGCACGGCGGTCTGCGGGATCGACCGATGAGGCGTTCCCGGCGGCGATCGTCTGGTGGACACGGGCCAGTCGCTCGGGGTCGACCTCGGACGGTGCCACACGTCGACGATCCGCCATGGTCCAGAGCACGAGCTCGACGGCCACGACCAGGTACGCCACGAGCGCCGCGGTCCCGACGAGCACCACGACCGAGACGACCGGCGAGCTCATCCCGCGCACGAGCCCGACGACGACCGCCACGACGAGCCCGAGGGCGACGACGCCGAGCGACACGGTCAGCACCCGACGCCGCCGCGGAGTCACCGCACGCACGACCCCGGCGACCGCGAGTCGCCACCCGGCAGCCCAGACACCGTGGTCGGACCGCACCTCGAGCGCCCTGTCGCCGCGTGCCATGCCCCGAGCGTATCCACGCCTGGGTACCGTGGCCGCATGCCCACGCCCGACTTCGTCCTGTCCCTCCGCGAGAAGATCGGCACGGACCTGCTCTGGCTGACCGGGGTCACCGCCGTCGTGACCCGCGGCGAGGGTGACGCCCGCGAGCTCCTGGTCGTCCGTCGCGCGGACACCGGCGCGCTGACCCCGGTGACGGGGATCGTCGACCCGGGCGAGGAGCCGGCCGTCGCCGCCGAACGCGAGGTGCTGGAGGAAGCCGACGTCGTCGCCGTCGCCGAACGCCTGGTGTGGGTGCAGGCGCTGCCGGAGATGACCTACCCGAACGGCGACCGGGCGCAGTACCTCGACCTGGTCTTCGCGTGCCGCTGGGTGTCCGGGCACCCCGCACCGGCCGACGGGGAGAACACCGAGGCGTTCTGGGCCCCCGTCACCGACCTGCCCCCGATGTCGGAGGACATGCGACGGCGCGTCGACGCCGGTCTGGCCGACGAACAGCAGGCGCGCTTCCAGCGCTGACCGCACCACCTGCCGGCCTGGAGGCTCGTACCGGCCCCGCCACGAGCCTCCCGTCCGGCGAGACTCGGCTGGGCGGACGTCGCGCGCCTCCGAGACGG
>NZ_JALNUI010000018.1 GCF_026544205.1 Curtobacterium sp. GC_Cur_3
ACGGGTGCGCTCACCAGTACCGCTCTTCCTTCCAGGGGTCACCGTGCATGTTGTAGCCCGCGTTCTCCCAGAAGCCCGGCTCGTCGTCGGCCTGCATGACGATGCCGCGCACCCACTTCGCGCTCTTCCAGAAGTACAGGGCGGGGACCAACAGACGCGCCGGGCCGCCGTGCTCGGGCTCGAGGGGTTCGCCGTCGGCCTCGAACGCGACCCAGGCCTTGCCGCCGAGCAGTTCGTCGAGGGGCACGTTCGTCGTGTAGCCGCCGAAGCTGTGCACCATGCAGTAGTCCAGCGAGGTCTCCACCTGGGCGAACAGGGCGTCGAGCGGGACCCCGCGCCACGGCATGTCGAGCTTGGACCAGTGCGTCACACAGTGGATGTCGACGGTGACGTCCTCGACGCCGAGCGCCTGGACCTCGTCCCACGTCCACTCGTGCAGACCGGACTCCGTCTGGATGGAGAAGCTCCAGTCCGTCGGTGCGATGTCCGGGGTGGCCCCGGCCGAGAGCACGGGCCAGTCGCGCACGAGCGTCTGCCCCGGCGGGGTGCGGTCCTCGTCCTCGTTGCGTCGTCGTCCGCCGAACCCGCGGGTGAAGGTCGCCATCGGTTTGCTCCTCGTCGTTGCTCCTGTCGATCCTGGCCCCTCGACACCGTCGGCGTGTAACGGATTCGTGAATCTTCGCGCCGGGACGCGTCACGGGATTGGCCAGGGAGCGCGAAGCCCCCTATCGTTCACCGGAACGATTACCAGGAGGGGTCACCCCGAATGCAGCACGTCGTCCAGCAGCACCACCCCGACCAGCGAGCCGCCCGAGACGGCCGTGGTCCCAGCCGCCGCGCGCTCCTCACCGGGGCCGCCGGCCTCGCCGGTCTCGGTCTCCTCACCCTCACCGGGTGCAGCACCGGCGCCGATGCCGTGACCATCCCGGAGCAGGCCGCCACCGGCGTCGCCCGCCGCGGTGGTCGCCTGCGCATCGCCCGCCCCGCCGCGTCCGCCGCCGAGACCCTCGACTCGGCGAGCTCGCTCTCCGCCTACGAGTACCTCGGCGCGCTCTACAACCGCCTGGTCCGGCTCGACGAGTCCGGGCAGACCGTCCCCGACCTGGCACGCGAGTGGTCCGGCAACGACGACGGCACCGTGTGGACGTTCGCGCTCCGCCGGGGGGTCCGCTTCCACGACGGCTCCCGGTTCACCGCCGACGACGCGATCGCGAGCATCCGGCACATCCTCGACGAGAAGACCGCGTCACCGCAGGCCGGGGTGCTCGGCGAGGTGATGACCGCGGACTCGATGCGGGCGCTCGACCCGTACACGCTGCGGTTCGAGCTGACGAAGCCGAACGCGGAGTTCCCCTCGCTGCTGACGGCCTACCAGTGCTACATCGTGCCCGCCGGCGCGATCGACACCATCGGCACGACCGGCATCGGCACGGGCCCGTTCAAGCTGTCGTCCTTCGCACCCGCCGGCACCGGCAGCATCGAGGCCTTCGACGACCACTTCGCCGGACGCCCCGCGCTCGACGGCATCGACTTCTTCTCGATCCAGGACACCACCGCCCGGGTGAACGCGCTGCTCGCGGGCCAGATCGACCTGATCTCGCAGACGAACCTCGACTTCGCCACCGCGCGGGTCGTCGCCGCGTCCCAGCGGGCCACCGTCGCCCGGGTCGTGAACGCGCAGTGGTACACGATGCCGATGCTCGCCACCAGCGACGAGTTCTCCGACCCGCTGGTGCGTCAGGCCATGAAGCTCGCCTACGACCCGCGGAAGATCGTCGACACGTCGGTCCAGGGCACCGGCTCGCCCGGGTGG
Organism: Curtobacterium sp. GC_Cur_3; assembly: GCF_026544205.1. Lineage (GTDB taxonomy): Bacteria > Actinomycetota > Actinomycetes > Actinomycetales > Microbacteriaceae > Curtobacterium. The sequence continues at coordinate 1,814 of NZ_JALNUI010000018.1, forward strand.
GACAACCCCGTGCCGCCGCAGCTCGCCGCGTTCCTCGACGAACCCCGCGAGCACGACCCGGACAAGGCCAGGAGCCTGCTCAAGCGCGCCGGCCACGAGCGCTTCCAGGCGTCGATCTACACGTCGAGCTACGAGTCGGTGTTCACGCCCCTCGCCGTCGCCTACCGCGACCAGGTCAAGGCCGCCGGAATCGACCTGACCGTGAAGAACGCGTCCGCGGACTCGTACTACACGCAGATCTGGATGCAGAAGCCGCTCATGGTGAGCTACTTCTTCACCGGGCGGCCGATCGACCAGCTGCTCAACCAGATCTTCCGTTCCGGGTCCTCGTACAACGAGAGCGCCTGGTCGAACCCGACGTTCGACGCGCTCCTCGACGACGCCCGCGCCGAGATGGACGACGCCAAGCGCCTGACGCTGTACCAGGACGCGCAGCGGCTCGTCGTCGCGGACGGCGCCGACATGACCCCGATGTTCGGCGACCGTCTGGTCGGGCTGTCCCGCGACGTCGTCAACTACGCGGAGTTCGGCTTCGAGTTCGACTACCTGAAGATCGGACTGGCCCGATGAACGTCCTCCTCCCCGTGCTCCGGCGCGTCGGGATCGCCCTGCTGACGGTGGTCCTGGCGTCCCTGTTCGTGTTCCTCGCCGTGCAGGCCCTGCCCGGCGACGTCGCGCAGCAGCTCCTCGGTCAGAACGCCACGCCCGACGCCGTCAAGCAGCTCCGCGAGACGCTCGGGCTCGACCAGAACGTGTGGCTGCGGTACGGGCAGTGGCTCGTCGGCGCGGCACACGGCGACTTCGGCACCTCGCTCGTGAGCGGGGAGCCCGTCGCCCCGACGCTGTTCACCGCGTTCCGCAACAGCATGCTCATCGCCGTGCCCGCGATGCTCGTCGGTGTGACCCTGTCGCTCACGCTCGGCGTGGTGGCCGGTGTGCGTCGTGGGCGTCCGACCGACCGGGTCATCTCGATCGTCAGCCTGGTCGTGATGAGCGTCCCCGAGTTCATGGTCGCGACCGTGCTCGTGCTGCTCTTCGCGATCGGCATCCCGCTGTTCCCAGCCGTGGTGCTCCGCGGCAGCGACGCGACCGTGGGGGAGCTGCTGCCGACCATCTGGCTGCCGATCATCGTGCTGACCCTGGCGATGGCGGCGTACATCGTGCGCACCGCCCGCTCGTCGACGATCGACGTGATGGCGTCCGAGTTCGTCACGACCGCCGAGCTGAAGGGGCTGACGATGCGTCGGGTGGTGTGGAAGCACGCCGTGCCGAGTGCGCTGCTCCCGACGCTCAACGTCGTCGCGCTCAACGTGGCGTGGCTGCTCGGTGGCGTGGTCGTCGTGGAGAACGTCTTCAACTACCCGGGCATGGGCAAGCTCATGCTCGAGTCGGTCTTCAACCGGGACCTGCCCGTGATCGAGGCCATCGCGCTCCTCAGTGCCGTCGTCTACGTCGTGTGCAACCTCGCCGCCGACCTGGTCGCGCTCGCGCTCGACCCGCGGCTCCGCACCCGGCAGCGACGCACCCGCGTCCGCCCGCCGGCCCGGCGGCGCCGGATCCCGGGGACGCCGACGGCACCGGGCGGCGCCGTCACCCCCGAAGGGAAGGTCTCCGCATGAGCACGAGCGTCATCGGCAGCGTCGTCGCGCCGCTCCGCAGCTCGACGGCACTCTCCGTCGGCCTCGGGGTCATCGCCCTGCACCTCGTCCTCGCCGTCCTCGCCCCGGTGATCGGCGTGCACGACCCGGTCGCCACCGACTCCGCGAACGTGCTCGCCGGTCCGGAGTGGACGCACTGGCTCGGCACCGACCAGTACGGGCGCGACATCCTGTCCCGCACGCTGAACGGCGGCCGGTACGCGCTCCTCGTGACGTTCCTCGCCACGACCATCGCGGTCGCCGTGGGGACCGTCCTCGGTGCCGTCACCGCCTACGCCGACAACTGGTTCGACGAGGTCGTGATGCGCGTCGTCGACGCCCTGCTCAGCGTGCCGTCGATCCTGGCGCTGCTCGTCGTCGTGACCGTCTTCGACGCCGGCCTCTGGGTCATCGTCCTCGCCGTGACCGTCGTGTACGCCCCAGCCGTCACCCGGGTCGTCCGCGGCGCCGCCCGGACCGTCATCACGCAGGACTACGTGACGGCCGCCCGTGCCCGGGGCGAGAAGCCGCTGTCGATCGTGTTCCGCGAGATCCTGCCGAACGTCCTCGACGTCGTGCTCGTCGAGTACGCGATGCGGGCGTCGTGGATCGTGCTGCTCGTGGCGTCGCTGTCCTTCCTCGGTTTCGGGGCGAACCCGCCGACGCCGGACTGGGGCCTCATGGTGCAGGAGAACCGCACCGCACTCACCGTCGTGCCGCTCGGCACGCTGGCACCCGTCGTGGCGCTGGCGACGCTCGTGGTCGGCCTGAACCTCGCCGCCGACGGACTGAGCAAGTCGCTCGGCGTCGACCGCGCCACGCAGGGAGCGACCCGCGCATGAACCGCGACACCCCAGCTACCGACACCACCACCGCGAGCACGCGGACGCCGGAGGCCACCGCCGTCGTCCGCGTCGAGGACCTCGCGATCTCCTACGCCGCCGGACGCACCGAGGTCCCCGTCGTCCGCGGCGTCTCGTTCACCATCGCGGCCGGACGGACCCTCGGCCTGGTCGGCGAGTCCGGCTCCGGCAAGTCCACGGTCGCGCGGACGCTGCTCGCGCACCTCCGCACCGGCTCCCGGATCGTCCGCGGCTCGGTCGTCGTCGGCGACCAGGACGTCTTCGCCCTGTCGCCCTCGGCCACACGCGCACTCCGCGGGGGCACGGCGTCGGTCGTCGCGCAGAACGCCGGGCAGGCCCTGACCCCGTCGATGCGGGTCGGTGCACAGATCCGCGAGGCGCTCAGCGCCCACGGCGAGCCCGACTCCCCGGAGCGCGTCGCCGAGCTCGTCCGGCTCGTCCGGCTGCCCGACCCGGACACGATCGTCCGCCGCTACCCGCACCAGCTCTCCGGCGGCCAGCAGCAGCGCGTCGCGATCGCGATGGCCGTCGCCGCGCGGCCCCGGGTGCTCGTCCTGGACGAACCGACGACGGCGCTCGACGTGGTCACGCAGGCGGCGGTCCTCGACCTGGTCGCGGACCTCGGCCGTGAGCTCGGCATGGCCGTCCTCCTCGTCAGCCACGACCTGGGCGTCGTGTCCGCGATGGCCGACGAGATCGCCGTGATGCGCGACGGCGAGGTGGTCGAGCACCGCGACACCGCCGCGCTCTTCGCGGACCCGCAGCACGCGTACACGCGGGCCCTGTTGGCAGCCGTCCCCGACGGCCGCACCCGGACGGGAGGCCCGGATCACCACGACCAGGACCCGACCGTCCCCGGGACGGTCACCGACACGGCTGCGCACACCGGGCCTCCCGGCCGTCCGGTCGTGACCGCGCGCGACCTGGTGGTCCGCTACGGACGCGGTCTGCCGGCCGCCGTCGACGGCGTGTCCTTCGAGATCGGTGCGCGCGAGACGCTCGCCGTGGTGGGCGAGTCGGGCAGCGGGAAGTCGACGCTCGCGACGGCGATGGCGGGGCTGGTGCCCGCCGAGTCCGGCACCTTCACCTACGCCGACGACGCCGCGACCGGCGACCTGCGCCAGCCCGTCGGCGGACGCTCCCCGGAGCTCCGCCGTGCCGTGCAGCTGGTGTTCCAGAACGCGGACACCTCGCTGAACCCCCGTCGGACCGTCGGCGCGGCGATCGCCCGCCCGCTGCGGCTGTTCACCGGGTCGTCGTCGCGCGCGCGGGTGGCGGACCTGCTGACCCAGGTCGGCCTCGGGCCGGAGTTCGCGACCCGGCTGCCCGCGCAGCTCTCGGGCGGGCAGCGGCAGCGCGTCGGCATCGCCCGTGCACTGGCCGCCGGGCCCCGGCTCGTGATCGCCGACGAGATCACCACCGCGCTCGACGTGCAGGTACAGGCCGGCATCCTGGCGCTGCTCGCCGACCTGCAGCGCGAGAACGGGCTGAGCTGCCTGTTCATCAGCCACGACCTCGCCGTGGTCCGCGGCGTCGCCGACCGGGTCGCCGTGATGACCGGTGGCCGGATCGTCGAGATCGGACCGACCGAGCGGGTCTTCACCGGCCCGAACCACCCGTACACGCGGACGCTGCTCGCCGCGACGCTCGAACCCGGGGTGACCGACCTGCCGGACGTCGACGACGGCGTGCAGCACTGGCGACACACCGACGGGTGGACCGACCACGGTGCCGGGCACCGGATCCGGAACTGGGAGGACGCATGACCGACGGCTCGTTCACGGGGATCGGGGTGCCGGTCGACCTGCCCACAGGGGTGACCGTCCGCGACACCTGGATCCCGATGCCCGACGGCGTGCGCCTGCACACCCGCATCTGGGCACCGGTGACCGCCGGGCCGGACGCCCCCGTCCCCGTGCTGCTGGAGTACCTGCCGTACCGGCTCGACGACTGGACGGCGCCGCGGGACTCGGAGCGCCACCCTTGGTACTCCGAGCACGGGTACGCCTCGGTCCGCGTCGACATCCGCGGCACCGGGTCCTCGAACGGCACCTTCGACGACGAGTACAGCGAGCAGGAGCTCCGCGACGGCGAGGCCGTGATCGCCTGGCTGGCGGAGCAGGCGTGGTCGACCGGCGCCGTCGGCATGTTCGGCATCTCGTGGGGTGGCTTCAACGCCCTGCAGCTCGCGGCGCGTGCCCCCGCGGCGCTCAAGGCCATCGTCACGGTGTGCTCCACCGACGACCGCTACGACAACGACGTGCACTACGTCGGCGGTGCGGTCCTCGGGATCGACATGGCGGCGTGGGGCGGGACGATGTTCGCGTTCAACGCGCGGCCCCCACGCCCGGAGGTCGTCGGGCCGTCGTGGGTGGAGCAGTGGCGTGCGCGTCTGGCGTCGAACCGTCCCATGACGCCGGTGTGGCTGTCGCACCAGGAACGCGATGACTACTGGCGGCACGGCAGCGCCGCCGAGGACTACGCGGGCATCTCCGCCGCGGTGCTCGCCGTCGGCGGGTGGGCGGACCCGTACCGGGACGCCGTGCTCCGGCTCGTCGAACACGTCGACGCCCCGGTCAAGGGGATCGTCGGGCCGTGGTCGCACCAGTACCCGGACCGCGGGCTCGCCCCGGGGCCGTCGATCGGGTTCCTGCAGGAGTCGCTGCGCTGGTGGGACCGCTGGCTGCGCGGCGTCGACACCGGCGTCGAGCACGAACCGGCACTCCGCGCGTGGATCAACGACCCGGAGCCGCCCGCCACGTACTACCCCGTCCGCTCCGGTCGTTGGGTCGGCGCGTCCTCGTGGCCGGACGACGCCACGGCGCCGAGGACCCTCGCACTCGATGCCCTTCGTGGCGGCGGGGACGGCCCCGTCGTCGTCGCGTCCCCGCAGGAGACCGGTGCGGACGCCGGACGGTTCTTCCCGTTCGGCAACCAGACCGACCTGCCGCCGGACCAGCGCGCCGAGGACGGCCGCTCCGTGTGCTTCGACCTGCCCGTCGAGGAGTCCTTCGACCTGCTCGGGAACGTCCTGGTGGACCTCGCCGTCACGAGCGACCAGCCCCGGGCGACCGTCACCGTGCGGCTGTGCGACGTGGCCCCGGACGGCAGCTCCACCCTCGTCACCCGCGGTGTGCTGAACGGACTGCGGCGGGTGGGCATGGACCGCTCGGTGCCCCTGGTGCCCGGGGAGCCGACGACGCTGCCCGTGCGGCTCGTGTCGACCGGCCACCGGTTCCTCGCCGGACACCGCCTGCGCCTCGCCGTGTCCACCGCGTACTGGCCGTGGGTCTGGCCGCACGGCACCGCGGCGACCGTCACGCTGGACCCCGCTGCCAGCACGGTGACCCTGCCGGTCTGGACGCGCTCGACCGACGACGGCGTCCGGTTCGAGGAGCCGACCCGGTCGACGCCGCTCGCGATCATGCGCGTCGAGCCGAGCGACCCGCTGCCGCAGCGCACCGTCACGCACGACGTCGAGACGGGGGCGTGGACGCTCGACGTCGACCCCGGGTACGGCGGCGGTCGGGTGTACCCGGACGGGCTGGTGTTCCACGAGGACGCCCGCGAGACCTACCGCATCGTCAGCGGCGACCCGACCTCCGCGGTCGCCGAGTCGCGGTGGGCGATCGGGCTGACGCACACGGACTGGGCCGCACGGCTCGAGACGACGTCGCACGTGTCGGCCACGGCCGAGGCGTTCACGGTCGTCAACACCGTCCGGGCCTGGGCGCGGGACGGCGTTGATGGCACCCCCGAGGAGCTCGTGGCCGAGCACACCCACCACGACGAGGTCCCGAGGACGTCCGCGTGAGCGCCGCGGTGCCCGCGCAGCCCGGGTCCCCGGCGCCACGTGTGCGACAGCGCCCCGAGGTCCGCCGGGCGATGATCGTCCGTGCCGCGCGCGCCGTCATCGTCCGGCAGGGGCTCGGCGCCACCGGGCTGCGCGACATCGCGGGCGAAGCGGGCGTCTCGGTGGGCACGGTGACGTACCACTTCGCGAGCGTCGCGGAGATCCTCAACGAGGTCGTCGTGCTCGAGACGGAGCGGTTCTACGGCGCGATCGTGGCCGCGGTCGACGCCGAACCCGACGCGGTCGTGGCCCTGCGGATGCTCGTCGAGCCGCTCTTCGACGACAGCGAGGAGGTCCGGCAGCACTGGCGCATCTGGTCGGACTACTGGACCGCAGTGGCACGTCGGCCGGAGGTCGCCGAGGAGTACGCCGAACGCATCCGCGTGTGGGAGGCCTGCCTGGTGCGGGTCATCCGTCGCGGGGTCGCCGACGGCACGTTCACGGCCCCTGGCGGCATCGACCCGTCCGTCGTCGCGCTCAAGCTCGCCGCGTACAGCGACGGCGTGGCGACCCAGATCGCGCAGAACGCCCCCGGGCTGACCGACGCGGTGGCACTGACCTGGATGTGGGAGTTCCTCTCCCAGCAACTCGGGGTTGTCCTGGGCTGAACGCGGTCCTACCGTTGGAGCATGGACCGGACCCGTCGACAGCCCAGCGACCGCGTGCTCATCGCCGGGGCGGTCGAGGACCTGTCGGAGATCCACCGGCTGCTCGAGGACCTCCCCGAGACCGCCTACGGCCAGGTCTTCGTCGAGGTCGCGCTCGAGGAACAGGTCCGCATCCTGCCTGCACCCCCGCGGGTGACCGTGTCCTGGCTCGTCCGGAGCGACCGGCCGTCCTCGGTGCCGTCGCTCTGCTTCGCCGACCACGGGGAGGCGCTCGCGGCCGCCGTGCTCGCGTGGGCGGGCGAGTGGTGCCTCGCCGACTCCGAACCGCGCACCGTCGTCTGGATCGGGTGCTCGGACAGCCCCTGGATCGAGCAGACCCGGGCCGCGGTCCAGGACGGGCTGACCAACGCCGGCCAGCAGGTCCAGGTGGAGTTCGGCGGCTGACGCCCCGGACCCCCTCCGGGGTCAGGCCGGGCCCACCAACCCGGACTCGTAGGCGAGCACGACCGCGTGCACCCGGTCGCGCAACTGCAGCTTCGCGAGGATCCGGCCGACGTGGGTCTTCACGGTCTGCTCGGCGATGAACAGGTCCCCGGCGATCTCGGTGTTCGAGCGCCCCCGGGCGACGAGCATGAAGACGTCCCGCTCGCGGTCGGTGAGCACGTCGAGGACCTCGGTGCGCGGCGTGGACGGCGGGGGAGCGGCGACGAAGGCCTCGACGAGGTGCCGGGTCACCCGTGGAGCGAGCAACGCCTCGCCACCGGCCACCGTCCGGACCGCCGCCACGAGCTCGTCCGCCGTGGCGTCCTTGAGCAGGAAGCCGCTCGCCCCGGCGCGGAGGGCGTCGAAGACGTAGTCGTCGATGTCGAACGTGGTCAGCATCAGCACGCGGACCGGGGAGTCGGACGGTGCGGCCAGCAGGCGGCGCGTGGCCTCGATGCCGTCCAGGTGCGGCATCCGGACGTCCATCAGGACCACGTCCGGCTGCAGGCGGACGCCGAGCGCCACGGCCTCGTCGCCGTCGCTCGCCTCGCCGACGACCTCGACGTCGTCCTGCGCCTGCAGGATCGACCGGAGCCCCATCCGGAACATCTGCTGGTCGTCGACCACCACCACGCGGATCACGCGGTCACCCCGTTGACGTGCGCGGGGAGGTCGGCGACGACCCGGAAGCCCCCGGCCGGCGTCGCGCCGTGGTCGAGCGTGCCGCGCACCGCTGCGACGCGCTCCCGCATCCCCGCGAGCCCGAAGCCGCCGTCGTCCGGCGGCGTGAGCGGGACGCTGCCCACCGGCGGGGCGTCGTTCGTGACCGACACCCGGATCCGTGCACCGACCCGGGTCACCGTCACGGTCGTGGGCGCACCGGAGGCGTGCCGGGCGACGTTGCCGAGCGCTTCCTGCACGATCCGGTAGGCCGTCAGCTGGGTCAGCCGGTCGACGTCGTCCTCGGCGTCCACCGTCAGCGTCACGGGGATGCCGGCCGCGCGCGTGGCCGTGACGAGCGCCGGCAGGTCGGTCAGGTGCGGTTGCGGCGCACGTTCCGCCGCGTCGTCGCCGCGCAGCGTGCCGAGCAGCTGCCGCATCTCGCGGAGCGCGGTGCGCGAGGTCTCGGCGATCGCCTGGAACTCAACGCGCGCCTCGGCCGGCAGGTCAGCGACGCGGTACGGCGCCGACTCGGCCTGCATGTGCACGACGGACATGCTGTGCGCCACGACGTCGTGGAGCTCGCGGGCGATGCGGGAGCGCTCCTCGACGGACCTGCGCCGTGCCACCTCGACCTCGGTGTCCCGCAGGGCGGCGTCGAGTTCGGCGCGGATCGAGCGGCGCTGCCCGACGACGACCGCGGCGGCCGCCACCACGAGGGTGTCGCCAGCTGAGACCACGAAGCTGGCCGCCCAGACGCCCGGGTGGCCCCAGCGGTCGGGGGTCGCGGCCACGAGCACGAGGGGGATCACGGTCGCGACGCCCCACACCACGGCGGTGAGACGCCAGGACGTGCGGACCCCGAGCACGACGAGCAGCACGCTGAGGCCGATGATCCCGGTGACCGGCACCGGCCAGGGACCCACGTCGCTCGGTGCGGTCAGGACCCCGAGCCCGACGAACGCAGCGAGGTGGACGACGGCGGCGCTCCGCGGTGCCCACGGGGCGACGGCGACGGTGACGCCGAGGACCACCGACACCAGGAGCGACAGCGGGACGGCGACGCCGTAGACGACCGAGGTCACCGGGGCCGCGACGGCGACGATCGCGGCGGCGACGACGACCAGGGCGATGCGGAGCGCGGGCGCCGCCCATGCCGGACGGGGACGCGGTCGTGGCACGGGGCCGGTGTGGAGCTGCTGGTCGGTCACGGTCGCGCGGTCTCTCCGGTCGTGAGCGGTCGGGCGTCGCGCCTGCGGCCGAGCCTACCGATGACACGGTCGACGACGACGCCGAGCACACCGGCCACCACCATCGAGACCACGGCCGCGACGAGCGGTTCGTGCAGGACGCTCGAGGTCGCGAGCGCGATCCCGACCGACGTCGCCGACCACGCCACGCCCGCGATCGCACTGATGGCGATGAACCGACGGTAGGGCAGCCCGGTGGCACCGGCGGTCATGTTCACGGCGACGCGGCCCACCGGGACGTACCGGCCGACGAGGATCAGGCTCGCCGAGCGTCGACGCATCTGCCGTTCCGCGAAGGCGAAGGCGGCCGCGATCCTCGGGCGCTCCGCCCGGGACAGCCGCTCGAGTCCGATGCGCCGACCGATCAGGTACGCGATCGAGTCACCCGCGATCGCACCGGCAGCAGCGGCGACCAGGACGCCGGCGATGACCGGCTGTCCCGAGGTGACCGCGATGGCGGCGACCGCCACGAGCGCAGTTTCGCTCGGTACCGGCGGGAAGAAGCCGTCGACCAGGCACAGGGCGAACAGGACGACGTAGACGAGCGGACTCGCCGCGAGGTCCACGACGAACGGGGTGATCTGGTCGAACACGGCGAGCTCCAGTTCCGCCGACGACGATCGCCGACGTCACCGACGCTACGGAGCGCGGGACCTCCTGCCATCCCGCTGCGGGGTCGGCGACCCCCTACCCGGGTATGACCGGTGCCTGCCCCATCACCACGTCGGGGGCGTCGACGGAGCGGTCGGTGACGGTCGTCGGCGCCTCGAGGTGGACGGCGCCGGAGGGCACGATCCCCGCGCCGCCGAAGCGCTCCATGACCCGCCACTGCGCGACGACGTCCTCGCCGGCGTGGCCGACCGGCAGCCGGTCCCAGAACTCGAACCCGCCGACCTCGACGAGCGCGGCACGGTCGTAGAGCGCGCAGGCACCGACCCAGGCGACGTGGTACGGCATCCACCCGCCCGGTTCGACGTCGAGGCCGGCTGCGACGTGCGCGAGGTTCGCGGCGTTGTGCAACGACCAGCGCTCGAAGCCCGGGGACCCGCGGCGGATCACCTCGGGCAGCACCTGCCCGTCCCACGGCTCGAACGGCGCGGTCTCGTGCGGACGCACGTCGGCCAGGTACGACAGCCCCTGCACCGCGCTGCCGACGAAGCCGCAGCCGAGCGTCCGCAGCGCGTCGAGCATCCGGGACACGGAGCCGGGCTCCAGCCAGACGTCGTCGTCGAGGAACAGCACGGCCGGGGCGGACGCGCGGTCCAGCAGGAACTGCCGGTGCTCGGCCAGGCCACGCCGTTCCGGGTGGGTGAGCAGCGTGACGGGCCGGCCCTGGGCCTCCAGGACGCGCACCATGGCGGCGACCGCCGGACGCGACGCGACGTCGCTGGTCTCCGACTGGTCGCTCAGGACGACGCGGAACGAGGCGTCCGTCTGGGCGGCGAGCCCGGCGAGGGTCGTCGCCAGCTCGGCGGTGCGTCCCACGGTGGGGATGAGGACGTCGACGTCCGGCGCGTCGTCGGGTCGACCGTCGCGCGCCCAGGCTCCTGACCAGCGGGCGGTGCTCACACGGCCTCGCCTCCCGTCGCCCCTCCCGACGTCTCGCGGATGCGACGGACCACGGCACTCGTGGAGTGCTCGGGGACGTAGTCGACCATGACGACCTCGCCGCCGTAGCTGCGCACGACCTCGGTCTCGCGGAGCATCTCGGGGGAGTAGTCGCCGCCCTTGACGTAGACGTCGGGCTGCACGCGTTCGATGAGCGGAATGGGGGTGTCCGTCGCGAAGACCGTCACCAGGTCGACGCACGCGAGTGCCGCGAGGACGCCGGCTCGGTCCTCGGCGGTGTTGATCGGCCGCTCCGGGCCCTTGAGCCGACGGACGGAGTCGTCGTCGTTGAGCGCGACGACGAGCAGGTCCCCGAGCTCCTTGGCCTGGCGGAGATACGAGGTGTGTCCGCGGTGCACGACGTCGAAGCAGCCGTTCGTGAACACGACCCGGCGGCCCTCGCTGCGGGCGACGGCCACCGCGGCGGCGAGGTCGTCGTGGTCGACGACCGTCTCGGCCGGTGCCTCGACGGAGCGGAGCAGCGCGGCGGCGTCGCAGGTGGACGTGCCGGCCTCGCGGACGACGACGTCGGCCGCGGCCTGCGCGAAGGCGACGGCATCGCGCGCCGGGGCGCCGACGGCCAGGGCGACCGAGGCGGCGGCGCAGAACGTGTCGCCGGCGCCGGACGCCTGCTGTTCGGAGGCCGGGGTCGCGCGGGTGCGGAAGCCCGTGTCCTCGCCCGGCTCCAGGAGCACGGTGCCGTTGCGGTCGAGGGTGACCACGACGGCGCGGGCACCGGTGGCGGCGAAGACCTCGTCGCGCGCGGCCACGACGGTCGCGGCGCGGTCGACACCGTCGCCGAGGGGCCGACCGAGGAGCGCCGCAGCCTCGCCCGCATTCGGCGTGACGAGGTCGGGACGCAGCTCGCGCCAGCCGCCCAGGTCGTGGGCGTCGACCACGACCACGTCGGGACGGTCGCGGTCGATCACGGGCAGGACGCTCTCCGGCGTCACCCCGAGGCCGTAGTCGCAGACCACGGCGGCGTCGGCGGCGCGGATCGCACGGGCCACGGCGGCGGCGAGCTGCTCGCTGTGGCCGTCGGTCGGCATCGCGGCGAGCTCGTCGACGCGGACGACCACACGGTCGCCGCCGACGATCCGGGACTTCGACGTGGTCGTCGCGCCCGGGATCGTCACCATGTACGAGGTGTCCACCCCGGCGGCGTCGAGACGCTGGCGGAGGACCGCCCCGGCCTCGTCGTCCCCGAGCAGGCCGACCATGCGGACGCGGGCACCCAGGGCGCGGGCGTTCACGGCGGTGTTCGCCGCGCCGCCGGGGACCGCGATGGTCTCGGTGACGCGGACGACGGGTGCGGGTGCCTCGCGGGAGACGCGCTCGGCCTCGCCGATCGTCCAGCGGTCCAGGATGCAGTCGCCGATCACGACGACGAGCGGCTCGCGGTCGTCGATGCGGCCGATCATGTCGCGGACCAGGCGGACGTCGGCGGTCATCGGTCGAAGCCCTCGGCGGGTGCGGTGACGCCCTCGTCGGTCCCGGGTGCAGCAGCGGCCGCAGCCGGTGCGGCGGACGTCGCGGACGGAGCAGGGGTGGCGGAGGCCGAGGGTGCGGCGGGGGCCGCTTCGAGGTGGACGACCGTGGTCGTCGTCATCTCGTCGAGCAGGTGCGGGCCGTACCCGAACCCGGAGCCCGAGGCACCGCGGGGCTCGGCGCTGCCACCGGGAGCGCCACCGAACACCGCGTTCACCTTCACGGTGCCGACGGGGAGGGTCGCGGCGGCGAGCAGCGCGTGCGCGGTGTCGTTGGTCAGGACCGAGGCGGCCAGGCCGTACCGGTCGGCGGCCGCGAGCTCGAGGCCCTCCTCGAACGAGTCGACCACGCGGACGGGCGCGATCGGTCCGAAGGTCTCCTCGGTCAGCACGAGCGCGTCGTCGGTGCACCCGGTGAGCACGGTCGCGGGGTAGAAGGTCCCGGCACCGTCGGGCACGGAGCCGCCCGTGCGGACCTCGGCGCCCTTGGCGACGGCGTCGTCGACGTGCTGCTGCACGAGGACCCGGAGCCGGTCGTCGACGAGCGGGCCGTACTGCGCGGCGGGAGCTGCGGTCTTCGCCTCGGCCTCGGCGACGAGCGCCTCGACGAAGGCGTCGGCGACGTCGCGGTGCACGTAGACGCGCTCCACGCTCGTGCAGATCTGGCCGGTGTTCGCGAAGGCACCCAGGGCGGCCTGCCCGGCGGCCCACACGGGGTCGACGCCGGCGTCGACGACGAGCGCGTCGTTGCCGCCGTTCTCGCGGATGACGTGCGCGCGGGTGCCGGCGGCGACCTCGCTGAGCCGGTCCCCGGTCGCGGTGGAGCCGACGTGGGCGTAGACGGCGATGCCGTCCTCGGTGAGGAGCGCCTCGCCGGTGGAGGCGTCGCCGTCCACTCCGACGAACACGCCGTCGGGCAGTGCCTCGGCCAGCAGCTCGTTCAGCCGGGCGAAGGTCGCGGGGCACCGCTCGCTGCCCTTGTGCACGACGGTGTTGCCGGTGACGACGGCCGCGCCGATGATGCCGAGCGCGACGGCGACCGGGTCGTTCCACGGCGTGAGCGCCAGGACGACACCGCGCGGGTGCGGGACGGTCCAGTCCGCGGCACCGTGCTGGCCGCGGAGGGACTCACCACGGTGCAGGGGGCCGAGCTCCGCGTACTGCAGGAGCGTGCCGATGCCGGCCTCGACGCCGCCCGCCGCGTCACCGGGGACCTTGCCGGTCTCGCGGGTGTTCAGCTCGGCGAGCTCGTCGGCGTGCGCCCGGAGGTGCTCGGCGGCGGCGCGCAACGCGGACCCGCGCTCGGCCGGGGCGGTGCGTGCCCAACCCGGGAACGCCGCTCGCGCCCGCGCCACCGCGTCGTGCACGGCGTCGGGGCCGGCGAGCGCGGTCGTGGAGGCGACGTCGCCGGTCACGGGGTCCAGGACGACGACCTCGTCCGTGGCGGTGGGGGCTTCGAGCGTCATGCGCGTCCTTCCGGGCGGTGCTGCTGGGACAGTGCTGATGGGTCAGTGCTCACGGGTCGGCGCTGATGGGTCACGCCGATGGTCATGAGGAGTTCGACACTGCTCCTCCTTCTCTGGACGTGGTCACGGCACTGCGTTCCGCGGTCAGGCGGCACACCGCCCAGCGATGCTCGGTAGACAGGACGTCGGTCGATCCCGACCGACGACGACAGGAGACAGCGGACGTGGTGCGCATCGGCGACGGCGGCGAACGGTTCGAGGGGGTCCGCGAGGTCGCGGTCCTGCGGGGCGGAGGCCTCGGCGACCTGATGTTCGCGATGCCCGCGATCGAGGCACTCGCAGCTGCCTACCCCGACGCCCGGCTGACCCTGCTCGGCACGCCCGCGGCGGCGGCCCTGCTCGAGGGCCGGAGCGACGCGGTCGACGCCGTCGAGGAGCTCCCCGTCGTGCCGGGTGTCCGCGACGCCGGCGACGGCGCGCCGACGCCGGAGGACTTCTTCGACCGGCTGCACGGCCGGTTCGACCTCGCGGTGCAGCTGCACGGCGGTGGACGCAACTCGAACCCGTTCCTGCTCCGCCTCGGCGCCCGCCACACCGTGGGGACCGCCACCGAGGACGCCGAGGTGCTCGAGCGCTGGGTCCGCTACGTCTACTACCAGCACGAGGTGCTGCGCGGCCTCGAGGTCGCCGGGTTGGCGGGCGCGGAACCCGTCACCCTCGACCCGCGCCTCGCCGTGACGGACGCGGAGCGCACCGCCGTCCGGGCGCGCCTCGGCGTGACGGGGAACCTCGTCGCGATGCACCCGGGCGCGACGGACCCCCGACGCCGCTGGAGCCCGGAGCACTTCGCCGCCGTGGCCATCGCCCGTCTCCGAGCCGGGGACGACGTGGTGGTCGTCGGCGACGACTCCGACCGCCCCGCCACCGACCGGATCACCGCGGCCGTGCAGGACGCCCTCGGCTCGACCGATCGCCTGCACGACGTCGTCGGCTCGCTCCCGCTCCGGGAGCTCCCCGCGGTGCTCGGCGCCGCGGACGTGATGGTCGGCGACGACTCCGGTCCGCGCCACCTCGCCCTGGCCGTCGGCACCCGCACGGTCGGCGTGTTCTGGTTCGGCAACGTCATCAACGCCGGACCGCTCGACCGCGGCCGGCACCGCGTCCTGATGTCCTTCGTCACGCGCTGCCCGGTGTGCGGGACCGACGTCACGCAGGTCGGCTGGACCGCCGAGCGCTGCGAACACGACCCGTCCTACGTCGACCAGGTCACGCCGGAGCAGGTGCTCGCCGACGTCGAGGACCTGCTCCGGACGGCGCCGGTCCGGTAGCGCTGCGGCGGAACGCACAGCGGGTGGAATCGCGCGTTGCGAGTGGAATCGCGCGTTGCGTGTCGGAACTTCCGACCCTCCACGCGCGATCCGACCTCCCATGGCGCGCGACAGGGGAACGAACGCACCACCGACACGGACGGGAGGCCCGGTGCCAGCTGGCACCGAGCCTCCCGTCCGCGACATGGGCGCGTCAGCGCGTCACGGCCAGCTGGGCTCCGTGGCCGGCATGATCGACAGCTCGCGGATCTCGCAGCCTGCCGGCTGCGAGAGCGCGAACATGATCGAGTTCGCGACGTACTCGGGCTCGATGAGCTGCGCGTCCGGGCCCGGCTTGTACTGCTCGGTGCGGTCGGCGAAGAAGTTCGTGCGCATGCCGGCGGGGATCACGTTCGTGACGCCGACGCGCCCGGCCGTCTCGGCGGCCAGGGCCTGCGAGAAGCCGCGGACGCCGAACTTCGACGCCGAGTACGCGGTGCCGTGGCCGACACCGCGCAGGGCGAGCGACGAGGAGATCGTCACGACGCGGCCGTGTGAGGCCTCGAGGGCGGGGAGGGCGGCGCGCACCGTCGACGCGGTGCCGATGAGGTTCACGCCGACGATCTTCTCCCAGTTGCCGGACGAGATCGCGTCGATCGGGGCCGGCGTGTCGATGCCGGCGGCGGTGACCACGGCGTCGAGGCCACCGTGGCGCTCGACGGCTTCGCGCACGGCCTGCTCGACGGCGTCGGTGTCCGAGACGTCCACGGCGACGGCGTCGACGCCCTCGGGGACGGCGTCGATGCGCAGGTCGAGGACGATCGGGGTGCCGCCGGCCTCGGTGACGGCGGCCACGACGGCTGCGCCGAGTCCGGATGCGCCGCCGGTGACGAGGACGCGGCCGATGGGGGTGGTGGGGACGGGCATGGATGTCCTTTGCGTTGTGGTGCTGGTGTGGGGAGGGACGAGCAGGGAGCGGTTCAGCTGACGCGTTCGATCGCGGCGGCGAGCCGGGTGGTGGAACGGCCCGGGTGGAACGGGACGGTGACGACCCGTCCGCCCCACTCGGCGAGCGTGACGGCCTCGGGCAGCTCGTCCGCGGTGTAGTCGCCGCCCTTCGCCCACACGTCGGGGCGGAAGCGGCGGAGTGCCTCGTCGGGCGTCGTCTCGTCGAAGACCACGACGGCGTCGACGCAGTCCAGCGCGAGCAGCAGCTCGACGCGGTCGTCCTGCGTCATGAACGGCCGCTCGGGGCCCTTGAGCTGGCGCACCGAGCTGTCCGAGTTGAGGCAGACGACCAGGCAGTCGCCGAGCGCCCGCGCTGCCGACAGCGTCCGAGCGTGGCCCGCGTGGAGCAGGTCGAAGCAGCCGCCGGTCGCGACGACGGTCCCGCCGCCGCTCCGGACGCGGTGCACGACCCGCAGGGCGTCACGGTCGGTCCCGGGGACCTCGACCGGCGCGGGGGCGTCGGCGAGGAGCGAGGCGACCCCGCCGGCCGCGAGGTACGCCGAGGCGTCGGCCACACCGGCCGCGACGGCGTCTGGCACGTCGGCCCCGCCGGCCAGCGCGACTGCGACGCCGGCGGCGAGCCGGTCACCGGCACCGCAGGGGTCACCGGCGGTGACGGACGGTGCCGGCAGGAAGCGGGAGTCCATGCCACGGGGGGTGCGGCGGCCGACGAGCGCTCCGCGGTCGCCGAGCGTGACGGCGACGGCGCGGACGTCCCAGGCGTCGACCAGGGCGGCGGCCGCGTCGGTGGCGAAGGGCACGCCCTCGCCGCTGAGTTCGGTGAAGCGCCGGGCCTCGGAGGCGTTCGGCGTGGCGACGGTGATGCCGGCCACGGGGACGGCGCCCTTGGGGTGCGGGTCCCACACGACCGGGGTGTGCTCAGTGGCACGGGCGATGGCCTCGCGGACGGCCGGTGCAGCGGCGACCCCGCGGCCGTAGTCGGCGACGATGACGGCGTCGACGTCGTCGAGCGCCGCGGTCATCTCCGGCGTCGCGGACGGCACCGGGGGCGTGTCGCAGCCCTCGTCGATCCGGACCAGGGCGTGGTCGCCGACGCGCACGCGGGTCTTCACCGGCGTGGCGACACCGGACGGACCGGCGACGATGCGGACGCCGGGCAGCAGGTCGCGGATCTCGGCCGCCCGGGCGTCGTCGGAGAGCACGGTGACGAGCGTGACGTCGTGGCCGTCCTTGGCGAGCATGGTGGCGACGAGTCCGGCACCACCGGCGCGGCGGTCGTCGGTGCGGACGTCCACGACGGGGACGGGGGCGTCCGGGCTCAGCCGTTCGCTGGTGCCCGAGACGTCGACGTCGAGCAGCGTGTCGCCGACGACGGCGATCCGGAGCCGGGCGCTCATCGGCGCACCCCGTGACGGAGCGCGGGCTCCATGGCGCGGCACAGGGCGTGCACGAGGACGAGCTGGGCCTCCTGCACGTTCGCGGACGGTCCCTCGATGCAGATGGCGTCGTCGACGGCGTCGGCGAGGGGGTTCGGGCGGGCGCCGGTCAGGGCGATCGCGCGGGCACCGACGGCCCGTGCAGCAGCGGCCGCCGCGAGCAGGTTCGGGCTCTTGCCGCTCGTGCTGAGCAGCACGACGACGTCCCCGGTCCTGGCGTGCGCGCGGACCTGCCGGGCGAACACCTCCTCGAAGCCGTAGTCGTTGCCGATGGCCGTGACCGCGGAGGTCTCGGCGTGCAGGGAGATCGCCGAGTACGCGGGTCGGTCTCCGTCGAAGCGACCGGTCAGCTCGGAGGTGAGGTGCTGGGCCTCGGCGGCCGAACCGCCGTTGCCCGCGGCGAGCAGCCGACGTCCGGCGACGAGCCGCGACGCGATGTCGTCCGCCCAGGCTGCGATGTGGTCGTGGTGGTCGACGAGCGACGCGATGACGGGCACGGACGCCGCGATGTGGTCGAGCACCACCTGCGCGCTGTCCCGCATCTGCTCGGTCGCGCCGATCCCGGTCTGTTCGATGGTCATCGTGCCGTCCTCTCCGTCGCACGCACGGCGCGGGTGGCGCGCGTCGTGGTCGTCCGTGTCCGCGGCGCCGTGGTGGCCCCTCCGCTGATGAGTCGCTCGTACACCCGCTCGGTGTCCGCGGCGACCCGGGTCCACGCGTAGCGGGACTCGACCCGCTCGCGTCCTGCTGCGCCGTAGGCCTCGCGCCGCTCGGGATCGTCGAGGAGCGCCGTGACGGCCGCCGCGACGGCGGCCTCGTCACGCGGCGGGACGTGGAGTCCGGTCGCGTCCTCGACGACCGTGTCGATGAGGCCGCCGACCTGCGAGGCCACGACGGGTCGGCCGCAGGCCATCGCCTCGAGCGGCACGATGCCGAACGGTTCGTACCAGGGGGCGCAGACGACGACGTCGGCGCTCCGGTAGACCGAGGGCATGGCGTCCTGGCCGAGCTGGCCGCGGAACGACACGTGGTCCCGCACGCCGAGCGACCGGGCGAGTGCGTCGAGACGCTGGTACTCGGGGTCGTCGGCGAGGTCGGCCCCGGCCGTGCCGGCTCCACCCACGATGACGAGTTCGACGTCCCGACCGGCCTCGACCAGCGCAGCGAGCGCGGCGATCGTCGTGCCGACGCCCTTGCGGCGCACCAGGCGCGACGCGGTGAGCACCCGCTCGGTCCGGCCGCGCTCTTCGACGGGGCCGTCGGGGCGGAAGCGGTCGACGTCGACCCCGCACGGCACGACCGAGATCGCGTGCAGCGGGACGCCGAGCGCCTTGAGCTCGAAGGCCTCGTCGGAGCAGGTCGCGACGACCTGGTCGACGCCGCGGCCGACGGCGGGCTCGATCCACTCGCGCTCGTCCGGGCTGGTGTCCGCGGATCCTTGGTGGCGGCGCTTCACGACACCGAGCGCGTGGAAGGTCTGCACGATCGGGATCCGGGTGCCACCGGTGCGCGACTGCACCTGCGTCACGGCCTCGAGCGCGGCGTGGCCGGACATCCAGAAGTGCCCGTGCACGACGTCGGGTCGGTCGAGGAACCACTCGGCGGCCAGCACCTGCGCGAACGTCCCCATGAACGGGAACAGGTCGTCCTTCGGCACGGCCCGGGCGGGACCGGCATCGACGTGCACGACCTCGACGCCGGGGCGCAGCATCACCCGGGCGGCGAGTTCGGGGTCGTCGCGGCGCGTGTAGACCGTCACCTCGTGCCCACGGTCGGCCAGGGCACCGGACAGGGCTGCGACGTGCACGTTCTGCCCGCCGGCGTCGACACCGCCGAGCACCGCGAGCGGGCTGGCGTGTTCGGAGACCATCGCGATCTTCATCGGGTGCTCCCTTCGAGCGCGGGGCTCGCACCCCGCGTGCGCCGGTGGCGCGTCACGGCGTCGTCGAGGAGCTCGTCCCAGTCGCCGAGGAAGCGGGCGAGCGAGTGCCGCGCGAGCGCGGCCTCCCGGGCGACGGCACCGCGTCGGCGCGCCTCGTCCGGGTCGTCGAGGAGCAGCCGGGAGGCCCGGGTCAGCTCCGTCACGTCGGTCGCGATCGCGCCGGCCTCGGCGGGCACGGTGCGCGAGGCGTCGGTCGTCGCGAGGACGAGCACCGGCATGGCCATGTGCATCGCCTCGATGAGGGAGAGGCCGAGCGAGGTCCACCGGTTCGGGTGCAGGTAGGCGCGGCGTTCCGCGAGTGCGGCGTGCATCGGGTCGGGCTTGACGTCGCCGAGCCCGACCAGGCCGTCGCCGAGCCCGAGCTCGGCGAGCTTGTCCGTCCCCATGCCGAACACGTCGACGGGGGCGACCTCGGCGAACCGGGGGAGCAGGTCCGTGCCGACGACCCGGTTGCGGCGCACGGGTTCGTTGATGACGGCGCCGAAGCGCTCGAGGGAGCCCGAGTAGAGCGGACCCGGGTCCACGACCCCGTGCTCGACGACGGTGGTCCTCGTGGTGCCGCAGTCCCACATCAGGGCGTTCCAGTGCGTGACGTGCGCGATCGTCAGGTCGTCGCGGTCCCCGAGGGGGTGGACGGAGTTCGGCACGTCCACCCGCGGGGCGTTGTGCTCGACGAAGACGATCGGCACGTCGCGACCGCCGAGGAGCTCCACGGCGACGGCCTCCTCCTCGGTGCGCTGCAGCACGACGACGTCGACCTCGGCGTCGGCGACGTCCTCCGGCGCGATCTCGACGACGTTCGGCCAGTCGCGGCCGCCCGCTCCCAGGCCCCATCCGTCGCGTGCCGCGGTGGTCGGGACGAGGTACTCGTGCGGCCCGCGGACGAAGGCGTCCATCCAGCCGCCGTGCACGTGCCACAGGAGGATGCGCATGCAGGCCTTTCGTTCGTCGAGCGGACAGACCGTCGACCGGGAGAACAGGAGAAGGAGAAGCAGTGCCGCACGCTACTGCTCGTCGGCTGCAGCAGTTCGCAGGGTGCTCTGCTTCGTCCGCAGAACGCATCCGGTCAGGCGCTCGTGGGCGTCGAGCACGTCGTCGGGGGTCACGGAGGTCAGGCACGGGTGCCCGGGGACGGGGCAGTCGCGGGCCCGGCTGAGGCGGCAGGGGGCGTCCTGGTCGCCGAGCAGTTCGACGTGCTCGGCGTACGGCGCCCACTTCACAGCGGGCACCACGGGTGAGAAGAGGCTGACGATCCTGGCGCCCACCGCTGCGGCCAGGTGGGCGGGCCCGGTGTTGCCGACGACGACCACCTCGGCTCCCGCCAGCACGGCGGCGAGCTCGGCTGGGCTGGTCCGTCCGCCCAGGTCGAGCACGGTGGTCGCCCGGTCCGCGGCACCGTCGGGACCGGCGACGAACGCGGTCAGGTCCCGCTCGCCGGGCGACCCGGTGACGACCACCGGGACGCCGAGGTCGCGGTAGGCGGCGACCAGCGCACGGTGGGCCGCGGGCGGCCACGAGCGCGCCTCCACGCTGGCGCCGGGGTGCACGACCACGTAGCGCTCCAGCGCGGCCACCTCGGCAGGTGCGACGGCGTCGTGCCGCACCACGAGCCTCCCGTCGTCCTCCGGGGGCAGCGCGAAGCCGGCGGCCTCGGCGATGCGGAGGGCGCGCTCGGGTTCGGGGAGGTCCTCGGGCAGGTCCTCGCCGGGGCGGAGCCGGACGTCGAGCAGCGAGCCGGGGTGGTCGACCGACGCGCCGGAGACCCGCTCGACGCCGGCGAGGCGGAGCAGCATCGCGACCGGGAGCGGCGACTGGTGGAACGAGGTGAGCACGACGGCCTCGTCGACCCGTTCCTCGGCGACGACCGCGCGGAACTCGGCGAGGACGGCGTCGTCGAGCGGCCGGACGGTCTCGGTGACCCACGGCGCCGCCCAGACCCGGACCCGGTCGATGCCGGACAGCAGGTCGGCGGCCGGGGCACCCTGCGGACCGCAGAGCATCGTGACGTGCGAGGCGCCGGCGGCGACCGCACGGACGGCGGGGCCGGTGACCAGGACGTCCCCGAACGAGTCGAGCCGGACGACGAGCACCCGGGGTCCGGTGCGGGGACCCTCGTCGCTCATGCGCGGGCCGCCGCCACGCGGGCGAGCGCCATCGCGACGGCGTCCTCGATGGTGGCCGCGACGGTGGGGGCCCCGTCCACCTCCTCCTGCCGGGTGCGCGGTGTCGGCACGAGGATCGACTGCGCACCGGCAGCGGCGGCGGCGCCGACGTCCGCGCCGATGTCCCCGATCACGACGAGCTCCGACGCCGGGATCCCGAGGCGCTCCGCGGCCTCGAGCACCAGGCCCGGCCGGGGCTTCCGGCAGGCGCAGTCGTCGGCGGAGCCGTGCGGGCAGACGCACCAGACGTCGAACGGCCCGACGAGCTCGTCCACGCGGGCGTTCGTCGCGTCGACCTGCTCGCGGGTGGCACCGCCGCGGGCGATCACCGACTGGTTCGTGACGACCCCGACCGGCAGCCCGGCGGCGCGGGCACGCTCGACCGCCCGGTGCGCACCGGGGACGGGCACCACCTTGTGCGGGTCGGCGTTGTAGGGGACGTCGATGACCAGGGTGTCGTCACGGTCGAAGAGGAGACCGCGCACGACACGGTCCACGGAGAGAGCCATGCCCTGAGTTCTACCAAGGACGTGTGTCGCCGGCGGCAGGAAGGCCGCTGACCGCGCGTCCCGGGCGTGGCTCCCGCCGTGCCGCTAGCGTCGGGAGCGTGACCGCCCTCGAAGCCCTGCCCCCGTCCGACGGCCGCCCCGAACTCGTCGTGCTCCGCGCGATCAAGCTCGGCGACCTGCTGGTGGCGGTCCCCGCGCTGCACGCCATCCGTCGGGCCTTCCCCGACCACCGCATCAGCCTCGCCACGACCGCGTGGCTCGCCCCCGTCGTCGAGCTCATCCCGGACGTCGACGTGCACCTCGCGCAGCAGGGCTTCGACCACCCGATCGGCGTGCCCGCCGGGGTGACCGACGTGGCCGTGAACCTGCACGGCGCCGGCCCGGAGTCGCAGGACCTCGTCGACGCGCTCGGCGCGCGGCTCGTCATCGCGCACGGCGGAGCCGAGGGGCCGGCATGGGAACAGGGTCCGGTGAACGAGCGGGAACGCTGGGCCGGGCTGCTCACCGCCCACGGGTACGACGCCGACGCGGACGACGTCGCGATCGCGCGCCCGGCCGAACCGGCCGTCGTCGAGGGTGCGGCCGTCGTGCACGTCGGCGCCTTCCACGGTGCCCGGCACTGGCCCGTCGACCGCTTCGCCGAAGTGGTCCGTGGCCTGCAGGAGCGCGGCTTCCACGTCGTCCTGACAGGAGGCTCGGCGGACGTCGAGCGCGCCGCCGCCGTCGCCGACGCGGTCGGCCTGGCAACCGACGACGTGCTGGCCGGGGTCCTGGACCTGCAGCCGTTCGCCGCCGTGGTCGCCGCGGCGCGGCTCGTGGTCACCGTCGACACCGGCGCCGCGCACCTGGCGTCCGCCTACGGGATCCCGTCCGTGGTGCTCTTCGGCCCGGCCCCGCCCGAGTCGTGGGGACCGCCGGCGACCGGACCGCACATCGTGCTCACCGACGCGTCGGTCCGCCGCGGAGACGTCTTCGCGGAGGACCCCGACCCCGCGATCCTCGCCGTGCACGCCGCCGACGTGCTCGGGGCCGTGGACCAGCTCGGCGTCGTGCCGGACCTGCGGACGACGGCGACGACCGACCGGTAGCGTCGAGGCGCGGCTTCGGATCGTCCGACGGCCGCGGAGGGAGCACCCGTGTTCGAAGCGGCCAACATCCGGGACTGGATCGGCCTGCCGGTCGTCGACGAGAGCGACGACAAGGTCGGGAACCTCGAGAGCATCTACTACGACACCGCGACGTCCGAGCCTGCGTTCGGCTCGCTCACCACCGGTGTGATGGGCTTCACGAAGCTCGTGTTCGTGCCGCTGGTCGGCGCGACGGTCACCCCGAAGCACCTCCGCGTGACCTTCGGCAAGAAGGCGATCAAGGACGGCCCGTCGATCGCGACGGACGGCGAGTTGACGGCGGAGCTCGAGCCCGAGGTGTTCGCGCACTACGGCCTCGAGTACCGCACGGGCAGCGGCGGCGAACGGCGACTCGGCCGACGCTGAGCGCGCCGCGGGTAGGGTGATCGTCCCCGACCACCCGACCCGCACCCGAGGGACCCGCCCTGCTCCGCTCCGCCCGCTCGACGCTGCTCGCCGCCCTGGCGCTCGTCGGTGTGCTCGGGGCAGGGGCGGTCGCTCCGGCTCCGGCCTCTGCGGCACCGTCCTGGCCGGTCCCGCAGCCCTACCCGGTGTCGTCCCCGCCCGCCGAGGCGCTCGCCGGGCTGCCCCCGGGGAGCGAGTACGTCGCCCTCGGTGACTCGTACTCGGCCGGGTACGGCCTGACCGACCCCACCCGGCTGCCGGTGTCCGCGTGCGGGCAGTCCGCCAGGGACTACCCGCACCGGATCGCCGCCCGGTTCGGCCTCGCGCTGCAGGACGTCACCTGCGGCGGGGCCACGAGCGAGGACGTCACCGAGCGGCACCAGTTCAGGGGCGTCCCCCCGCAGATCGAGGCCCTCTCCGCGCGGACCCGGCTCGTCACGCTGACGATCGGCGGCAACGACGCAGACCTGTTCGGCACGGCGGCGTCCTGCCTGGCCCTGACGGCGAAGGGCCCGGTGTTCTCCGGCCGTGACGCCTCCTCCTGCCGGAGCACCCTCGTGCACGACGGCGAGGACCAGCTCGGCGCCAAGATCCAGTCCCGCGTGGCGCTCGGCATCGCCGACACCCTCGCCGCGGTCCGCCGTGCCGCGCCGAACGCCCGCGTGCTGTTCCTCGGGTACCCGGCGATCTTCCCCGACGCCGAGCACACCCCGGCGAAGGGGTGCTTCCGCGCCGGGCTCGACCTCGGCACGCTGACCGGGTCGTTCCCGACGGACACCTACCCGTTCACCGACACGGACGTCGCGTACCTGCACGGGGTGCAGGAGGAGCTGGACGACGTGGCCCGGTCCGCTGCCACGGCCGCCGGTGTCCGCTACCTCGACGTCTTCCGGGCCACCCAGGGGCGGACGAGCTGCGCCCGCTCCGGGGCGTACGTGTCCGGCGTCACGCTCGACTCCACGAGCGGGTTCCGCCGGATCGACCTGGAGCCGGGCGCGCTGCACCCGAACACCCGGGGCGTCGCCTACCTGACCCGGCGGGTCGCGGCCGAGCTCCGGACGCTCGCCGGCTGACCCGCCCCCTCACCCCTGCGCGGCGAGCCAGTCCAGCGCCGCGGGGACGCCGGCGAGGACCGAGACGTGACCGGCACCCGGTCGTTCGTGGAGCACGGCACCGGGGACGGCGGTGGCGATCATCCGGCCGTGCGCCAGCGGCACCACCCGGTCGTCCACACCCTGCTCGACGAGGGTCGGCACGTGCACGTCGGCGAGCGCGAAGCCCCAGCCGGTGACGAACGCCCGGTCGTCGTCGGCACTGCCCACGCGACCCGTCTCGCCGGCGGCCTGCGCGTCCTGACCGAGCGCCGCCCAGTCGCCGTCGAGCGCTGCCCAGTCAGCGTCGGTGAACTGCGCCGGGTCGAAGCCGGCGGTGTCCGCCCAGGTGAGCCGAGCCTCCCGTCCGAGGACCGCTGCGCGGAGGCCACCGTCGTCGGCCATGCCGTCCCACCAGGCCGGTGCGTCGACGAACGGGGCGGGGGAGGCGAACGTCGCGACCGCGGTGACGCGGTCGGGCAGGAGGGCCGCCGCGGCGAGGGCGTGCGGGCCGCCGCCGGACCCACCGATCGCGGTGACCCGGTCGATGCCCAGGAGGTCGAGGACCTGCTCGAGGTCGCGGGCGCCGTCGGCGACGGTGCGACCCGGCAGGGGGTCGGCGCCGCCGAAGCCCGGGCGGGTGACGGCGACCAGACGGAGACCGCGTTCGGTGGCGGCGGCGAGGACCGGGGCGAGGTGGGCGCCGGTGTGCGGTGTCTCGTGGTGCCAGACCACGGAGGTGCTGCCAGCGGTGCTGCCACTGGCACTGCCGGAGTGGGCGCCGGTGTCGGCGACGAGGACCGTGCGACCGTCGGCGAGGTGCAGGGGCGTCATGCGGGCGAGCGTAGCCTCGGATCGTGGTGCGGAGTGCGGGACTGCTGCTGTACCGGACCGGTGCGTCCGGGACCGAGCTCTTCATCGCGCACATGGGCGGTCCGTTCTGGCGTCGGCGCGAGCGGGCGTGGTCCATCCCCAAGGGCGAGTACACCGACGAGCAGCCCCTCGAGGCCGCGCTGCGGGAGTTCCACGAGGAGATCGGCGTGCCGGCGCCCGACGTGCCGTGGTCCGAGCTGGGGGAGTTCCGGCAGGCCTCGGGCAAGCGCGTCGTCGTGTTCGCCGGTGCCGCGCCCGGCTTCTCCGTCGTGGCGGTGCGGAGCAACACCGTGCGGCTCGAGCTCCCGCGGGGGTCCGGCCGGTTCGTCGAGGTGCCGGAGGTGGACGACGCCCGGTGGGTGGGCGTCGACGACGCCCGGACGATGCTCGTCGCGGGGCAGGTCGCGGCGGTGGACGCACTCGTCGGGCTGCTCGGTCGGTCGGGCTGACCGGGGTCAGCGTGACGATCACGTCTCGATCCGTCCCTGGCGTTCGTGCGGTGGATAGCCTGGGCGGACGTCGCGGCGGCGGGGCCGGCGCGCGGACAGGGGAGATCGCATGCGCCACTGGCGGATCATGACGGCCGGGCTGACCGGGATCGTGCTCGGAGCCGGGCTCGCGCTGGGCGGAGCGACCACCGCCTCGGCCGCGACGGCCGGGCACTGGGGAGCGTTCGCCGTGAGCGGCTCGAGCAGGGCCTACACCGGCACGATGACGTTGCCCGGGTTCCCGGAGACGACCTTCACCTCGACGTCACGGCAGGCCAGCGTGATCAGCGGCGCGACGACCGGTCAGGGGCCGTCCACGCCTCCGGGTGCGGTCTACGGCAACAGCCGGAACAACACCTACCTGAACCAGCGGCCCCTCGCCGACCAGCCGAACGCTGCGAGCGCGGCGACCACGAAGTACACCTTCGACGGTGCGACGCCGGGGTCCGGCGGCTGGTCCTTCGTGCTCGGCGACGTCGACGCCGACCAGGTGACCCTCAGCGCGACGGTGCCCGGCGGCGGTGCTGCGACGGTCGCCCAGCTCGGCTACCAGGGCTCCTACAACTCCTGCTCGACGGTCTCACCTGGCGGATGGACGTGCCCCGCTGATCCCGGGGGCGTGCCCGCGGGGCAGGACCGACCCACCTGGGACGCGGCCACCGGCGTGCTCACCGGGAACGCCGCGGCGAACGACACCGCTGGGGCCACCGCGTGGTTCACACCGACGGTGCCGCTCGCGACGCTGACCATGACCTACCAGGCCAGGAGCGGCCTGCCGGTCTACCAGACCTGGTTCGCCAACACGACCGCATCGCTCTCGGGCGTCGCGACCCTGGACGGCGAGCCGCTGGGCGGAGCCGTCGTCACGGTGACCGCACCGGGTGGCGCCGAGTTCACGACCACGACGGGCGACGACGGCCGGTACGTGATCGACGCCCTGACCCGGTCGGACGGCTACGTCGTCGACGTCGACCCGCCCGCCAACGCCTCGCTCGCGACCCCGTCGGCCCCGATCTCCCTGCGTGCCGGTGACGCGACCGCCGACGTCCCGTTCGTGACGCCGGTGGGCACCGTCGCCGTGACGGGCACGGTCGTCGACACCACCGGGGCACCGGTCGCCGACGCTCCGGTCGTCGTCACCGATCCCACCACCGGTCAGACGCTGGCCGAGACCGTCACCGACGGCGACGGCTCCTACCTCGTCCCCGGGCTGCCGGCGTCGACCGCGGTCGAGGTCGTCGTCGACGGCGGCACCCCGGTCCCCGTGACGACCGGTGCAGACGGGGCCGCACCCGTCGTCGTGCCGCCCGTCGTGGTGCAGGCAGCGGTGTCGACCATCAGCGGCCGCGTCACGGTGGACGGTGTCGCCCCGACCGCGGTGAGCGTCGTCGAGCTCGTGGCGGACGGCGAGGTCGTCGCCACGACGGAGACCGCTGCTGACGGCACGTACGCCTTCCGTGTCCTGCCCGGCGTCTACGCGGTCCGGACCACGTCGCCGGCCGCCGGTGCCACGGGACCGACGGAACGCGCCGCGGACACCTCCGCCGGCAACGCCGCCGACGTCGACTTCGCCTTCGTCGTCCCCGTGCCGGTCGTCGTCTCGCAGTCCGGCTCCGTGACCGACACCGACGGCACCCCCGTCGCGGGGGCGACCGTGACCGCGCGGCCCGTCGACGCGGGCTCCGGCGCCGTGATCGTCGCCACCACCGGGGCAGACGGCTCGTTCGACCTCCGCGGCCTGACACCGGGGACGCCCTATCGCGTCTCGGTGGCCGGGACCACCCCGCAGGACGTCACGACCGGGGCCAGCGGTGCCGCACCGACGCCGCTCGACTTCGTCGTGCCGGTGCCGACGGTGGACCAGCCGGGCACCGTGACCGACGCCGACGGTGCCGCCGCGGCGGACGTCCCGGTCGTCGCGACGCCGACGGACACCAGTGCAGGCGACGTCGTGACGACGACGACCACCGCTGCGGATGGCTGGTTCGACCTGACCGGGCTGCGGCCGTCGACGTCGTACTCGGTCGTGGCGGGCTCCGGTGACCAGGCCAGCGAGCCCCAGGTCGTCGTCACCCCCGCCAGCGGGTCAGGCACGCCGCTGTCGATCACGCTCGCGGCGGCCACCCCCGCGCCGTCGACGGCCCCGACGCCCGGTGGTGCCACGGGCGGTGGTGGCACAGTCGGTGGCACGGTCGATGGCGGCAGCACGGCCGGTGGTGGTGGCGCCTCGTCCGGTGGGTCGACGTCCGGCTCGCTCGCCTTCACGGGTGCGGAGATCGCGCCCGCGGCGATCGCGGCCGGGATCCTCGTGCTGCTCGGTGGCGGACTGTTGACCTTCCGTGCCGCACGCAACCGCCGCCGCACGGAGCACCTGCAGGACTGACGCCCGCGCTGCGGGGGCGAGCCGGGCCTCCTGGCCGACCCGACCGCACGAGCATGGCGTTGCGCCGAACCGCACCGCGGAACGGACACAGCACCACGGATCCCCGTGGTGCTGTGTCCGTTCTGTGGTTCTGTGCCGCTTCCCGCCGCGCCCCGCCCCGCTACTCCGCCACGTGCCGCGTCCGCGTCGACCCGGTCACCGTCGCGACCGATCCCGTCATGGTCTGAATCGCCCGGCTGATCGTCGGGATCGACGTGGTGACGACGGCGAGCGAGGACGTGATCGCCTCGATCGACGACGTGGACAGGTGCTCCTGGTGCGAGGAGTGCACCGGGAAGCCCCGGCGCGCCGCGACGACCACGCCGAGGGACCCGAGCAGCACGACGGCCCCGGCGATCGGCAGCGTCTGCATGCCCGTCATCCCGAGCACCTGCCCGCCGATGGCCGCACCGCCCGCGATGCCGATGTTCGACGCGCCGTTGACCAGTGCGCCCGCGATGTCGGGGGAGACGCCCCCTGCACGGATCGCCGCCGCCATGAAGAGCGTGCCCGTCGTGCCGTTCGCGGCCATCCACACGCCGGCGACGACCATCGTCCCGATGATCGACCCGTGCACGAACGGCAGGGCGACGAACGCGGCCGCCATCACCGCGACCGACACGATGAGCGTCTGCCGGGGCGCGGTGTCGACGAACACGCCGGCCAGCCACAGCCCGATCACGCCGGTGCCGCCGAGGACCAGCAGCGCTCCGCTGACCAGGCCCGTGTCGAGACCGGCGTCGATCGCGTAGGGGCCGACGTACGTGTACACGATGTAGTGCCCGGCGAAGAGCAGCAGGTCGGCGGCGACGACGGCGAGCAGCCCGGTGCGCGCCCATGCCCGCGGCGACCCGATGTGCGGCGACGACGTGCCGCGGACGGCCGGCAGGAACACGGCCGCGACGACGGCGAGCGCCGCGGCGCACACGGCGACGGACCCGACGGCGGGCCGCCAACCGATCGACTGCCCGATCCCGGTGGCGAGCGGCACGCCGATCACGAACCCGAGCGAGCTGCCCGAGTACACGAACGCGATCGCCCGGCCGGCGAGGCGCGGGGGCACGATCCGGGTGGCGTACGCCGACGCGACGGAGAAGAACAGGGCGTGTGCGACGCCGCCGACCACGCGTCCGGCACAGACCACGGCGAACGACGGCGCGAGCGCGACCGTGAGGTTCGACACGGCGTACCCGATCAGGGTGGCGACGAGGACCGCCTTCCGCGGCAGCCGAGCGGTGAACGACGTCAGCGGCAGCGCGAGGACCGCCACGGCCGCGGCGTACACGGTGATGACGATGCCCATCTGCGACTCGGTGACGCCGAGGTCGGTGCTCATGGTGCCGAGCAGTCCGACGGGCATCAGCTCGGTGGTGATGGCGAAGAACGTGGCGAGGCCGAGGACGGCGATGCCGACGACGGCCTTCGAGGTCAGGACGGACGTCGTGACGGACGACGTGGTCGACGCGGTCGACGCGGTCGACGTGGTGGTGACGGACGCGGTGCTCGTGGACACGGGGCTGACCTCCTCGGGACGTGGTGGAGCGCGCGACGGGGACGTCACGTCGACGACACCACGACCGGGTCGGTCGGGCAGTGCGCGCTCGCGGGTGTGGGATGTGTGGTTGGTCACTCCACGGCGAGTGCGATCCATCCAGTGTCGCACGCCACCACGCAGGAGCGCGAGTGCCCGGAGGAACTTCGAAGGAGCGCTCCAACACTCCTGGCGTCAGAACTCGTTCGTCACCGTGCCGCGCACCCCGCCGCCACGGAGGTCGACCGTCAGCGTGCCACTCAGTGACGACGCCGACAGCGACACCGACCCGTGCAGCGCGTCCTGCCGCGGGTAGCAGGCACTCGTCGCGTGCCGGCGGTCGGCGGTCGCGACGAGGCAGATTGTCGCCCGGTCCGTGCCGACCCCGGCCCACACGGCCCAGGGTGTGGCGGCGTCGTCCCCGCTGAGCGACCGGTTCGTGAAGACGAGTCGCGTCGTGTGCAGGCTGACCGGCGCCTCGAAGGCCCCCGGCAGCTGGTCGGCGTAGGTCTGCGGCGCGTCGAGCAGCTGCTCGAGCGTCACCGACCCGGCCGTCGGGGTCACCGAGGGCGACGAGGGCGTGACCGGGTGGGCGGTCCCGATCGCGAGCCCTGTCCCGAACGCCACGACGACCACGGCCGCGACGCCGCCGGCCACCCACGGTCGTGCCAGCGCCCACCGTGCCAGTCGGAGCGGCCTGGTCCACGGCCGTCCCGGTGCCTGGGTCTGCGCGGCCTCCTGGTCGCCGACGTCGCCCGGGGCAGGACCGTCGACCGGCACCCGGTCCGGCAGGTCGTCACCGTCATCCGGCACCCGTTCCGGCAGGTGGCCACGGCCGGCCTGGAGGCTCGTGTCGGCCTGGTCGCGCGGCTCCGCCTGCACGACACGGGTCGCGTCAGGCACCGATGCACGGACCCCACGTCCGCGCTGCAGGTCCCCGAGGGCGATCCGCGCCCTCGCGGCTTCCGCCTCGCTGGATCCTGCGCCCCAGGCGATGCCCTCGAGGCGCGCGCGTTCGACAGCGGTGTCGCGGTCGTCGTCGGCCATGCGCACTCCCGGGCTCCGGTCGTTGCTCTCGTCGGTTCTCATGCTGGCACTCCGACCGCTCCGGCGCGCACCCAGATCGGGGGGAGTACGCCGGTGACATGACAGACGCACGCGAGCCCGACCCCGAGACCCTCGAGCCGCTCAGCCACGACACCCAGTCCGGCGAGGCCGACTACGTCGCGACGAGCCCCGGCGGCAGCGGCACCGAGCGCCACGTCCCGCTCCCGTCGGAGGAGCAGGGACGCGACACCGAGTACGACCCGGTCGACGAGGGCCCGAAGCACGAGGGCTGAGTCGCGTCAGCGCACCAGTCGCCGCAGCACCGCCCGCTCCCCGTACGTCCACGTGGCACTCGTCACGACGTAGAGGGCTGCGGCGAGCGGTGCGATCGCGGCGAAGACCACCGTCAGGAACGGCGCCCACCGTCCGATCACGGTCGCGGCACCGGCGCCGGGCACGTCGACGTCCGGCGCTGCTGCCGGGTTCCAGTGCAGGGCCGACCGGCGCGTGGCCTCGACCACGACGGCGAGGACGACGAGCAGGACGACCACCACCCAGGCGTGCACCCACAGCGGCGAGGCGGCGACCGCGACCAGGGACTGTCCGAGCGATACCCCCGCGAGCGTGGCCTGGAGCAGGACGTTGGACGTCCCCGCGATGGTCGTGTGCGTGAACAGGGCGTACAGCAGCGAGACGACCGGAGCCTGCGCGAGGACGGGCAGGCACCCGGCGAGGGGTGACACGTGTTCGGCGGTGTACAGCGCCTGCACGGCACGCTGCAGCCGCTCCCGGTCGGCACCGTGCCGCTTCCGGAGTGCGGCGAGCTGCGGCGCGAGTCGGCGGCGGTCCCGTTCCGCCCGGACCTGCAGGACGGACAGGGGCACGAGCGCGGCGCGCACGACGAGGGTGACGAGCACGACGGCCAGCGCCGCGGCCAGCGGCCCCGCCACGGGGGAGAGGGCTCCGGCGAGCGAGGCGAGCAGGTCGGCGCCGAGCTGCAGCAGCGCGCCGACGACGGGCAGGGTGGAGAGGTCCATGACGGTTCCGTTCGAGTGGGGTGGTCGGGGTCACGTGTGCGACCCGCCACCGATCGATCGGCGTCAGGTCGCGGGGAGCACCCCTGGGGCCCTCGGACGCGCGTGGCCCGCGGCGTCGGGGTGGCTCCACGTGATCCGCGTGATCACGTCGACGTGACGGTCGGCCTCGGACGCTGCCGGACCGACCCGGACACCGAGCACCAGTGCGACCAGCTGCGCGACGACCACGGCGGCAGCGACGGCGGCGACA
Organism: Curtobacterium sp. GC_Cur_3; assembly: GCF_026544205.1. Taxonomy (GTDB): domain Bacteria; phylum Actinomycetota; class Actinomycetes; order Actinomycetales; family Microbacteriaceae; genus Curtobacterium. The sequence goes on from NZ_JALNUI010000018.1 coordinate 34,325, forward strand.
CCGAGTGCGGCCACGGCGAGCAGCGGCAGGACGCCCGTGGTGGGGTCCACGGTGAGCAGCGCGGCGACGGCGCGCAGGATCACCTCGATGACGGTCATGGTCCGTTCAGCGTAACCCCCGCGTGCCGCCGACCCGTGGTGCGCCGGGCACGGGAGGATCGCCGCATGACCTCCCCGAGCACCCCCGCGACGCTGGCGCTGGAGCGTGCGGGCGTGCCGTTCGTCCCACACGTGTACGAGCACCACGAGACGGCGACGAACTTCGGTGAAGAGGCCGCAGCCGCACTCGGCCTCCGCGAGGAGCAGGTGTTCAAGACGCTCGTCGTGTCCGTCGACGGCGCACTGGCGGTGGCGATCGTCCCCGTGGCCAACCGGCTCGACCTCAAGGCCATCGCCGCGGCGGTCGGTGGCAAGAAGGCGAGCCTCGCCGACCCGGCCCTGGCGGAGAAGCGCACCGGCTACGTCGTGGGTGGCATCAGCCCGGTGGGGCAGCGCTCGAAGATCCGCACGGTGCTCGACGCGTCGGCGTCCGACTACCCGACGATCTTCGTCTCCGGCGGTCGTCGCGGGTTCGACATCGAGATCGCGCCGGCAGACCTCCTCCGCGTCACGGAAGCGACCACGGCGGCCATCGCGCGGACCTGAGTCGGGTCGGCGCAACTTTCTTCCACGACCGGGAATGCCCCGGTACCCCCTGCGTTGCATTGAGTCGAAGGCACTCAAGTACCCCCAGGAGGTCCCGTTGCCAGAACAATCCGGCCCCATCGGCGGGCGTGACTCGTTCGACGAGTTCCTCGCACGCCTCCTCGCCGCCCAGAACACCGGCCAGCAGCGCTCCATGCCGTTCGGCCGCCCCGTCGACATCACCCGACTGCTCAGCCGTCGCACCCACGAGATGCTCCAGCGCACCGCCGAGTACGCGGTCGAGCAGGGACAGCGGGAGATCGACGCCCTGCACGTCCTGCACGTGCTCGTCCGCACGCAGCCGTTCGACGCCGTCGTCCGGTCCGCGGGCGTCGACCCCGAGCGCCTCGCGGCCGAGGTCGAACAGCGCCTCCCCGCCCCGTCGTCCGAGCCCGTCGAGGGCCGTCCCGCGCTGACGGCCTCCGCCCAGCGGATCCTCGTCGAGGCCACCCAGGCCGCACGCGGCTTCGGCAGCACCTACACCGACCCCGAGCACGTCTTCTTCGCGCTCGTCATGGACCAGGAGACGGTCACCGGCCAGCTCCTCGCGAACGCCGGGATCACCCCGGCCGTCATGCAGTCCTACGCACAGCAGGCCGCCAACGCGGCACGAGAGAGGCACCCCATGCCAGGCACCAGCGAAGCGGCTGACACCCGCACCGACAGCGAGACGCCGACGCTCGACCAGTTCGGCACCGACCTCACCCAGCGCGCCCGCGACGGCCACATCGACCCGGTGATCGGCCGCGCTGACGAGATCGAGCAGACCGTCGAGATCCTGCTCCGTCGGTCCAAGAACAACCCCGTCCTGATCGGTGAGCCCGGCGTCGGCAAGACCGCGATCGTCGAGGGGCTCGCCCAGCGCATCGTCGACGGCGACGTCCCCGCCCTGCTGCAGGGCAAGCGCGTCGTCGCCCTCGACCTGCCCGGCATGCTCGCGGGCACCCGGTACCGCGGTGACTTCGAGGAGCGCCTGACGAAGGCCCTCGACGAGATCAGCGCGCACGCCGACGAGCTCATCGTGTTCGTCGACGAGCTGCACACCGTCGTCGGGGCGGGTGGCGGCGGCGAGGGCGGCTCGATGGACGCGGGCAACATCCTCAAGCCGCGCCTGGCCCGGGGCGACCTGCACATGGTCGGCGCCACCACGCTCTCGGAGTACCGCCGGATCGAGAAGGACGCCGCGCTCGAGCGGCGCTTCCAGCCCGTCACGGTGGGGGAGCCGAGCGTCGAGGACGCGGTCGCGATCCTCACCGGGCTCAGCCCGCGGTACGCCGAGCACCACGGCGTCACCTACACGGAGGGCGCCCTCCGCGCCGCGGTCGAGCTCTCGCACCGCTACGTCACGGACCGGCACCTGCCCGACAAGGCGATCGACCTCATCGACCAGGCGGGCGCACGCAGCCGCCTCCTCCGATCGGGGGACGTCGACGTCGAGGCGCTCCGTGACCAGCTCGCCGAGCTGATGGCGGAGAAGGACCGCGCGGTCGCCGAGGAGCGCTACGAGGAGGCGTCTCGCCTCCGCGACCAGACCGCCGACCTGGAGGCCCGGATCACCGCCGCCGGATCGGCGGACGCAGGGCGCGCCTCCCGTCCGGACCAGGCCGACTCCGTGATCACGGAGGCCGACATCGCGGCCGTCGTGTCCCGCGCCACCGGCATCCCCGCGGCCCGGCTCACCCAGGGTGACCGGACGCGTCTCGCCCGACTGGAGGACGAGCTGCACGAGCGGGTCGTCGGACAGGAGGATGCGGTGCGCGCCATCGCGACCGCCGTCCGCCGCAGCCGGACCGGGATGGGCGACCCGGATCGTCCGGTCGGGAGCTTCCTGTTCCTCGGACCGACCGGTGTCGGCAAGACCGAGCTCGCGAAGGCCCTCGCGTCGTCGCTGTTCGGGGACGAGTCGGCCATGCTCCGCTTCGACATGAGCGAGTTCGGCGAGCGGCACACCGTGTCCCGACTGGTCGGTGCCCCTCCCGGGTACGTCGGCTACGACGAGGCCGGCCAGCTGACCGAGCGCGTCCGCCGCAACCCGTACTCGGTGATCCTGCTCGACGAGGTCGAGAAGGCGCACCCCGACGTGTTCAACCTGCTGCTGCAGGTGCTCGACGACGGTCGACTCACGGACGGACAGGGCCGCACGGTCGACTTCCGCAACACCGTGGTCATCATGACGTCCAACATCGGGTCGGAGTTCCTCGCGTCGCGCTCCGGCGCCCTCGGGTTCTCCGCGTCGGCGGACGGCGGCTACGGCGAGGACGACCTCCGGAACCGCGTGATGGGCAAGCTGCGCGAGTCGATGCGCCCCGAGTTCATCAACCGCATCGACGAGATCGTGCTCTTCCGCAAGCTCGACCGGACGCACCTGCGCTCGATCGTGTCGCTGCTGCTGGCCGACACCTCCCTGCGCCTCATCGCGCAGGACATGGTGCTCTCGGTCGACGAGGCCGCGGTCGACTGGCTCGCCGAGCACGGGTACGAGCCCGAGTACGGCGCCCGACCGCTCCGTCGCCTGATCCAGCGCGAGGTCGACGACCGCGTCGCGACGCTCGTGGTCGAGGGTGCCGTGCAGGCCGGTGACACCGTCCGCATCGAGGTGTCGGGTGGGTCGCTCGTCGCTCGTGTCTCCGCACCGGCGACCGTCTAGTCGCACCACCCCTGAACGCCCCGGGACCGATCGGTCCCGGGGCGTTCTCGTGTGTTCAGTTCTGCAATTCCGACGCATTTCGTGGAATGGGTTGCGCGGGCGGGGAGGATGTCGCTACTGTTCACACGTCGCGAACACACTTCCCGACAGCATCAGTTGCATTTCCCGACCCGTGCCGAAAGGGGGCCGACCATGATCTCGATCATCATCACCACGCAGACGCCGTTCCGTGCAGTCCGTGGGACCACCGGCTCCTTCCCCGGGTCCCGCTGACGCGACCGCGTCCGCCACGCACAGGCTCACCGCCACGCACTGGTCCGTCGCCGCGACGGCCCGCCGGTCCTGTCCACCTCGGCCGCTCCAGGCTGACGCCGAGCACTGCTCGCGTCCTGGTCGTCTGCCGTTGATCCTCCTGGATCAACGACGCTGACCCTGTCGTGCAGGACCGTGGAATGTGTCCGGAATGCCGTTCGAGCGTGCGGATGCGTGTCGTCGCGGAATGTCGATCCACATTCTCATCGCCGATCCGTGTGCATTCTGCACGCACATCGGACGATCCTCCCTGCCCGGTCGCCGGCTGATTCGTCGCGCCCCGGGATCCAAGCCACACCCGTACCCAGAACCGGTGACCACCATGTCCACGAAGTCCGTCCTCCGCCCGCCCGGCGCGACCACAGCAGCCCGCTCGGTCTCCCTGACCGACCGGCTCGCGATGCGCCTCGGGATGGCACTCATCGTCTGGAGTCGACGCACCCGCGCGAAGCGGCCGCCCGTCGACCTCTTCCTCGCCGAACAGCTCCGCCAGGAGCGTGCTGGGCGCGAAGCCGAGTGGGTGATGCTCGGCGCCACGATGCACATGTGGCGATGAGCGCACCGACCACCACCGACGGGTGGTCCGACCGTCTCGACGGCCGGGCCACCCGTTCCTCGTGTCACCGCCGGTTCGCCACCAGGGCCTGCGCATAAGCGGACCACCACTTGCCGGCAGCCGGACCGCCGTTGCACGTGCCGTCGCTCGACCCCGGGGTCTTCACCCAGAGGAGCGCGTCCATCGCGGTCGTGCCGGCGCTGACCCGCGGCGTCTGCCCGAGCCCCGCACCGGTCGGGTTGCACCACGTGCCCTTCCACCCACGGCCGTTCCGCGAGACGTCCACGACGTAGTGCGACCCACTGGTCAGCGCGCTCACGCGGTCGGCGTACGCGCGCTCCTGGTCGACCGGCTGGAAGTTCGCGACGTTCGTGAAGAACCCGCGCGCCTCGGCGACGCCGGCCGACCGCAGCAGCGCCGCCTGCGCCTCGGGCGTGTTCCACGTGCTGTTGCCGCCGTCGAGGTACGCGGGCACACCGGCCGCTGAGAGTGCGGCCACGGCCTGCGCGAGCAGCGGCGGACGCGTCGCGGCCTCGCTCGTGCACCGGGGGAGCGCCGAGAGCGAGTCCGGTTCGACCAGGACCACCGCTCGGTGTCCGCGGAGGTCGTCCGCGATCCGCTGGTTCCACGCGACGTAGTCGGCGGCGGAGACGCCTCCGGCCGAGTAGCCGCCGCAGTCCCGGTTCGGGATCGCGTAGGTGACGAACACGGGCGTCCGGCCGGCTGCCTCAGCTGCCGCCAGTGTGCGCGCGAGGTACCGGTCGAGCATGTCGCCCCGGAACCACTCGCCGAGCCAGGTCGCGACGGGCTGCGCGGCGATCGTCCGCGCCGCAGCGACCCCCGCGGTGTCGCCGGACGCGGTCAGCGCGGTCACCGCCTGGGCCGCCTGGCTGTCGGGCTGAACGAACAGGCCGCCGGCGAAGACCTGTCCGGTGGTCGCGGTGCGGATGGTCGCGGTCGTCACGGTCGGTGCTGCCTGGGCCGGCTGCGCCGGGCCGGAGGTGGCGACCCCGGCGAGTGTCGCCAGCGCGGTGATCGCGGCAGCGACGGTGAGTCTGTTGCTGGTCGTGCTGCCTGTGCGGTTCCTGGTCGTGATCCTGGTGCGTTCGTCCACGGTGTCGCTCCCCTGTCCCTGGCGGCGGGCGCCCGGTGCGCCCGTGTCCCGACCGGTCCAGGGGACCCCGAGCCGCGGTCCGTCGGCCAGGACCAGAACGAGGGGTTGACCGTCCGGGCGGTGTCCGTGCAGGGCTCGGGCGGACCGTACGGTTGGTGCATGAGCGAAACCGCCTCCGACCTCGTCCAGCGACTCACGGCGATCGTGCCGGACTTCCCGAAGCCGGGCATCCTGTTCCGTGACGTCACCCCGGTGTTCGCCGACGCCGTGGCGTTCGGCCGGGTCTGCGAAGCGCTCGCAGCGCCGTTCGCCGTCGGCGGCGGGTTCGCCGCGGTCGCCGGCATCGAGGCCCGCGGGTTCGCCCTCGCCGGCGGCATCGCGGCGCAGCACCAGGTCGGCGTGCTGACGGTCCGCAAGGCCGGCAAGCTCCCGGGGGAGGTGCTCAGCGAGCAGTACGCGCTGGAGTACGGCGAGGCGGAACTCGAACTCCGTCCCGCACAGCTCCCGGCGGGCACCCGCGTGCTGGTCGTCGACGACGTGCTGGCGACCGGCGGTACCGGGGCCGCGACCATCACGCTGCTCGAACGCGCCGGGTACGAGGCGATCGGGTTCGCCGCCCTGCTGGAGCTCGACGGGCTCGCCGGCCGCGAGCGGCTCGAGTCGCGCCTGCCCGTCACCACGCTCGGCGCCGTCCCCGCCTGAGCACGCGCCGGCGGCTCCCGACCCATCCCGGTGGCCGTCCGCTCGCGCACTAGTCTTGACGCACCGTTTCTATCGAGGAGTCCCACCATCGTGACCGAGTCAGTCGCACCGCCGGAAGCCGGCCAGCCCGCAGACGTGCCCCAGGCACCCGAGCCCCGCACCGCGACGACGACCACGACGGGCACCGAGCTCTTCGACGGCGTCCGCGGTGTCGTCGCGATCCGTGTCGACGGCGTCCTCAAGGACCTCGCCGCCGAGGTGCAGGACGGCGAGACCGCCGAGCCCGTCACCCTCGACGAGCAGGACGGCCTCGACATCCTCCGGCACTCCGCTGCCCACGTGCTCGCGCAGGCCGTCCAGCAGATCAACCCGGACGCCAAGCTCGGGATCGGCCCGCCCGTCACCGACGGCTTCTACTACGACTTCGACGTCGCTGAGCCCTTCACCCCCGAGGACCTCAAGGCGATCGAGAAGGGCATGGACCGCATCGTCAAGCAGGCCCAGCGCTTCCGTCGCCGCGTCGTGACGGACGACGAGGCCCGCGAGCTGATGGCGGGTGAGCCCTACAAGCAGGAGCTCATCGGGCTCAAGGGTGCCGCATCCGAAGGCGACTCCGGCGAGAGCGTCGAGGTCGGTGCCGGCGAGCTCACCGTCTACGAGAACGTCGATCCGAAGTCCGGCGACGTCGTGTGGCAGGACCTCTGCCGTGGCCCGCACGTGCCGCACACCCGCTGGATCGGCAACGCCGCCAAGCTGATGCGCGTCGCGGCCGCCTACTGGCGCGGCTCGGAGAAGAACCCGCAGCTGCAGCGCATCTACGGCACCGCCTGGCCCGACAAGGACCAGCTCAAGGCGTACCTGGTGCGACTCGAGGAGGCCGCCAAGCGCGACCACCGCAAGCTCGGCGCCGAGCTCGACCTGTTCTCGTTCCCGGACGAGATCGGTTCCGGACTCGCGATCTTCCACCCCAAGGGCGGCATCATCCGTCGTGAGATGGAGGACTACTCGCGCCGCCGGCACGAACAGAACGGCTACTCGTTCGTCTACACGCCGCACATCACCAAGGGCGACCTGTTCGAGACCTCCGGGCACCTCGGCTGGTACAAGGACGGCATGTTCCCGGCCATGCACATGGACCAGGCGACCGACGAAGAGGGCAACGTCACCCGCCAGGGTGCCGACTACTACCTCAAGCCGATGAACTGCCCGATGCACATCCTGGCGTACCGCTCGCAGCCCCGGTCCTACCGCGACCTGCCGCTCCGGATGTTCGAGTTCGGCACCGTCTACCGCAACGAGAAGTCCGGTGTCATCCACGGGCTCACCCGTGTCCGCGGCATGACCCAGGACGACGCCCACATCTTCACCACGAAGGAGAAGATGAAGGAGGAGCTCACCACGACCCTCGAGTTCGTGCTGTCGCTGCTCCGCGACTACGGCCTCGACGGCTTCTACCTCGAGCTCTCCACGAAGGACCCGGAGAAGTACGTCGGCGACGACGACGTCTGGGAGGAAGCCACGAACACGCTGCGCGAGGTCGCCGAGGAGTCCGGGCTCGAGCTCGTGCCGGACCCCGCCGGTGCGGCGTTCTACGGCCCGAAGATCTCCGTGCAGGCCCGTGACGCCATCGGTCGCACCTGGCAGATGTCGACCGTGCAGCTCGACTTCAACCTGCCCGAGCGCTTCGGCATCGAGTACGCCGCTGCCGACGGCACCCGGCAGCGCCCCGTGATGATCCACCGTGCCCTGTTCGGGTCGATCGAGCGCTTCTTCGGCGTCCTGACCGAGCACTACGCCGGCGCGTTCCCGGCCTGGCTCGCCCCGGTCCAGGTCGTCGGGATCCCCGTCGCCGAGGAGTACGGCGACTACCTCGACGAGGTCGTCGCCAAGCTCCGTGCCGAGGGCGTCCGCGCCGAGGTCGACCACTCCGACGACCGGATGCAGAAGAAGATCCGCACGCACACCAAGCAGAAGGTGCCGTTCCAGCTGATCGCCGGTGGCGAGGACCGCGACGCCGGCGCGGTGAGCTTCCGCTTCCGCGACGGTCGCCAGGACAACGCCGTGCCCGTCGACGAGGCGGTCGAGCGCATCCTGACGGCGATCCGCGAGCGCGCGCAGGTCTGATGTCCGACACCGAGGACGACCCGCTGGTCATCCGGGACGCGGCCACACAGGCCGCTGTCCCGGATGCCTTCCAGCGTCTGTGGAACCCGCACCGGATGGCGTACATCGACTCCGGGCGGGCCGGCGAAGGCCGCGGGCACAAGGACGACTGCCCGTTCTGCGAGGCGCCGGAGAAGACCGACGAGGACGCCCTCATCGTGGCCAGGGGCGAGCACGCCTACGTGCTGCTCAACCTGTACCCTTACAACAACGGCCACCTCCTGGTCTGCCCGTACCGGCACGTCCCGCTCTACGACGAGGCCACCCCCGAGGAGCTCCGCGAGATCGGCGAACTCACGCAGACCGCGATGCGGGTCCTGCGGCAGGTGTCGCACTGCGACGGCTTCAACATCGGCATGAACCAGGGCGAGGTCGCCGGCGCCGGCGTCGCGGGACACCTCCACCAGCACGTCGTGCCGCGGTGGGAGTCGGACTCGAACTTCTTCCCGGTCATCGCCAGGACGAAGTCGATGTCGCAGATGCTCGGGGACACCAGACGACTGGTCGCAGAAGGCTGGTCCGCACAGCGGTCCTGACCGCTCAGCACTAGGATGGGGGCATCATGAGCGACAGCACCAGCACCCCCGACACCAGCACTCCCGGCACCTCCATCACCGGATCGTCCCGCGTGAAGCGCGGTCTGGCGGAGATGCTCAAGGGCGGCGTCATCATGGACGTCATCGACGCCGACCAGGCCCGCATCGCCGAGGAAGCCGGCGCCACCGCCGTCATGGCCCTCGAGCGCGTGCCCGCCGACATCCGTGCGCAGGGTGGCGTGGCCCGCATGTCGGACCCCTCGATGATCGAGGAGATCATCGCCGCGGTGTCCATCCCCGTCATGGCGAAGGCCCGCATCGGCCACTTCGTCGAGGCCCAGGTCCTGCAGGAGCTCGGTGTCGACTACATCGACGAGTCGGAGGTCCTCTCGCCGGCCGACTACGTCAACCACATCGACAAGTGGAACTTCACGACCCCCTTCGTCTGTGGCGCCACGAACCTCGGCGAGGCACTCCGTCGCATCACCGAGGGCGCGGCCATGATCCGCTCCAAGGGCGAGGCCGGCACCGGTGACGTGTCCGAGGCCACCCGCCACATCCGCACCATCGCCAAGGAGATCGCGGCGCTCCGCCACCTCAAGGACGACGAGCTCTACGTCGCCGCCAAGGAGCTCCAGGCGCCGTACGACGTGGTCAAGGAAGTCGCGAGCACCGGCACGCTCCCCGTCGTCCTGTTCACCGCCGGTGGTGTCGCCACCCCGGCCGACGCGGCGATGATGATGCAGCTCGGCGCCGACGGCGTCTTCGTCGGCTCCGGCATCTTCAAGTCCGGCGACCCGGCCAAGCGTGCCGCCGCCATCGTCAAGGCCGTGACCTTCCACGACGACCCCAAGGTCATCGCCGAGGTCTCGCGTGGTCTCGGGGAGGCGATGGTCGGCATCAACGTCGCCGACGTCCCCGCCCCGCACCGCCTCGCCGAGCGTGGCTGGTAGTCCGACCACGGGCGCGGCACCCCGCATCGGGGTGCTCGCGCTGCAGGGTGACTTCCGCGAGCACATCGCCTCGCTGACGGAGCTCGGCGCCGAGGTGGTGCCCCTCCGTCGTCCCGAGGAGATCGCGGGACTGCACGGTGTCGTGATCCCCGGGGGCGAGTCCAGCGTGATGGACAAGCTGTCACGGGCGTTCGGTGTCGCGGAGCCCCTCGCCGAGGCCATCCGCAACGGGCTGCCGACGTACGGCACCTGCGCCGGGATGATCATGCTGAGCGACCGCATCACGAACGCGATCGGTGGGCAGCAGACCCTCGGTGTCCTCGACACGACGGTGCGGCGCAACGCCTTCGGCAGCCAGAACGACTCCTTCGAGACGGACATCCCGATGCCCGACCTCGGCGAGGCCCCGGTGCACGCGGTGTTCATCCGTGCGCCCGTGGTGGAGCAGCACGGTGACGCCGTACACGTCCTCGGGGCGCTGTCCGACGGCCAGGTCGTCGCGGTGCAGCAGGGCAACGTCATCGCGAGTGCCTTCCACCCGGAGGTCGCGGGGGAGGACCGCTTCCACCGGCGCTTCCTCGACCTCGTCCGGCACGCCTGACCCGAGCGTCCCCGACCTCGCTGAACACCGGCGTCTGGCCATGCGTGCCGCCGTGCCTGCTGCGCTCAACACCGGCGTCTCGGCATGACACCGCGGAAATCCGCGGCGTCGCACCCAGACACCGGTGTCTTGCCGCATCTCACGAGACGACAGGGCGGCCGGCTGTCCACAGGGCCTGCGTGCCGGGCGCACGGCGAGCCTCCCGGCCGGTAAACTGATCCGGACTTTCCGCACGACGCAAGGAGAACCGTGTCCGGGCATTCCAAGTGGGCGACCACCAAGCACAAGAAGGCCGTCATCGACGGCCGCCGTGCCAAGTCGTTCGCCAAGCTCATCAAGAACATCGAGGTCGCCGCGAAGATGGGCGGTGCCGACCTGTCGGGCAACCCGACCCTGGTCGACGCCATCCAGAAGGCCAAGAAGACCTCGGTGCCCAACGACAACATCGACCGCGCCGTCAAGCGTGGTGCCGGCCTCACCGGTGAGTCGATCGAGTACACGACCATCATGTACGAGGGCTACGCGCCCAACGGCGTCGCGATGCTCATCGAGTGCCTCACGGACAACAAGAACCGGGCAGCAGCGGAGGTTCGCACCGCGATGTCGCGGAACGGCGGCACCATGGCCGACCCGGGCAGCGTCGCCTACAACTTCGCGCGCAAGGGCGTCATCTCCGTCACCAAGACCGACGGCCTGACCGAGGACGACGTCATGACGGCCGTGCTCGACGCCGGTGTCGAGGACGTCATCGACCAGGGCGGCGGCTTCGAGGTCATCACCGAGGCCAGCGACCTCGTCGCGGCCCGCACGGCGCTGCAGGACGCCGGCATCGACTACGACTCCGCCGACGCAGAGTTCGTCCCCGGCCTCAAGGTCCCCGTCGACGCCGAGACCGCCCGCAAGGTGTTCCGGCTGATCGACGCGCTGGAGGACAGCGACGACGTCCAGAACGTCTACGCGAACTTCGACGTCCCCGCCGACGTCCAGGCCGAGCTCGACGAGGACGAGGACTGAGCCGGTGCTCCGCGTGCTCGGGGTGGACCCCGGGCTCACCCGCTGCGGTGTCGGGGTGGTCGAGGTCACCCCGGACCGTCGCGCCCGCCTGGTGCACGTCACCGTCGTGCGCACCCCGGCGGACATGGCGCTCGAGCAGCGCCTGGTGCTGATCGCCTCGGGCATCGCGGAGCAGATCGAGGCCCACCACCCGGACGCCGTCGCCGTGGAGCGCGTCTTCGCGCAGGCGAACGTCCGCACGGTGATGGGGACGGCCCAGGCCGCCGGGCTCGCCCTGCACGCGGCGGCCGTCCGCGGCATCCCCGTCGGCCTGCACACCCCGTCCGAGGTCAAGGCCGCCGTCACGGGCTACGGCAACGCCGACAAGCGGCAGGTGCAGGCGATGATCGCCCGCGTGCTCGGACTCGCGGAGGCCCCGAAGCCGGCGGACGCCGCCGACGCGCTCGCCCTGGCGGTGTGCCATGCCTGGAGGCTCGGTGCGCCCGATGCGGTCAGCACCGGCACCGGGACCCTCACCCCAGCGCAGCGTGCATGGCGCGACGCGCAGGCAGGGACGACCAGCCGCACCGCGGCCTCGCCGATCAGCCGCGCCACCTCACCACTCCAGCGTGCCGAGGCCGCAGCGCGGCGTGCGTCGTCGTCGGCCGCTGCCCCTAGGCTCGGGGCATGATCGCGAGTCTCCGGGGAACCTGCATCGACATCGCCGGGTCCAGCGTCGTCGTCGAGTGCGCGGGGGTCGGGTACCTCGTCACCGTGACGCCGGCGCACGCGCTGACGCTCCGCCACGGGGCAGAGGTCTTCCTGCGCACCGCGATGATCGTGCGGGAGGACGAGCACCTCCTCTTCGGCTTCGAGTCCACGGACGCCCTCCGCGTGTTCGACCTGCTCCGCAGCGTGTCCGGCGTCGGACCGAAGTCGGCCCTCGGCGTCCTCGGGCAGATGGACCCGGCACAGATCGCGAACGCCGTCGCGAAGGACGACGACGGCGCCTTCCGCAAGGTCTCCGGCATCGGCCCGAAGACCGCGAAGCTCATCATCGTCGCGCTCTCCGGCAAGCTCGTCGCGTTCGAGACCCCCACCGCCCCCACCGGCACCCGTGGCGGAGTCGCCCACCCGGCGTCGGAGGACGTGGTCACCGCACTCGTCGGGCTCGGCTGGCGTGAGGAGACCGCCCGCACGGCCGTCGACGACACCATCGCGACCGAGCCCGGCGTGGCGGCGATGGGCACCCAGGCACTCCTCCGTGCGGCGCTCGGAGCCCTCCGGCCTGCCGGGGCCGCCCGATGAGCGGCGGCATCACCGCGGCCGACGCCCAGTCACCCGAGGAACTCGCCTTCGAAGGCGCGCTCCGACCGAAGTCCCTGGCCGAGTTCGTCGGGCAGCGGAAGGTGCGCGGGCAGCTCGACCTGCTGCTCAAGGCCGCGGCGATGCAGGACCGCACGCCGGACCACATCCTGATGGCGGGGCCGCCCGGCCTCGGCAAGACGACCCTCGCGATGATCGTCGCCCACGAGTCCGGTCGACCGCTCCGGATGTCGAGCGGCCCGGCGATCCAGCACGCCGGGGACCTGGCCGCGGTGCTCTCGTCCCTGATGCCGGGCGAGGTCCTGTTCATCGACGAGATCCACCGCATGGCCCGTTCGGCGGAGGAGATGCTCTACCTGGCGATGGAGGACTTCCGCATCGACGTCATGGTGGGCAAGGGCGCCGGGGCCACGAGCATCCCGCTCGACCTCGCGCCGTTCACCCTCGTCGGGGCCACCACCCGTGCCGGGCTGCTGCCGAACCCGCTGCGGGACCGCTTCGGCTTCACCGCGCACCTCGAGTTCTACGAGCGTGACGAGCTCGAGCAGGTCCTCATCCGCGCGGCACACCTGCTCGGCCTCGACTTCGACCGGTTCGCCCTGCGGGAGATCGCCGGTCGGTCGCGAGGCACACCGCGCATCGCGAACCGTCTGCTGCGCCGTGTCCGCGACTACGAGCTCGTGCACGCCACCGGTGACGGCATGGCCGCGGTGCAGGGTGCGCTCGAGCTCTACGACGTCGACGAGTTCGGTCTCGACCGTCTCGACCGCGCCGTGCTCGAGACCATGCTGACCCGCTTCGACGGGGGACCGGTCGGGTTGAACACCCTCGCCGTCTCCGTCGGGGAGGAGTCCGAGACGATCGAGTCCGTCGTGGAGCCCTTCCTCGTCCGGATCGGGCTCGTCACCAGGACACCACGCGGGCGCATCGCGACCCCGTCGGCCTGGCGCCACCTGGGTCTGACGCCCGGGCAGCCGGGGGCCTCGGCGCTGCCGGGCCTGTTCGACGACGAGTAGTCCCGGCCCCGCAACCGGCCGCGACGCCAGCCACAGCCCGGTGCCCTAGACTGCTACGGCCCGAAACCGAAATACCAGAGAAGGCAATGCAACCATGGGTCAAGAAGTCATCCTCATCGTCATCGTCGTGGCGTTCGCGGCCTTCATGTTCTACAACAGCCGCAAGCGCAAGAAGCAGCAGGGTGAGCTCGCCACCAAGATGGTGCCCGGCGCTCGCGTGATGCTCTCCTTCGGCCTGTACGGCACGCTGCTCTCCGTCGACGACGAGAAGGTCACCGCCGACGTCGAGATCGCCCCCGGCACCGTCGTCACCGTGCACCGTCAGACGCTCTCCCGCGTCGTCGACGACACCGCCTCGGACATCGAGACGACGACGGCCACCCCGGTCGACACGACGGAGCACGTCACCGAACTCAACGGCGAGCCGATCTACGGCGAGCGTGCAGACGACGCCGAGCAGGCGAAGCGCAAGACCGAGGACTGAACCCCTCGGGCACCGGGACACGACCGTGACCCGGTGGCGACACTCTTCCGTCGGCGTCCAGCGCCGACGGTCCTGACAGAAAGACGAGACGACCGGTGGCACGATCGACACCCGTCAAGAAGGCGCTGCGCTCGCTCACCTGGTTGGTGATCCTGATCGCGATCCTCGCCGGCCTGAACACGGCCGCGTCGATCCTCGCGGCCACCAGCAAGGACGACACGGGCAAGTGGTACGAGGGCGCGAGCTGGGTTCCTGAGCTCGCCCTCGACCTGCAGGGCGGCACACAGCTGACCCTCGCGGCGCAGAACACCGAGGGTGGATCCGTCACCTCACAGCAGCTGCAGCAGGCGGTGAACATCATCCGCCAGCGCATCGACGCCACCGGTGTCTCGGAGTCCGAGATCAACACCCAGGGCGCCAACAACATCGTCGTGTCGATCCCGGGCAAGCCGGACCAGCAGACGATCCAGCGCATCGAGGCAGCGGCGAAGCTGACCTTCCGCCCGGTGCTCTACACCGAGGCCGCGACGAACACCGCGGTCGGCGGGGCCTCCGGGTCGAGCGCATCGCCGACGCCGTACTCGCCGCCCGCGTCGCTCGCGGCGACGCCGAGCACGAAGCCGTCCAACGCGAGCGACCTGGCATGGGTCACGCCGAAGCTGCAGGCCCTCTTCACGAACTACAACTGCAAGGCGCCGGACGACGTCACCACGGCGCCCGACGACGAGCCGCTCGTCACCTGCGACACCGACGGCGCCGGCAAGTACATCCTCGGTCCGGTCGAGGTCTCCGGCGCGAACATCTCGAACGCCACCTCCGGGCTCGCGACGAGCTCGCAGGGCACCACCACGGGCGAGTGGGCCGTCAACCTCACGTTCGACGGCACCGGCACCAAGGACTTCCGCACGGTCACCAACCGACTCGTGTCGCTCCAGCAGCCGCAGAACCAGTTCGCCATCGTGCTCGACGGCAACGTCATCACGGCACCGACCACGAACTCCGCGATCACCAACGGCAAGGCGCAGATCAGCGGCTCGTTCACGTCGGAGTCCGCCAAGACCCTGGCGGACCAGCTGAAGTACGGCGCGCTGCCGATCAACTTCCAGGTCCAGTCGAACGAGAACATCTCGGCGACCCTCGGCACCGCACAGCTCATCGGCGGTCTCGTCGCCGGGTTGATCGGGTTGATCCTGGTGATCATCTACTCGGTGATCCAGTACCGGGCTCTGGCGTTCGTGACGGTCCTGTCCCTCGGTGTCGCCGCCGCCCTGACGTACCTGGTCATCGCGATCATGTCGTGGCGCGTCGACTACCGCCTGTCGTTGGCCGGCGTCGCGGGGTTGATCGTCGCGATCGGCATCACCGCGGACTCGTTCATCGTGTACTTCGAGCGCATCCGCGACGAACTCCGTGACGGCCGAGCGCTCGAGGGAGCCGTCGAGTCCGGGTGGAAGCGTGCCTTCCGCACGATCATCGCGTCCGACTCGATCAACTTCCTCGCCGCGATCGTGCTCTACGTCCTCGCGGTCAGCGACGTGAAGGGCTTCGCGTTCACGCTGCTCCTCACGACGCTCATCGACATCGTGGTCGTGATCCTCTTCACGCACCCGATGCTCCAGCTCATCTCCCGCCGTCGCTTCTTCAACGAGGGGCACCGGTTCTCCGGGCTCGACCCCGCGGCGCTGGGTGCGGTGTACCGCGGTCGTGCACAGTTCCGTGCGCCGGTCGTGGACGGCAAGCGCCAGCGCAGTGCCGGTGAGGCACAGCGACGACAGACCATCGCGGAGCGCAAGGCCGGCAACGGCGAAGCGCCGAACGGGAAGGACAGCTGATGGCGAGCTTCAGCCAGTTCGGCAACGACCTCTACACCGGCAAGCGGTCGTACGACATCGTCGGGCGCCGCCGCACCTGGTACCTCATCGCGATCGTGGCGATCGTGGTGTCCCTCGCGGTGCCGTGGCTCCGCGGCGGGTACCAGCTCGGCATCGAGTTCACCGGCGGGTCCGAGTTCACGATCTCCGACGTCAAGTCGGTCGACCAGAACCTCGCGACGAACGCCGTCGAGGACATCGTGTCCGACGAGATCCCGCGCGTCTCACAGCTCGGGACGCACGGCATCCGCGTGCAGACCGGCCAGCTCACCGACCGGCAGACCACCGATGTCCAGTCGGCACTGGCGAAGGCCTACGACGTCGACGAGTCCGAGGTCGCCTCGACGTTCATCGGTGCCACCTGGGGTGCCGACGTCCTCGCGCAGGCCATCCGCGGCCTGGTGATCTTCCTCGCCCTCGCCGCGGTCTTCATGGCGCTGTACTTCCGCACCTGGAAGATGTCGCTGTCGGCCATGGTCGCGCTGATCCACGACCTGCTGATCACCGCAGGCGTGTACGGCATCGTGGGGCTCGAGGTCACGCCCGCGGCGGTGATCGGCTTCCTCACCATCCTCGGGTACTCGCTCTACGACACCGTCGTGGTGTTCGACAAGGTCCGCGAGAACACCGGCAGGGAGACGCACCGCACCTTCGTACAGTCGGTCAACCTCGCGGTCAACCAGACGCTCGTCCGCTCGATCAACACGTCGATCGTCGCGCTGCTCCCGGTCGCGGCGATCCTGTTCATCGGGTCGTACATCCTCGGTGCCGGCACGCTGCGCGACATCTCGCTCGCCCTGTTCATCGGCATCATCGTCGGCACCTACTCGACGATCTTCATCGCCTCACCGATGTACGCACACCTGCGCGAGAACGAGCCGAAGATCAAGCAGGCGGACGCCAAGAAGGAAGCCGCCAACGCCAAGCGGCGTGCCGAGGTCGGCGTGCCGGCAGACGCAGCTGCGGAGGCCTGATCGCCGTGCAGGAGATCACCGTCGAGGACGCCCTCGCCCGCATCGCGTCGGGTTCCCGCCTGTACGACGTCCGCGAACCGGGGGAGTGGACCGAGGTCCACGCCCCGCAGGCCACGCTTGTGCCGATGTCCGAGTTCACCGAGCGGTGGAGCGAGATCGAGCCGACCGACGAGCCCGCGATCGTCGTCTGCCACTCGGGGATGCGCTCGGCCCGGGTGGTGGCCGCGCTGGAACAGGCGGGCGTCCCGGCGGTCAACCTCGCTGGCGGCATGGTCGCCTGGGAGTCCGCGGGTGCTCCGGTCGTCCGGGGCGACGCGGACGCCACAGCCCCCGGCGAACACGGTCACGGGCACTGACCCGACGCGCGTAGTGTTGTCGGATCAGGTCCTGGGAGGCGCAGCATGACGGACATCCGTGAATCCTCGAAGCAGGACGACTCCGCGCCCAGCCGCCCGGGATCGCCCTCTGAGCCCACCAGTCCGCCGCTCGGCCCGAACACCACGGGCAACCTGGGATCACTGCGGTCCCTGCTCCCGCGCCTCTTCTCGCGCGCGCAGCCGGCCGGCGCCGTCGACACCCTGATCCGCACCGTCCGGTCGCACCACCCCAAGGGCGACGTCACGCTCATCGAGCGGGCGTACTCGGTGGCGGAACGCGCGCACGACGGCCAGAAGCGCAAGTCCGGTGAGCCGTACATCACGCACCCGGTGGCCGTGGCGCAGATCCTCGCCGACCTGGGCATCGGCCCGATCACCATCGCCGCGGCACTCCTCCACGACACCGTCGAGGACACCGACTACCAGCTCGACCAGCTCCGGCAGGACTTCGGCGACGAGATCGCCATGCTGGTCGACGGCGTCACGAAGCTCGACAAGGTCAAGTACGGCGACAGCGCCCAGGCCGAGACCGTGCGCAAGATGGTGATCGCGATGTCGAAGGACATCCGCGTGCTCGTGATCAAGCTCGCCGACCGCCTGCACAACGCCCGGACGTGGGGCTTCGTCGAGTCCACCTCGGCGACGCGCAAGGCCAAGGAGACGCTCGAGATCTACGCACCGCTCGCGCACCGTCTCGGCATCCAGATGATCAAGCTCGAGCTCGAGGACCTGTCGTTCGCGGTCCTGCACCCCAAGCTCTACGTCGAGATCGACAGCCTGGTCAAGGAACGCCAGCCCAAGCGCGAGCAGTTCGTCCAGAACGTCATCGGCACGCTGAAGAAGGACCTCAAGGCCGCCAAGGTCCGCGGCGACGTGATGGGCCGACCGAAGCAGTACTACTCGATCTACCAGAAGATGATCGTCCGCGGTCGTGAGTTCGACGAGATCTACGACCTGGTCGGCATCCGCGTCCTCGTGCCGACCGTGCGCGACTGCTACGCCATGCTCGGCTCGGTGCACGCGCGCTGGACCCCGCTCCCCGGCCGGTTCAAGGACTACATCGCGACGCCGAAGTTCAACCTGTACCAGTCGCTGCACACCAGCGTGCTCGGTCCCCAGGGGCGTCCGGTCGAGATCCAGATCCGGACGCACGAGATGCACCAGCGTGCCGAGTTCGGTGTCGCCGCCCACTGGAAGTACAAGCAGCGCGCCGCCGGCCGCGACGTCGACACGTCCAGCGCCACCGACCAGGACATGGCGTGGCTCGCGCACATCACCGACTGGCAGGCGGAGACCAGCGACCCGGGCGAGTTCCTCGACTCGCTCCGCTACGAGATCGGCGCCAAGGAGACCTACGTCTTCACCCCGCAGGGCAAGGTCATCGGCCTGCCCGCCGGCGCCACCCCCGTCGACTTCGCCTACGCCGTGCACACCGAGATCGGCCACCGCACCATGGGTGCGAAGGTGAACGGCCGGCTCGTCCCGCTCGAGAGCTCCCTGTCGAGCGGTGACGTCGTCGAGATCTTCACGTCGAAGAACCCCGACTCCGGCCCGAGCCAGGACTGGTTGACGTTCGTCCGCAGCCCGCGTGCACGCAACAAGATCAAGCAGTGGTTCACCAAGGAGCGCCGCGAAGAGGCCATCGAGCAGGGCCGCGACGCCATCGCCCGCGCGATGCGCAAGCAGAACCTCCCGCTGCAGCGGATCATGAGCCAGGACTCCATCTCCGAGGTCGCCTCGGCGATGCGGTACGACGACGTGTCCGCGCTCTACGCCGCCATCGGTGAGGGGCACGTCTCGACGCAGTCCGTCATCGAGAAGGTCCTCGCCGGCGTCCAGTCGGAGACGGAGACCGACGAACCCGAACTCGCCTTCCCCCGCCAGGTCACGAGCCGGCAGCTCCGCAACAGCGACAGCGGTGTGCTCGTCCGCGGTGCGCCGGACATCCTCGTCAAGCTCGCGAAGTGCTGCACCCCGGTGCCCGGCGACCAGATCGTGGGCTTCATCACCCGCGGCCAGGGCGTGTCCGTGCACCAGGCGGCGTGCAGCAACGTGAAGTCGCTCATGAACGAGCCCGACCGGATGATCGAGGTCGAGTGGGCCCCGTCGTCGAAGTCGGTGTTCCTCGTGCAGATCCAGATCGAGGCGCTCGACCGCTCCGGCCTGCTCAGCGACGTCACCCGCGTGCTGACCGACCACCACGTCAACATCCTGTCCGCGACCGTCTCGACGTCCTCGGACCGACTGGCGCTCTCGCGGTTCGTGTTCGAGATGGGCGACACCACGCACCTGGACCGCGTGCTCAACGCCGTCAGACGCATCGACGCCGTCTACGACGTCTACCGCGTCAGCGCCGGCTGAGCAGGTCCGCGAGGCGCCGCTCGGCCTGACGGACCATGGGCACGGTGCCGAGCAGCTCCAGGCGGTGCTGCAGCGCCGGGGGGTCGACCGCGCCGATCGCGATGAGCCCCGCGACCGACTCGATGGACGCGTCCCAGGCATCCTGCCCGTGCACCCGGAGCAGGTCGAGCGCAGTACGCACCGGCGTCGTGACGGGCACGCCCGCCGGGTGGAGGAGGTCCTCCGGCGTGATCGCGACCTCCCGGATCCGTTCTCCGGCCCGTCGGTGGATGCGCTGACCGGCCCGGACGCAGGCGTCGTGGGGGAGCGGCGGCCGTGACCGAGCGCCCCAGATCCAGGTCGCCGTCCGACCGGCGGCGATCACCCGAGGGTCGCCGGTGCTCCAGGCGAACGAGGCGGCTCGCAGCGCTGCGTCCTGCGGTTCGGCGACCGAGGCCCAGCACGCGCCGACCTCGACCAGGTCACCGGCGAGCGTGGCGGCGTGCAGTTCCGCCTCCGGCCAGTCGTCCGTGGTCAGCAGGCGCGAGGAGGGCACCCGGACATCCTGCCCCACCCGCCACGGCGACCGGACACACTGTGGACAGCGCCCCCGCGCGGGCCGAGCCGACCGGCACGACGCCCCACGGGCCTCCCGGCGGGTCAGCGCAGGACGTGCGCCCGGTGCACGAGCGCGGCAGCTCCGATGAGGGGGCCGTCCTGCGACAACCCCGTCGGCACGATCTTGACCTTCGTCACGAAGCCGAACTCGACGCGCTCCGCGACGGCCTGCCGCGCGTACTCGAACAGGTCGGGCGTGACGTGCGAGAACCCGCCGCCGATCGCGACGACCTCGAGGTCGACGAGCGACGTCGCCGCGGCGATCGCCTGCCCGAGCGCTCGTCCGCTGCGCTTGACGGCGGCGACCGCGATCTCGTCCCCGGCGGCGTAGGCCGCCGACAGGTCCTCGCCGGTCTCCCCGGTGAAGCCCTGGCGCCGCGCCCAGGCGACGGTCTTCGGGCCGCTGGCCACGGCCTCCAGGCAGCCGGTGCCGCCGCAGGCGCACGGGTCGTCGAACCCACCGCACTCGACGTGGCCGATGTGGCCGGCGTTGCCGGTCGGCCCGCTGACGGTGCGGCCGTGCAGGATCAGGCCGCCACCGACGCCGGTGGACACGATCATGCCCATCACGTGGTCGTGGCCCTGGGCCGCACCGAGCCAGTGCTCGGCGAGCGTGATGGCCAGGCCGTCCATGCGGAGCACGACGGGCGTGCCGGCGGGGACATGGGCGGCCACGCGGTCGCGAAGCGGGTACCCGCGCCAGACGGGCATGTTGAGCGGCGAGACGCGGCCGTTCACCTCGTCGACGGGTCCGGCGGAGCCGATGCCGACCCCGGCCAGCGCTGCACCCTCGGGCAGGGCGGCGAGTGCGTTCGTGACGGCCTCGTCGACGGCGGCCTGGAGCTCGTCCGACGTCCGCTGCGGACCGGTTGGGCTGCGGAACCGGCTGCCGGGCAGCACCACGCCATGCTCGGAGACCAGCGCGGCCTCGACCTTGGTGCCGCCGAGGTCGACGGCGAGGGCCAGCGACCCGCTCAGGTCGTCGGTGGCGGGTGCGGGGTTCGACATGGGCGCTCCGATGCGTCGGTATGGAGGCTCGGAGCGGCTCCTCGACGCAGCGTCACGTCGGGCGCGCACCGGCTCGGTGCTGGTGGGTTCGGGTCAGTAGGAGGTGGTGTCGTCGCCGACACCTGAGGCTGCGCCGGTCGCGACGCGGTGCGCGACCTCGTCCAGGATGCGGGCCGAGGCACTCGTGCCGATCCGGTCGGCGCCGGCGTGCACCATGTCGACGAGGGTGTCGAGCCCGCGGACACCGCCCGAGGCCTTCACCCCGGTGTCGGCACCGACCGTCTGGCGCATCAGCGCGATGTGCTCGGTCGTGGCCCCGCCGCCGGCGAACCCGGTCGACGTCTTCACGAACGCGGCACCACCGGCGACGGCGGCACGGCTGGCAGCGACGACCTCGTCGTCGGTGAGGAAGGCGGTCTCGAGGATGACCTTCACGACGGTGTCACCCGCGGCGTCGACCACGGCGCGGACGTCCTGTTCGACGCGCTGCCAGTCCCCGGACTTCGCCGCGCCGATGTTCTGCACCATGTCGAGCTCGAAGGCGCCGTCGGCCAGGGCCTGCAGCGACTCGGCGACCTTGGTGGAGGTGGTCGTGGTGCCGTGCGGGAAGCCGATGACGGTGCCGACGCCCACACCGGTGCCCTGCAGCCGCTCGACGGCGTGCTGGACGTCGCTCGGGCGGACGCACACGCTGAACACGCGGTGGGTCGCGGCTTCGTCGAGCTGCGCGTCGACGTCGGCGCGGGTGAGCTCCGGCTTCAGGATCGCGTGGTCGATGAGCCGACGGACGGCGTCGGCGGTGACGGAGAAGGGTGCGTTGTCCACCGGGCAAGCCTAGCCTCAAGGGGCAGCGCGTACCGTGCCAGGCATGCGCGTCCTCGTCACCGGGGCCACCGGCTACATCGGCGGTCGTCTCGTCCCACACCTCCTCGACGCCGGACACTCCGTCCGCGTCCTCGCCCGCACCCCGCAGAAGCTCGACGACGTCCCCT
Source organism: Curtobacterium sp. GC_Cur_3 (assembly GCF_026544205.1). GTDB lineage: Bacteria > Actinomycetota > Actinomycetes > Actinomycetales > Microbacteriaceae > Curtobacterium. Next base: position 56,591 of record NZ_JALNUI010000018.1, read on the forward strand.
GGCGCGACCGCGTCGACGTCGTCCAGGGCGACCTGCAGGACAGCGACGCCGTCCGCACCGCCGTCGACGGCATCGAAGCGGTCTACTACCTGGCCCACGCGATGGGCGCCGACGGTGACTTCGAGGAGGCCGAGCGCGACGCCGCCCAGACGATGGCCGACGCCGCGAAGGCCGCCGGCGTCCGCCGCTTCGTGTACCTCGGCGGACTGCACCCCGACGGCGAGCTCTCGAAGCACCTGCGCAGCCGGAAGGAGGTCGGGGACATCCTGCTCGGCTCCGGCGTCCCGACGATCGCCTACCAGGCCGGCGTGGTGATCGGCTCCGGCAGCACCTCGTTCGAGATGATCCGCCACGTCACGGACGTCCTGCCCTGGATGCCCGCGCCGCGGTGGGTGCGCAACCGCATCCAGCCGATCGCCGTGCGCGACGTGCTCTACTACCTCGTCAAGGCGCTCGACATCCCGGCCGAGGTCAACCGGACGTTCGACATCGGCGGCCCGGACGTCCTCCGGTACGGCCAGATGCTCAACGGCTACGCGGTGGAGGCCAAGCTCCCGCAGCGCCCCATCAGCCCGCTGCCGGTGATGACCCCGGGCCTCGCCGCCCACTGGTTCAACGCGGTCACCCCGATCCCGCGCAAGCTCGCGACGCCGATCATCGAGTCGCTGCAGTTCGAGTGCGTGCAGCGCGAACACGACATCGACGACGTGGTGCCCCGTCCCGAGGGCGGGCTCACCTCGTACCGGCGTTCCGTCCGGCTCGCGCTGACGAAGATGCGCGCCGGCGAGGTCACCACCAGCTGGCGCAACGCCACCCTGACCGGCACCGCGGACCCCCTGCCGAGCGACCCGGACTGGGCGGGGCACACCGTCTACGTGGACGACCGCAACCGGCACTCGTCCGCCCCGCCCGAGGCCGTGTGGAGCGTCGTCGAGTCGATCGGCGGCGAGAACGGCTGGTACTCCTTCCCGCTCGCCTGGGTCGCCCGCGGCTGGATGGACAAGGTCCTCGGCGGTGTCGGCCTGAACCGTGGGCGCCGCGACCCGAAGCGGCTCGAGCAGGGCGACGCGCTCGACTGGTGGCGCGTCGAACGGCTCGACCGTGGCCACTACCTGCGACTGCGCGCCGAGTTCAAGTCGCCCGGCCGCGCCTGGCTCGAGATGACGGTCACACCGACCGACGACGGCGGCTGCGACTACCACCAGCGCGCGATCTACTTCCCGCAGGGACTCGCCGGACGCCTGTACTGGTACGGCATCCTGCCCTTCCACGGGGTGATCTTCCCCGGCATGGTCGAGCGCATCACCGCCCGCGCCGAGCGCGAGGCGCACCGCACGGACTCGACGCAGACCAACCGGACCGAGCAGAATGGGTCGCGCGCGCCGGCGCACGAGGAGGCATCATGACCGAGAACGACCGAGAACTGGTCCTGTTCCTGGGGGACAGCATCACCGAGGGCGGCTCCTGGGACCAGCGCCTGCCCGACGAACGGACCCTGAACCAGGGGATCGGTGGCGACACCACCGACGGCGTCCTTGCCCGGATCGACTCCGTGGTCGCGGCAGCCCCCGACGTGATCGTGCTGCTCATCGGCACGAACGACTTCGGCAACCACCGCAAGAGCGCCGAGCACGTCGTCCGCAACGTCGAGACGATCCTCGTCACGCTCCGTCGCGAGCTCCCGGGCGTCCGCCTGCTGCTCGTGTCGATCCTGCCGCGACAGGCCGACCACACGCCCCGCATCGAGGAGGCGAACCGGCACCTGCGGCAGTTCGTCGCCACGTGCCACGCGCAGTACCTCGACGCCTGGCCTGCACTGGCCGACGGCGACCACCTCTCCGACAAGTACACCGAGGACGGCCTGCACCTCAACGACGAGGGCTACCGTGCCTACGTCGACGAGCTCGTGCCGGCCCTCGAGCGGCTCCGCGGCCTGCCGCCGATGTCCCGCTCGATGACCGCGATCGAAGTGGACGAGGCCTCGGCCTGATGGCGGCGCGGAAGGGACGGCCCGCGGTCGGGTCGTCGCTCGGCTCGCCGCGCGGGTCCTCGTTCGGGACCGGCGCGACCGGGGACCGGGCGACCGGTGCTGGTGCCGACCGTGCCGGGACCGGCGGCCGCGCTGGCGGCCGTGGACGAGCCTCCCGTCCGGTCACGAACTTCACCCGGCCGGCACTGGCCCCCGGTCTCATCGCGGCGATCGTGCTGCTCGCCTGCGTCGCGTTCCTGGACGCCCCGGCCTTCGTCGCCGTCCGCTGGGGCGTGACGGTCCTCGCGCTCATCATCCTGGTGTTCGCGCTCCGTGGCCGCGCGTGGTGGGCCCTCGCGGTGACCGCCGCGATCGCCGTCTGCTGGAACCCGCTCGTCACCGTGCCGATCCCCGGACAGGTCTGGGCGGCGCTCCAGATCGTCGCCGCAGCACTGTTCGTGGTGATGGGCCTGGCGGTCAAGGTGCCCCGAACCACGGAGGCACCGGTCGCCCGATAGGATCGCTGGGGTCGGGTGCAGGTCCCGACCGCACGACCAGAAGGGCATGGATGAGCAACGAGACCGAGCCGGTGACCGAGAGTCCTCTGCTGCACCCTCGACCGTCCTCCGGCGGTCTCGACCGGTCTGACGTCGTGCTCCGCAAGGGGCGCTTCACGCTGCTGAACGGGCACCTCACGCCGCAGCAGTCGATGATCGACGACCTGCTCTTCCTCGACGACGCGCTCACCGCCGGCGACGTGGACCACCTGCTCATCCGCGGCAACGACCAGCGCCCGGTGATCGCCCTCGACGAGCGCGACCGCCAGCGTGCCGAGTCCGCCGTGATGGACGCCGCCGTGGGGGAGCCCTTCTACGCCAAGCCCCCGGGCAAGCCGGCGGTCCTGGTCGTCGACGACGGCCTCGGCCCCGTCGACGAGACCGTCCTCCGCGTGTTCCGGCCGCGGCTCGAGCCCATCGGGCGGCTCCGCTACGGCGCCGAGACGAGCGTGCAGATGGAGTTCTGGCGGGTGACGGACACCGAGGTCCTCGCTCCCGTCGAGAACGCCCTGATGCGCCGCAGCCTGCCGATCGAGGAGTTCGTCCTCGTCGACATCGAGCGCTACGGACGCACCTGGCAGACCGTCGAGCACATGTTCGACGACCACGTCTCCGACATCCGCTTCCCGATCGACATCGTGTTCTCGTGGGTCGACGGCAACGCGATCGAGTACCAGCGTGCCCGTCAGGCAGCGCAGTCGTCCGCCGTGCTCGGTGAGGGCGACGACGCCCCCGCCCGCTTCCGGCAGATCAACGAGCTGAAGTACGCCCTGCGATCGGTCTACATGTACGCGCCGTGGGTGCGGACGATCTACATCGCCACCGACTCCCCGGCTCCGGCCTGGCTCGCCGACCACCCCCGCGTCCGCATCGTCCGGAGCGAGGAGTTCTTCGCCGACCCCTCGGTGCTCCCCACGCACAACTCGCAGGCCGTCGAGTCGCAGCTGCACCACATCCCGGGCATCAGCGAACACTTCATCTACTCGAACGACGACATGTTCTTCGGCCGGCCGGTCGACCCGTCGGTGTTCTTCAGCCCGGGCTCGGTGACGAAGTTCCTGCTCGCCGACACCCGCATCGGCCTCGGGTCGAACAACCCGCGCCGCAGTGGCTTCGAGAACTCCGCCCGCGTCAACCGTCGCCTCCTGCAGCAGCGCTTCGGGGCCGTCACCACGCGCCACCTCGAGCACGCACCGACACCCCTCCGCGCCAGCATCATGACGGAGATGGAGCACGAGTTCGCCGACGAGTTCCGCGCCACCGCCGCCTCGCGGTTCCGTGCCGCCGAGAACATCTCGGTGACGAACTCGCTGTACCACTACTACGCGCTGCTCACGGGCCGTGCGATCGTGCAGGAGAACGTCCCCGTGGGCTACATCGACACGACGATGCTTTCCGGGCTCCGCGAGCTCGAGGAGCTGCTCAAGAAGCGCAACGCCGACTTCTTCTGCCTCAACGACGGCAGCTTCCCCGAGGTCAGCGACGACGAGCGCACGACCCGCGTCACGGACTTCCTGGAGCGCTACTTCCCGTTCCCGGCGCCCTGGGAGCGCCCCGACGAGGCCTGACGCGCGCGATTTGGTGAGATCGCACTTCGTGTCGCCTCCGATTCGCTGGACCCGACACCGAGTGCGATCTCACCGCCAGGGGGCGCGCATGCGCTCGGCCGGGAGGCTCGTGCCGCGTCCGCAGGACCCGGTTGCGTCCGGTGCGTGACCGGTCACGACACCCCGCTCACGTCTGCCGAGCGGTCACCGGCTGTCGCCTGCGCCGCCGTGTACCGACGACGTGTGAGCACTCGGCGCCGGGCCGCGGGTCCCCGTCTGGCCCCGGTGAGATCGCACTTCGTGTCGCCTCCGGTCCGCCGGACCCGACACGGAGTGCGATCTCACCGCCAGGGATCGCGCGCGTCCGGCCGGGAGGCTCGTGCCGCGTCCGCAGGACCCCGTTGCGTCCGGCCTCCTGACCGGTCACGACACCCCGCTCACGTCTGCCGAGCGGTCACCAGGGTGAGATCGCACTTGGTGTCGCCTCCGGTCCGCCGGAGCCGACACCAAGTGCGATCTCACCGCAGGGGGCGGCGGTCCGAGGCGCGCCGTCGCGAGCGGTCACGACACCCCGCTCACGTCCGCTGAGCGGCCACCGGCTGTCGCCTGCGGCGCCGGTCAGCGACAACGAGGGACCACTCGGCGTCGCGGGAGCGACGAGGTGTGACCAGCCGGGGCGGCGCCGCCCGACGGGTCAGCGGCGGATGGGGGAGACGGGGACCGAGTCGAGCGTGAACACCGGGATGCTCGACGTCACGGGGGCGGGCTCGACGGCGTCGGGGATGGTGACCCCGGCGGCGGCGAGACGAGCTTCGGTCTCGTCGGAGGACACGGGCTGGCCGACCGTGGAGTACGTCCCGATGGGCACGACCGAGTGCACGGCGGTGTGGCCGTACACATGGACGAGGTTGAACGACTGCGCGCCGTCGCGGCCACGGGTCCCACGCTGGAACTCGTTGAGGTCCTGCGTGTAGCACGTGGCACTGGCGACGGACACCGGGATCCCGGCGAACACGGCGCTCGTCGAGTAGTGCAGGTGCCCGGCGATGATCGTGAGGACGTCCGAGCCCTCGAGGACCTCGGCGAGGGCCTGCTGCTCCCGGAGCTCCACGAGGACGGTGAGGTCCTGCACGCTCGGAACGGGCGGGTGGTGCATCGCGAGGACCGTGCCGTGCGGTGCGGCCTCGGAGAGCACCTCAGCGAGCCAGTCGAGCTGCTCGGGGGTGACGACGCCGTGGTGGGCACCGGGGACGCTCGTGTCCAGCGTGATGACCCGGAGACCATTGACGTCGTACACGAAGTCGACGGGCCGGTCGGTGGGCTGCAGGCCGAAGAGCTCCTGGCGGAAGGCACCGCGCTCGTCGTGGTTGCCCATCGCCCAGATGACCTGGGCGCCGATGCGCTCGGCCGCCGGCTCGATGATCTGGCGGACGCGGGCGTAGGCGCCCGGTTCGCCCTTGTCGGCCACGTCACCGGTGACGACGATCGCTTCGGGTCGAGCGCCGGAGGCCTCGATCTCGTCGATGATCTGCGTCAGCCGGGCGGCGGAGTCGACGGCGCCGTAGAGGTCGCCGTCGCCCGCGATGAGGTGGGTGTCGCTGAGGTGGAGCAGGAAGTGGTTCGGCCTGGGGTGTTCAGCCGTCCGGGCGTCCATCGGGTTCTCATTCCGTTGGTGGTTCCTCGGCAGAGGATCTCCCGCTGGGGGAGTGCACGGTGCAACACATTGCCACATCGTGCTGGAGCAGTCCAACACGTGTCCTTGAATCGCAGGTGAACCCCAGACGGCGTGTTGTCGCCGGCAACGAAACAACCCCCACCACGGCGTGATGGGGGTTGTTCGTCGAACAGTGAGAGCTAGTGCCCTGCTCCGACCTGCGGGGCCTGGTGGCTGCCCTCGAGGTCGGGGCCGTGGTGTGCCGCGTGTGCGGCTTCCAGCTCGGCCTTGGACACCGGGGCGATGCGGTCCTCGAAGAAGAAGCGCGTCATGCCGGCGCGGACCTTCTGCGCGGGCGTGATCTGGCCCTTGGCATTCGGGCGGACCATCAGCGGCTTGTACTCGTTGAACTGCAGCAGACGCCAGCGCTCGTACTCGTCGAGCTGCTCGTGGACCTCGATGTACTCGCCGTGCGGGAGGCGGACGATGCGGCCCGACTCGTAGCCGTGGAGCACGATCTCGCGGTCCTTCTTCTGCAGCGCCAGGCACACGCGCTTGGTGATCCAGAAGGCGACGAACGGGCCGAGGACCGTCGTGGCCTGGATCACGTGGATCACGTGGTCGACCGAGACCATGAAGTGCGTCGCGATGATGTCCGAGCTCGCCGCTGCCCAGAGGCTGGCGTAGAGCGTGATGCCGGCGGCACCGATCGCGGTGCGGGTCGGGGCGTTGCGGGGACGGTCAGCGAGGTGGTGCTCGCGCTTGTCACCGGTGACCCAGGCCTCGAGGAACGGGTACAGGAAGATCGCCAGGATCAACGCGACCAGGACCCCGATGGGGACCAGGAGGTTGAAGGAGACCGTGTAGCCGAACCACAGGACTTCCCAGTGCGGCGGGACAAGTCGGAGCGCGCCGTCCGCGAAGCCGATGTACCAGTCAGGCTGGGTACCGGCGGACACGGGGGACGGGTCGTACGGGCCGTAGTTCCAGATCGGGTTGATCGTGAACAGCGTGGCGATGAGGGCGAGGATGCCCGCGACGATGAAGAAGAAGCCACCGGCCTTCGCGGCGAACGCCGGGAGGATCGGGACACCCACGACGTTGTCGTTGGTCTTGCCGGGGCCCGCATACTGCGTGTGCTTGTTGATCACGACGAGCACGAGGTGGACACCGAGGACCGCCACGAGGATCGCGGGCAGCAGCAGGATGTGCAGCGTGTACAGACGCCCGACGATCGCGGTCCCGGGGAACTCGCCGCCGAACAGGATGTAGCCGATCCAGACGCCGATGACCGGGACGCCCTCGATCATGCCGACGATGATGCGCAGACCGTTGCCGGAGAGCAGGTCGTCGGGGAGCGAGTAGCCCGTGAAGCCCTCGGCCATGGCCAGGACCCACAGCACGAAGCCGAAGACCCAGTTGAGCTCGCGGGGCTTGCGGAAGGCGCCGGTGAAGAACACGCGGGCCATGTGCAGCATCACGGAGGCGACGAAGAGCAGAGCCGACCAGTGGTGGATCTGCCGGACGAAGAGACCGCCGCGGATGTCGAACGAGATGTCGAGCGTGGACTGCAGGGCCGTCGACATCGCGACGCCCTTGAGCGGGACGTAGGTGCCGTTGTAGACGACCTCGGCCATCGACGCCTGGTAGAAGAACGTCAGGAACGTCCCCGACAGCAGGATGACGACGAAGCTGTACAGCGCCACCTCACCGAGCATGAAGCTCCAGTGGTCGGGGAAGATCTTGCGTCCGACCTCCTTCACCAGGCCGGAGATGCTGGTCCGCTCATCGATGTAGTTGGAGATCCCGCCGATGATGCGGGACCCGCGCTCCGGAGCCGGCTTGGTGCTGGTCTCCGGTGCTCGTGTCGTGGTTGTGGTTGTCATCAGCGTGCACGCTCCCAGAAGGACGGCCCGACGGGTTCGTGGAAGTCGCTCTGCGCCACCAGGTAGCCGTCGTCGTCGATCGCGATAGGAAGTTGGGGGAGGGGACGGGCAGCCGGTCCGAAGATGACCTCGCAGTTGTTCGAGACATCGAAGGTCGACTGGTGGCAAGGGCACAGCAGGTGGTGCGTCTGCTGCTCGTAGAGCGCGACCGGGCATCCGACGTGGGTGCAGATCTTGGAGTACGCGACGATGCCGTCGTAACCCCAGTTCTCGTGCCCCTTCGCCGGGTTGAGGTCCTTCGGGTCGAGGCGCATGAGCAGCACCGCGGCCTTCGCCTTCTCCTCGAGCATGTGCTCCTTGTCCAGGAGCCCGTCGGGGATGACGTGGAAGACAGAGCCGATCGTGACGTCCGATGCCTTGATCGGGAGTCCGGTCGGGTCCTTCGTGAGACGAGTCCCCTTGGCCCACATGGTGTGGCGGAGGAGCTCGTTCGGGTCGGCGGCCGGTGCGAGGTCACGCACGAGCACGATGCCGGGGAGGGGGAACGCGACGAGCGCACCGATCATCGAGTTGCGGATCAGCTTGCGACGGCTGAAGCCGGACTCCTTGTCGGCGAGCGTGAAGGCCTCGACGGCCTTGGCACGCGTGGCCTCGGTCCCACGGGTGGAGTGGCGCTGCTCGGTGATCTCGCGGTCCGTGACGAGGGACTTGCCCCAGTAGACGGCGCCGATGCCCAGCGAGAGCAGCGCGAGCGAGATCGAGAGCCCCAGGAAGAGGTTGGCGAGGCGGACCGTGCCGAAGTCGTCCGCGCTGATCGGGAACGCGATGTACGCGGCGATCGACAGGACGCTGCCGACGATCGACAGGTAGAAGAACGTCGCGACCTGACGCTCGGCCAGGCGGGCCTTCTTCGGGTCGACGTCGGTGCGACGCGGACGGTGCGGCGGCTCGCCCGGGTTCTCGAACGGTTCCGCGGGGACGACCGCGGTACCGCCGCCGACCGATGCCGCGTGCCTCTCGACAGCCGAGGACGAGTTCAGCGCCTCGTCGTCGTGCTCTGCCATGGTGTTCCCTTCAGTGTCGTGCGACACGGACGATCAGTTGGACTTCGCGGTCAGCCACACGGTCATCGCGACCACTGCGCCGAGTCCGAAGATCCAGATGAACAGACCCTCTGCCACCGGGCCGAGGGACCCGAGGGCGAACCCACCGGGGGACTTGTTGTCCTGCACGTACTTGAGGTACGTGATGATGTCGGCCTTCTGCTCCGGCGTGATGTTCAGGTCGTTGAACACCGGCATGTTCTGCGGGCCGGTCTGCATGGCCTCGTAGATGTGCTTGCCCGTGACGGAGTGGAGGTTCGGCGCGTACTTGCCCTCGGTCAGGGCACCACCGGCTCCGGCGACGTTGTGGCACATCGCGCAGTTGATGCGGAAGAGCTCGGCGCCCTCGGCGGCGTCGCCGTCCTCACCGTTGGTGAGCGACTGGGACGGCACCGACGGGCCGGGGCCGAGGGAGGCGACGTAGGCCGCCATGGCGTCGACCTGGTCGTTCGTGAACTGCTCGGGCTTCTCTTCGCCCTGGGGGCCCTGCTGCGCGAGCGGCATGCGGCCGGTGCCGACCTGGAAGTCGACCGAGGCGGCACCGACACCGATGAGCGAGGGGCCCTCGCTGGTGCCCTGCGCGGACAGGCCGTGGCACGTGGCGCAGTTGGACGCGAAGAGCTTCTGGCCCTCGTTCACCTGCGACTGGCTCGAGGCGGCGACCGTGCTGACGTTGTCGTCGGCGCTGGCCGTCGAGCTGAACAGGGCGTACGCGCCACCGGTGGTCATCAGACCCACGACGATGAGCGAGACGGTCGCCACGGGGGAGCGACGGCCCTTCTTCTTGGACTTGCTGCTGTTGAACATGCGCTTGGTGCTGTCCGTTTCCTACTTGAGAAGGTAAATGACGGCGAAGAGGCCGATCCAGACCACGTCGACGAAGTGCCAGTAGTACGACACGACGATGGCCGTGGTGGCCTCCTTGTGACCGAAGTTCTTGGCGGCGAAGCCACGACCGATCGTGAGGAGGAAGGCGATCAGGCCACCGGTGACGTGGAGGCCGTGGAAGCCGGTGGTGAAGTAGAAGGCGGAGCCGTAGGCGCTCGAGGAGAGCGTGATGCCCTCGTGCCAGAGGTTGGCGTACTCGAAGATCTGGCCGCAGACGAAGATCGCACCCATGCAGTACGTGACGAAGAACCACTCCGTCATGCCCCAGTCGGTCGGCTTCCAGCTGGTGCGGTGCACCTGGAAGCGCTCAGCCGCGAAGACGGCGAACTGGCACGCGAAGCTGGACAGCACCAGGACGATGGTGTTCACCGAGGCGAAGGGCACCTCGAGGTGCGCAGTCTCGGTGGCCCACAGCTGGGGCGAGGTGCTGCGCAGCGTGAAGTAGATCGCGAACAGGCCGGCGAAGAACATGACCTCGCTGCCCAGCCACACGATCGTCCCCACGGCAACGGGGTTCGGCCTGTTGAGGACCGTACCGCTGGCTGGTCTGGAGAGAGGGGTGCTTGTCACGTTCTCCATTATGGCCGAAACCACCGACAGTGTTTTGCCAGTCAACTGGCGGGTCGTTCGAAAACAGTACGATCGTCGGCATGTCTGACCTCCTGACCTGGCCCGTGGTGATCAGTGCGCTCATGGCGCGCGAGGACCTGAGCATCAGACAGTCCACATGGGCCATGGAGGAGATCGTCGCCGGGCGCGCCACCGACGCGCAGATCAGCGCCTTCGCGGTGGCCCTCCGCGCGAAGGGCGAGACGGTCGACGAGGTCGTCGGCTTCCGTGACGCCATCCTCGACGCGGCCGTCCCGCTCGACGTCGACCCGATGGCACTCGACATCGTCGGCACCGGTGGGGACGTCGTCGGCACGGTCAACGTCTCGACGATGGCGGCCGTCGTGATCGCCGCCGCGGGGGTCCCCGTGGTGAAGCACGGCAACCGGGCGTCGTCGTCCAAGAGCGGCTCGTCGGACGTCCTCGCGGCCCTGGGGCTCGACCTGACGATGGACGCCGAGCGCGTCGCCGAGACGTTCCGTCGCGTCGGCCTGACCTTCGCCTTCGCCAGCGCCTTCCACCCCGGGTTCCGGCACGCAGCCGCCGTGCGCCGCGAGATCGGCGTCCCCACGGTGTTCAACTTCCTCGGGCCGCTCGTGAACCCCGCCCGGTGCGAGGCCAACGCCGTCGGTGTCGCCCAGCTGGAGCTCGTGCCGATCATCACCGGCGTGTTCCAGACCCGTGGCGCGACGGCACTCGTGTTCCGCGGGGACGACGGCCTCGACGAGCTCACGACCACGGGCCACAGCCACATCTGGGAGGTCACCGGCGGCCGGGTCACCGAGCACGACCTCGACCCCCGCGACCTCGGCATCCCCCGTGCCCGGACCGAGGACCTGCTCGGCGGTGAGCCCGAGGTGAACGCCGCGATCGTCCGTCGGGTGCTCGCGGGGGAGACCGGCCCGGTCCGCGACATCGTGCTGCTGAACGCCGCCGCGGGCCTGGTCTCCTTCCGACTGGCCCAGGACCCGACCGAGTGGGACCGCCCGATCCTGCACCGCTTCCGCGAGCAGCTCGTGGTCGCGGCCGAGGCGATCGACTCCGGCGCGGCCGAGCAGAAACTCGCCGACTGGGTCGGCGCCGCGTAGCGCGTACCGGACAACGCCGGGAGGCCCGGTGCCGGTCCCAGGGACCGGCACCGGGCCTCCAGGCCGTCCGTGCTGTGGTGCAGTGTTACTGGACGTCCTCGTCGACCCAGTCGAAGGTCTTCGTGACGGCCTTCTTCCACAGGCGGAGCGTGCGCTCGCGCTCGGCGGCGTCGAGCTGCGGCTCCCAGCGGGAGTCCTCCTGCCAGTTGGCGCGGAGCTCGTCGAGGTTGGCCCAGAAGCCGACGGCGAGGCCGGCGGCGTAGGCGGCACCGAGCGCGGTCGTCTCGGCGACGACCGGACGCACGACGGGCACGTTGAGGATGTCGGCCTGGAACTGCATGAGGGCGTTGTTCGCGGTCATGCCACCGTCGACCTTGAGCTCGGTCAGGTCGACGCCGGAGTCGGCGTTCACCGCGTCGAGCACCTCGCGGGTCTGCAGCGCCGTCGCCTCGAGGGCCGCACGCGCGATGTGGCCCTTGTTGACGTAGCGGGTCAGGCCGACGATCGCGCCGCGGGCGTCGGGACGCCAGTACGGCGCGAAGAGCCCGGAGAACGCCGGCACGAAGTACACGCCGCCGTTGTCGTCGACGGTCTTGGCGAGGGCCTCGACCTCCGGCGCGCTCTGGATGAGCCCGAGGTTGTCGCGGAGCCACTGGATGAGCGACCCCGTGACGGCGATCGAGCCCTCGAGCGCGTAGTGGGTCTCGCCGTCGCCGAGCTTGTAGCCGACGGTGGTGAGCAGCCCGTTCTCCGAGCGGACGATCTCCGTGCCCGTGTTGAAGATGAGGAAGTTGCCGGTGCCGTAGGTGTTCTTCGACTCGCCCTTGTCGAACGCCGCCTGGCCGAAGGTGGCTGCCTGCTGGTCACCGAGGATGCCGGCGATCGGGACCTCGCGGAGGAGGCTGGAGGACTCGACGTGGCCGTAGACCTCGGAGGAGCTGACGATCTCCGGGAGCATCGACTTCGGCACACCGAAGTCGGCGAGGATGTCGTCACGCCACTGCAGCGTCTCGAGGTCCATGAACAGCGTGCGGGACGCGTTGGTCACGTCGGTCTTGTGGACGCCGCCGTCGGTGCCGCCGGTCAGGTTCCAGAGGACCCAGGTGTCGGTGGTGCCGAAGAGCAGGTCGCCGGCCTCGGCCTTCTCGCGTGCACCCTCGACGTTCTCGAGGATCCACATGATCTTCGTCCCGGCGAAGTACGTGGCCAGGGGCAGCCCGACGATCGACTTGTAGCGGTCGGTGTCACCGGCGGCGAGCTTGTCGACGAGTGCCTGCGTGCGGGTGTCCTGCCAGACGATGGCGTTGTAGACGGGCTTGCCGGTCGTCTTGTCCCACACGACCGCGGTCTCGCGCTGGTTCGTGATGCCGACCGCCGCGACGTCGTGGCGGGTGATGTCGGCGCGGGACAGTGCCTGGCCGATGACCTCACGGGTGTTGTCCCAGATCTCGCTGGGGTCGTGCTCGACCCACCCGGCGCGCGGGAAGATCTGCTCGTGTTCCTTCTGACCGCTCGACACGATCGAGCCGGAGTGGTCGAAGACGATGGCGCGGGTGCTGGTCGTGCCCTGGTCGATGGCGACGATGTAGTCGGCCATGGGTGCTCCTTCTGGGTGGTCGTGCTGCGGTCGGCCCCGGGGGTCGGGGTCGACCGTCGTGGTGGGAGGGGTCGGCGTCAGGCGACGACGGGGAGGAGTGCGTAGGACAGGCCGGCGGCGATCGCGCCACCGAGCAGCGGTCCGACGACGGGGACCCAGGCGTAGGCCCAGTCGCTCGTGCCCTTGCCCTTGATCGGCAGGAAGGCGTGCGCGATGCGCGGGCCGAGGTCACGTGCCGGGTTGATGGCGTAGCCGGTGGGGCCACCGAGGCTGACACCGATCGCGATCACGAGGAAGGCGACGGGGATCGCGCCGAGCTCCGAGGGGGTCTTGCCGTTCGTGAAGGCGATGACCGTGAAGACGAGGACGAACGTGCCGATGATCTCGGTGACGAGGTTCCAGCCGTACGAGCGGATCGCCGGGCCGGTGGAGAACACGCCGAGCTTGGCGGCGGGGTCGGGCTCCTCGTCGAAGTGCTGCTTGTACGCGAGCCAGACGATGACGGCACCGATGACCGCACCGATCATCTGCGCGAGCCAGAACAGCAGCATCGTGCCGACGGAGATGTTGCCGAGGATGGCCTGCGCGAGGCTGACCGCGGGGTTGAGCTGGCCGCCGGACTTGTACGACACCGTGACGCCGGCGAAGACCGCGAAGCCCCAGCCGATCGTGACCATGAGGAAGCCCGCGCCGAAGCCCTTCGACTTCTTGAGCGAGACGGCGGCGACGACACCGCCACCCAGGATGATGAGCATCGCGGTGCCCACGAGCTCGGAAAGGAACTTGACGCCGATGTCGTCCATCGGTGACCTCCAACTGTGTTGGTTGGGGAGGCCCGCTGCTGCTCGGCACTCCCCATCGAGTGATTGGGGCGAGCATACTGCCGGGTTTCCGGCCCGCGGGGGGTCCTCGTGAGCGTTCGACAGAAAAGTGCACGAACGTGCACGAGGAGCGGGCGTCCGACCATCGACACCCCGGTTCCCGCCTGCCAGGCGGTGCACGGACGTGCACGCTCGGGGAACACCCGCCCGCTGTAGCCTGGCTCCACTCCGGACGACGTCGGCGGTGTGCAGGCCTCGTCCCGGTCCCGACCCGAGGAGTCCTCCCGCCATGAAGAAGCTCATCAACGACCCGCACGACGTCGTCACCGAGACCGTCCGCGGGTTCGCCGCAGCCCACGCCGGCCACGTCGTGCTGGTCGAGGACCCGGTCCACCTGCACCGCGCGGACGCCCCGGTGGCGGGCAAGGTCGCCCTGGTGAGCGGCGGTGGCAGCGGGCACGAGCCCCTGCACGCCGGCTTCCTCGGGTTCGGCATGCTCGACGCCGCCGTCCCCGGGCCGATGTTCACGAGCCCCACGCCGGACCCGGTGGTCGCGGCGACGAAGGCCGTCGACGGCGGCGCCGGCGTGCTGCACATCGTGAAGAACTACACGGGCGACGTCCTGAACTTCGAGACCGCGGCCGAGCTCGCCGAGATGGACGGCATCCGCGTGGAGACCGTCGTGGTCGACGACGACGTGGCCGTGCAGGACTCGCTCTACACGGCCGGTCGGCGCGGGGTCGCCGGGACGGTCGTCGTGGAGAAGTGTGCCGGTGCCGCTGCGCAGCGCGGTGACGACCTCGACGGGGTCGCGGCCGTGGCACGCCACGTGAACGACGTCACGCGGTCGATGGGCCTGGCGCTCGCACCGGGGACCGTCCCGCACGCGGGGGAGCCGTCCTTCACGCTGGCCGACGACGAGGTCGAGCTCGGCATCGGGATCCACGGGGAGCCCGGTCGGGAGCGCATCGCGATGGCGCCGGCCGACGAGCTCGTCGACCGGGTCCTCGAGCCCGTCCTCACCGACCTGGACCTGCCGGCCGGCTCCCGCCTGCTGCTGTTCGTGAACGGCATGGGCGGCACGCCGCTCTCCGAGCTCTACATCGCCTACCGACGCGCCGCCGAGGTGCTCTCCGATCGTGGCCACGAGGTCGCGCGTAGCCTGGTCGGCAACTACGTCACGTCCCTCGAGATGCAGGGCTTCTCGATCACCGTCACGGTGCTCGACGACGACCTGCTCACCCTCTGGGACGCTCCGGTGGAGACCCCGGCACTGCGCTGGGGTCGCTGACACCCGACCGGCCGGCACCACCGGCCGCCGAACCGGCCACGCCCGGCCCGCACGCAGGGCCGAGCGAGGCCCCGCAGGAAGGAACGACATTGGCGCTCGACACCGCATGGGCCACCGACTGGGTCCGACGCACCGCCGCGACGATCGACGAGCACCGGGCCGAGCTCGTCACGCTCGATCGGGAGATCGGCGACGGTGACCACGGCGAGAACCTCGACCGCGGGTTCCGTGCCGTGCTCGAGGCCGTCGAGTCCGGCACCTTCGACACCCCCGGCGCCGTCTTCAAGACCGTCGCGACGAAGCTCATCTCCACGGTGGGCGGTGCCGCCGGCCCGCTGTTCGGCACCGCGTACCTCAAGGCCGCGCAGGCAGCGGGCGACGCCACCGAGCTCGACGCCGAGACGCTCGTACAGGTGCTCGCCGCGGCCCGCGACGGCGTCGTCTCCCGCGGCAAGGCCGCGGTCGGCGACAAGACGATGATCGACGCCTGGACCCCTGCGGTCGACGCCGCCACCACCGCGGCGCAGGCGGGGGAGTCCCCGGAGCGCGTCCTCGAGGCCGCGGCCGACGCCGCACGCACCGGGGCCGAGTCCACCGAGCCGCTCGTCGCACGCAAGGGCCGCGCGAGCTACCTCGGCGAACGCGCCGTCGGGCACCGGGACCCCGGCGCGCAGTCGACGGCCTACATCCTGCGCGCCGCGGTGGACGCGGCGTGAGCGTCGGCATCCTGGTCGTCTCGCACAGCGCGGCGATCGCCTCCGGCACGGTCGAGCTCGCCCGGCAGATGGCCGCGGACGTCCAGCTCGTCGCCGCGGGCGGCACCGACGACGGCGGGATCGGCACGTCCTTCGAGGCCATCACCGCCGGCATCGAGGAGCTCGCCACCGCCGACGCGGTCGTCGTCCTGTGTGACCTCGGGTCCGCCTACCTGACCACCGACACCGCGCTCGACTTCCTCGACGACGACCTCCGCGCACGGGTGCACGTGTCCGACGCCCCCGTCGTCGAGGGCACTGTCGCCGCGGCGGTCGCCGCCCAGACCGGAGGCGACGTCGACGCGGTGCTCGCAGCCGCCCGCTCGGCCGCAGCGTCCGAGGCGGACGCTGGGGGAGCCTCCCGTCCGTCGGACGGTGACCAGCCTGGAGGCCCGGTGCCGGACAGCGGAGCCGGCCCCGCTGACGACGTGGCCGCGTCCACCACCGTGCAGCTGGTCAACGAGACCGGTCTGCATGCCCGCCCCGCGGCGGAGTTCGTGAAGACGGCCGCGAAGTACGACGCCACCGTCCGGGTGAACGGCGTCGACGCGAAGAGCCTGCTCGGGATCATGGCGCTCGCCCTGCCGAAGGGCGCGACCGTGTCGATCGAGGCGACGGGCGACGACGCCCAGGACGCCGTCGACGCGCTCGAGGCCCTGGTCCGGTCCGGCTTCGGCGAGTGAGCCCGACGAGCCACTGAGTCCGACCCGCCACTGAGCGCTCGCGTCGCCGCGGTCGTCAGCCCCTGATGCTGACGGTCGCGGCGACGTCCACGTCCGAGGGGCCGCCGACCGCCCCGGCCGTGGCGAACAGGACGGCGCCGAACACCGCGCTCCAGAACGTCCTGGCGTCCCGCGCGACACCGCGCTCGCTCGTCCAGCCGTGGTCCGCGACGACCCGCTCGAGGTAGCGCTCCGACTGGCGGAACAGCACGGCGAGCAGGGTGCTCGTACGCTCCCGCAGGGCGTCGTCGTCCTGCGCCAGCCCGAGGGCCGTGACCAGCAGGCCCGTCGACGGCATCGCGAGGGCGGTGCGGGCGAGGACGTCGCGGAAGCCCTCGGACGTCGACGCCCGTCGGCCCGCCGACTGCAGCCGGGTGGTGTCGCGGAGGAACCGGACGAAGGCGGCGTCCACCACGAGCCGGTCCTTGGAGCCGAAGTGGTGCGTGATCTGGTTGGGGTAGACCCCGGCTGCCCGCGCGACCTCGCTGACCGTCAGGGTGCGGGGGTTCCGGTCGGCGAGGAGGTCCGCCGCTGCCTGCAGGATCCGAGCGCGGGTCGCCGTGCCACGAGGGGTTGCCATGGCTGAATTGTACGTGGTACAACTCGACTTGTGCAGCATACAAACAGCGACAGCAGCGACATCGTCATCACCGGGTACGGCGCGGTCTCGCCGTTCGGGCACGGGGTCGACCCGCTCTGGGACGCTCTGGTGGCCGGTCGATCCGGCGTGCACGAGCTCGACCGCGACGGCGAGCTGTGGGCCCGCGTGCCGATCCGCATCGGCGCCGACGCCGCCCTCGACGCCGAGGGGGCGCTCGGACGGGTCCGCGCCGCCCGGCTCGACCGCAGCCAGCAGCTGGCACTCGTCGCGTCGGGGGAGGCCTGGGCGGACGCCGGGTTCGCCGGTGCCGCGACCGGGCTCGACCCGGAGCGGCTCGCCGTCGTGGTGGGGACGGGGATCGGCGGCATCGAGACCCTGCTGGACGCGCACGACGAGCTCGGTCGCAGCGGGGCCCGCCGGGTGTCGCCGCGCACGGTGCCGATGCTCATGGCGAACGGGACCGCTGCGCAGATCAGCATCGAGGTCGACGCCCGGGCGGGGGCGTACACGACGGTGTCGGCGTGTGCGTCGGGCGCCGAGGCGATCGCGATGGGTGCCCGACTCATCCGCTCCGGGGAGGCCGACGTCGTCATCGCCGGGGGCACGGAGGCGGCGGTCACCCCGGTGACGATGGCCGCGTTCGCCCAGTCCCAGGCACTGGCGAAGCCGGAGGGCGAGGACCCGACGACGCTCTCGCGGCCGTTCGACCGCAGCCGCCGCGGGTTCGTGCTCGGCGAGGGCGCCGGGATCGTCGTGCTCGAACGGGCCGACCACGCCGCTGCCCGTCGCGCCCGCGTGCACGCTCGGCTCGCCGGGTGGGGCATCACCTCGGACGCGTTCCACATCACCGCGCCGCGCGCCGACGGCTCCGGGCAGGGGCGGGCGATGACGCAGGCGCTCCGGATGGCCGGGCTCACCGGCGCGGACGTCGACCACGTGGACGCCCACGCGACGAGCACCCCGCTCGGTGACGCGAGCGAGGCCGCCGCGATCGCCCGGGTCGTCGGCCGTGGCGCCGTCGTCACCGCTCCGAAGAGCGCGATCGGGCACATGTTCGGCGCGGCCGGGGCGGTCGAGACGATCCTGACCGTGAAGGCGCTCGAGACCGGGATCGTGCCGGCGACGCTGAACCTGGAGCACCTCGACCCGGCGATCGACCTCGACGTCGTGTCCGGTGCCGCACGTCAGGTGTCGCTCCGTGCGGCGCTGAACAACTCGTTCGGCTTCGGCGGGCAGAACGCGTCGTTGGCGCTGCTCGCGGTGTGAGCGGTCCGGTCGTTCGGCCTGCTCGGCCTGCTCGGCCTGCTCGCGGTGTGAGCGGTGTGCGCGGTCAGCGCGGCGCGAAGTCCTGCAGCCCGGTGACCCGCAGCAGGTCGAGCGTCGTCGCCGCCTCGGAGCCGGGCACCACCGTGTAGACGACGATCCGCAGGTCCCCGCCCGGGACGGTCATCACGTCGCAGTCGACCTCGATCGGCCCGGCCGCGGTGTGGACCGTCTTCCGGCTCGCCCGGTGCTCCGCGACCCGGGCCGTGTCCCAGCGGCGGGCGAACTCGGGGGACTCGGCGCGGAGCCGTGCGACCAGGTCGGCGAGCGCGCGGTCGCCCGGGTACCGCCCGTACGCGGTGCGGAGGTCGGCCACGAGGTCGCTGGAGAACTCCTCGGCGTGCTCGTCGTCGTAGTCCACGTTGTGCTGCCCGACCATGAAGTGCCGCCAGACGAGGTTGCGCTCGAGCCCGACCAGGCGCTCCGGGTCGCCGTTCATCGCCGCCCAGAGGTCGTTCCACAGCAGGATGTCGTGCGTCGCCGTGAACACCGCGAGCGGGACGTCCCCGAGCCGATCGACGATCCGCTGCACGCCAGGGGTGATGTGTCGCGGGACGACGTTCCGCGACGGTGGTGCGGCGTCCGCGACCCGGAACAGGTGGTCCCGCTCCTCGGTGGTCAGGCGCAGCGCGGTCGCGAGGGCGCCGAGCAGCTGCGGCGACGGGTTGACCGACCGACCCTGCTCGAGCCGGACGACGTAGTCGACGCTCACCCCCGCGAGCGCGGCGAGTTCCTCGCGTCGGAGCCCGGGCGTCCGGCGTCCGGCACCGGCGGGCAGCCCGACCTCCTCCGGTCGGACCCGGTCCCGCCACGACCGCAGCACGTTCGCGAACTCGCTCATGCCCTCATCCTCGCCTGTCCCGGGCCGCCCGGGGTGGTACTCGGAGTCCCACCGTCGAACGGCACCTGGGAGTCCTGTGGCCGAGGGGACAGGCTGGGCACATGACCACCACACTCATCACCGGGGCCAACCGCAGCCTCGGACTCGAGACCGTCCGCCGCCTGACCGAGGCCGGCCACACCGTGTACGCAGGCATGCGCGACCCGTCCACCGGCGACGACGCCCGCGCCCTCGGAGCCCACGTCGTCCAGCTCGACGTCACCGACCAGTCAAGTGTCGACAGCGCGATCGCGTCGATCCCCGAGCTCGACGTGCTCGTGAACAACGCCGGGGTGCTCGGCGCCTCGTTCGGCGTCGACGACCTCGACGCAGCCGTCATGACCGGCGTGCTCGACACGAACGTCGTCGGCATCGTCCGTGTCACCCAGGCCGCACTCCCGCTGCTGCAGGCGTCGTCGAACCCAGTCGTCGTGAACGTCGCCTCCGGGGTCGGCTTCACCCGCTGGCTCTCGACGCCCGGGCACGACGAGTACCCCGTGCCGTCGATCCCGTACGCCGCGTCGAAGGCCGCGGTGATCGCCCTCACCGTGCAGTACGCCAAGAACCTGCCGACGTTCCGGGTGAACGCGAGCGACCCCGGCTACACGGCGACGGAGTTCAACGGCTTCGGCGGGCACCAGACGATCACCGAGGGCACGGACGCCACGGTCATGCTCGCCACGCTCGGTGCCGACGGCCCGACGGGCGAGTTCCACGACCGGCGCGGTCGCATCGAGTACTGACGCGGACGGTCGGTTCCGTCCTGGTACCGGCGTCCCTGACGCCACCACATGACGGATGGGAGGCCCGGTGCCAGCTGGCACCGGGCCTCCCGTCCGTCGTGGTGGTGCGTCGGTCGTCGTCGGGTCGACCGGGTGGGTCAGCCTTCGGCGGGCGCGCGGCGGCGGCGCGCCACCGCCAGGACCGCGACCAGGCCGGCGACGAGGACGGCGCCAGCGCCGAGCCAGAGTGCGGCTCCACCGGCGCCGGAACCGGCGTCGCCCGCTGCCGGGGTGGCGGAGCGGGTCAGCTCGACCGTCGCGCTGGTCTCGGTGGGCTCGTCGGCGGGCGCGGTCGGCGTCGCCGAGGCGGACGGTCCCTGCGTCGGGGCGGGGAGCGCGACCGTGAAGCCGAGTTCGCCGGTGACCGGGTGGCCGTCGGGGGAGACGTAGCGCCAGAGGACCGTGTACGTGCCGTCTGCCAGGTCGACGGTGCGGGACATCGTCGTGCCGTCGACGGTGACGTCGCCCGAAGCCCGGTCGGTGCCGGCGGCGTCGCGGACCTCGATGCGGAGCCCGGCGTCGAGACCGGTGAGCGGCGCCTCGGAGAACGTCAGGGCGACGTGGTCGATCGGCGTCGTGATCGTCTGCCCGTCGGTCGGGTCACTCGACACCAGAGCCGAGTGCGCCTGGGCCGGTGCGGCCGAGGCCAGGCCGACGAGACCGGTCAGGGCGACGACGATCGCGACGAGGGACATCCGGGCGCTGCGACGGATCGCGGTGGAGGACATCCGGCGATCCTACGAGAGGTCGTCTGACCGGTCGGTCGTCTGACGGGTCGGTCGTCTGACCGGGCGGTCGTCTCAGGGAAGTCCGCCTGCTGGCAGGATGACGGGATGCGCGCAGTCATGTACCGGGACTTCGGGGACACCCCGCAGATCGTCGACGTCGAGCGGCCGGTGTGCCCGCCACACGGCGTGGTGGTGCGTGTCGCCGCGACCGGTGTCTGCCGGAGCGACTGGCACGCCTGGCGTGGTCACGACGACTCCGTGACGCTGCCGCACGTCCCGGGGCACGAGTTCGCCGGCGTCGTCGTCGAGACCGGGTCCGACGTGGTGGACCACCGGGTCGGGGACCGCGTCACCGCTCCCTTCGTCTTCGCGTGCGGGGCGTGTGACGAGTGCCTCGCCGGAGCGACCCAGGTGTGCACGCGCCAGCAGCAGCCCGGCTTCACGCTGCCCGGGTCGTTCGCCGAGGAGCTCGTCGTGCCGCAGGCCGACGTCAACCTCGTGACGCTGCCCGACGGCATCGGGTTCGCCGAGGCCGCGGCGCTCGGCTGCCGCTTCGGCACGGCGTACCACGCCCTGCACGCCCGGGGCCGGCTCCGGGCGGGGGAGCACGTCGCCGTGTTCGGGTGCGGCGGTGTCGGGTTGTCGACGGTCATCGTCGCGGTCGCCGCCGGGGCGCACGTGGTCGCCGTGGACGTCTCGCCCGCCGCGCTCGAGCGGGCAGCAGCACTCGGCGCGGAGACCGTCACGTCCGGACTCGACGCCGTCGACGAGGTCCGACGGCGCACGGACGGGGGAGCGCACGTGTCCGTGGACGCCTTTGGAAGCCGTGCGACCTCGGTCGCCGCGGTCGAGTCGCTCCGGCCGCGCGGACGCCATGTACAGGTCGGCCTGCTCCTCGGCGACGAGGCGGCGCCAGCGATCCCGATGGGGCGGGTGATCGGCGAGGAGCTCGAGCTGCGCGGCAGTCACGGCATCGCCGTGGGGGAGTACGCCGCCATGCTCGACGACGTCGTGGCCGGTCGGCTGCGACCGGACGCCACGATCGGTCGGACGATCGGGTTCGACGACCTGCCCGATGCGCTGGTCGCGATGGACCTGCCAGCCACCGGGTCGGGCATGACCGTCGCGGTGTTCGGGTGACCGGAGGCGGGCGGACGCGGATCGAGCTCGGCCGTCGTGAGGACCTCGGCGCCGACTGCGCGAACTGCTTCGGCCTGTGCTGCGTCGCCCTCGCCTTCACCAAGTCCGCCGACTTCCCGTTCGACAAGGACGCGGGGGAGCCCTGCACGAACCTCGACGGCGTCGACGGGTGCCGCATCCACCCGCACCTGCGCGACCGCGGCTTCAAGGGCTGCACGGTCTTCGACTGCTTCGGTGCGGGGCAGAAGGTGTCGCGGCAGACGTTCGCCGGACGCTCGTGGCGCGACGACGACGACACCCGCGCGGCGATGTTCGGGACGTTCCCGATCGTCCGTCGGCTGCACGAACTGCTGTGGTACCTCGACGAGGCGATCGACCTCGTCACGGGTGCCGTCGACCCCGCTCCGTGGGTGGCGACGTTCGAGCACGTCCGGGTGCTGAGCGACGGGACGCCGTCGGCACTGGCCGAGCTCGACGTCGACGCCGAGTACGACGCCGCCCGTCCGCTGCTCGTCCGCGCGAGCGACATCGCCCGGCGCGACGTCGTCACCACCCGGCAGCCGCGGTCCCAGCGGAGCCTCGAGCCCGGCGCCGACCTGATGGGCGCACAGCTCCGCGGACGGGACCTCAGCGGGCTGACACTCCGGGGGAGCACCGCCATCGCCGCCGACCTCCGCGATGCACGGCTGCACCGCTGCGACCTGCTCGGGGTGGACCTGCGCGACGCCGACCTGTCCGGCGCGGACCTGACGGGTGCGGTCTACCTGACCCAGATGCAGGTGAACAGCGCGCAGGGTGATGCCGCGACAGTCCTGCCGACGGGGTTCGAGCGGCCGTCGCACTGGGCCTGATCGGTCGTTGCCCAGGGGTCTGGGGAATGTCTCGTCCGCTCGCGCGTTGCGCACTTGGTACCCCCCGGGGGTATCATCGAGACGGCAACGGAACCGGAGGACCGCGATGAACGCACACGAGCACCACGACATGGCCGACCACGGCACCAGCGGACACGGTTCGACGACGTGGGCGATGGCGGCGCAGGCGACACTGCACTGTCTGACGGGCTGCGCGATCGGTGAAGTCCTCGGCATGGTGATCGGGACCGCCGCGGGCCTGCACAACGCCGGCACGGTCGTCCTGTCGATCGTCCTGGCCTTCGTCTTCGGCTATGCCCTCACGATGCGGGGGGTCATCCGGTCGGGGCTGACCGTCGGTGCGGCCTTCAAGGTGGCCCTGGCGGCGGACACCGTGTCGATCGCCGTGATGGAGCTCATCGACAACTCGGTGATCGCGGCCGTCCCGGGCGCTCTCGACGCGCAGCTGAGCGACTGGCTGTTCTGGGGCTCACTGGCGTTCTCACTCGTGCTCGCGTTCCTCGTCACGACGCCGGTCAACCGCTGGATGATCAGCCGGGGACTCGGGCACGCCGTCGTGCACGGGCACCACTGATCCTGGTGACGAACAGGGGGTCGAACGCAGTGGGTGTGCGCAGCACGATCAGAGCAGTGCCGCGCGGTCACGGAGTGCGTCGACGAAGACACGGTCGTCCGACTCGAGTTCGTCGTCCTCAGCCCAGACCGATCGCATCCGCGTCCGCGGACTGATGCGCAGCCGGACCCGAGTCGCCGTGCCGTCGAGGTCGATCGCCGGCAGGTCCACGCTGTCGGTGCCGAGCACGAGCTGCAGGGACGTCCGGTAGCGCATCACCGCACCGGCTGCAGCGCTGCCCGTCAAGAACGACCGTGCGTTGTGGATGAGGTACTGCATGGCGTGGGCCCCGTTCGGTCAGCTCAGCAGGCCGCGTGGTGAGTTCGGCGGTGGTGAGGTCGGAACGACCGAGGTCCGGGGTCGATGTCGGCCTGACACTACGCCCTGTCGAGGAGCAGCAGGCCGCGCAGAGCCGGCCGGGAGGACGTCGCCCGACTGACTCCGCTGGCTCGGCGTAGCCTCAGGCACATCACCATCGCGGACGACTCCGGCGCTCCGGCTGGCGTTGACGCCGCGTGGCCGAGAAGGAGCACCGTGAAGGTCGTCATCACCGGATCCCGCGGCAAGGTCGGCCGAGCCACGGTGAAGCGGTTCGTCGAGGCGGGTCACGACGTGCTCGGGGTCGACCTCGTGCCGCCCGTGTTCGATGCGGGATCGGTCGTACCGGGTCGCTACCAGTTGGCCGACCTCACCGATGCGGGCAGCGCCTTCGCGGTCGTCGCCGGTGTCGACGCCGTCGTCCACGTCGCGGCCATCCCACAGCCGACCGGTCACCCAGCGCACGTGGTCTTCCAGACCAACCTGATGTCGACCTTCAACGTCCTGGAGGCGGCAGTCCGGTTCCGCGTGCCCCGCTTCGTCAACGTGTCCAGCGAGAGCATCGTCGGCAACTTCTTCCCCGAGCGGCCGTTCCTGCCCGACTACGTACCGGTCGATGAGGAACACCCCCTGCACCCACAGGACCCGTACGCGCTCTCGAAGGCGTTCGGCGAGCAGCTGATGGACGCGGCTGTGCGACGCTCTGACATCCGCGCGATCTCGATCCGTCCGAGCACGGTGCACGACGAGAGCAACTACGAGGAGAACCTCGGGCCGCAGGTGCGCGAAGCGTCGAGCACCAGCGCGAACTTCGGCAGCTACATCGACGCCGACGATCTCGCCGACGCGCTCCTGCTCGCGGCGGAGTCAGACCTGCCGGGGCACGAGGTCTTCTACATCGCGGCCGCCGACAACGCCGGTGGCCACGACTTCGCGGCCACGCTGCGCGAGCACCACGGCGACCAGGTCGAGCTCCGCGAGCTCGACCGCGTCGACGCCTCGGGCATCTCCACCGCCAAGGCACGACGCCTGCTCGGCTGGACGGCCAAGAGGTCGTGGCGAGACCACCTCGACGCCGACGGCCGGCGCCTGCCGCAGCGCTGACGCACGGCAGTGCCGCCGCAGCGATGGGTGACGGTGTGGCCTGACGGAACTCGACGCGCAGGGGAGTCTGGTCGACTCAGGGCCCCGGTCGCGTCGCTTGGCGGGCGTTCAGGAGATCGCCGTCCCAGCTCAGGTCGTCCCCCTCGTGTACCTCGAAGGCCTCGAAGCGGTCGTCCGCGAGGACGTCGTCAACAAACGTGCGCGAGCCAGCGACGATCGTCGAGTCCCAGTCCTCCTCCGACGCGACGACCCAAGAGTGGTCCTCGGGCCAGACCAGGGACGTGTAGGGCCCTTCCTGCCCGGGGCGGCTGCATTCCCACCCCGGGACCCTGCGTTGCGCCCACGTCGGGTCCGCGAGCGCGCTCAGGCTTGAGCTGAACAGCCACATGTCACGACCGGGCCAGGGCATCTGCATGCGAGCGCGCGCGTTCTCGTTCCGACCACCCTCGGGCCAGGGCGGGTTGCCGGTGCCTTCCCACGCTCCGACGACCAGGTGGTCCGGCGTCCGTGTCGCGACCCGCAGATGCGCGGTGAGGACCGCGAGGTCCTCGGGGTCGAACCAGCCGTCGTCGGACTGACCGACGCTCCATCCGTCCGGCCAATCGACCGTCTGCTCGGTGTCGCTGATGCGGAACCACTGCACCAGGGGATGCATCACCCGGCCGTTGCGGCGCGCGACCTCAGCCCACTGCCATCGCGTGGACTCAACGGTGAGGGCAACGCCCCACTCATCGGTTGTGTTCGGGTCGGTACGGTGCGCCTGGAGCGGGTGCAGCAGCCGCACGTACGCCTCGAAACCGGTACCAGCGACACCGCCGACGGTCGCCCATCGGCCGGCTCGCTCGACGAGCCACGCACCACGCACGGCTTCGGTCAGCAGAATCACCCGGCCAGCCTGGCACGGCCGGCGCCGTCGTCCGCGCGAAGCAGTCTCAGTCGACGATCGGTAGCCGGGACAACGTTTGGGGGTTCGTCATGGAGCGGCGGTCCGCCCCCGCTGGCGTCGCGTGCGGAGGACGACGAGCAGCAGGAGGAATCCGAGGACGCTGCCTGCTAACAAGGCCGTGCCAACCCAGACCGTGACGAACGTTCTGTTGCCAAACAGTGCGTCAAGCAGCAGGCCGCCACCGACCGCGAACACGGATAGTAGTGCCGCACAGACCGGTTCGAGCCATCGTGGTGAGAGCAGTGATGCGCGATCGGCCGGGAGGCCCTGATCCAACCGCGCGCGTGCCGCCTTTTCGCGATCGCGGATGGCGATACCGATCGTCGGGCCCCAGAAAGCGACCATCGCTTGGTTACCGTCGGGGTTGAGCAGGATCAGAACACCAACTGACACGACTGCGCCAGCGACATACCACCATGGGAAGACGCGGCGGATTGGTACTGCCCAGCGTCCGTCCGGACCGGTGCCGTCATGCTTCCGCTCGCTCTTGGGCTCCGTGACGCCGACGAAGTCGAGAACGCGCCGGACGGTCATGAGCTGAGCATACGTTGACGCCTCTCGACCAATGGCTAGTCACCGCTGGGCATGCTCTTTACTTCGAATCGGCGCGATGGATGGCTCGGTAGCCGATCCCTCACCGGGGCAGGTCAGGCCTGACGCCGAGGTTGGTGTTCGAAGGTCAGCCGTCGAGTGCGATGACCCCACAAGATCAACAGTAAACCTGTGACTACGAACACTCCGACTCCTGACCAGAACCAAGGAGCACTGGTTCCGCGCTCGGCTCTGGCACGGCCGATCCCATCTCTGCGAACCGCAATCACACCAGCACGCCAGCACGCCCGATCAGCCCACACCCCACAAACATGATGGCCATAAGCCCCCACCACGTCCACCACGAAAACGCCATCCGACAAGCATGCCGGACACGACAAGTTTGCTACCGCGGCAGGCCTATGGCGAATGTCTCACGACCCGGTCGTCCACCGGGACGCGATGCAACGCTCTCTTACCCATGACGAGCTTCGTGAACGTGTACGAGCCGGTGTCTTCATCGCTGCAGACCGGCTTGCGCAACAGTGCCCGCCTCTTGTCTCATCACCGGCGATCGGTCACACTGCCTCATGCCCGCCGCGCAGTCCGTGAGTGCCACCCGGCCCGTCAGCAGTCGCTTCCGCACCATGGCCACAATCGTGGCTTACACCGTCGCGACGGCCCTGCTCGTCACGGTCGCCGCTCAGGGCGACCTCGAACAGAAGCTCAGCGCTAACACGACCCGTTCCCTTGAGACCCACGCACCACTCTTAGCTTTCGCCGTCATAGCCGTGCTGTTCGTCGTCCTGTCGGCGCTGGTCGCGCGCACAGGCCACGATGACACGACTCGGCATCGCGCGATCATGCAAACCAGCATCCTGGCCCTCGCAATCGCGACGGTTGCACTCGCAGCGTTCGTCAACGTACATGTGCAGGCGTTCCTTCTGGGTTGGCCAAGCGCTCCAGATACCCCGCCGTGGTGGAGCAATGCGACGCTCAGCACCTACACCACGTCTGGTTGACCCTCCCCGGCTCCGACAACACGTTGGGCACCGAAACGGCAGCGCACGATGTCACGATCTCGCACAGGCCGGGACATCCCGTTGACTGCCCCTGCCGGGCGCTTCCCACTCTCGATGCGGCGACCGATAGCGGTTCGGCTACCGGGGTGGGTCGCGCGATGCGGCCGTGCTTCGCTTTGGGCTCTGGACTGTGAAGGCTCGCGGAGCGCCCGTGGCGCTCGATCTGACGTTGGGGTGGGCGGCGGTCGTCGCCTCGGTGTACGTCTGCGTCGTCTTCGCCTGGGGTGGCCTGCTCGGCGCTCTTTTTGCTGCACCGCCGGTTGCCTTGATGGTGGTGATCGTGTCGGGCGCGCTCGTTGTTCGACGGGTGCGGGGCGCCGTTTCGCTGCGGGCGTGGCTCCTGTTGGTGCTGACCACCGCCGTCGGCTCGGTGCTGCTCCTGCCGCTGTTGATGCTCGGCGGAGGTGATCCTTACGGCGATCTGATCGGGTTGTGGTCGATCCCGATGCTGCCACTTGCAGCACTGCTCGTCGTAACGGAGTTCGTCGTCCGACACGTCGTGCGTCGGAAGAACCGGATCGTCTCAGAATCGGCAAGCAAGACCGAATGAACCGCTTCGTCCGGTAGCCGACAGGCTATAGAGACGTTGGCTGCGAGGAGTAGAAGGAATCGTGTTCAGTTCCGCTACCCAGATATGGGGTCCGCTGCCACTCGTCGTCATCGGCGCTGCAGCCCTGATCGCCTTCGCACTTGTCTTCCTCAACTCACGCCGTCGCAGGTAGAAGCGGCGGGCAGCGTATGCGGTCACTGGTCGGCCCCCAAGTGTTCTACCTTTTGGCGACGCGTCAGATGGCTAACCGATGACCGGACGCCCTGGTAGCCGATCGGCCGCCGATACGGCTGCGCGCCGGACTGTTTGAAGCACTACCGGCCTCGTCGCGCCCTCGCCTACCCGATGAGCCCGGACGCCGTGAGGACAGCTCGAGTAGGAGCAGCCCGACGTTTCCGCTCGGGGTAGATCCGCCACCGGACAGCGCTCAGGTCGACGGAGCGGCGTCGGGGCCGAGCGCGGTCACTGTCCCGAGGAACCGGGCCGGTTCTTCGTCATCAGTGAAGGTCACGGGAGTGAGCTCAGAAACCGGAATCAGCCCACGCGCTCCCTGATCTGTCCTGAACCACACCGCGGGAACGGGCTCGCGGCCCTCCTCTGCTGCCAGCAGAGCAGCGGATGCGAGCCGCGGCCAGTGCGCCTCCTGTTCCGCAGAGACACCCATCGCTACCGTCTGAATTGTCAACACGCGCACGCGTTCATAGTGCGCCGAAACGTGCTCGAGCGCGTCCCGTATGCCGATCGTCATCCGGGATGCTCATACGGCCGCGGAAACATGTGCAACAGCGCAGCCGCCACGACTCGCTGCCTAGACTTGCTCGCTATGGAGCCGCCACCCGCAATCGAGTGGACCTCGCTTGCGCGTCCGTCGTCGCGACCTTCGTCTCACTCGCAGCGCCGCCTCGACGCTGCGGCCACTATCGTCGCCCTGACAGCCGGCTTCGTCGCCACTGTTGCCGTCGTTCTGATGGCTCTACTTCTCCTGTGTTGCAGCCCTCGTTGACCACCGAGCGTTTGCGACTCGAGCCGCTCGATGATCAGCACGTGAGGCACGAGGTCGCGCTCGACAGCGATCCGGACGTTATGCGGTTTGTCGGGGACGGGCTGCCCCGGAAAGCGGAGGAGGTCGCTTCCTCGCACGCTCGTCGGATGAGTCGTGCAGGCTCGGGCTTGGGGTTCTGGGCCGGGTTCACGGAGCGCACCTTCGTGGGATGGCGGCTCCTCACCGAGGCCGAGGACGACCATCGCGGCGGGGCGGAACTGGGGTACCGGCTGCACAAGCGGTTCTGGCGGCAGGGTCTGGCATCCGGAGGAGCCGCTGCGCTGCTCGAGTACGGTTTCGCCGTCCGCGGCCTCGGACAGATCTTCGCAGAGACGATGACCGTGAACGTCGGTTCGCGGAGCGTGATGCGCCGGATCGGGATGCAGCACATCGGGACGCGGAGGCTCGAGGACGACGTGGCGATCGAGGGATCTGATCACGGGGCGGTCGACTACGCGATCAGAGCCGACCGGTGGCGTCGACGCGATCGGTAGACGATCGGCATACGAGACGACGTCAGAGTCCTCTCCTCGCCTGCCACCGGTTGATGAAGAACACGACCAAGCCGATGACTGACAGGCCGGCGCCCACGAAAAGCTGTTCGGGCCCATGGTGGTCGGTGAGGCCAAAGAACCCTCGAACAACCAACACCACTCCGACCACAACGGCCACCCACGGGAGAACGTCCCGAAGAGGATTCGGCCGCAGCGTTCGGAAGCGCCCTGGAGTCCCGCTTGTTTCGTCCTCGTCTGTCATCTGACCAGCATCCTCCTGCGCGGAAGCGTCCGGCAGGCCATC
>NZ_JALNUI010000019.1 GCF_026544205.1 Curtobacterium sp. GC_Cur_3
CCTCCCGACCACGGCGTCGCTGCTCGACTTCCCGTACACGATGTCCTCCATCGCCTGGCCGGTCGAGGGCACCGTCGCGACCGACGACCTGCCCGCACTGCGGAAGGCCGGCACGAAGTCCACCGTCGTCGCGAGCAGCAACACCTCCGCCGGTGGGGACACCACGATCGCGGCGTCCGAGAAGATCGGCGACGACCACGTCCTCGTCTCCGACCAGGGCATGTCGACGATGCTCCGTGACGCCGCCACCGCCACCACGCAGCGCGCCTGGTCGAGCGCCATGAGCGAGCTCACCGCGACGCTCGCCACCGCCTCCCGCCAGGGCAGCACGAGCGGCCCGGTCCTGCTCACCCTGGGTCGCTCGTGGCCGACGGACTCCACGCGCCTCAGCGAGGCACTCGACGCCCTCGAGAGCACCGCGTGGGTCTCGCCCGCCGACCTCTCCACGGCCGCGGCGACGACGCCCGGGTCGCTCACCCTCGCCAGCTCCTCCGACGACGACGCCCGGCTCGACCAGCTGCAGCGCATCGTCGAGTCCGCCCATGACCTCACCGACTTCGCCTCGGCGGTCACCGACCCGGCCGAGCTCACCGCCCCCGCCCGCCTGGCGGACCTCGCCGCGGCCTCCAACGCCTGGCGGTCCGACCAGGACGGCCTGGTCGCCGCCGTCGACGCCCGGGTCGCCAAGACCGACAAGGTCGTCGCGAGCGTCGGCATCCTCAACGGCAGCAGCATCCTGCTCCTGGGGGACCGGTCCTCCCTGCCCATCTCGATCCGGAACCGGTCGGCGTACCCCATCACCGTGTTCCTGACGGTCCAGCCGTCGAACTCGTTCCTGCGCATCGAGAAGAACGCGGTCAAGGTCACGGTGCAGCCGGACTCCTCGAACCGCGTCACGTTCCCGGTGACCTCGGTCGCGAACGGCAAGGTCGAGCTGACCATGGCCCTCACGACGGCCGCCGGCGTCCGCATCGCCGACCCCGAGGTCGTCGAGATCAACGTGCAGGCCCAGTGGGAGAGCGTGATCACGGCCGCCGCCGCGATCGCCGTCATCCTGATCTTCGGTCTGGGCATCTTCCGCAACGTCCGTCGCCGTCTGCGGCGCCGCCGCAACGGCGAGCCCGACGAGCCGCGGGAGGACCCGAACCGCCTGTTCGTCGAGGACCCAGCTGGGACCGACGACCGGACAGGAGGCCCCGAGCAGCTCGCCGGGACCGCCACCGCCCTCGCCACGGCCGGCTCCACCGCCACCCTCGCCGAGGACGGCGGCGACCGTCTCGACGCCGCGATCCAGCGCGCCGGAGCCGTGTCGAGCCTCCCGGCCGACGGCACCCGGCCCGACGACAGCCGCACCGACCAGCCACAGGAGCCGACGATCAGCACCCCCCAGCCCCAGCCGTCGGCCGCAGCGCCCGTCGCCCAGCGCAGCCTGGGTCGGGCGAGCGCCATGCTCGCCGCCGGGACGATGATCTCTCGCGTGCTCGGCTTCGCGAAGACGTTCGTGCTCGCGTACGCGATCGGGCAGACGCACTCCCCGGCGGCTGACGCCTTCGCGGTGTCGAACCAGATCCCGAACAACATCTACGCGCTCATCGCCGGCGGCCTCCTGTCGGCCGTGCTGATCCCGCAGATCGTCCGCTCGATGAAGCAGAACGCCGACGGCGGCGTCTCGTACGTCAACAAGATCGTCACCCTCGGGGCGACGGCGTTCCTCGTCATCACGGTCGTGGCGACGGTCATCGCGCCCGTGCTCGTGCGCCTGTACGCGTCGCAGGCCACGGACGGCAAGGGCTTCTCGCCGGAGCAGACCGACCTGGCCGTCGCGCTCGCGTTCTGGTGCCTGCCGCAGATCCTCTTCTACGCGCTGTACTCGCTCCTCGGTGAGGTCCTCAACGCCAAGCAGGTCTTCGGGCCGTTCACCTGGGCGCCGCTGATCAACAACGTGATCGCGATCGCCGGCCTCATCGTCTTCATCGCCCTGTTCGGCGGCCGCGTGGAGAACTCCGGCGTCGACACCTGGACGCCGCTGAAGATCGCCGTGCTCGCCGGCAGCGCGTCGCTCGGTGTGCTGGCCCAGGCCGCCTTCCTGCCGCTCTTCTGGCGTCGCGCTGGTCTGACCTTCCGACCCGACTTCCGCTGGCGCGGCGTGGGCCTCAAGGCCACCGGGACGGCCGCGGGCTGGCTGTTCGCGATGATCCTCGTCACGCAGCTCGCCGGCATCGTGCAGTCCCGCGTGGCGTCCCTCGGCACCGGCAGCGCGGGCAACGCGGTGCTGCAGAACGCCTGGCTGCTGTTCATGCTCCCGCACTCGATCATCACCGTGTCGATCGCGACCGCCTACTTCACCCGGATGACCCACGACGCCGAGCGCGGCGACCTGGACTCCGTGCGGCGCAACCTGTCCCTGTCGCTCCGGATCGTCGGGCTGTTCACGGTCTTCTCGTCCGTGGCGCTCATCGTCGTCGCGGTGCCGTTCGGCCGGATGTTCGCGCGGGACTTCGAGGGCGCGCTGTCCATCGGTGCCGTGCTGCTCGCCTACATGCCCGGCCTGGTGCTGTTCAGCATGCTCTTCATCATCCAGCGGGTGTTCTGGGCCATGCACGACCACCGCACGCCGTTCCTGATGCAGCTCGTACAGTCCGGGCTCTTCGTCATCGGTGCCCTCGCCGTCACCACGCTCCCCGGCAGCGCCATCGGCGTCGGGGTGGCCGCGTGCACGACGCTCGCCGGCACCGCGCAGACGATCGTCGCCCTCGTGCTCGTCCGTCGCCGTCTCGGTGGCATGGAGGGCGCCGTCGTCACCCGCTCCCACGTGCAGTTCGTGATCGCGGCGCTGCTCGCCGGCGTCGCAGGACTGCTCGTCGCCAACTTCTTCGGCACCTTCTCGGCCGACGGCTTCGCGATGGCGGACTTCACCAGCGCGGCGATCACGGTGGTGCTCTCCGGCGCCGTCATGGTCGTGGTGTACTTCCTCGCCCTGGTCGTCGCGAAGAACGGCGAGATCACCAACGCCGTCAGCCTGCTGCGCTCCCGCCTCGGTCGCTGACCCTCCAACTGGAGCACGGGACCTGTCCGTTCACCGGCCGTGTGGAATGCCCCACGGCTAGCATTGGTTGACCCGGTCAGTACGCAACGGAAGGGCAACCAGGCATGCGCCAGCTCATCATCATCGGTTCCGGCCCGGCCGGGTTCACGGCCGGCATCTACGCCGCTCGAGCCCAGCTCAAGCCGCTCATCGTCGCGTCCAGCGTCGAGACGGGCGGCGAGCTCACGAAGACGACCGAGGTCGAGAACTTCCCGGGCTTCCCCGAGGGCATCCAGGGCCCCGACCTCATGATCAAGATGCAGGAACAGGCCGAGCGCTTCGGCGCAGAGGTCCTGTACGACGACGCCGTCTCGGTGGAGCTCACCGGTGACGTCAAGCGCGTCACGGTCGGCTCCGGCGAGACGTACGAAGCCCTCGCGGTCATCTACGCCACCGGCTCGGCCTACCGCCAGCTCGGCCTGCCGGACGAGGAACGCCTGTCCGGCCACGGCGTCTCGTGGTGCGCGACCTGTGACGGGTTCTTCTTCCGCCAGAAGAACATCGCCGTCGTCGGCGGTGGCGACTCCGCGATGGAGGAAGCGACCTTCCTGACCCGCTTCGCCGACAAGGTGACGGTCATCCACCGCAAGGACACCCTGCGCGCGTCGAAGATCATGCAGGACCGCGCGATGAACGACCCGAAGATCGAGTTCGCCTGGAACAAGGAGGTCGTCGGGATCTCCGGTGCCTCCGCGGTCGAAGGCGTCACGCTCAAGGACACCGTCACCGGTGAGACCTCCGAGCTCGCACTCGACGGCCTGTTCATCGCGATCGGCAACGACCCCCGCGTGCACCTGGTCCACCAGCAGCTGCAGCTCGCCCCCGAGGGCACCATCGCCGTCGAGGGCCGTACCTCCCGTGCCGTCGGCGTCCCCGGCGTCTTCGTCGCGGGTGACGTGCTCGACCACACCTACCGTCAGGCCATCACCGCTGCCGGTTCCGGTGCGGTCGCGGCGCTCGACGCCGAGAAGTACCTCGCCGACCTCGACGACCACGTCACGGCCGACGTCGAGGGCGACGTCCCGGTCGAGCCCGTCACCATCTCCGCGTAGGGAATGCGGCGGCACACGTCGCCGTTCCCCCCACCGAACGACTTCTCGAAGGAGTACACATGTCCAACGCCAAGGCAGTCACCGACGCCACCTTCTCGGACGAGGTCCTGAAGTCCGACAAGACGATCCTCGTCGACTTCTGGGCAGAGTGGTGCGGCCCGTGTCGCGCCGTCTCGCCGATCCTCGACCAGATCGCCGAAGAGCACGCCGGCAAGATCGAGATCGTCAAGCTCAACGTCGACGACAACCCCCAGTCGGCGATGAACTACCAGATCACCTCCATCCCCGCGATGAAGGTCTTCAAGGGCGGCGAGGTCGTCAAGACCGTCATCGGCGCCAAGCCGAAGCCGGCTCTCGAGGCCGACCTGGCCGAGTTCCTCGCGTAGGGACTCCCGCACGCTCGGACGCCCCGTCCTCCATTCCATCGGAGGGCGGGGCGTCCGTCTGTCCGGCTCCGTCTCAGAAGCGAGTCTCGTCCGGAGCGGTCCACCCGTTCAGGATCGGCCTGCGACACACACCCGGGGTTCGCGGACTCCATGTCGTACTGTGGCGGGACGCCTCGAACGGAGAACCGATGACGAACGGCAACAGCCTCGACCCCTGGTACGACTCCTACGCCCAGCGCACGGCTGGTCTGAGCGCCTCCGAGGTACGAGCCCTGTTCGCCGTCGCCTCCCGGCCCGAAGTGGTCTCCCTGGCCGGCGGCATGCCGTACGTCTCCGCGCTCCCTCGTGAGCTCGTCACGGGCTCCCTGGACCGCGTCATGGCCGAGGACGCCGCCATGGCGCTCCAGTACGGCAGCGGACAGGGTCTGCGGTCCCTGCGCGAGCACATCGTCGACGTGATGTCCCTGGAGGGCATCCGTGCCAGCGCGGAGGACGTCGTGGTCACCACGGGGTCCCAGCACGCGCTCGACCTCGTCACACGCCTGTTCATCGACCCGGGCGACGTCGTCCTGGCCGAGTCGCCGTCCTACGTCGGCGCGATCGGGGTGTTCCGGTCGTACCAGGCCGAGACGGTCCACGTGACGACCGACGAGAACGGCCTGGTCCCCGAGGCCCTCCGTGAGACCATCGCGAACCTGCGCGCCGCGGGCAAGCGGATGAAGTTCCTCTACACGATCCCGAACTTCCACAACCCGGCCGGTGTCACCATGAGCCGCGAGCGTCGCATCGAGATCCTCGACATCTGTCGCTCGAACGGCATCCTCGTGCTCGAGGACAACCCGTACGGCCTGCTCTGGTTCGACGAGCCGGCACCCCAGGCCATCCGCTCCATCGACGACGAGGGCGTGGTCTACCTCGGGTCGTTCTCGAAGACGCTCGCACCGGGCTTCCGCGTCGGCTGGGCCCTCGCGCCGCACGCCATCCGCGAGAAGCTCGTGCTCGCCAACGAGTCGGCCGTCCTCGCACCGAACTCCTTCGGCCAGTACGTCGTCAACGCCTATCTCGACGCCGCCGACTGGCGCGGGCAGATCGACACCTTCCGCGGCATCTACGCCGAACGCCGCGACGCCATGTTCCAGGCCCTGGGGGAGTTCCTGCCCGACCTGAGCTGGACGCGCCCGAACGGTGGCTTCTTCGTCTGGCTGACACTGCCTGAATCCCTGGACTCCAAGGGAATGCTCCCGCGCGCCGTCAAGGAGCTCGTGGCGTACACCCCGGGCACCGCGTTCTACGCCGACGGTCGGGGCGGCCACAACATCCGCCTCTCGTTCTGCTACCCCACGCCCGAGCAGATCAGGGTCGGCGTCAAGCGGCTGGCCAACGTCGTGAACGACGAGCTCGAACTCGTCGAGACCTTCGGACCGACGGCCCGTTCCAGC
Organism: Curtobacterium sp. GC_Cur_3; assembly: GCF_026544205.1. Taxonomy (GTDB): domain Bacteria; phylum Actinomycetota; class Actinomycetes; order Actinomycetales; family Microbacteriaceae; genus Curtobacterium. Next base: position 5,963 of record NZ_JALNUI010000019.1, read on the forward strand.
AGCACGGCCCGGCAGACGTCCTCGGTGAGCGCTCCGCCGCCGAACATCTCCTGACCAGCACTTTCCGTCGAACACTGCAGTACCGGAGGTCCGCAACATGGCTGAGCTCACTCGCCGTCACGTCGTCGTCGTCGCCGGCGGCATCTCCCATGAACGGGACGTCTCACTTCGATCGGGCCGTCGTGTCGCCGACTCGCTGACCGGGTACGGCTGGCAGGTCGACCTCCGCGACGCTGACGCCTCGCTCCTGCCAGCGCTGGCGGACACCCGCCCGGACGTCGTGTGGCCGGCACTGCACGGCGCCTCCGGTGAGGACGGCGCGCTGCGCGGCATCCTGGAGGCTCTGGACATCCCGTTCGTCGGCTCACGGTCGACCTCGGCACGGTTGGCATGGGACAAGCCCACGGCCTCGGCACTGGTCGCCAGGACCGGCGTGAAGACGCCGCGCTCGGTGACACTGTCCCACGACGTCTTCCGTGAACTCGGTGCAGTCGGGGTGCTCAAGAGCATCGCGGGGGAGCACCCGGTCCCGCTCGCGGTGAAGCCGGCACGGGGCGGCAGCGCCCAGGGTGTGACCCTCGTCGAGGACGTGGACGACCTCCCGCGCGCCATGGTGACCGCGTACACGTACTGCGACGACGTCGTCGTGGAGCAGCTCATCCGCGGGACCGAGGTCGCCGTGGGGATCATCGACACCGGGGACGGCCCCGTCGCCCTCGCTCCGGTGGAGATCGTGCCGAAGAACGGCTTCTACGGGTTCGAGGCGCGGTACAACGCGGGGGAGACCACGTTCTACACGCCCGCACGGTTGTCGTCGGACTTCGCCACCGCAGCCTCGGCCGCTGCGGTGGCGGCACACGGAGCCCTGGGTCTGCGACACATCTCGCGTGTGGACCTCATCATCGACAACGCCGGCACCCCGTGGTTCCTCGAGGCCAACGTGCTGCCTGGACTCACGGAGACGTCCCTCGTCCCACAGGCCCTGTCTGCGTCGGGGTTCGACCTCGGCTGGACCTACGCCGAGCTGGCCGAACAGGCCATCCGCGACCACCAGGCCTGATTGATGCCCAACAGGCGCAGTGTTCCACGTGGAACACTGCGCCTGTTGTCGTTCTCCACCCTCACCGGTCTGGCCGTCCTCCTCTGGGCAGAGGCGATCCACTGGCGGGCGTCCCGGCGCGGGTTCCCTTTGGGCGCTCCTCCGCACATCCCGCGTGGGAGCAGCGGCACCATCGTCGTCCTCGGGATCGCCAATCGAGGGCAGGACGCCAACGCTGTCAACCGGTGGCGCGCCCGCATGGCACTGCGCTCCGTGCCGGTTGGGACCACGACGACGATCATCACGAGTGGGGGAGCCGTGCGTGGCCCCATCCCGGAAGCGACGCTGCTCGCTCGACACCTCCGCACCGAACTCGGCTGGCATGGACCCCTCCACGAAGAGCCTGCGAGCCGGTCCACGTGGGAGAACATCCGCAACGTGACGCCGTGGCTCGAGGACGCCGCGTGGATCATGCTCGTGTCGAACAGCGTGCACGCGGAGAAGGCGCGCGCCTACCTCCGCCGCCAGCGCCCCGACCTCGCGGATCGACTGGTTCCGGCACGAGACCACCGATTCGGTGAGATGACGCTGTTCAAACCGGTGCTCGCGGTCGTCGGACTCATCAAGCTCCGGTCACTCCGCTGACAGCTGCCATTGCCTCCGCTAGCCGGTGTTCCACGTGGAACATCGCGCACGCGGGGCGACCGAGACCCTGCACTCTTGATGACGTGGATCCCGACCGGCCCGGAGGGTTCTGAGGGCCGTCACCGTCGGAGGGCAGCCACGGCCTGCCGCGGCCCGTTCTCCCGCGTCAGAGGGCCGCCTGGGGCCGTCTGGGGAATGTTTCACGTGGAACGAGACCTCAGGATCCCAGGTCAGCTGCCCCGAGCTCCTCGAGGATCCGGTTCAGGTCGGCAGCATTCGCGAAGTCGATCGTGACGCGGCCCTTCCGCGCTCCCACGGCGATGCGCACGCGGGTGTTGAGTCGATCGCCCAGACGCTCCGCGATATCGGAGAAGTGCGCCTCACGCTTGTTGGGCTGCACCGGAGCCTTCTTCGGCGAGCCCTGTGCGAGCTGCTGCGCGAGCGCCTCGGCCTGTCGCACGGACAGGTCCTCGTTCACGATCTTCTCTGCCAGGTACTCCATGGCCTCGGCGTCTGGTGCTGCGAGGATCGCACGAGCGTGTCCAGCCGAGAGCACACCGGCGGCAACGCGGCGCTGCACCGGGGAGGGGAGCCGGAGCAGGCGGATGGTGTTCGTGATCTGCGGCCGTGAGCGACCGATTCGCTGTGCGAGCTCCTCCTGCGTGATCCCGAAGTCCGCGAGCAGCTGCTGGTAGGCGGAGGCCTCTTCCAGAGCATTGAGGTTCGCACGGTGCAGGTTCTCGAGCAGCGCGTCGCGGAGCATCGCGTCGTCGGGCGTGTCCTTGACGATCGCGGGGATCGTCGCGAGCCCGAGTTCCTTGGTCGCGCGCAGACGACGCTCACCCATGATGAGCTCGTACTGCGGCTCCGTTCCCGAAGCACCTTCGAGCGGCCGCACCACGATGGGCTGCAACACGCCGATCTCACGGATGGAGTGCACGAGCTCCTGCAGCTCTTCCTCGCGGAACTCCTTGCGCGGCTGCTGCCCGTTCGGCACGATGTCCAGCGGGTTGAGGTTCGCCAGTCGTGCGCCGGGGACGGCCAGCAGATCCTCCGCGGTTGCCCCCTCTGCCATCGCGGTCGCGGATCCCGTGCCGCCGGTGGGGAAGAACACGTCGACGGGACGGTCCTGCTGGTCCGCGGCCGTCGGGATCAGGGCGCCGATGCCTCGTCCGAGTCCGGTGCGCTTGGGTGCCATCAGTGCTTTGCTCCTCGTGCTGCGATCTCCGCCGCCGCTTCCAGGTAGGACAACGACCCGGAGGAGTTGATGTCGTAGGCCACGACGCTCTGGCCGTAGCTCGGTGCCTCGCTGACGCGCACCGATCGGGGGATCATGGCCTTGAGCACCTGCTCACCGAAGTGCTCACGGACGTCCGCCGCCACCTGGTTGGCCAGGTTGGTCCGACCGTCGTACATCGTCAGCAGGATCGTCGACACCCGCAAGTTCGGGTTGAGGTGCCGTTCAATGAGCTCGATGTTCCGCAGCAGCTGGCTGAGCCCCTCGAGTGCGTAGTACTCGCACTGGATCGGGATCAGGACTTCCTTCGCTGCGACGAACGCATTGATGGTCAGCAGGCCCAGCGACGGCGGGCAGTCGATGAACACGTAGTGGTATGGCTCGTCCAGCGACTCGAGGTACTGGTCGAGAGCCGTACGGAGGCGCTGCTCACGGGCAACGAGCGACACGAGTTCGATCTCCGCGCCTGCCAGGTGGATCGTCGCCGGCACGCACCAGAGGTTCTCGGACTCGGGGGAGCGCTGCACGGCGTCAGCGATCGGCGCCTCGTCCACGATCACGTCGTAGATGCTCGTGACGTCGGCCTGGTGGTTGACCCCCATCGCCGTCGAGGCGTTGCCCTGCGGATCGAGGTCGATGACCAGGACTCGGGCTCCTCCGCGTGCCAGGGCAGCAGCGAGGTTGACCGTCGTCGTGGTCTTGCCGACGCCACCCTTCTGGTTCGACACGGTCAAGATGCGGGTCTTCTCCGGCAGCGGGAACTGTTCGGACGCGATCGCACGACGGCGTCGCGTCAGATCGGCGATCTCACGAGCGAGCGGTGTCGACGCGTCGTAGTCGGTCGATGAACTCAACGAGTGCCTCTTCCCCGGTTCGATGTTTCACGTGGAACGCGGGTCGCTGCACACGATCCCGGAAGGACCTCAGCGCCGCGCGGCGTCAGTCAACTGTAGCCCGGAAGACGCGCGTGGTTTCCTCGACCACACCGACACCGAGCTCGAGGACCTCGACGTTCTCGAGGCGCTTGCGCAGGATCACCTTGCGGGCCGCGACCACCTCGTCATCGACGCGCGCACCCTTCATGAGGATGAGCTCGCCGCCGGAACGCACGAGCGGGACGGTCATCGGGATGAGCTTCGACAGGGCACTCACGGCCCGAGCGGTGACCTGGTCGAGCACCAGGTCGTCCGACACGTCCTCGGCCCGCGCACGGAGCACGGAGACGTTGTCGAGGCCCAGTCGCGCCGCCTCTGCCGTCAGCCACTCGACACGACGTTCCATCGGCTCGATGAGCGTGAAGGTGACGTCCGGCCGTGCGATGGCCAGCACGAGGCCGGGCAGGCCCGCACCCGAACCGACGTCGCCGACGTGGCCACCGGCGGTCAGCAGCGGCGCAAGCAGAGCGGAGTTGAGGATGTGTCGCGTCCAAAGCCGGGGCAGTTCGAGTGGTCCGATCAGCCCGAGTTCCTCGCCACGACGCGCGAGCTCGTTCGTGAAGGACCGTGCGACGTCGATCCGGTCACCGAACAGCGTTGCCGCAGCCTCCGGCTCGGTCTCCAGCACGGGCGGCTCCTGGACGTCCGACGAGGGCCCGCCCGGGGCGTCCGACTCGGACGACGGCTGGGCGTCCGTCGTCATCGCGTGATGACCGTGTGACGGTCGCGACCCTCGCCCTCGGACTCCGAGTTGAAGCCCTTCTCGGCGACCAGGTCGTGCACGAGCTTCCGTTCGTAGGAGGACATCGGTGGCAGGGCAGCGGTGGGCGAACCGGCCTCGATGCGCTCGACAGCGGTGTCGACGAGCCGCTGGAGCTCCTCGGCACGGGCGTCACGCGACCCACCGACGTCGAGGATGAGGCGGCTGAACTCGCCGGTCTCGGCCTGCACGGCGATGCGCGTGAGCTCCTGCAGCGCGGTCACCGTGTCCGGCTTCGCGAGGACCCGGAGGGCGTTGCCTTCGTCCGTCACCGAGAGGTACACGCGGCCGGCACGCTCCTCGATCTCGATGTCTCCGTCGAGGTCGCAGATGTCGAGCAGTTCCTCGATGTAGTCCGCGGCGATGTCGGCTTCGTCGCGGGTCTCGTCGTCGAGGTCGTCCTCGACGTCGTCGACCGCATCGGTCGTGCTGAGCGCAGTCTCGGCGGACTCGACTGGTGCGGCGGTGTCCTGCTCGGTCACTTGGTCTTCCCGTTCTTCTTCGAGCGCTGCTTGCCGACCGGCTGCTGGCGCTGCGTCGTCGTGATGCGCACGGCTTCCATCTCGGCGGCACCGGCACCGGCGCCGGCCTCGGCGAGGACGCCGGCGGGGGTCCCGCGGCGCTGGGCCTTCTTGGCGAGGCGGACCTCGCGGGCGAGCGCCGCTTCAGAGCCAGGCGTCGGCATGCTGCGGATGACGAAGTACTGCTGCGCCATCGTCCAGAGGTTCGACGCGAGCCAGTAGAACATGACGCCAAGGGGGAACGAGAGACCCGAGATGACGAAGATCAAGGGGAGCACGTACAGCATCATCTTCTGCTGGCGGTACATCGGAGACTCCTTGGTCTCCGGGGACATGTTCTTCGCGACGAGCTGCAGCTGCGTGACGAACTGCGATGCCGTCATCACCACGATCATGAAGCCCGCGATGATCCGGACTTCCCACCCGGAGGCGTTCGTGAAGGTCTCGTGCAGCGGAGCCCCGAAGAGGGACGCGTTGCCGAACGACGCTGCGAGGTCGTTCGTGAGCAGACCGATGCCCGTCTTGTTGATCTGGGCCTCGTGCAGCACGGAGTACAGCGAGAAGAAGATCGGCATCTGCAGGAGCAGCGGCAGGCAGGAGCTCAGCGGGTTGGTCCCGGTCTCCTTGTACAGCGCCATGGTCTCGCGGGACATGGCCTCACGCGAGAACTGGTCCTTCTTGCCCTTGTACTTGTCCTGGATCTTCTTCAGCTGCGGCGCGACCTCGAGCATGCGGCGCTGCGACTTGATCTGGCGCACGAAGATCGGGATCAGTGCGGCACGGACCACGAAGGTCAGGAAGATGATCGACAGGACCCAGGTCAGGCCCGCGGAGGGGTCCATGCCGAGGTTCTCGAAGATCCAGTGGAAGCCGACCAGGATGGCGGAGACCACCCACTTGAGGGGCCAGAGGATCGTTCCGATGAGGTCCATGAGGACGGTCACGCCTTTCGAGTGCGCTGGGGGAACAGCACCGGGCGGAGGGTGCCGACCGGGGACTGCGACTGCTGCTGAACCGGGGGGAGCACGAAGCCGAACCGGTTGACGGTGTGGGGTTCGCGTCGTTCTGGGACGTCGTCGATGCCGCCGGCGGCCCAGGGGTTGCACCGGCCGATGCGCCAGGCGCCCATGGCGGTCCCGCGTACGACGCCGTACTGCTGGATCGCCTCGAGCGCGTAGCGCGAGCACGAGGGGTGGTACCGGCAGACGTTGCCGTAGAGCGGGGAGATGACGGCGCGGTAGGCACGGAGCACGACGACGCAGACGTTGCGCGGGAGCAACACGACCACCCAGAGCACACGAACCCACTGGGTCCGAAGGGAACTCTGGGTCCGCATCGAGAGCGTCCGGTTCATGCTGCCTTCTCCACACCGCGCGCGAACGAGCGCGAGACGTCTTCGAGCAGGGTAGGCCACGTGGCCTGCGCAGCGGCTGGCAGTGCGCGGACCACGACGTCGTGCCCGACGGGGACCGTCGCGAGCAGATCGTGGGCGATGCCCTTGAACCGACGCCGCAGCAGGTTGCGGGTCACGGCGTTGCCGACCGTCTTCGCCACGATGAACCCGAACCGTGTCGGTCCGTCCGGGTCAGCGGGTCGACGAACGACCGACACGACCACGGTCGGCGTCGCGATGCGGCGGCCCCGACGGACGACCGCGCGGTAGTCGTCTCCGCGCACGATGCGGTTCGCACGAGCGAGCACGACGTCACCGACCCGTCCGAGAGCACGGGTCGAGACGCCGACCGCGCAGCGAAGCGCCGCCCGGGTGGACCAGGGGTCCACGCCGGAGCGGCGCGATCGGCTGCACAGCCGGACCAGCGTGGAGCTGGATCAGGCGGAGAGCTCGGTGCGGCCCTTGGCACGACGTGCGGCCAGGATGCTGCGGCCGGCACGGGTGCGCATGCGGAGGCGGAAGCCGTGCTTCTTGGCGCGGCGACGGTTGTTCGGCTGGAAGGTGCGCTTGCTCATGATCTTCTCCACACGGCCGCCCGAGGCGAGCCGTCACGAATGGGTTTGGTTGAACCAGGTGGGCGCGACCAAGGGGCCGCAGTCAACTTGTCCACGGTACGTGACGGGGGCGATCAGGTCAAACCCCGATCGCCGACTCCGGGGTCCGTCGTCGTCGCATCCAGGTTCTCCACATTGGGGACAACTTCCGTTCGGTGTGAGCGCCCCCGGTCCTTTACAGTTGGGTCATCGATCGGCCTGAGGCCCGCCACGACAGGGGAGTACCCCCGACCTGGCGCCCGGGGCGATCGTGGACAAGACTGTGGACAACCCTGTGGGGAGCCTGCGGCACAGCAGCGCCGACGAAGCAGCCCGGAGCCACGGACGACTCGCCGGAACCGGTGTGCTGCCGCCCGCTCCCGCGTGTTCCGTGGCGCGCCCTGCGACCCGAACGACCGAACGAGACCCCTGGAGACGAGCGCGACATGACGATGCCCGCCGACCCCGTCGAGGACCTCTGGTCGAACGTCCTCGGGCTCCTGGCCGAGGACGACCGCATCACCCCGCAGCTGCACGGCTTCCTCAACCTCGTCGAGCCGAAGGGCGTCCTCGCCGGCACCCTGTACCTCGAGGTCCCCAACGACCTGACGCGCGGCATGCTCGAGCAGCGGATCAGGATTCCGATCACCGAGGCCGTCGCCAGGATCGGGGACGACACGGTCGCGAACTTCGCGATCACGGTCAACCCGGACATGGCCTCCGAGCCGCGGGTCGACCCCGTGGTGCCCGCGTACGCCGAGCCCGCGCAGCAGCCGGTGGAGCAGAGCGCCGCACCGCGCCAGTACATCGAGGCCCCGTTCGTCCCGAGCCACATCGACTCCCCGGGCACCGGCGGCCGGCCCGAGTCGCGGCTCAACCCGAAGTACAACTTCGACAACTTCGTCATCGGGTCCTCGAACCGGTTCGCGCACGCCGCGGCCGTCGCGGTCGCCGAGGCCCCGGCCAAGGCCTACAACCCGCTGTTCATCTACGGCGACTCCGGACTCGGCAAGACCCACCTCCTGCACGCGATCGGCCACTACGCCGAGAGCCTCTACCCGGGCATCCGGGTGCGGTACGTGTCCAGCGAGGAGTTCACGAACGACTTCATCAACTCGATCGCGAACAACCGGTCCAACCAGTTCCAGCAGCGGTACCGCGACATCGACATCCTGCTCATCGACGACATCCAGTTCCTCCAGGGCAAGGACTCCACGCAAGAGGCCTTCTTCCACACGTTCAACACGCTGCACGACCACAACAAGCAGGTGGTCGTGACGTCGGACGTCGCGCCGAAGCACCTCACCGGTTTCGAGGACCGGATGCGCAGCCGCTTCGAGTGGGGCCTGATCACCGATGTCCAGGTCCCCGACCTCGAGACCCGCATCGCGATCCTCCGCAAGAAGGCACAGTCGGACCACCTGCAGGTGCCCGACGACATCCTCGAGTTCATGGCCTCGAAGGTCTCCAGCAACATCCGGGAGCTCGAGGGCACGCTCATCCGCGTCACCGCGTTCGCGAGCCTGAACCGGACGGCCGTCGACATGGCGCTCGTGCAGACGGTCCTCAAGGACCTGATCACGCTCGACGAGGACAACGTCATCGCGCCGACGGACATCATCAACCACACCGCGGAGTACTTCAAGCTCTCCGTCGACGACCTCTACGGCTCGTCCCGGTCGCAGGCGATCGCGACCGCACGACAGATCGCGATGTACCTCTGCCGTGAGCTGACGAGCCTGTCCCTGCCCAAGATCGGGCAGCTGTTCGGCAACCGCGACCACACCACCGTCATGTACGCGAACAAGAAGATCGCGGACCTGATGAAGGAACGGCGCTCCATCTACAACCAGGTCACGGAGCTCACGAGCCGGATCAAGCAGGACCGCCGGTACCGCTGAGCACCTGCTCGCACCGGCGGCTCGCGTCGCGCAGAACATCGGTTCACACGGCCGGGAGGCTCCTCTCACGTCCCGACTTCGGCTCGCCTGGGCGCGCGTCCACCATCTGAGACGGTTCCATGCGGCGGTTTTCACACAGTGTGGAAAGCCTGTGGATAACTGTGGAGGACACGCCGAACGGTTGTACACAGCGATGGGGTCGTCTGTGGACACTGGGGATGGAAGTGGATAGACGAGGATGATTCATCCCGAGGGTGCCCACAGGCCGCCCACAAGTCACAACCGTGTAGTTCCCTTGCAGCGACTGGTGTCCACAGAGTTGTCCACAGTGTGCACAGGCGTTAATACGATTACTCCTGGTTATCTCTGGTGATCCCTGGGCCAACCTTGTGGACGGCGGGATGACAAGAAATCCGGCCTCCGCCGGGCTGTGCCACAATGGGGCGGCCGGACAGTCCAACCATCGACAGGGGTCCCAGCTGTGAAGTTCGAGGTCAACCGGGACGTCTTCTCCGAAGCCGTCTCGTTCGCGGTGAAACTCCTCCCACAGCGCACGACCCTCCCGATCCTCTCGGGTGTCCTGATCCATGCCGAGGGCGAGCGTCTGACGCTCTCGTCCTTCGACTACGAGGTCTCGGCGCAGACCTCGATCTCGGCACAGATCGACGAGTCGGGCACGGTCCTGGTCTCCGGGCGTCTGCTCAACGACATCGCGAGCCGCCTGCCGAACGCTCCGGTCACGTTCTCCACGGACGAGTCCCGGATCACCGTCACCTGCGGCTCTGCGCACTTCACGCTCCTGAGCATGCCGGTCGAGGAGTACCCGACCCTGCCCGAGGTCGGACCGCAGACCGGTGTCATCCCCGGCGATGCCTTCTCGGAAGCCGTCTCCCAGGTGGCCGTCGCCGCCAGCCGTGACGACGTCACCCCGGTCATCACCGGCGTCCAGCTCGAGGTCAGCGACAACGACCTCTCGCTCATCGCGACCGACCGCTACCGCGTCGCCGTCCGCACGATCCAGTGGGACTCGGGCCGCTCCGGTGGCGAACCCACCGAACCGATGCACGCGCTCGTCCCGGCCCGCACCCTGCAGGAGGTCGGCCGCACGTTCGGCTCGGCCACCACGGTGTCGGTGTCGATCAGCGGCAACTCGGACCGCGAACTCATCGCGTTCCAGGCCGCCGACAAGACGGTCACGTCCCTGCTCATCAAGGGCAACTACCCGCCGGTCCGCCGGCTCTTCCCCGAGACCGTCCAGGACCACGCCGTGATCAACACGGCGGAGCTGGTCGAAGCGGTCCGACGGGTCTCCCTCGTCCTGGAGCGCGAAGCCGCGCTCCGGTTCTCCTTCACGGTCGACGGGCTCACGCTCGAGGCGATCGGATCCGAACAAGCGCAGGCGTCAGAGTCGATCGATGCGTTGCTGACCGGTGAGGACATGGTGGTCTCGTTGAAGCCCGCCTTCCTCCTGGACGGGTTGAACGCGGTGCACTCCGAGTTCGTCCGCATCTCCTTCACCAAGACGGAGAACCCCAACAAGCCGGGCCCGGTGCTCATTACCGGCCAGTCCTCGCGTGAGGAACCGGCAACGGACGGATACCGGTACCTGCTGCAGCCCAACCTCCTGCTGCGATAGCGCAACAGTCACACCTGCGCTGACGCGTCACTCGTGGCCCCAGCGCGACGACGAACAGAAGAAGGAAATCATGGAGATCGGTCTTGTCGGCCTCGGGAAGATGGGCAACAACATGCGTGCGCGTCTGCGCAACGCAGGGATCGACGTCGTCGGGTACGACGCCAACCCCGCCGTCTCGGACGTCGCTGACCTCGGCGCCCTCGCGAAGGCCCTGACCGGCCCGCGTCTGGTCTGGGTCATGGTCCCCCACGGGAAGATCACCGACGACGTCATCACGGACCTCGCCGAGGTCCTCGAGCCGGGTGACCTCGTCATCGACGGCGGCAACTCGAAGTGGCTCGACGACGAGGTGCACGCCAAGCTGCTCGACGCCAAGGGCATCCGCTACATGGACGTCGGCGTCTCCGGTGGTGTCTGGGGCCTCGACAACGGCTACGGCCTGATGGTCGGTGGCGACGCCGCCGATGTCGAGCGCGCGATGCCGGTCTTCGACGCGCTCCGCCCCGAGGGCCCCCGCGAAGAGGGCTTCTCGCACGCCGGCCCGATCGGTGCCGGCCACTACGCCAAGATGGTCCACAACGGCATCGAGTACGCGATCATGCAGGCGTACGGCGAGGGCTACGAGCTCCTCGAGGCCAAGGACCTGATCCAGGACGTCCCCGCGGTCTTCGCCGGGTGGCAGCGCGGCACGGTCGTGCGCTCCTGGTTGCTCGACCTCATGGTGCTCGCCCTCAACGAGGACCCGAAGCTCACCGAGCTCGAGGGCTACGTCGAGGACTCGGGCGAGGGTCGCTGGACGCTCGAGGAGGGCATCGAGCTCGCCGTGCCGATGCCGGCGCTCTCGGCGTCGATCTTCGCGCGCTTCGTCTCGCGTCAGGGCAGCGCGTCCCCGACGATGAAGGCCGTCGCGGCGCTCCGCAACCAGTTCGGCGGCCACGCCGTCAAGAAGTCCTAGGACTTCCCGGGGGAACCCGGCCTCGGCCCGCGTGCACGTCGACCATCTCCAACTCACCGACTTCCGGAACTACCGGCAGGCGGAGGTCGACTTCGCACGCGGGCCGAACCTGTTCGTCGGACGGAACGGCCAGGGCAAGACGAACCTCGTCGAGTCCATCGCCTACCTGTCCACGCTCGGGTCGCACCGGGTGCCCACGGACGCGGCCCTCGTGCGGCAGGGGTGCGACGCGGCGATCGTCCGCGCTCGGCTCGCGCACGAGGACCGCAGCATCCTCGCCGAGGTGCAGATCAACCGCTCGGGGTCGAACCGGGCGCAGGTGAACCGCTCGGCGATCAAGCCGCGTGAGCTCCCGCGCTACTGCACCAGCGTGCTCTTCGCGCCGGAGGACCTGGCGCTCGTCCGCGGCGAACCGTCCGGCCGGCGTCGCATGCTCGACGAACTGCTCGTGCAGATCGCGCCGCGGATGCAGGGCGTCATCGCCGACTACGACCGCACCCTCCGGCAGCGCAACACCCTGCTGAAGTCGGCGAGGAACTCCGGCGCCAAGGCCGGGTCGCTCTCGACGCTCGAGGTCTGGGACGAACGCCTCGTCGCGTTCGGCTCCGAGATCATCGCCGCCCGCGACCACCTGACCCGTCGGCTCGCACCGTTCGTCGCGGAGTCGTACGCGATGGTCGCCGGTGAGCGGCACGAAGCCTCGATCACCGGCGTGCTCTCCGTGCGCGGCGGTGACCCCGAGGACGCGAGCGCCGCCGACCCCGTGCTCGGCACCCCCGACGAGCCCGTCACGGTCCCGGCCGCCGCTGAGGCCTTCCGTCAGGCGCTGGAACGCCGTCGCCGCGACGAACTCGACCGCGGGCTGACCCTCGCCGGACCCCACCGCGACGACGTGCTCTTCACCCTCAACGGGTTACCGGCCCGTGGATACGCCAGTCACGGGGAGTCCTGGTCGTTCGCGCTCGCGATCCAGCTCGCCTCGGCGTCGATCCTGCGCGCGGAGTCGAGCCTCGGCGACCCGATCATCATCCTCGACGACGTCTTCGCCGAGCTCGACGAGTCCCGGCGGGAACGCCTCGGCTCCGCGGTGGCGGACTACGAGCAGGTCCTCATCACCGCGGCGGTGTTCGGTGACGTGCCCGGTCAGCTGGCCGCGCACACCGTGCGGATCGAGGCCGGGACCATCGTGACCGACGAGACCGAGCCGAGCCGAGCCTCCAGCCCGGCGACACCGACGGAGGCCTGATGCCCAGGCCGTGGAAGCCCACCGAACCCAGCCGCGTGTACCAGCACATGAAGGCGGTGTTCGGCGACCCGGGCAAGCGCGGGGTCGACGCCCGTCGCCGACGCGCCAAGGAGATCGACGCCGACACCGTGCCGTACGGACGCGGACGTGAGCCGAAGGGACTCGGCGACATCGTCGGGTCGCTCGCGGCGGAGCTCGGCTGGACGGAGCCGCTGGCGCGCTCGGAGCTCTTCGTGGACTGGCCGAGCGTGGTCGGCGAGGAGCTCGCCAAGCACTCCCGACCGACCGACATCGAGGACGGTGCACTGCTCATCCGCTGCGACTCGACGGCGTGGGCGACGCAGCTCCGGCTGATGCGTGCGAGCGTGACCACGACCATCGCGGAGCGGCACCCGGAAGCGGGCGTCGAGTCAATACGGGTTTCCGGACCGGACGCCCCCACCTGGAAACGTGGCCCCAGGAGCGTCCAGGGGCGCGGCCCTCGCGACACCTACGGTTGAGCAGACCAAATCGTCCTCTGGTCGCGAAATCGCCCGTCTGTGGCCCGTTTCAGCCCTGAGGACGAGGCTGCTGCGATAGACTGGGCGGTGCAGTGCGTGGGTGTTCCGCGCGCAGGCAGGAGCACTCTCGACATGGCATCAGCATCTGACGACGACCGACAGGACTCGCTCAGCGAGCAGGCCCAGCAGAGCGAGTCGTCCTACGGCGCAGACCAGATCCAGGTGCTCGAGGGGCTCGAGGCCGTCCGCAAGCGCCCCGGCATGTACATCGGTTCGACGGGCCCCCGCGGGCTCCACCACCTCGTGCAGGAGATCGTCGACAACTCCGTCGACGAGGCCCTCGCCGGGTACTGCGACACCATCGACATCACGATCCGCGAAGACGGCGGCGTCCGCGTGGTCGACAACGGCCGTGGCATCCCCGTCGACGTGCACTCGGCAGAGGGCGTCTCGACGCTCCAGGTCGTCCTGACCGTCCTGCACGCCGGCGGCAAGTTCGGCGGCGGCGGGTACGCGGTCTCCGGTGGTCTGCACGGTGTCGGTTCCTCCGTCGTGAACGCGCTCTCGAGCGAGCTCGACGTCGAGGTCCGTCGTCAGGGCCACGTCTGGCGCCAGAGCTACACCGACGGCGTTCCCGTCGCCCCCGTCTCCCAGGACGAAGAGACGAGCGAGACCGGCACGACCATCACGTTCTGGCCGAACGCCGAGATCTTCGAGTCGATCGACTTCGACTACGAGACCCTTCGCGCACGCTTCCAGCAGATGGCCTTCCTCAACAAGGGCCTCCGCCTGAACCTCCGCGACGAGCGCACCCCGGACGAAGGGGAGGAGTCGCGTCACGACAGCTTCCGCTACGACCGCGGGCTCGCCGACTACGTCGAGTACCTCGGCGCGCAGAAGAAGGCCGACCTGGTCCACCCGGACGTCATCGGCTTCGAGTCCGAGGACACCGAGCGCAAGATCGCGCTCGAGGTCGCGATGCAGTGGAACACCTCCTACCAGGAGAGCGTCCACACCTTCGCGAACACGATCAACACGCACGAGGGCGGCACCCACGAAGAGGGCTTCCGCGCTGCGCTCACGACGCTGGTCAACCGCTACGCGCGGGAAGCCAAGATCATCAAGGAGAAGGACGACAACCTCACGGGTGACGACATCCGTGAAGGGCTGACGGCCGTCATCTCCGTGAAGCTCGCCGAGCCGCAGTTCGAGGGCCAGACGAAGACCAAGCTCGGCAACACCGAGGCCAAGTCGTTCGTCCAGCGCGTCGTCGGCACCGAGCTGACCCACTGGTTCGAGAGCAACCCGACCCAGGCGCGGGACGTCGTCCGCAAGGCGATCCAGGCCTCGCAGGCGCGACTCGCAGCCCGCAAGGCCCGTGAGACCACGCGGCGCAAGGGCCTGCTCGAGTCGGGCGGCATGCCCGGCAAGCTCAAGGACTGCCAGTCGAAGGACCCGACGCTGTCGGAGATCTTCATGGTCGAGGGCGACTCCGCCGGCGGTTCCGCCGTGCAGGGCCGCAACCCGATGACCCAGGCGATCCTGCCCCTCCGCGGCAAGATCCTGAACGTGGAGAAGGCGCGCCTCGACCGTGCCCTGGCCAACCAGGAGATCCAGTCGATGATCACGGCGTTCGGCGCCGGCATCGGTGAGGACTTCGACCCGGACAAGGCCAGGTACCACAAGATCGTGCTGATGGCCGACGCCGACGTCGACGGCCAGCACATCACGACGCTCCTGCTCACACTGCTGTTCCGGTACATGCGACCGCTCATCGAGCGTGGCTACGTCTACCTCGCGCAGCCGCCGCTGTACCGCCTGAAGTGGTCCAACTCCGCGCACGAGTACGTCTTCAGCGACCGTGAGCGCGACGCCCTGCTGCAGTCCGGCATCGCCTCGGGCAAGCGCATCCCGAAGGACAACGGGATCCAGCGCTACAAGGGCCTCGGCGAGATGGACTACAAGGAGCTCTGGGACACCACGATGAACCCGGACACCCGCACCCTGCTGCAGGTCACGCTCGAGGACGCCGCCGCGGTGGACAGCACCTTCGCGACGCTGATGGGTGAGGACGTCGACGCTCGTCGCCAGTTCATCCAGCAGAACGCGAAGGACGTCCGGTTCCTGGACATCTGATCACCGGACCGGAGGCGCGGCGCGAGCCGCGCGCCCTGGTCCTGACCACCTGTGGTCGCGCCCGGCGCGACGAACGCCACCACGGCCTCCCGGCCGTCAGAAAGGTAGCCGAGCCAGATGGCTGACGAGAACGAAATCAACGACGACCAGCCCGAGATCGTGCACGGCGAGGTCGGGGACATCGTCGTCTCCGGCGACCGCATCTCGCAGGTCGACCTGCAGCTCGAGATGCAGCGGTCGTACCTCGACTACGCGATGTCGGTCATCGTCGGGCGCGCGCTGCCCGAGGTCCGCGACGGTCTGAAGCCAGTGCACCGTCGCGTGCTCTACGCGATGTACGACGGCGGCTACCGTCCGGACCGTGCCTTCTCGAAGTGCTCGCGTGTCGTCGGCGACGTGATGGGCCAGTTCCACCCACACGGTGACAGCGCGA
The DNA here is from genome assembly GCF_026544205.1 of Curtobacterium sp. GC_Cur_3. Classification (GTDB taxonomy): domain Bacteria; phylum Actinomycetota; class Actinomycetes; order Actinomycetales; family Microbacteriaceae; genus Curtobacterium. The sequence continues at coordinate 21,893 of NZ_JALNUI010000019.1, forward strand.
TCTACGACGCCCTCGTCCGTCTGGTCCAGCCGTGGTCGCTCCGGTACCCGCTCGCACTCGGCCAGGGCAACTTCGGCTCGCCCGGCAACGACGGCGCCGCGGCCCCGCGGTACACCGAGACCAAGATGGCCCCGCTGGCCATGGAGATGGTCCGGGACATCGACGAGGAGACCGTCGACTTCCAGGACAACTACGACGGCCGTACGCAGGAGCCGGCGATCCTGCCGTCCCGCTTCCCGAACCTGCTCGTCAACGGCTCGGTCGGCATCGCGGTCGGCATGGCGACGAACATCCCGCCGCACAACCTGCGCGAGGTCGCCGCCGGCGCGAAGTGGGCGCTCGAGAACCCCGACGCCACGCGTGAAGAGCTGCTCGCGGCTCTGATGCAGCGCATCAAGGGACCGGACTTCCCGACCGGCGCGCAGATCCTCGGCGTCAAGGGCATCCAGGACGCCTACCGGACCGGCCGCGGGTCGATCACGATGCGTGCCGTCGTCAGCGTCGAGGAGATCCAGGCGCGCACCTGCCTCGTCGTCACGGAGCTGCCGTACCAGGTCAACCCCGACAACCTGGCGATCAAGATCGCCGAGCTGGTCAAGGACGGCCGTCTCGCCGGTGTCGCCGACATCCGCGACGAGACCTCCGGTCGTACCGGCCAGCGCCTGGTCATCGTGCTGAAGCGCGACGCCGTGGCGAAGGTCGTGCTCAACAACCTGTACAAGCACACGCAGCTGCAGGAGAACTTCGGCGCGAACATGCTCGCGATCGTCGATGGTGTCCCGCGCACCCTGGCGCTCGACGGCTTCATCTCCGCCTGGGTCGACCACCAGGTCGAGGTCATCGTCCGCCGCACCCAGTACCGTCTGCGCGAAGCCGAGAAGCGTGCGCACATCCTGCGCGGCTACCTCGCAGCGCTCGACGCCCTCGACGAGGTCATCGCGCTCATCCGCCGGTCGCCCGACGTCGAAGAGGCCCGCAGCGGCCTGATGGACCTGCTGTCCGTCGACGAGATCCAGGCCCGCGCGATCCTCGAGCTGCAGCTGCGCCGTCTGGCCGCGCTGGAGCGCCAGAAGATCCACGAGGAAGCCGAGGCGCTCGAACTCAAGATCGCCGACTTCGAGGACATCCTCGCCCGCCCGGAGCGCCAGCGTCGCATCATCGGCGAGGAGCTCGACGAGATCGTCGAGCGCTTCGGTGACGACCGCCGCAGCGAGATCATGTTCGGGTACGACGGCGACATGTCGATCGAGGACCTCATCCCCGAGGAAGAGGTCGTCGTCACCATCACCCGCGGTGGGTACGTCAAGCGCACGCGCAGCGACCAGTACCGCGCGCAGCACCGTGGCGGGCGTGGCGTCCGTGGCGCCCAGCTGCGTGCCGACGACGTCGTCGAGCACTTCTTCGTCACGACGACGCACCACTGGCTGCTGTTCCTCACCGACCAGGGCCGCGTCTACCGGGCCAAGGCCTACGAGTTGCAGGAGGCCGGCCGCGACGCCAAGGGCCAGCACTCCGCCAACCTGCTCGCCATGCAGCCGGACGAGCGGATCCAGCAGGTCCTCGACATCCGCGACTACGAGGCCGCCCAGTACCTCGTGCTGGCGACCGAGCACGGCCTGGTGAAGAAGACCGCGCTGACGGAGTACGACACGAACCGCACCGGCGGCATCATCGCGATCAACCTGCGCGACGGTGACAAGCTCCGGTCGGCGCTGCTCGTCGACGAGACCGACGACCTGCTGCTGGTCTCGCGCCACGGCATGTCCCTGCGGTTCACGGCGACGAACGACACGCTCCGACCGATGGGCCGATCGACCTCCGGCGTGAAGGGCATGTCCTTCCGGGACGGCGACTCGCTGCTCGCGGCACGGGTGGTCTCGGACGACGGCTTCGTCTGGGTGATGACCGAGGGCGGCTACGCCAAGCGCACCTCCGTTGACCAGTACCGCATCCAGGGCCGTGGTGGTCTCGGCATCAAGGTGGCCAAGCTGGCCGCCGACCGGGGCGACCTGGTGGGTGCGCTCATCGTGGGTGAGGACGACGAGGTGCTCGTCGTGCTGCAATCGGGCAAGGTGGTAAGGTCTGCCGTGGCCGAGGTGCCCGCCAAGGGCCGAGACACGATGGGAGTCGTCTTCGCGCGTTTCGCGGAGAACGACCGGATCATCGCGGTGGCCCGGAACACAGAGCGGAACCTGGACGACCAGGACGACCCCGAGATCGAGCCTGCGGGCCCGGTGGAGACGGTGAGCCCGGACGAAGCGGCTCCCGACCCCGCCGACACAGTGCCCACGGACACCGTGGCCGGAGAGGACCAGTCAAGCAATGAGTAGTGTCGCCGAGAAGCTCCAGAGGAAGGCGAAGCGGCCCGTCGGCACCCGACAGGTCCGTCTGCGCCTCGTCTACCTCGACTTCTGGTCGGTGGTGAAGCTGAGCTTCCTCATCGCCCTCGCCGGCAGCATCGTGATCGTCGTCGCCACCGCGCTCGTCTGGCTCATCCTCAACCAGACTGGCGTGTTCGAGAAGATCGACATGCTGCTGAAGGACGTCACCGGGCAGAACGGGTACTCGATCATGGACCAGTTCTCACTGGGCCAGGTCCTCGGGTTCTCGATCGTCGTCGGCATCCTCAACGTGGTCGTCGGCACCGTGCTCGGCGCCATCGTGAGCGTGCTGTACAACCTCAGCGTGCGGATCACGGGCGGCCTGCTCGTGGGCTTCACCAACAACTGACACACCCGGCCGGATGAGGCCGACCACTCGATTTCGTTCCCACGACTTCCTGCGGTAGGCTTTCATCCGGTCTGAGGGGCTATAGCTCAGGCGGTTAGAGCGCTTCGCTGATAACGAAGAGGTCCAAGGTTCAAGTCCTTGTAGCCCCACCACAATTCAACTCCCGCGTCGGATCTCTCGACGTGGCGGCCGGTTCGGTCGCTCCGGGGCCTTAGCTCAGTTGGTAGAGCGCTGCCTTTGCAAGGCAGATGTCAGGAGTTCGAATCTCCTAGGCTCCACTCCCTCGGCCCCTGGTCGGCGACTTCGGTCGTCGTCGCAGGGGCTTCGTGCTGCGTCGGTGTGCTGGTGCGCCGAGGCGGCCGCGAGCGGTCACAACACCCCGCTCACGTCCGCCGAGTGGTCGCGAACCGTGGCTTCGGGGCTGCGTCGACGACGGACTGTGGCCGGTAGGTGGGGCGCAGACGGGGTGTCGTGACCGGTCGGCGGGCCGGGAGGCTCGGGGCGGGCCCGCCCCGAGCCTCCAGTCCGGTGTGCGGCCGTGAGATCGCAGTGGGTGTCGGGTCCGCCTTTGTGGAGGCGACACCAACTGCGATCTCGGCGCCGCGAGCGGTGACGACACCCCGCTCAGGTGCGCCGAGTGGCCGCGGGTCGTCGGCCCGCGGCGCCGGAGGCGACGGGTCGTGACCGGTCGGCGGGCCGGGAGGCTCGGGGCGGGCCCGCCCCGAGCCTCCAGTCCGGTGTGTGGCCGGTGAGATCGCAGTGGGTGTCGGGTCCGCCTTTGTGGAGGCGACACCCACTGCGATCTCGGCGCCGCGAGCGGTCACGACACCCCGCTCAGGTGCGCCGAGTGGGCGCGGTTCGTCGGCCCGCGGCGCCGCAGGCGACGGGCTGCGACCGGTCGCGGAACGCGAGCGGGGTGTCGTGACCGCTCGGCGGGCAGGGAGGCGCGGTGCGGGGCCGCGACGCGCCTCCAGTCCGGTGCGTGGCCGGTGAGATCGCAGTTGGTGTTGGGTCCGCGCGTGCCGAGGCGACACGAAGTGCGATCTCGGCGCCGCGAGTGGGCGCAACACGCCGCTCAGGTTCGCCGAGTGGGCGCGGGTCGTCGGCCCGCGGCGCCGGAGGCGACGGGTCGTGACTGGTCGGCGGCACTGGAGGCTCGGGGCGGGGCCGCCACGCGCCTCCGGTCCGGTGCGTGGCCGGTGAGATCTCAGTTGGTGTCGGGTCCGCGCGTGCGGAGGTGACACGAAGTGCGATCTCGGCGTCAGTGGTGGCGGGGCGCAGCACCCCCGGGGACGACGAAGGGCCCCGGCGCAGTGCCGGGGCCCTTCGTACGAACCGGAGAGGTCAGGCTGCGGACTTGTCCGCGGAGTCGGAGTCGTCGGCAACCCAGAGGTCGTCGTCGGCCCGGAGCGTCTGGTACGCGGCGTAGGCGGCACCGGCAACGGCGACGACACCGACGATGATCAGTGCGACACCACCGAAGCCGAGGCCCTTCTTCTGCTGCGACGGGACGTACTTCGCAGCGGCCTTCTTCGCGCTCTTGCTCTTCTTCTGCGCGTTCTTCACGAGCTTCTTGACGCGGGGGTCCTTCGCGAGGTCGCCCACGCTCATGACCGAGCCCGCGGTCGAGACCAGGCCGGGGATGACCTCGGTCTGGAAACGGTGCGAAGCGGTCTGTGCTGCCGAGGTGGCGGCGTGGACACCCGTCGCGACAGCCGGGCGGATGCCGTTGTCGATCGCGTTCTGGACGCGGGGTGCGATGTCCTTGCGTGCTGCGTCGGCGGCGTGCGAGCGGGCCTCGGCGAGGATCTCGTTCGCGTGCTCGAGCACCTTGCGCTGCTCACCGAGGAGCGAGGCGGTCTTGCCCTTGAGCTTCTTGATCTGCTTCCGGCGCTTGCGCGGCAGTTCGATCGTCGTCATCTGGTACCTCCATCGGAACGGCGTGCCCCCATCCTGCCACCGCAGCGCCTGACAGGTCACGGAGTCGTACCTGTGGGTACCGTCTGTACGCAGGGGACGCATGCGAGAATCGGAACATGTCTCTGCACACCGCTGTCGCAACGATCCACACGAACAAGGGCGACATCCGCGTCAACCTGTTCGGCAACCACGCTCCGAAGACCGTCAAGAACTTCGTCGACCTGGCCACCGGCCAGCAGGAGTGGACCCACCCGGGCACCGGCAAGGTCTCCACCGACAAGCTCTACGACGGCGTGGTCTTCCACCGCATCATCAAGGACTTCATGATCCAGGGCGGCGACCCGCTCGGCCAGGGCATCGGCGGCCCGGGCTACCGCTTCGACGACGAGATCTCGCCCGAGCTCACCTTCCAGAACCCGTACATCTTCGCGATGGCGAACGCCGGGCTCCAGGGTGGCCGTGGCACCAACGGCTCGCAGTTCTTCATCACGACGGTGGCGACCCCCTGGCTCCAGGGCAAGCACACCATCTTCGGTGAGGTCGCCGACGACGAGTCCCGCGCCGTGGTCGACGCGATCGAGGGCGTCCCCACCGACGGCCGTGACAAGCCCGTCGAGGACGTCGTCATCAACAGCATCGACGTCGAGTCCGTCTGACCTTGACCGACCAGGCGTACAACCCGGCGAACTACTGCTACCGGCACCCGGACCGGCAGAGCTTCATCCTCTGCCAGCGGTGCGGACGGACGATCTGCACCGAGTGTCAGACGCCGGCGGCCGTCGGGGTGCACTGCCCTGAGTGCGTGCGCGAACAGCGCGCGCAGTTCACCGCGAACCGTCGTGCGACCGGGCCCAGCGGGTTCACGGTCGCACGACGGCGCTTCGCCATGCTCGACCAGAAGGCCACGGTCGTCATCGTCGCGGTCTCCGTCGCGATCTGGCTGCTCGACCAGGTCACCCGGGGCTTCTTCACGCAGCTGCTCGGGTACAACGCGTACTACCTGCCGACGCAGCCGTGGCGCATGGTCACGTCGCTGTTCGTCCACTCGGGGTTCCTCCACATCCTGTTCAACATGTGGGCGGTGTTCATCTTCGGACGGATGCTCGAGAACATGCTCGGGTCGTGGCGGTTCCTCGCGCTGTACTTCCTGTCGGGCCTCGGCGGCTCGATGGCCGTGACGTTGCTGGCTCCGACGAGCTCGGTGGTCGGGGCCTCCGGCGCGATCTTCGGGCTCTTCGCGGCGTTCTTCGTCCTGCAGCGGAGCCTCGGTGCAAACGCGGTCTCCCTGCTCGTCATCATGGGGCTCAACCTGGTGATCGGGTTCCTCCCCGGGACGAACATCTCGTGGCAGGCCCACGTCGGCGGCATCGCGGTCGGCTTCCTCACCGGGTACGTCTTCTCGAAGACGCGCAACGTCCGGCAACGAGGACTCCAGATCGGGCTGTTAATCGGGGAAGCGGTGCTCATCGTCGCCCTCACGGTCGTCGGCTACGTCCTGGCTCTCGCCTGATGACCTGATGACCTGATGACCTGATGACCTGATGACCTGAACGACCGTCGTACCGCGAACGCCCCGTCACTGTCGTGACGGGGCGTTTTCGTACCTGTGGACAACTCGGTGAGTTACACGCGTGTGATTATCCCCACTGTGGAAACCCCTGTGGACAACTCCGGGTCAGGGGTGTGGAACAGCGTGTGGAGAACGCCGTCTTCTGTGGAGAACCCGGTTCTGTCGGGCCGAAGTGGTCTTCCCCTGTGGAGAACGACACCACTCGTCGGGCGCACGAGAACGCCCGCCGCACCAAGGGGTGCAGCGGGCGTCGACAGCAGGTCGGGTCGGGGCTCAGCGCCACCGTGTGGTCATCAGGAAGCCGACGAACATGATGCCGAAGCCGATGAGGATGTTCCACGAGTTCAGCGACGGGACCGGCAGGGTGCCCTGTGAGATGTAGAAGATGATCACCCAGGCGAGGCCGATCAGCATGAACCCGAACATCACCGGCTTGAACCACACGGGGTTGGGCTGGTTGCCCGCCGTGTCGACCGAGTCGGCTCGGGTGGTCGTCCGGGCGGGCTTGGTGCGGTCCTTGTCCTTGGCCATGGCCGGTATCCTACCGTGAACATGTGTGCGCACGGGCTGCACAGAGCCTCTGCACGACCCCCACGAGTACGGTGAACCGACCATGACCAGGATCCTCGTCGTCGACAACTACGACAGCTTCGTCTACACGCTCAACGGCTACGTGCAGCAGCTCGGCGCGCAGACCGACGTCGTCCGCAACGACGCCTTCCCCGAGTCCGAGATCGCGGACCGGCTCGCCGACTACGACGGCGTGCTGCTCTCACCCGGTCCGGGCACCCCCGGGGACGCCGGCGTCTCGATCGCCACGGTGCACGCGGCCATCGCCGCCGACAAGCCCCTGCTCGGCGTCTGCCTGGGGCACCAGGCCATCGCCGAGGCGCTGGGAGCGACCGTCACGCACGCCGAAGAACTCATGCACGGCAAGACCTCGCAGGTGGACCACGACGACAGCACGCTGTTCGCCGGCGTCCCGCACCCGTTCACGGCGACGCGGTACCACTCCCTCGCGATCGTGGACGGCACCGTCCCCGACGAGCTCACCGTGACGGCACGGACCGGTGGCGGTGTGATCATGGGCGTCCAGCACCAGGACGCCCGCGTCTACGGCGTGCAGTTCCACCCGGAGTCCGTCCTCACCGAGGGCGGCTACCGCATGGTCGGCAACTGGCTCGAGACCACCGGTCTGACCGGTGCGGCGGACCGCGCAGCGGGCCTGGGCCCGCTCATCGCGTCCCGACAGGGCTGACACCCGACCGCACGACCAGACGGACCACACGGTCACACCGGACGGGAGGCTCGTGACGGGCCCGTCACGAGCCTCCAGTCCGTCGGTGGGCTGGAACCACGCCAGTCCGCGTACGCGGACGCGACGGCTCAGTTGCCGCCGTCACCGCCGCCGTCAGTGCCGCCTTGGTTGGTGCCGCCCTGGTCGGCGCCCGTGTCGTTCGTCGGGGCCGGCGGTGCGGTGGGTCGGTCGGAGGCGGCGCACCACGTGAGCGTGACGGTGCTGCCCTGCGCGATGTCACCAGCCGGCGCACTCTGCTGCACCACGGTGCCGCCGGTGCAGGAGTAGACGGGCTGCGACTGCACGGTGAGCCCGAGGTTCGCCAGCGTGGAGTTGGCGGTGGTGAACGGCTGCTGCAGCACGGCCGGCAGCGCCACGAGCCCGTTCGACACCGTGAGGTTCACGACCGTGCCCTTGGTGTGGCTCGTGCCCGACGTCGGGTCGGAACCCAGGACGGTGCCCTCCGGGATGGAGGTCGAGTACTCGGACGTGATCGACCCGACGTCGAAGCCGGCGGCCTTCAGGGACTGCTCGGCGTCGGCCTGGGCCTGGTTCGAGACGTCGGGCACCGCGACCTGCTCCGGTCCGAGGGAGACCACGACACGGATGTCCTGCTGCCGCGCCACGGCCGTGCCGGAGCCCGGCTCGGTGCGGATCACCGAGCCACTGGCCACGTCGTCGGAGTTCTCGTCGACGCGCATCGGCTTCAGGTCGCGGCGGGCGAGGGCGCTCGACGCGGACTTCCAGGTCGCGCCGTCGACGTTCGGGACGCTCACCGACGACGAGATCGGCGCCTGGCCGGGCTGGAGGTTCGCCACCCAGAACCCGACGCCGGTGATGACGGCGATCGTCAGCAGGATGCCCACCCAGATCCACGCGACCGGCGGGCGGTTCTGCGTGCGCTGGGGGCGGTGCTCCTGGGTGTCGTCGAGCTCGCGGAAGGCGACCTCGGAGTTCGTGGTGCTGCGCGGGTTGACGCCGAAGAGCATCGTGGAGGCGTCGTTCGCGCGCTGCTGCTGGAGCTTCTTGGTCGATGCGGGCACCTGGCCAGCTGCCGCCTGCTCGAGGTCGCGGCGGAACTCGGCGGCGTTCTGGAAGCGCCGCGTGCGGTCCTTCACCAGGGCGTGCAGGGTCACGGCGTCGATCGCCGGCGAGACCACGGGGGTGATCGTCGACGGGGGGACAGGCTGCTCGCTGACGTGCTGGTACGCGACGGCGACGGGCGAGTCCCCGAGGAACGGCGGACGGCCCGTGAGCAGCTCGAACAGGACGACGCCGGTGGAGTACAGGTCGGTGCGGGCGTCCACGGTCTCCCCGCGGGCCTGCTCCGGCGAGAAGTACGACGCGGTGCCGAGGATCGACGTGGTCTGCGCGACCGTGGCCGAGGTGTCGGTGATGGCTCGGGCGATGCCGAAGTCCATGACCTTCACCTGGCCGGTGGTGGTGACCATGACGTTGGCGGGCTTGATGTCGCGGTGGACGACGCCGGCGCGGTGCGAGTACTCGAGCGCCGTCAGGATGCCGCTGGTGATGCGGACCGCTTCGGCCTGGTCGACGGGGCCCTCGGCGATGATCTCGCTGAGGGGTCGGCCCTCGACGTGCTCCATGACGATGAACGGGACCTGGACCTCGGCGCCGGAGTTCTCGGTGACGGTCTCTTCGCCGGCGTCGTACACGCGGACGATGGTCGGGTGGGCCATGCGCGCCGCCGCCTGGGCTTCCTGACGGAACCGCGTGCGGAAGGCCGGGTCGTTCGCGAGGCTCGGCTTCAGGAGCTTGACGGCCACACGACGGCCGAGCCGCGTGTCCTGACCGACGTGCACCGTGGCCATGCCGCCCCGGCCGATCACGTCGCCGATCTCGTAGCGGTTGGCGAGGAGGGTGATCCCCGCGGTCACACCTTCAGGCACGTACTCCTCCGAATGTCCGTCCGCGCAAGTGTACGACAGGGGTCCCTGACGGGAGGCTGGCCGGGGGGCCGTCCGGACAACCGTTACCGGAACGGTGTGGACGGCCCCGCGGGCAGGATCAGTTGTTGTCCTGCGGACCCGTCGGCTCGCCCGTCGCCGAGCTGGTCGGCTGCGGGGTCTCGACCGGTGCCTCCCACGTGGCGCTGGCGGGGTCCGAGTTCTCGGACGGCGTGAGGTTGCCGCAGGTCACGTTGTAGACGAACGAGACGCTCTGTCCGGCGGCGTCGGCCTGCACGTCCACGGCCTTCGACGTGGTCGTGCCGGACGTCGCACCGGAGCTGTCCTTGCCACCCGTGACGCTCCACGAGTACTCCTTCACCGTGTAGCCGGTGGGGCAGGTCGCGTCGGTCCAGGTGAAGGTGACGGCGCCGTCGGTCGAGACGGGGCCGGCGCTCGGCGTGTTCGGCTTGTTCACCGTCGGCGGCGCGGTGTAGCTGCGCAGGGTGATGAGCGTGCCGTCAGCGACGCTCCCCGTCGGCGTGATCGACTGCACCGTGTTGGCCTGGTCGGCACTGGGTGCGGCGTCGCCGTCCTCGACGGTGACCTCGAAGCCCAGGTTCCGCAGCGCGGCCTGTGCCTCGGTGGTGCTGCGTCCGACGTAGTCGCTCTGGTTGACGAACAACCGCTCCTGCGTCGGGGAGGACGACGGCGTCGGGCTCGGCTTCGGGGGAGCACTGCTCGACGACGCGACCGGCTTGGGCTCGTCCTGGTTCGTGAGGGCGAACGCGGCGATGACGGCTCCGACGAGCAGCAGCACCCCGATGGCCACGACCCACCAGATCCACGCCCGGCGCTTCTTCGGGGCGTCGTCCTCGTTCGCGACCGGCGAGACCGGCGTGCGCGGGACACCGCCGACGGTGCTGCCCGCCTGCGTGCCGATCAGCGCGGTCGCTGCGTCGTTGCCCCGCGGCGGGTTGAACGCGACCGTGCCGGCGCCGCCGAGGGCGGGGACCGCGACGGTCGCCGCAGCGACGTCTCCGCGACGGAGCGCCTGAGCCGCACGGGCCAGGTTGGCGGCCGTCGCCGGACGGTCGGCCGGCTTCTTCGCGATGCAGGAGATGACGAGGGCGGCGACCGGCTCCGGGATGTCCCCGGGGAGCGCGGGCGGCTGCTCGTTGATGTGCGCCATCGCGATCGCGACCTGCGACTCGCCGGTGAAGGGACGACGACCCGCCAGGCACTCGTACGCGACGATGCCGAGCGAGTAGATGTCGGTCGACGGGGACGCCGGGTGGCCGCTCGCCTGTTCCGGCGAGAGGTACTGGACCGTGCCCATGACCTGACCGGTCGCGGTGAGCGGGACCTGGTCGGCGATGCGGGCGATGCCGAAGTCGGTGATCTTGACGCGGCCGTCCGGCGTGATCAGCAGGTTGCCCGGCTTGATGTCGCGGTGGACGAGCCCGACGGCGTGCGCGGCCTGCAGGGCGTTGGCGGTCTGCGCGACGATGTCGAGGACCTTGTCGACGGGCAGGGTGTGCTCGCGCTCGATCATCGTCGAGAGGGCCTCGCCCGGGACGAGCTCCATCACGAGGTAGGCGCTGCCGTCCTCCTCGCCGTAGTCGAAGACGTTGGCGATGCCCTCGTGGTTGACGAGCGCGGCGTGACGGGCCTCGGCACGGAACCGCTCGAGGAACCCGGGGTCGCCGAGGTACTCGTCCTTGAGGATCTTGAGGGCGACGGTCCGTCCGATGACGAGGTCGGTCGCCTGCCAGACCTCGCCCATGCCGCCGATGGCGACCCGGGACGAGAGTTGGTACCGCCCACCGAAGGTGAGTCCGCTGGTGGGTCTCATTTGTTCAGCACCGCCTCCATGACGTTCTTCGCGATCGGGGCCGCGACCGTGTTGCCGACGCCGGACTGTCCGAGCCCGCCGCCGTTCCCGACGACGACCGCCACCGCGACCTCCGGGTCCTTCGCGGGCGCGAACCCGGTGAACCACAGTGTGTAGGGGTCACCCGTCCCGCCCTCGGCCGTTCCGGTCTTGCCGGCGACGTCGACCCCGTCGATCTTCGCATTGGTTCCGGTCCCGGCCTTCACGACGCTCTGCATGGCCTCCGTCAGGTCGGACGCCTCGGAGTTCGACAGCGGGCTGCTGTACTGCTTCGGCGAGAACGACTGCACGGTCTTCAGGTCGCTCGTCGTGATCGAGTCCACGAGCGACGGCTGCATCACCGTGCCGCCGTTCGCGATGCCGGCCGAGACCATCGCGATCTGCAACGGGGAGACGCGGACGCTCGCCTGGCCGAACGAGCTCAGCATGAGCTGGGCCGTCGAGTCGACGTCGGGGTACTGGCTCGCGGTCGCACGCATCGGGACGTCGATCGCGTCACCGAAGCCGTACTTGTCCGCCATCGCCTTGATGGTGTCGTAGCCGAGCTTCTGTCCGAGCTCCGCGAACGGGATGTTGCACGAGTTCTGGATGGCGACACGGAGCTTCACGGTGTCGCCGCCGCCGCACGAGCCGCCCTCGGCGTTGTTGATGTAGCTGCTCGTGCCCGGCAGCTGCAGGCGCGACGGGTTCGGGAACTCGGAGTCGAGGTCGTACTTGCCGCCCTGGAGCGCCGCGGACGCGACGATGAGCTTGAAGACCGATCCTGGCGTGTACAGGTCGCCGCCGATCGCGCGGTTCTGCAGCGGCGTCGGGGTCTGCGCCAGGAGGGCGTCGTACTGCGCCTTGACGGCCTTGGTGTCGTGGGACGTCAGCGAGTTGGGGTCGTACTCGGGCTTCGAGACCATCGCGAGGATCTTGCCGGTCTTCGGCTGGATCGCCACGACGGCACCGCTGTTGGCGCCGAGGGAGTCGTACGCCGCGCGCTGCACGTCGGGGTCGATCGTCAGGTTGACGTTGTCGCCCTGGACGTCCTGCCCGGTGAGGATCGAGTTGAGGTTCTGGAAGAACGAGTCGTCCGAGTTGCCGGAGAGCACGGTGTTCTCCGCGCCCTCGATGCCGGTGTTGCCCTGGCCGATCGTGAAGTAGCCCGTGACGGCCGAGTAGAGCGCGCCGTCGGAGTACTTCCGCTGGTACCGGTACTGGTCGTCCACGGCGGTCGACTCGGCGATGGGGGTGCCGTTGACGAGGATCGCGCCGCGCTTGTTCGAGTAGCTGTCGAGGATCGTGCGGGAGTTCCGCGAGTCGGCCCGGAGCGAGTCGGCCGCGAAGAACTGGATCGAGGTCGTCGACACGAAGAGCGCGACGAACATGAGGACGACGACGGTGGAGACGCCGCGGAGCTGCCGGTTCATCGACCCGCCTTCCTGCTGCGCCCGCGGGCGTTCCCGCCGAGCGCGTCGCCGCGGTCGGAGAGGACGCGCTGTTCCGCGGGGATCGAGTCGGTCAGCCGCAGCAGCATCGCCGCGATGATCCAGTTGGCGACCAGCGACGAACCACCGGCGGCCATGAACGGCGTGGTCAGCCCGGTGACCGGGATGATCCGGGTGATGCCGCCGACGACGACGAAGACCTGCAGGGCGATGGTGAACCCGAACCCGATGCCGAGGAGCTTCCCGAAGTCGTCCTGCGCCATGAAGCCGACGCGGATGCCACGGGAAGCGAGCACGATGAACAGGGCGAGGATCGCGAAGACGCCGATCAGCCCGAGCTCCTCGCCGAGCGACGCGATGATGTAGTCCGCGTTGGCGACGGGCGTGATGTACGGACGTCCCTGGCCGAGGCCGGTCCCCGTGATGCCGCCGTTCGCGAAGCCGAACAGGCCCTGGACCAGCTGGTAGCTCGCCTGCGTCGACGCGTTGTAGATCGTCGGGTCGAACGGGTTCAGCCACTGCTCGAACCGGCCGTGCACGTACTCGAGGACGTTCGCGGCGACGAGGGCACCGCCGATGAACAGCCCGAGGCCGATGACGACCCAGCCGAGTCGTCCCGTGGCGACGTAGATCATCACGAGGAACAGGCCGAAGTAGAGCAGGGCGGTGCCGAGGTCGCGCTGGAACACCAGCACGCCCATCGCGACGCCCCAGACGATCAGGATCGGTCCGAGGTCACGCGCGCGCGGGAACGTCATCCCGAGGACCTTCTTGCCGACGATCGACAGGCTGTCCCGCGCGGTGACGAGGTACCCGGCGAAGAACAGCGCCATGGTGATCTTCGCCAGCTCGCCCGGCTGGAACGTGAACGGGCCGAGGTGGATCCAGACGCGGGCGCCGCCGCGTGCGTAGCCGAGCCCCGGGAGGATCGGCATGAGCAGCAGCGCCACCGTCAGGAACATGAAGATGTACCGGTACCGCTGCAGGAAGCGGTGGTTCCGGACGAGGACCAGGGTGACGATCGCCAGGACCATCGCCAGGAGCGTCCACACGATCTGCTTGACGCCGATCGCCGCCCAGCCGAGGTCGCCGTTGTGGACGTCGATGCGGTAGATCTCCGCGATCCCGATGCCGTTGAGCACCAGGGCGACGGGCAGGATGAAGGGGTCGGCGTTCTTCGCGACGATCCGCAGCACCACGTGCATGACGAGCGCCAGCCCGAGGATCGACCCGCCGGCCCACAGCACCGAGGTGTCGAAGATCCGGCCCTTGGTCCCGAGCTGCACGAGCACCATCGCTCCGGCGCAGATGCCGCAGGCGATGACGAGCAGCGCCAGCTCGAGGTTGCGGGCGCGCGCGGGCTCACGGAGCTTGATCGTGATCGCCTGCGTGAAGGACTGCTGCGCGGTGGCGGTCATCGTCCGCCCCGCGTGGCACTCGGGGACGGCGAGGGCGACGACGATCGCGTCGGGCTCGGGCTCGGGGACGACGAGCCGCCGGAACCGCCCGTGCCGGACTGGTCCTGGCCGGTCCGCGCGGCGGTCCGCAGGCGGTCGACGATGTCGCGGGCGTCGGACAGCGACTGCGCGTTGATCGTCGAGCGGACGTTCTCCCGCGTGTACTCGGGCAGGTCGGCGACCTCGACACCGGAGTCCTCGTAGACGTCGGACAGCGCGAGCGGGCCGATCTGCTGCTGCACGCCCTTGTAGATCGCGACCTGGCCGCGGTCCGAGCCGACGTAGTAGTGGTCCTGCACGATCCGCCAGCCGAGGAACACGGCCCCGACGAGGGCGGCGACGGCGAGCACGAGTGCGATCGTCCAGGTGATCCGGCGACGCACACGGCGGCGGCGGTCCTCGGCGATGAGCTCGGCGAAGTACTGGTCGCTCTCGGGCTCGAAGTGCGAGTCCTCGGGGGCGGTGGTGACCTTGAGCGGGTGCAGCAGGATCGTGGGGAGGCGGATCGGCTTGCGGCCGGTCGAGGCCTCGAAGGTGAGGGGCGCCGCTGCCGACCCGACGGTGGTGGCAGCGTCGTCGTCGTCCTCGGTCGGCACCGTGTCGGTGACGTCCATCACGACGACGGTGACGTTGTCCGGGGCGCCGTGGTCGAGCGTCTCCTTGACGAGGCGCTGCGTGACCTGGTTGGCGTCCATGTTCGAGGCCAGCGCGTGTCGGATGCGCTCCTCGGCGAGGTAGGAGGACAGCCCGTCCGAGCAGAGCAACCAGCGGTCGCCGGGACGGATGTCCATGATCGCGGTGTCGACCTCCGGTGCCGCGTCGACGTCGCCGAGCACGCGCATCAGGACGGAGCGGCGCGGGTGGACCGCGGCTTCTTCCGGGGTGATGCGCCCACTGTCGACGAGCCGCTGCACGAAGGTGTGGTCCGAGGTGATCTGCTGCAGTTCGCCGTCGCGGTGGCGGTAGATCCGGGAGTCACCGATGTGCGCGATCGCGAGCTGGTCGCCGACACGGATCATGGCGCTCACCGTGGTGCCCATGCCCGTGAGCTCCTGGTGCTCGAACACGGTCTCGGTGATGAGCTGGTTCGCGGCGATCAGCGCTGACTGCAGGGCGAACTCGGCGTCGTGGGCGGAGGGGAACTCGCGGTCGACCTCTCGGATGCGACGGATCGCGATCGCCGAGGCGACGTCGCCGCCGGCGTGACCGCCCATGCCGTCCGCGACCGCGAACAGGTGCGCTCCCGCGTAGCCGGAGTCCTGGTTGTTGGCGCGGATGCGCCCGACGTGGGACACAGCGGCGCTCAGCGTGCGAGCGGTCATCCGGGGCTACCGCCGCAGCTCGAACGTGGTCGTCCCGATGGTGATCGGCGTGCGCTCGGCCACGGGGACCGGGGAGGTCACCTTCTGCCCGTTGACGAACGTGCCGTTCGTGGACTCCAGGTCGATGACGACCCAGCCGGACGACTGCAGTTCCAGCCGTGCGTGGTTGGTGGACGTGTAGTCGTCACGGATGACGACGTTGCTCTCGCTGGAGCGGCCGACCGTGATCGGGCCGCGACCGAGCGGCATCTCCATGCCTTCTCGAGCGCCCTCGGTGATGACCAGTCGGGTCGCGACGTCCGTGGCGGACGGCCCGCTGCCTCCCGCTCGGTTCTGGTCGATCAGTTCCGTGAACGACCCGGCCCCGCCACCCGCCGCGGCACCGCTGGCCGGGATCGTCGGTGTCGTCGGGCCGGACGGCGCGCCCTTCGGGTCCGTGGGGATGGTCCGGACGCGCTGGCCGAAGAGGTCGCTGCGCAGGGCGAACACGATGACGAAGACGAACAGCCAGAGCACCGCGAGGAACGCGAAGCGCAGGACGAGCAGGGTCAGTCCTGTGGTCATCGCGCACCTCCGTTCTCAGGGATCACCCGGAACACCATACGGGTACGACCGATCTCGATGGTGGAGTCCGGCTCCACGATCGCCTGCTGGAACCGTTCGCCGTTCAGCTTCGAGCCGTTCGTGGACCCGAGGTCGTTGGCCTGCGCGTGCTTGCCGTCCCACACGATCTCCACGTGTTTCCGGCTGGTCCCGGTGTCCGCCACGGTGATGTCGGCGTCGGTGCCGCGGCCGATCACGGTGCGCCCGCGCTGGAGCTTGTGCCGCTGCGAGCCGATGTCGAGCACGGCCACCCAGGCGACGTCGCGCTGCACGGTGGTGGCGTCGATCTGCAGGATCCCGGTGGACAGCGTGCCGTCCTGCTGCAGCCGGATGGTGACGGGGCCGGAGAACGAGTAGTTCTGCGCCACCGCGTGCTGCTGCACCATCTGCGTGAGTTCGTCGACCAGGGGACGGCCGACGTCGTTCATGCGCGTGAAGTCCGGCGGCGCGAGGCGCACGCTGAACTCGTTCGGCACCAGGATGCGGTCGCGCGACACGACGGCGGCCTTGGTGTCGAGCTCGCGTCGGAGCGCGCTGGAGATCTCGACCGGCTGCACGCCGGAGCGGAAGGTCTTCGCGAACGCACCGTTGACGGCGCGTTCCAGTCCCCGCTCGAAGCTGTCCAGCAGTCCCATGGGCTCCCACGTTCTCGGTCGATGACCTCTGCATGGTAGTCGGCGTCAGCTGAGGCATTCTGTGCGTGGTAGTGTTCCATGGCTGGCGCGAGTGGCGGAATTGGTAGACGCGCACGGTTCAGGTCCGTGTGCTGGAAACGGCGTGGGGGTTCAAGTCCCCCCTCGCGCACCAGGCAAGACGAAGGCCCCGATCGAGAGATCGGGGCCTTCGTGCATTCCCGGGGCGTCTTCCACAGGAGCGACATCCACGGGGCGTCGTCCACAGCCGCGACGTTCCCGGGCGCCGCGCCGACCGCCGCGGCCTACGGTGGCCGAATGAGCCCTCAGCGCGTGGTCGTCATCGGCGGCACCGGACACATCGGCACCTTCCTCATCCCGCGGCTGGTCCGCGCCGGTCACGACGTCGTGAACGTCAGTCGTGGGACGCGCTCGGCCTACGTCGACGCCCCGGAGTGGGAACAGGTCGAGCAGGTCGTCGCCGACCGCGAGCAGGAGGACCGCGACGGCACCTTCGGCGAGCGGGTCGTCGGACTGCGCCCGGACGTGGTCGTCGACCTGGTCTGCTTCACACTCGAGTCCGCCGTCGCGCTGGTCGAGCGGCTGCGCGGCACGGGGGTGCACCTGGTGCACTGCGGGTCGATCTGGCGTGCGGGGCCGAGCTCGGTGGTGCCGATCACCGAGGAGAACGGCACCGCCCCCGTCGGCGAGTACGGCGTCGAGAAGGACCGCATCGCACGGATGCTCAAGCAGGAAACCGCCGATGGTGGTGTCGTCACGACCTCCCTCCACCCCGGGCACATCAGCGGACCGGGCTGGATGCCGATCGGTCCGGTCGGCAACCTCGACCCCGGCGTGCTGCGCACGCTGTCCGCCGGGGAGTCGCTCGCGATCCCCGGGATCGGCGCGGAGACGATGGCGCACGTGCATGCCGACGACGTCGCCCAGGCCTTCCAGCTCGCGGTCGAGCACCGGGACGCCGCCGCCGGCGAGGACTTCACCGTGGTCGCCCCGGACGCGCTGAACGTCCGTGGGTACGCATCGCTCGCGGCGTCCTGGTTCGGCCAGGAGGCCCGGCTCGAGTCCGTCCCGTTCGACCGGTTCCGCGAGACCACGGACCAGGACGCGGCGCAGGCGAGCTGGGACCACCTGTCCCGCAGTCAGGTCTTCAGCATCGACAAGGCGCGTCGCCTGCTCGGCTACGAGCCGCAGCACACGGCGGGGGAGACGGTCGAGGAGGCGGTCCGCTGGCTCGTCGAGCACGGCGAGCTCGACGTCGCGGCACCGCTCACGACCGTCTGACGCGTCGGCACCTCCGGTGCTCGGCGCCGGCCCCGCCGCGATGGCGAGCCGGGGGCGTGCTGCGGGACGTGGCGTCGTGTGGCCGGGCCGCGCCTCCAGACCGGATCCCGTCTCGATCCTGGAGACCAGTCGTGAACCGGCTGCGTGCGCGCGACGAGGACCCTCAGCGTCGCGAGCGCTCCCCTCGGTGTGCTCGCGGAGGACGTCCGTACGCTCTCGATCCCATGCAGCGCACGAACCGTCCCCGTCCCCTCACCGCGGTCGTCGCGGTGCTGGTCGTCCTCACCGTCGTCAACCTCGGCGTCTCGGCGACCTGGTGGACCCGAGCGGCCGACGGTGCGACGACGCACGGTGCGACTGCGTCCGGGACGTCCGCATCCGGACCGTCCGTCGTCGTGTCGGCGTCGCCGTCATCGGTCGGGCCGGACCGCGGCACGGCGGCGCCCCCGCCGACCTCGGACGTCGGCATCCCCGCTCCGGAGACGCCAGGGTCCACCGCGGCGCCGGTCACCGAGGACCTCGCGAGGACGTGGACCGCTCCGGCCACGACGCCGACGCGCGGACGGCTGCTCCGCGTGCAGATCCCGAGCACCGTGTCGCACTTCAGCGCGCGTCCGGCCCTGGTCTGGCTGCCGCCAGCCGCGCTCACCCCGGACCCGCCGCACCTGCCGGTCGCCGTCCTGTTGTCGGGACAGTCCCGCGGTGCCGGCCCCGACGACGTCGAGGACAGCGGCCACATCGCGGCGACGGCCGACGCGCTCGCCAGGACCGACCGCGGACTGGCGCCGATCATCGTCGTCCCCGACCAGCTCGGCCCCCGGTCGGCCAACCCGATGTGCGTCGACGGACCGCTCGGCAACAGCCGGACCTACCTGGAGCAGGACGTCCCCCGGTGGATCACGTCCCACCTCCTGGTGCAGTCGGGAGCGTCCGCGTGGACGATCGGCGGGTTCTCCCAGGGCGGCACGTGTGCGATCCAGCTCGGGGCCGGCGACCCCGAGCGGTTCGGCAACCTCATCGACGTCTCCGGCCAGGACGCGCCGAGTCTCGGGTCCGTCACGGCGACGATCGACCAGGGCTTCTCCGGCAACGCCGCCGCGTACCACGCAGCCGTCCCCGCGACGGAGCTCTCGGCCCACGCGCCCTACTCGTCGTCCGACGCCTTCTTCGCGGTCGGTCAGGACGACCGCGTGTACGGACCCGTGATGCCGGTCATGGCGGCGCGGGCACGAGCCGCGGGCATGCACGTCACGACCTGGGTCGTCCCCGGGGGTGGGCACAACTGGACGACTGCGGGTGCTGGCCTGGCGGAGGGGCTCGCGTCGCTGATGCAGCGCACCGGTCTCGCGCCGAGCTGACCGGCGCCGTGTCCTTCGGCGTCCGCCGAACCGGCGCACGGGGCCTGACGAGTCACCTCACCCGTTGCGGGATCAACCCGTGTCGGGTGCGATGGGAAGCGGGAACGCGCGTGGGGAGTCGGGAGGTTCGACACCCTCCGCGCGGTTCGACCCCCTGTTCGCGGAAGGACCGGGTCAGGCGACCGGGCTGAGCAGGTCGTCGACCGAGACCTCGACGTCGAGGATCCGGTTCGCCGCCCGGAGTCCGGACAGCAGGGCGCCGTGCACCGTCGCGGGGTCGTCCGACCACGTGGCCTCGCCGGCGAGCTGGACCCGTCCGGACGGCGTGGCGAGCCGGTCGTGGTCGTCGACGGTCGCGCCGACGTGCAGGTACGAGTACGACCCGCGCGTGTAGGGGTCGGCACCCCACCGGGTGATCTGGACGGCGTCGGGCGTCGGGACGTCGGGGCCGTACATGTGGCGGATCGCGGCGAGGCCCTCGGCGACGACCTCGTCGTCGGGCAGGCGCTCGAGCCGCCGGGCGCTGTCACCGCCGACGAGGGCCGCGAGCACGGGCACGCCCGTCACGCGGGACATGTCGTACCAGGAGTGCCAGTCGGAGCCGGCAGCACCCTGCTGGCGGATCACCCACGAGTCCCAGAACTTGACGGGGAAGCGCAGGAAGACCTTGTCGTACACGCCCATGCCGAGCCGCTCGATGGCGTCGGCGGCCGGAGCCTCGAGGGGCGGGTCGAACCGGACGTCGCCGGCCTGCAGGACGCCGAGGGGCACGGTCACGACGACGTGCTGGGCGCAGAACACCGAGCCGTCCGCGGTGGTCACCCGGACGTGGTCGTCGCGTTGCTCGACGAGGGTCACGACGGCCTCGGTGCGGATGTCGAGGCCCTCGGACAACGCGGTGACGTACTGCTGGTAGCCGCTGGGGAACACGACCTGGTCCCCGGGCAGGTGGTCGGGGTCGAGCCCGTGGGCGTCGATCTCCGCGGGAGGTGCGCCGGTGAAGTCCTCGGACCGGTGCGCGAGGTACTCCTCCACGCGGAGGGCCCGGCTGTCGCCCCAACCCAGGTCGGCGACGACCCGGGCGACCACGTCGGCGTAGGTGGTGCCGGGAGCCGCGGCCTCGACCGCCGCGGGCAGCAGGTCCTCGACGGTGTGCAGGTCGGCCAGGAAGGCGCCGGCGGGGACCTCGGTCAGCCGTGCGCCGACGGGGTCGTGCCAGGCGATCGGGCGCCCCTCGAACTGGAAGCTCCCGACGGAGAACTCGACGGTCTCGATGTCGAGCGACTTCGCCATCGACCAGAGCGGGTTGCCGTCCACGCCGAGGATCCACGACGCTCCGAGGTCGACCGGCACACCGAGCGTGTCGTCGGTCCAGGTGCGCCCGCCGACCCGGTCGTGGGCTTCGAGCACGACGACGTCGACGCCGTTCAGCGCCAGGGCACGGGCGGTGGCGATGCCGGCGATCCCGGCTCCCACGACGATGACGTCCACGTCGACCAGTCTGCACCCGTCGGTCGTCAGACGGCGGTGAGCAGTGCCTCGTCCCGGTCGGCCCGGACGTCGTCGCGGAGCATGCGGTCAGCGGTGCGGAGCGACAGCGCCATGATCGTCAGCGCCGGGTTCGCGATGAGGGAGCTCGGGAAGACCGAGTTGTCGACGATCCACAGGTTCGGCACGTCCCACGACCGCCCGGCCGCGTCCACGACGGAGCTCGCCGCGTCGGTGCCCATCCGCGCCGTGCCGACGGTGTGCGCCGTGCGGTCGAGGACGCGGACGTCGTGGCCTCCCGCGGCCTCGACGATCGCGGTCATCGTGCGGACGGCGTGCCGGGTGATCGCGGCCTCGTTCTCACCGGGCGAGAAGCTGACGCGGGCCTTCGGCACCCCGTTGGCGTCGAGCTCGTCGGAGAGCACGAGCCGGTTGTCGTCGTACGGCAGGCACTCGGCGTTGATGCCGACGCCGGCCATGTACGGGTAGTCCTGGATCGCCCGGACGAGGGCGGAGCCGCGGAGCCCGCCGCCGCGCACGAGCGACGTCGTCAGCGTCTGTGGCTGGGCGCCGAGGCTCTGGATGAGGTAGCCCCCGGCGAAGTCGGCACCCTCGGGACGGATGAAGTCCTCGGTGATGATCGACGACGGGTAGCCGCGGTAGGACCGCATCGACTCGTCGAACTTCGCCCACACCTGGGTGGCCCCGTGCGCGGTGAAGTTGCGGCCGACCTGACCGCTGCTGTTCGCGAGCCCGGTGTGGAGCAGCAGGCGCGGGGTCTCGATCCCGCCGGCCGCGAGGACGAGCGCCCGGGTGCGCTGCCGGTGGTCGCGGCCGTCCTGGCGGTAGACGACGGCCTCGACCTCGCCGCGGGCGTCCAGCTCGATGCCGTGCACGAACGCCCCAGGACGGATCTCGGCACCGAAGGCCACCGCGGCGGGCAGGTACGTCGTGTCCATCGACACCTTCGAGCCGTTGCGGCAGCCCTGGTGGCACGACCCGCAGGCGACGCACGCCTGGCGGAGTCCGTGGTGCTCCTGCATCCGGTCCTCGGTCGTGAGCCCGACGGGGGCGTCGGTCGCGGTGATCCCGACCTCGGCAGCCCCGCGGATCATCATGTCCGAGGACGCGTTCCGCGCCGGCGGGCCCATCAGGTACCGGCGCTCGGGGTCCCACGGGTAGTGCGCGGGACCGGCGACGCCCACGTCGTGTTCGGCCTGCTCGATGTACCGGACAAGGTCGGCGTGCTCGATCGGCCAGTCCTCGCCCTCACCCGAGTCGGTGCGCAGGTGGATGTCGTGCTCGTTGGGCCGCGGGGTGAACGCACCCCAGTGCAGCGTCGACCCGCCGACGCCGGTGCCGCTGTTGTTCGGACCGAAGGCGGTGGGTGCACCGCCGCCGCTGATGCGCTCGTCCATCCAGTTGATGTCCGCGGGCGCCTCGACCTCGTCCGGGGTGTGGTCGCCGGGCTCGGTGTTCGGGCCGGCCTCGAGCGCGACGACACGGAGGCCCCGGCGCGCCAGGGTCGCGAGCAGCGGAGCGCCGCCGGCCCCGGTGCCGACGACGACCACGTCGACGATGTCGTCCTCGTCGTACCGGCGCTGGTTGGTCAGGTTCATCGTGTGGCTCCCGCCGGTTCCCATGCTTCGCGCTGCCCGGCTCCGAGGAGCAGGAAGCCCTGTTTGCGGACGCCGTCGCCACCGTTGGCGAAGCCGTCGTAGTCGATGTCGGCCATCGTGGCCGGGTGCGTGACCCAGTGCTTCGCCAGGTCGACGGCGGCGTCCTCGGCCCAGGCGCGGAGCTGCTCGGCGTCGAAGGGACCGGCGGCCGGCGTGTGCGTGCCGGCGGTGACGGCGTCGAGCACCGTGGCGAGGTGCTCGTCCGACCGTGCGGCCTCGGGCGCGAGGGCGTCGAGTCCGGCGCGGTAGGCCTCGACGTCCACCGGCAGGCCGTCCGGACGCCAGCCGTCACCGAGCCCGGCAGCGAGCTGGGCGTCGACACGGAGCGCGAGGTCGATCGACCGCTCGCCGGGCTGCGGCACGACGACACGGGCGAGGGCCCGCAGCGTCTCGAGCTGCGCGGCCGACAGGGCCTTGGGCGCAGCGCCGGGGTCGTCGGCCAGCGACCGGATCGCCAGGATGCCGCGCGTCCGGGCGCTCACGCGGGGCGAGGCGAGGACGCGGACGCTGGTCGCCGGCACGACGGGGCCCGGCGCGACGCGGCGTTCCCAGAACGCGCGGATGCGCTGGGCGACCTCGTCGGGACGTTCCCACGGCAGCAGGTGCGCTGCACCGGGGACGACGTCGAGCTCGCCGGCGGTCCAGTGCGGCAGGTTCAGCGCCCGCTGGGCGTCGGTGCCGAGGTCGCCGTCGCCGACACCGGCCAGGATGAGTGCGGGCACGGGGTTCGGCGGGAACTGGGTGGACCAGTCCTCGCGGCTGCCGCGCACCAGCCAGTCGGTCCAGGCACGGGGATCGGCGCGCTGGACGTCGTGCACGGCCATGGCGTGCGGCTCCGGGGGCAGCCGGGAGTCGGTGTTCGCCTCGACGAAGGTGTCGGCCTCGTCCGGTCCGATCACGCCGTCGGCGGCCCAGCCCAGCATCGTGGCGCGGCGCTCGTCGTCCATCGGCTCGGGGGAGAGCGGGGACGCGGCGAGCAGGACCACGGCACGCAGCCCGAACAGGCCGTTCGCGCCGTTGATCGTCCGCGACGCCACGACCGAGGCGACCTTGCCGCCCATGGAGTGCCCGATGAGCACCCACTCGGTGGCGCCGCTGCGACCGACCGCCCGCTCGACGAGCTCGGCCATCTCCTCGACCGTCGTGCCGGTGACGGCGGAACTCCGGCCGAAGCCGGGCAGGTCGATGCCGATCAGGTCCAGGGTGCCGGCGAGACGGGCGCGGAGCGTCGCGAACTCCTCGGAACTCGACCCGAGGGCGTGGAGGCAGAACGCGGTGGCCGTCATGTCTGTAGTACTACGGGTCTCCCCGCCGCCGTTCACAGCACGCTGTACCCCGCTGACACCGGTTTGTTACGACCGCGCGAAGTTCTCCCACGACGCAGGCCCACCCACGGGTCCCGGCGATAGGTTCCACACATGAGTGCAGAGCTGACGCTCGGCGCCGAGGAAGAGCTGCACCTCATCGACCTCGAGTCCGGCCGACTTTCCGCGAAGGCCCCGCGCCTTCTGCCCAAGCTGCCATCGGACCGCTTCGGCGCCGAACTGCAGCGCACGACCATCGAGACGAACACCCCCGTGGTGACGACGCTCGACGACCTGCGGCGGGTGATCGTCGACCTGCGGAGCGAGCTCTCCGCGGCCATCGCCCCGGCGGGCGTCACCATCGCCGCCGTCGGGACCGCTCCCAGGTCCGAGTACGCCGACTTCGAGCTGACCTCGGGTGGCCGCTACGGCCGCATGCAGGAGCAGTACCGGATGCTCGTCGACGAACAGCTCATCTGCGGCCTGCAGGTGCACGTCGGGGTGAGCGACCGCGACCTGGCGGTGGAGATCGCCCAGCGCGTGGCCCCGGTGCTGCCCGTGCTGCTGGCGCTCAGTGCGTCGAGTCCGTTCTGGAACGGGCAGGACACCGGGTACGCGTCCTTCCGGAGCATCATCTGGCAGCGCTGGCCGTCCGCCGGCAGCTTCGGGCGGGTCGAGAACGCCGCCGAGTACGACCGGGTGCTCGACGACCTCATCGCCTCGGGTGTGATCGCCGACAAGAAGATGGCCTACTTCGACGTGCGGCCGTCCTCGCACGCCCCGACGCTCGAGCTCCGGGTCTGCGACGCCACCCCCGTGGTCGACGACGCGGTCCTCATCGCCGGGCTCTTCCGCGCCGCCGTCCGTCGCGCCGAGAAGGTGATCGAGTCGGGCGCCGAGTGGCACCCCCGGAGCGAACCGCTGCACCGCGCGGCGATGTGGCAGGCGGCCCGCAGCGGCCTGAGCGGTGAACTCCTCGGCCTCGGCCAGCACCCGGAGCGGCTGCCCGCCGAGGTCGCCGTCCGGCAGCTCGTCTCCCGACTGCGTCCGGAGCTCGAGGAGCTCGGCGACTGGGGCACGGTGAGCGGCCTGCTCGAGGACACCCTGGCGCGCGGCAACTCCACCGACCGCCAGCGCACCGCGTACGCCGAGCGCGGGGAGCTCGACGACGTCGTGACCCAGGTCGTCGAGGACACCGCCGGCACGCCGTCCGGCCGCGACGAGCACCCGATCATCGCGATCCCGTCGTACCGGGTCCGCGCCGGTGACGAAGCCGTCGGTCCTGGTGCCCGTCCGCGCCCGGCCTTCCGCGACCTCGCCGCGTTCTTCCGTGGCTGGGACGCCGACACGACCATCGAGCACTGCACCGCCCGCGACGTCTGGACCCGCGAGCACGAGATCGGGTTCGTCGTCGACGGCGGGGTGCAGCAGTTCGGCTGCGACCTCGTCCCGCGCACGGTCAGCGCGTACGAGTGGGCGCAGCTGGAGCAGGGCCTCGGGCAGCGTGCACGGGCCATCGAGCTGTTCCTCCGCGATGCCTACGGCCCGCGCCGCATCGTGGCCGACGGCGCGATGGACGAGCGCGACGTCGTCGGCAAGAACGGCTGGGACCCGGACGCCGAGCGGCTCCCGCAGCACGCCGTCCGCGCACCGGTGATGGGCTTCGACCTGGTCCGCAACGAGTTCGGCGGCTGGCGGGTGCTCGAGGACAACGTCCGCTCGCCCTCCGGTGTCGCCTACGGCCTGGCGCTCCGCGAGCTGATGGACGACGTGGTGCCCGACGCGCCGCGTCCCGACCGGCTGCGTGACCCCTCCGGCGTCCCGGCGCTCCTCCGGGAGACCCTGCGGCGGAACGCCGCCGCCGTGACCGGCAACCAGGACCCGGTCCTGGCGCTGGTGACCGACGGCCCCACCGCCGGCGCGTGGTACGAGCACCGCCGGCTGTCCGACGGGGCCGGGATGCGCCTCCTGACCGGGTCCGACCTCACCGTCCGGGACGGCCGCGTCGTCGAGGCGGCGACCGGCGACGTGCTGGACGCGCTGTACCTGCGGGTCGACCGCGACGTGCGCGCCCTGGCGAGCGAGCACGCGCCGGACCTCGGCGCCCAGGTCCTCGACGTCGCTGCCGCCGGGCACGTCTACCTGGCGAACGCCCCCGGCAACGCCCTCGTCGACGACAAGGCCATGTACGTCAACGTGCCGGACCTGATCTGGTACTACCTCGAGGAGAAGCCGCTGCTCGAGTCGGTGCCGACCTACCGCACCAGCATCGAGGGCGAGCGGCTGTCCGTGCTCGACCGCGTCGGGGAGCTCGTGACGAAGCCCGTCGACGGCGAGGGCGGACGCGGGGTCCTCATCGGTCCGAGCGCGAGCGCACCAGAGGTCGCCGAGCGCCGCCGGGAGATCGCGGCGGACCCGGCCGGCTGGGTCGGACAAGAGGTGGTGCAGCTCTCCTCGCACCCGACCATCGGTCCGGCCGGACTCGACCCGCGGCACGTCGACCTGCGCGCGTTCGTCTACGTCACGGGCACCGGTCCGGACGACACCCACCTCGCCGACGTCGCACTCACCCGCGTCGCACCCGAGGGCAGCATGGTCGTGAACTCGTCGCGGGGCGGCGGCGCGAAGGACACCTGGATCATCGGGACGACAGGGGAACGCTGATGTGCGGACTCGCGGGCGAGATCCGGTTCGACGGCACCTCCCCGGACGTCGGGGCTGTCGCACGGATGACCGGCTGTCTGGCGCACCGCGGTCCCGACGGCGACGGACTGTGGGCGCGTGGTCCGGTCGCGCTCGGGCACCGTCGGCTGTCGATCGTGGACCTGTCGACGGCCGGGGCGCAGCCGATGGTCGTGCCGCGCCTCGGCCTGACGATCGCCTACAACGGGATGGTCTACAACTACCGGCAGCTCCGCGACGAGCTGCACGGCAAGGGCCACACCTTCTTCTCGACGTCCGACACCGAGGTCATCGTCACCGCGTACGCCGAGTGGGGCACCGCGTTCGTCGAGCACCTGATCGGGATGTTCGCGATCGCGATCTGGGAGCACGGCAGCGGTCGACTCGTCCTGGCGCGCGACCGGCTCGGGATCAAGCCGCTCTACGTCGCCGCGGTGCCCGGCGGCCTGCGGTTCGCCAGCTCGTTGCCCGCGATCCTCGCCGGTGACCGGAACGACGACGGCACCACCGGCGCGCACGCCGTCGACACCTCCGT
This sequence comes from Curtobacterium sp. GC_Cur_3, assembly GCF_026544205.1. GTDB lineage: Bacteria > Actinomycetota > Actinomycetes > Actinomycetales > Microbacteriaceae > Curtobacterium. Next base: position 49,003 of record NZ_JALNUI010000019.1, read on the forward strand.
CGACCCGGTCGCCCTGGCGTCCTACATGACCTTCCACTCGATCGTGCCGGCACCACGCACGATCCTGTCCGGCGTCGGCAAGCTCCCACCTGCGACGGTCCGAGTCGTCGAACCGGACGGCACCGCGACGGACACGACCTACTGGGAACCCAGGTTCGAGCGTGACCCGGCGAAGGCGGACTGGTCCGATGCGGACTGGCAGCAGGCCTTCATCGACTCGCTCCGCACGGCCGTCGAGCGCCGCATGGTCGCCGACGTGCCCGTCGGGGTGCTGCTGTCCGGCGGCATCGACTCGTCCCTCGTGGTCGCGCTGCTCGCCGAGGCCGGCCAGCGGGACCTCGCCACGTTCAGCATCGGCTTCGAGTCGGCAGGCGGGGAGTCCGGCGACGAGTTCGAGTACTCCGACGAGGTCGCGCGCCACTTCGGTACCGACCACCACCGCATCCGGATCCCGTCGTCGCGGCTGCTGGACGGGATCGACGGGTCCATCCAGGCGATGAGCGAACCGATGGTCAGCCACGACTGCGTGGCCTTCTGGCTGCTGTCGCAGGAGGTCTCGCAGCACGTCAAGGTCGTGCAGTCCGGCCAGGGCGCCGACGAGGTCCTCGGCGGGTACAGCTGGTACCCGCCGCTCGCCGACGTCCCGCGCGACCAGGCCGCCGAGGCGTACCGGTCCGTCTTCATGGACCGCCGGTGGGCGTCCCTGCAGGGCTTGCTCGGGGAGCGTTGGCGGAGCGACGACGACACCCCGTCGGCCTTCGTCGACCGGGAGTTCGCCCGCCCCGGCGCCGAGACGAGCGTCGACGCAGCGCTCAGGAGCGACACCACGATCATGCTCGTGGACGACCCGGTCAAGCGCGTGGACAACATGACCATGGCGTGGGGCCTCGAAGCCCGCGTGCCGTTCCTGGACCACGAGTTCGTCGAGCTCGCCGGCGCGGTCCCGCCGGCCCTGAAGCTCGCCGACGGCGGCAAGGGCGTCATGAAACGAGCGGCGCGTGGCATCGTCCCCGACGCCGTCATCGACCGCACCAAGGGGTACTTCCCGGTGCCGGCGATCCGGCAGCTCGAGGGCCCGTACCTGGAGCGCGTCCGGCAGGCGCTGCACGCCCCGGAGGCGCGGGAACGCGGGCTCTTCGACCCGGGTACGGTCGAGCGGATGCTCCAGGACCCGAACACGACGAGGACCGAGATCGGCGCGAACGCGCTCTGGCAGCTCGGCCTGATCGAGATGTGGCTGCAGCACCAGGGGGTGCGGTGAGCGCCGTCCGGCCAGGAGGCGCGACCCACGTCGCGTCCGCACCGCGCGCCGAGTCCGTGGCCGGTCCCGACACCGTGGCCGGTCCCGACACCGGGGCCGGTACCGCCGCCGACCTCGGCGAGCGGCTGACCGCTGCCTGGGGCTCGTGGGGCCCGACCATGACGCGGAGCGCCCGCCGCGTGGCGTTCGTCAGCGACCGACACGGCACGCCGGAGGTCTTCGTGCAGGACGTCGTCGTCGACGGACCCCTGCCCGAGCCGACGCGCATCACGCTGAGCGACGACCCCGTCATCCGCGTCTCGTGGTCGTCCGACGGGGAGTGGCTCGCCGTGGCCATCGCGACCGACGGCGGCGTGAAGCAGCAGGTCTGGGTGGTCCGACCCGACGGCACCGACCCCGCGCAGATCGCCGGGTCCCGGTACCAGCACGCCGAGCTCGGCCCGTGGAGCCGCAGCGGCCACCGGGTCGTCATCACGCTGCCCTCGACCGAGGCCGACCAGCCTGCCCGCGCGTACCTCGTCGACCCCGTGTCCGGCGACCGCGACGACCTGGCCCTCGGGGAGCTCATCCACGTGCTCGACCTCTCCGTCGAGGAGCGCCTCGTGGTGCTGCGCGACGGGCAGCGCGGCCACGAGTTCGTCGTCGTCGTGGACCGCCTCACCGACGAGGACCACCCGCTCCTCACCGATCCACCGTCCGGCTCGGCCGAGATCGCGTTCATGCGACCGTCGCCCGCCAGCGAGACCAGCCCGCTCGTCGCCTACGTCGCCACCGAGGCCGGCGCACCCCGACGCCAACTCGTCGCCCAGCCCGTCGGCCCGCACGGGTGGCGCGGACGCCCCCGGAGCATCGTCGCCCGACCGGACGCCGAACTCGAGTTCCTCGACGCCGACGACGCCGGCCGCACCGTGCTGCTCGGCTGGAACGTCGACGGGCGCAGCGAGCTCGAGCTCATCAACACGCACGACGCCTCGCGCACCCCTGTGCCCGACCTGCCCGGGGAGGTCGTCACCGACCCCGTGCTGAGCCGCGACGGCCGGAGCGTCCTGCTCGCGGTCGAGGGGCCGACCCACCCGCGGGAGCTCTGGCGCCTGGACACCAACGCGTTGACGTGGAGCCGCGTCACGGGCGTGCCGGACCTGCCCGCCGTCGCGCTCGTCGAGCCGACCCTGGAACGCGTGCGGGCGCGGGACGGACTCGAGCTGACCGGGTGGCTGTACCGGGCGGTGGAGCCGGCCGTGTCGTCGACGCTGGCTGTGGACGGGACCGGCACCGAGCCTCCCGTCCGTGGTGTCCGTCGCGCAGCGATGATCCACCTGCACGGCGGACCGGAGTCGCAGGAGCGGCCGACGTTCTCCGCGCAGCACCAGGCGCTCGCCGCGGCGGGCATCACGGTGTTCGCCCCGAACATCCGCGGCTCGTCCGGGTACGGGCACGAGTTCGTGCACGCCGACGACCTCGGGTTGCGGTGGAACGCGCTCGCGGACGTCGTCGACTGCGCGCGGTGGCTCGTGACGAACGACCTGGCCGACCGGTCCCGGGTGGCGGTCGAGGGCCGGTCCTACGGCGGCTACGCCACGCTCGCGTCGCTGGCCTTCACGCCCGACGTGTTCGCGGCCGGGGTCGCGGTGTGCGGGATGAGCGACTTCGCGACGTTCTACCGGGACACCGAGCCGTGGATCGCGGCAGCGGCGGCGACGAAGTACGGCCACCCGGTGGACGACGCCGCACTGCTCGACGCCCTGTCGCCGATGCGGGCGATCGACGAGGTCACGGCGCCGCTGCTGGTCGTGCACGGCGAACTCGACACGAACGTGCCGATCGGTGAGGCGCACCAGGTCGTCGCCGCGCTGCGGGAGCGGTCGCACGACGTCGGCTACCTGGAGCTCGAGGGCGAGGGGCACGAGTACCGCCGCCGGTCGTCCCAGGCGCTGCTCGTGCGGCGGATGGTCGAGTTCCTGGCGGCGCGCTTGGCGTGAGCGGGGCGGAGCCGTGCCGGACTCGGTCGCTCCGGTGCGAGGTTGGCCACCCCGTGCGAGCTTGATCGTCCGCACGGGGTGCGCAACCTCGCACCGGGCGGGGGACCGAGCACGGTGCGAAGTCCGTGCATCCTGGATTCTCTAGGATCGAGGGCGTGACCACGACGATGCCCGGCTTCGGTGCGCACCGCATCACGCAGCGCGGGCTCCGTGACCGCGTCTACGACCGGGTGCTCGACGTCCTGATGGGGCACGACGTCGAACCCGGCATGCGCCTGTCGATCGACGGGCTCGCCCGGACGCTCGGGGTCTCGCCGACCCCCGTGCGCGAGGCCCTCGTGCAGCTCGAGCGCACCGGGCTCGTCGTGCGGGAGGCCAACAAGGGCTACCGGGTCGCCCCGCCGCTGCAGGGGGACCAGCTCGAGGCGCTGTTCGACGCCCGGCTCATCATCGAGAGCGGCGCCGTCGAGCTCGCGGCCCGCGGGGACGTCGCCACGCTGCGTGACCGGCTCGGGTCGGCGCTCGCCGAGCAGTCGGCCGTCGTCGAGGAGATCGCCGTGGTCGGGGTGGCAGCGGCGTCCGAGGAGCTGATGGCGCGGTTCTTCCGCAGCGACTGGCAGTTCCACCAGGTGCTGTTCGACGCGACGCGGAACCCGTTCCTGCAGGAGATGTCCGAGGTCATCACGACCCGGGTGCACCGGATGCGCCAGATCGTGGAGGGCGGGGACGACGACACCGACCGTGCCGTGCAGGAGCACCGGGCGATCGTCGAGGCCCTGGCGGTCGACCCCGCGTCGGCCGTCGAGGCGATGCGCGTGCACATCGACGCCGTGCGGCTGCGGTCGCGGGCGGACGCGTCGCACGGAGTCTGAGCCAGGCGGACGCCCGTGCCGAGGTTCGGGTCAGCGGCACGGGCGTCCTGATCCTCCGAGCCCGGTCTTCTTCGGAGCCCCCGGACGGGGGGTTTGGTCGATTGTTGAACAAGACGGTTGCGTGATCCTGCTGACGGGGTATCTTTCCTATAGGAAAGAGGTTCGACGACGAGCCTCGACATGCGAAGGAGCATCCCGTGAACCACGCACAGGACTGGGTCCAGCAGGACTGGGACACGACGACCTGGACCGCCGAGACATGGCCGATCGCCGCCTGTCTCCACGGGTTCCCGGCCGTCGGCACCGATGGCATCGCCGTGCACGACGCGGCTCCCGAGGTGTGGGACGACATCCTCGGGCAGGTGGCGGCCGCGGGCTTCTCGCTGGCCGAGGTCGCGGACAGCCACATCCGCCCCGCTGACCTCGAGGCCTCTCGCCGCGACGAGTTCCTGGCGATCGCGCGGTCGCACGGCGTCGGCATCCCGTCGGTGCACCTGCAGCGTCGCAGCGTCATCCAGCCCGGGCACGAGGAGGACAACCTCGCCTACGCGCACCGCACGATCGACGCCGCTGCCGAGTGGGGCATGCAGGTCTTCTCGACGGGGCTGCACCAGCCGTTCAACGACGCCCAGAAGCGGGCGCTCTGGTTCTGGACCGCGCAGGGCCCGAAGGACCCCGACGACCCCGAGGTGTGGCAGGCCGCGGTCTCCCGGCTCCGCGAACTCGGGGAGCACGCGGCATCGGTCGGGCTGCCGATGGCGCTCGAGATGTACGAGGACACGTACCTCGGCACCGCGGACAGCGCCGTGCGCCTGATCGAGGACATCGGACTCGACACCGTCGGCCTGAACGCGGACGTGGCGAACCTGATCCGCCTGCACCGTCCGGTGGAGGACTGGAAGGAGCTGTTCGCCAAGACGCTCCCGTACACGAACTACCTGCACGTGAAGAACTACACGCGGGACGAGGCCGGCGACGGGAGCTGGGCGACGAGCGTGCCGAGCACGATGGAGACCGGGCTCATCAACTACCGTCAGGTCCTCCGCGACGCCGTGGCGAACGGCTTCCGCGGCATCCTCATGACCGAGCAGTACGGCGGCGACAGCCTCGGCGTCTGCGCCACGAACCAGCGCTACATCCGGTCCGTCCTCGCCACCGCGAAGTTCGGCGACTCCACCGGCACCACCGGTGCCCGCCCGACCACCCGCACCACCGTCACCACCACCGAAGGAGCAGTTCGATGAGCACCCTCGACATCGCCGTCGTCGGATCCGGCTACATGGGCGGCGGGATCGCCCAGGTCCTCGCGCTCGCCGGCCACACCGTCCGCATCGCCGACGTCTCCGGCGAGATCGCCCGGGCGAACCTCGACCGGCTGCTCGTCGAGACGCAGCAGTTCGTCGACGACGGGCTCTTCCCCGCCGACGCCGTCGAGCGTGTGCGCGAACACCTCAGCGCCGCCGAGAGCATCGAGGACGCGGTCGCCACGGCCGACTTCATCGAGGAGGCCGTGCCCGAGAAGCTCGCGATCAAACACGAGACCCTCCGACGGATCACGGCTGCTGCCCGGCCCGACGCGGTGACCGGCTCGAACACGTCGACGATCCTCATCGAGTCCCTCGCCGAGGCCGTCACCGGTCCCGAGCGGTTCCTCGGGGTCCACTTCTCCAACCCCGCGCCCTTCATCCCGGGCGTCGAGCTCATCCCGCACCCGACCACCGGGGACCACGCGGTCCAGGTCGCCGAGGCGGTGGTCGCCGCGACGGGCAAGCAGTCGGCGCGGGTGAAGGACTCCACCGGCTTCGTGCTGAACCGGCTGCAGTACGCCCTGTTCGAGGAGGCGACGAAGATCGCCGACGAGGGCATCGCGACCCCGGACGACATCGACACGATCGTCCGGACGACGTTCGGGTTCCGCCTGCCGTTCTTCGGTCCGTTCGCGATCGCCGACATGGCCGGGCTCGACGTCTACGCCTTCTGCTTCGAGTCGCTGCAGACCCGCTGGCCGGAGCGCTTCGCCACGCCGTCGTCGCTCCAGCAGCACGTCGACGCCGGGGAGCTCGGCACGAAGTCCGGTGCCGGGTACCTGCAGGTGCCGGCCGACCGCACGCCGGAGCTCGTCGCCTACCGCAACCGTGCCTACGTCGCCATGCAGAAGCTCCTCGACGAGCTCGGCCCGGCACCGATCCACTGAGGGCGGCGACCATGACCACCCAGCAGCACCAGCGCCGCACGGTCGTCCTCACCGGGGCGGCGTCCCCGCGGGGCATCGGCCGCGCCACCGCACATCACCTGGCCGAGGCCGGTTGGGACGTCGGCGTCATCGACCTCGACCACGACGCGTCCGAGGCCGTCGCCGCCGAGGTCCGTGACGCCCACGGGGTCCGTGCCGTCGGGGTCGGGGCCGACGTCAGTGACGAGACCGCCGTGCGCGCCGCCTTCGACACGATCGAGGCCGAGCTCTCGCCGCTCGTCGCCCTCGTGAACCTGGCGGGCGTCTCGTCCGCGCACGCCTACCTCGACCTGCCGCCCGGGGAGTGGCACCGCGTGCTGTCGATCAACCTCGACGGCGTGCACTTCGCGAGCCTGCGGGCAGCGGAGTCGATGGTGCGGAACGGGTACGGCCGGATCGTCAACCTGTCGTCGGTCTCCGCGCAGCGCGGGGGCGGCACGTTCAGCAAGACGCCGTACACCGTCGCGAAGGCCGGGGTGATCGGGCTGACCCGTGGTCTCGCCCGCGAGCTCGGCCCGCACGGGGTGACCGTGAACGCGATCGCCCCCGGACCGATCGACACCGACATCATGGGCGGGACCCTGACCGAGGAGCGCAAGACGGCCATGGCGGCCGACGGTGTGCTGCCCCGGATCGGCACCCCGCGCGACATCGCGGCCGCGGTCGCGTACCTCATCGGCGAGGACGCCGGGTTCGTCACGGGCCAGACGCTCAACGTCGACGGCGGCCTCTACATGCACTAGGGCCCAGCGGCCCCCACCCACACCGTGCTCGCAAAGGAGCGAACCCGTGTCACTTCCCCCTGCCCCCGCGCTCGGGTCGACGAACGACCCCGGCCTGAAGTCCGCCATCGGCAAGGCGACGAAGCACCTCATGCCGATGCTGGTGATCCTGTACTTCGTCGCCTTCCTCGACCGCACGAACGTCGGGTTCGCCGAGGAGGCCCTGCGCGTCGACCGCGGCATCTCGGACGCCGCCTTCGCCCTCGGCGCCGGCATCTTCTTCATCGGCTACGCGATCTTCGAGATCCCGTCGAACCTGCTGCTCAAGCGGTTCGGTGCCCGCTTCTGGCTCGCCCGCATCGCGATCACGTGGGGCATCGTCGCCGCGCTGTTCGCCTTCACGACGAACGACACGATGTTCATCGTGCTGCGCTTCATCCTCGGCGTGACCGAGGCGGGCCTGTTCCCCGGCGTGATCATGTACCTGTCCGAGTGGTTCCCGAACAAGGTCCGCGTGCGGATGTTCGCGATCTTCTACCTGGCGCAGCCGTTCTCACAGATGATCGGCGCCCCGCTCTCCGGCGGCCTGATCAGCGTCGGCGACCAGGTCACCCCGTTCCACGGCTGGCAGGTGATGTTCGCCGGTGAGGGCGTCCTCGCGGTGCTCGCCGGCATCGCGGCCGTGGTCTTCCTGACGAACAGTCCGCAGCAGGCGAAGTGGCTGGAGCCGGGGGAGAAGGCGTCCCTGACCGCGGCCATGGAGCGCGAGGACACCGCCCGCACCGAGGACGGCCCGACGGGCATCTGGAAGGCGATGGCGAGCGGCCGCGTCTGGTACTTCACGATCATCTACTTCTGCCTGCAGGTCGCCGTCTACGGCACCACGTTCTACCTGCCGCAGCAGGTGTCCTCGCTCCTCGGGCAGGACGTCGGCTGGCAGGTCGGGCTCGTCACCGCGATCCCGTGGCTGGTGGGCCTGGTCGCCTGCTACCTGATCGGCTCGCGGGCGGACACGGTGGGTCGTCGTCGCCGCTGGGGCACGCTGTTCTACGTCACGACCGGCCTGTCGATCCTCGGGTCGGCGTGGGCGGGAGCGAACGAGCAGCCCGTCCTCGGCATCGTCTTCATCACCCTGGCCGTCGCGAGCTTCCTCTCCGTCGGGCCGATCACGTGGGCGTACCCGACGGCGTTCCTCACCGGGGCCGCCGCGGCCGCGGGCATCGGCCTGATCAACTCGCTCGGCAACCTCGGCGGGTTCGTCGCCCCGATCATGCGCACCGCGATCAACGAGGTGGTCCCGACCGACAGCGGCGCGTTCGGCATCGTCTCGCTCGGCGTGCTGGCCTTCGTCGCCGCGGTGATGATCGCCTGCACGAGGTTCTTCCGGGGCTCCCGAGCGGACGACCTGCTCGACACGTCCCACGTCCGCACGACCGACACAGGAGCACGACGATGACCCGGCTGTTCAACGACCCGGCGGACTTCGCCGACGAGATGGTGGACGGCTTCGTCGCCGCGAACCAGTCCCGCGTCCGGAAGGTGCACGGCGGGGTCGCCCGCTCCACGGCGAGCCCGGACGGCACGGTCGCCCTGGTGATCGGTGGCGGCTCCGGCCACTACCCGGCGTTCGGCGGGCTCGTCGGGCACGGCCTCGCTGCGGGGGCGGCGATGGGGAACCTGTTCGCCAGCCCGTCCGCGCAGCAGGTCACCGCGGTCGCGAAGGCCTCCGAGCACGGCGGCGGGGTGCTGCTGTCCTACGGCAACTACGCCGGCGACGTGCTGAACTTCGACGCCGCCGAACGGGCCCTCCGTGACGCGGGCATCGAGGTCCGCACGGTCCGCGTCACCGACGACGTCGCCTCCGCCAGCGCGGACGAAGCGTCCAAGCGTCGTGGCATCGCGGGGGACCTCTGCGTCTTCAAGGTCGCCGGCGCCGCCGCCGAACAGGGCCTGACCCTGGAGGAGGTCACCGCGATCGCCGAACGGGCCAATGACCGCACCCGGTCCTTCGGGGTCGCGTTCTCCGGCTGCTCCCTCCCCGGCGCTGACGAGCCGCTGTTCACGGTCCCCGAGGGGCGCATGGCCATCGGGATGGGCATCCACGGGGAGCGGGGGATCGACGAAGCCGACGTCCCGAGCGCCGCGGACCTGACGCGTCTCCTGGTGGAGCGCCTGCTCGACGAGGTCCCGTCCGGCGTGGCGCTGCCGGGGGCGCACGTCGTGCCGATCCTGAACGGGCTGGGGAGCGTGAAGTACGAGGAGCTCTTCGTCGTCTACGCCACCGTCCAGCGGCTGCTCGAGGACGCGGGCGCGGTGATCGTGGAGCCCGAGGTCGGGGAGCTCGTCACGAGCTTCGACATGGCCGGCGTCTCGCTCACGCTCTTCTGGCCGGACGCGGAACTCGAACAGCTCTGGGCAGCACCGACTGACACCCCCGCCTACCGCAAGGGCGGCGCCGTCCCGCAGGAGCGGCTCCCCGAGGACGTCCTCACCGCAGACGTCGCCCCGCCGATCGGACCCGCATCCGACGCCTCCCGCACCTCCGGGCAGCGCCTGGTCGAGGTCGTCGCCGCCGTGCGCCGGGTCGTCGACGACCACGCCGACGAGCTCGGCAGGCTGGACGCGGTCGCCGGTGACGGGGACCACGGCATCGGGATGCAGCGTGGTTCCACGGCTGCCGACGCTGCGGCGCGCGACGCAGCGGCCCGAGGTGCCGGTGCGGGCACGGTCCTCGCCATCGCGGGAGACGCCTGGTCCGACAAGGCCGGTGGCACGTCCGGCGCGATCTGGGGTGCCGCCCTGGAGGCTCTGGGCCGGGTCCTCGGCGACACCGACCGGCCCGACGCGGCCACCGTCCAGACCGCGGTGCACGCCGCCACCGACGCCGTCCTCGCCTTCGGCGCGGTCGTCGGCGACAAGACCATGGTCGACGCCCTCGTCCCCTTCGACGCGGTGTTGTCCCAGCGGCTCGATGCCGGCGTCCCGCTCCGTGAGGCGTGGCGGGCTGCCGCGGACGCCGCACGGGAGGCCGCCGACGGCACCGCCGCGCTGCTGCCGCGCATGGGACGGGCCCGGACGCACGCCGAGCACGCCGTCGGCACGCCGGACCCCGGCGCGGTGTCGTTCGCGCTCATCGTCGACGCGGTCGCCGCGTGCTGACGATCGGCGTCTCGCTGAAGATGTACCTCGGCCATGCGCACACGGTCGCGTGGGCCGAGGCGGTCGCCGACGTCGCCCGGACGCACCCCGCCCTGACCGAGGGCGTCGTGGAGGTCTTCGTCGCGCCGACCTTCCCGGCACTCGTGCCGGTGCGGCAGGCGCTCGCGGGCTCGGGCGTGCTGCTCGCGGCGCAGGACCTCGCGACCGCCGACGAGGGCGCCTTCACCGGCGAGGTCTCCGGGCGCGAGCTCGCAGAGATCGGCGTCGACCTCGTCGAGATCGGCCACGCGGAGCGGCGCTCGCTGTTCCACGAGGACGACGCGACGGTCGCGGCGAAGGTGCGCGCCGCGTTCCGCAACCAGCTGCGGCCGCTGGTCTGCGTCGGGGAGCCGAGCCGAGCCTCCGTCCCGGACACCATCGCCACGGTGACTACCCAGCTCGACCGCGCCCTCGGGCCCGCCGTGGCGGACGGTTTCGCGAGTCCGGTCGTCGTCGCGTACGAGCCGGTCTGGGCCATCGGGGCTGCGCAGCCGGCGCCGGACGACCACGTCGTCGCGGTGCTCGCCGGCGTCGACGCCGCGCTGGCCACCCGTCCGGCGCTCGCGGGGAGCGTCGCGATCTACGGCGGCAGTGCTGGTCCGGGGCTGCTCACCCGCGGGCGGGGGCGGATCGGCGGGCTGTTCCTCGGCCGGTCCGCCCACGACCCGGAGGCGGTGCGGAGCGTCCTCGACGAGGCGCTGGCCCTGCACCGCTGAGGTCGTCCACGGACCTAGCTGGCGGCCGAGTCCTCGGCGTCGTCCGTGCGGCTGGTCTCGGCGTCGGCCCTGTCGTCCGCGTCGCTCGACCCGACGCCCTTGAGGTCCGAGCGGGTGTTGGCGTGGATCGGCTCGCTGTGCCCGAAGGTGCGCGCGGCCGCGCGGAGGCGCTCGACGAAGTCGCCGTCCTCGTCCTCGAGCTGGTCGTCGTCGGCGTCCTCGACCACGACCTCGCTGGTCGGGCCGATCAGGATCTTCGTCGTGGTGCGCGTGCCGTCCGGTGCGATCGCCGGCACCGCGACGGTGTCGGCTCGGTCGCCGCCGGCGAGGGCGGCCGCGTACTCGATCACGGCGTCGGCGATGTCGTCGCCGGTCAGGATCGTGGTGTTGTCGTAGTGGATGTGTTTCATCGTTCCCTCTCTCCGTCCATCTTGGCGCGGAACCGGGCAGCCGTCTTCCAGCCGCCGCGCGATCCGCACAGGACGGTGCGCAGCGGCGTCACTCCCGGGCGCCGGCGAGCCCGTGGTCGTTCGCGTAGACGACGAGCTGCACCCGGTCGCGCAGCCCGAGCTTGCCGAGCACGCTGCTGAGCTGGGTCTTCACGGTCGACTCGGTGACGAACTCGCGCGCCGAGATCTCGCTGTTCGACAGGCCGCGTGCCGCCCAGCCGAAGACGATCCGCTCCCGCTCGGTCAGGGTGCCGAACTCGACCGGCTGCGGGGTCGGTGCCCGTTCGACGTCCTGCCCGAACAGCTGCGCGAGGTCGTTCGGGGCGATCACCGAGCTGCCCTCGTGCACGGCCCGGACCGCGGCGAACAGGAACGACGGCGTCGCGTCCTTGAGCAGGAACCCGCTCGCGCCGAGCCGGATCGCGGTCGCGGCGGCGGGGTCGAGGCCGAAGGTGGTGAGCACGATGACCCGGGGCAGGGGGTCCGGGAAGGTGCCGTCGAACAGTCGGCGGACGGTCTCGAGGCCGTCCGTCCGGGGCATCCGCATGTCGAGCAGGACGATGTCCGGGTGCAGCTCGGCGACCAGCGTCAGGGCCTCGGCACCGTCGGAGGCCTCACCGACGACCTCCATGTCCTCCTGCGCGTCGAGGACCACGCGGAGGCCGGCGCGGAACAGTGCCTGGTCGTCCGTCAGCAGGATCCGGATGGGCGTGGTCACGGGGTGACTCCTTCGTCGCGGTCGAGCGGGATGCGGGCACGGGCGGCGAAGACGTCCTCGACGACCGCCGCGTCGAAGGACCCGTCGAGGGCGGCCAGGCGGGAGCGCATGCCGGCGATGCCCCGCCCTGAGCCGCCGGTCGCCCCGGTGCCGACGCGGTTCTCGACGTCGAGCACGACGTCGCCCGAGCGCCAGGTCTCGCGGACCGTGACCGGCTGCCCCGGGGCCCCGTGCCGCAGCGCGTTCGTGAGCATCTCCTGGAGCACCCGGCGGATCGCGGTGCCGGTGTCCGAGCGCATCGCCCTCGGGGTGCCGCGGACCGTGCGGTCGACCTCGACACCGGCGTCGCGGATGCCCTGCACGATCTCCTCGAGCGAGCCAGGGTCCACGCGGTCGCCGGTGCCGTCGATGTGACCGAGCACCTGTCGGACCTCGAGCAGGGAGCTACGGGCGGTGCTGGCGATGGTGGCGCTCACCTCGCGGATCCGTGCTTCGTCGTGCAGGAACGGCACCGAGTCGGCCTGGGCGATGATGACGGCGAGGGAGTGGCCCACGACGTCGTGGACGTCCCGGGCGATGGCACCGCGGATGCGTTCCGACTCGGCCTCGTCGACGGCGCGCGTGGCGACCTCCTCGGCCTGCACGCGGAGTTCGGACTCACGCACGCGCAGCGCGGACTCCCGGTTGCGCGACGTCAGCGACCGGACGGCCAGACCTGTCGCCCACACGACGAGCAGGGACGCCACCGGTGCGGCGAGGGCGATCAGCGCCTGGTCGAGCGGCCCGTTGACGAGCAGCGCGAACCGGAAGCCGGTGGTGGCGAGGTACACGGTCGCACCGACGCCCGCGACGACGGCCAGGGCGCCGGACAGGACGACCTCGACCTTGTTGCCGACGATGACCGTCGTGCCGACGACGACGTAGAGCGCGATGTCGACCAGCGACGGTCGCTCGGAGCCGATGACCTGCACGGCGCCCAGCACGACGACCGCGAACATCGAGCCGGAGGGGGAGATCCGACGGACGGCGATCGCGACGACGGCGAGCACGACCGCCCAGGTGCTCGCCTGCTCCAGCTCGACGTCCACCGGGGCGATGAACACCAGGCCGGCGACGAGCCCGAGGGCCAGGTCGATGACGACGGAAGCGGGCGCGATCGCCCTGATGAACCCCCGCCGATCGGTCACCACGCGATCATCGCACGGGCGCGTCCGGTCGTCGCGAGCAGGGCGGCAACGAGGTCGACGTACGGCAGACCCGTCGCGGCGAACATCCGCGGGACCTGCGACTGCTCGGTGAACCCCGGCGCCGTGTTCACCTCGTTCAGCACGACGCCGGTCGGGGTCACGAAGAAGTCGAAGCGGGCGACGCCGGCACACCCGAGCACGTCGTAGAGCGTCCGCGCGGCCTGCTCGAGTCGGGCGTGCTCCTCGGGACTGATCCGTGCGGGGACCGTGAAGTCGGCCGAGCCGTCGTACTTCTGCTCGCGGCCGAAGACCTCGCCGTGACGGACCCCGATCTCGAGCGTCGACCCCGCACGCACGCGGCCGTCGCGGTCGCGGAACAGCGCGATGTCGACCTCGCGACCGGTGACGAAGGCCTCGACGAGTGCGTGCTCGCCGGCCGAGAACGCCCGGTCCAGGGCGACCCCGAGGTCAGCGAGGTCCCGGACGACGGAGACGCCGTTGCTCGAACCGCCCGTCGTCGGCTTGACCACGACGGGGAGCTGCACGGCGACGGCGGGGAGGTCGTCACGAGCCGCACCCGGCCCGGCGGTGTCGTCCCGGTGCACGAGCTGCCCGGGCGCTGTGCGGATGCCGACCGCCTCGGCGATGGTCTTCGTCACCCACTTGTCGATCCCGAGTGCCCCGGCGCGGACCGGTGACCCGACGAACGGCACGCCGAGCAGTCCGAGGAGCCCGGCGATCGCGCCGTCCTCGCCGCCGACGCCGTGCAGGACGGGGAACGCCACGTCGCCCGACGTCAGGACGGCCACCGCGTCGGTCGGGGAGAGCGTGGTGCCGTGCTCGTCGACCCACCCGCCGGACCGGTCGATCGTGAGCGGGACCGCGTCGTGTCCGAGCTGCCGCAGCGCCCGGGTGACCGCCGCGGCCGAGGCGAGGGAGACGTCGTGCTCGTCGTTGGCACCGCCGCCGATGACGGCGACGGTCTGCTGGGCGTCACGCACGGAGGGCCTCCCGGATGCGCTCGGTGTCCACGGTCCGGTCGGTGTCCACGGCGCGCTCGACGCTCGTCGTGCGGTGCACGCGCGCCACCCGCGTCCCGATCCGCGTCACGATCTCGTGCTCGATGGTGTCCGACCACGCGGCCCACTCCGCCACGGTCGGTTCCCCGGCGGCACCGGGTCCGAACACCGTGACGGTCTCCCCGGCGTCCAGACGGTCGTCCCCGGTGTCGACGACGACCATGTCCATCGAGAACCGGCCGACCAGGGGGCGCCGACGTCCGCGGACGAGCACCTCCGCCCGCTCGGACGCGGCGCGGGGCAGCCCGTCGCCGTAGCCGATCGGCAGGAGCGCCAGGTTCGTCCGCCGGTCCACGACGTGGTCCAGGCCGTACCCGACGCCGGTGCCGGGCTCGACCTGCCGTGCGGCGGCGACCTGGGTGGTGAGCGAGAGGGCGGGACGCAGCGCCGTCGAGGTGCCCGACGGGTCGATGCCGAACAGGCCGGCGCCGATCCGGTGCAGGTCGAAGCCGTCGCCGACGCCGGTGATGGTCGCGGCGGTCGCGGCGAGGTGGGTCACGGACGGCGTCAGTCCGCTCCGCCGAGCCGTCCGCACGGCGTTCCGGAAGAGCAGGCGCTCGCGGGCGTTCTGCGGGTGGTCGGCCCGGTCGGCGCAGGACATGTGGCCCATCACCCCGACGACCCCCACGGCACCGAGTGCCTCGGACACACGGGCGAGTGCGCACAGGGACGGCCACGCCTCGGCGGGGGAGCCGTCCCGCGCCATGCCGACGTCGACGTGCAGGTGGACCCGGGCCCGCTGGCGGACCGCGAGCGCGGCGAGGCCCACGGCGTGCAGGACCGCCGGGCTCGACACCGCGACGTCCACGTCGGCGAGGACGGCCGCGGCGAAGTCGGCGTCCGGTGGGTTCAGCCACGTGAGGATCCTGGCCCGGACCCCGGCGGAGCGGAGGGCCAGGGCCTCGTCGATCGTCGCGACGCCCACGGCTGTGGCACCGCTCGCCAGGACGGACGCGGCGACGGCGCCGTGTCCGAACGCGTCGGCCTTGAGCACCGCCATCAGCCGGTCGCCGGTCAGCGCGGCGAAGTACGCGGTGTTCGCACGGATCGCGTCGTCGTGGACGACGAGCTCGGACGGCGCTGACATCAGCCGACCGTGCCGGCCGGGGTGCCGACGGTGACGGTGACGACGCCGCGGGGGAGCGCGGGGCCGGACGACGACGACGACATCGACGACGACGTGGTCGCCGTCGGGTGGCTGCCGTCGATCGCCCAGCACGCCGTCCCGATCACGACGACGATGGCGACGAGGGTGGCGGCGGTGCTCCTGGTGGTCCTGCTGGTCATGGGACAAGCGTCCGGCAGGGCACCCTGGCCGGGCATCGTCCTGCCGGTCGAAGCCCCTCAGCCCTCCGGGTGAGATCGGCTCAGGGCCGGTCACCCCTGATCACCGTCGGCTCAGGGCCGGTCACCCCTGGTCACCGTCGGCTCAGATGACGATCGACCCCAGCACGCGGTGCGCGATCGAGATCGACTCGCCCGACACCGCCGACAGCGGCGAGGACAGGAACGCGACCAGGTCCGCGATCTGCGTCGGGCTCGACTCCCCGCCGGCACCGCGCTGCACCTCGGCGCTGGGGTCGTCGGTGACCGTGCCCGGGTTGACGACGTTCACCGTGACGCCCGACCCGGCGACCTCGTCCGCCAGGTTCTTCGCGATCACGTTCACCGCGGTGTTCCGGAGCGATGCCGTGATGTTGCCGGACAGGTAGGCGTTCTGGCCGCTCACCACGACCACCCGGCCGAAGCCCGCGTCGCGCTGGGCCGGCAGCACGGCGTTCGCGACCCGCAGGAACCCGAGGGCCTTGCCGTCGACCGCCTGCGCGACCTGCTCCGGGTCAGACCGCTTCGCCGGGTCCAGCGTTCGGGCGCTCGGCGCCGCCGTCACGACGAGCACGTCGATGCGTCCGTGCTCGGCGAGCACCCGCGCGACCCCGGCGTCGACCGAGGCCTGGTCCGCGGTGTCCATCGCGACGGCGGGGGTCGCCGGCGCCGAGGTCGCCGTCCCGGAGGTCGCCGGCCCGTCGTCGTCCGACGCACTCCGGGACGCGACGACGACCGTCGCCCCTTCGGCCCGCAGGCGGTCGACCACGGCGGCGCCGATGTAGCCCTTCCCGCCGACGACGAGTGCGACACGGTCACTGAGCTGCAGGTCCATGCCGGTCACGCTAGCCCCCGGTGCGACGACAGTCTGAGCGGTTCAGTGCGCGAAACGTACAGATCCTGAACCGTTCGTTGCGTGAACCGTTCACGTCCTGAAACACTTCACTCGTCCAACCCGGACTGCAGCACGACGAGGAAGGCGGAACCAGGCATGCGCAGCACGTACCACGGGGCTCAGCGGAGCACCTCGCTCTCCGGCACCCACACCCGGGTCGGCCTCACCGCCCCCGCCGTGATCGCCGCCTACGTGAACGCCCGCATCGAGGACCCCTCGCTGCTCTCGGCCCGGCGTGAGCCGTCCTACGCCGACTTCTTCGCCGCCCACCAGGGCTGAGCGCCCACCAGCCTGAGCGCCCACCAGCCTGAGCGCCCACCAGGCCTGAACACCCGGAGTCCATGACCCCATGCCGTTGACCGTCGTCCGCCGCGAGCACCACCACCTCTACACCCGCGAGCCCCGATCCACCGCCGCACGCAGCGCCGTCGAGGCCATCCTCCGACTGCAGCACGCCGAGGAGCAGCAGATCGAGCACGCCCGCACCGAGAGCGGTCTGTCGAAGAACGAGTTCCTCGCCGTCCGGTACCTGCTCCAGGCGCACCGCGACCACCGCGCCATGGGGCCGAAGGACCTCGCCGTGATGCTCGCCGTGTCGAACGCGTCGGTCACGAAGCTCGTCGACACCCTCGTCGACAAGGGCGACCTCGTCCGCACCGCCCACCCCACCGACCGGCGGGCACAGGTGCTCGAGCCCACCGAGCAGGCGGCTGCGAAGATCGACGCCTCGTACGCACGCTTCCACGAGGTGGTCGTCGAGGTCCTCGACCGGCTGCCCGCCGCCGAGAACGAGGTCGTCACGCGAGCGCTCGGCCAGGTGGTCGAGGCGCTCGCCGAGGCGGTGCCGGAACCCGAGGACGAGTACACGGTCGCGGACAGCGCGCGCTGACGCGACCAGGACCCGAGACTGGAGGCTGCCCACGGGCCCGGTGGGAGCCTCCCGTCTTCTGCCCCACCGGAAACCTTCCAGCGGTAAGTTGTCTGCATGACCGCCGCCGAGGACGCCGACGCCGCTCCGCGACGCGGGTACCGCAAGGGTGCCGAGCGGCGGGTGCAGATCCTCGACGAGATGATCCGGATGGTCGCCGAGCAGGGCGTGGACGCCTCCTCGCTGCGGTCCGTGGCCGAGGCACTCGGCATCACCCACGCCGCCCTGCGGCACTACTTCCCCTCGCGCGACGAACTGCTGCTCGCGGTCTACCGGGAGCACGAGGTGCGCGAGCAGAACTCGCCGGACCGGTTGGCGTCGGCGATCGGCGACATGCGGGACAGCGCTCGGCGCAACCGCGAGGTGCCCGGGCTCGTGCAGCTCTACACGACCCTGGCCGCCGACGCCGTCGGTGAAGGGCACCCGGCGACGAGTGACTTCATGCGCGAGCGTTTCGCGCGGCTGCGGTCGGAGCTCGCCGTGCTGATCCAGCGCGACCAGGACCTCGGGCGGATCCGGGGCGACCTCGACCCGACGGACCTGGCGTCCCTGAGCATCGCGGCGTCCGACGGGCTCCAGGTGCAGTGGCTGCTCGACCCGGACGCGGTCGACGGGGAGCGCGTGCTGCGGCTGCTCGAGCAGCTCGTGCCGCCGCCCGCGTCCTGACGTGCATCGAGGGAGCAGACGATGTCGGATGCCCGTGGGCGACCCGATGTCATCTGCTCCCTCGATGGGGGCGCGTGTGCTTCCTAGGCGGTCAGCACCGCTGCCGCGGGGTCGAAGTCCTCGGGGAGCGGCGGGATCGCGAGCACGGTCGACGTGATGTCGACGGCCGTGCCGGTCGCGGCGGCGTCACGGATGCCGAGCAGCACGTCGAGGACGTGCAGCGCGGTGGCACCCGAGGCGCGCTCGGGGCGGTCCTCGGCGATGGCGCGGGCGAGCTCGACGACCCCGGTGCCGCGGCCCCAGGTCGACCCGACGGCGGTGATCGTCTCGGGCTCGTCCTGGCCGTACCGCCACAGGGTGGAGTCACCCTCGAACGTGTTCGGGTCCGGGAGCGAGATCGTGCCGAGCGTGCCGTTGATCTCCACGAAGCCCTGGCGCGGCATCGCGTGCTGGAACGAGAACGTCGACTGGGCCGACTGCCCGCCGGCGAACTCGATGAGGGCCGCGTGGTGCGTGGGGACCTCGACCGGGAACGTCTCGCCCGCCCGGTCGCCGGACGCGATGGTCCGACGCTCGAGCGACTTCGACGAGACGGCCTGCACGCGGGTGGCGGCGCCGAAGGCATGCACGAGCGTCGTCACGTAGTACGGCCCCATGTCGAACAGCGGTCCGGCACCGGTGGCGAACAGGAAGTCCGGGT
Organism: Curtobacterium sp. GC_Cur_3; assembly: GCF_026544205.1. Classification (GTDB taxonomy): domain Bacteria; phylum Actinomycetota; class Actinomycetes; order Actinomycetales; family Microbacteriaceae; genus Curtobacterium. The sequence continues at coordinate 67,929 of NZ_JALNUI010000019.1, forward strand.
TCGGGTGCCAGGCCTCGGGCCCGGGGACGTGGAACATCGTGGTCGCGGTGAGCGGCTCGCCGATGTCACCGCGGGCGATGGCCCGGAGCGCGGTCTGGATGCCGGCGCCGAGCACGGTGTCCGGTGCCGTCGCGACCCGGAGGCCCTTGGCCGTCGCGGATGCGAGCACCGCGGCGGCGGAGTCGTGGTCCGTGGCGATCGGCTTCTCGCTCCAGACGTGCTTGCCGGCGTCGATGATCTGCTGGTCGACCTCGGCGTGTGCGGCCGGGATCGTCAGGTTGATGACGATCTGGACGTCGTCGCGGGCCAGGAGGTCCTCGACGGACCCGGACGCTCCGACCCCGTACTCCGCTGCCTGGGCGGCGGCGCGGTCGAGCAGCACGTCGGCGACGAAGCGGACCTCGACGTCGGCGAACTGCGTCAGGTTCGTGAGGTACTGCGTGGAGATGTTGCCGGCACCGATGATGCCGATCCCGACACGGCTCACTTGTCGTTGTCCCCGAGCCAGGTGAGGGACTCGGCGATGCCCTCGAAGACGTCGCCCTTGTACGCGTCGAACTCGACGACGCGGATCGCCTGGGGCGCTGCGGCGAGGATCGACACCACGTCGACGTCGCCCTGGCCGGCGGGGGTCTGGTTCTCGAAGGCGCGCTGCAGGGCCTCGGGGACGATGAGGGCGCTCTCGGACGACGGCAGGGCGTCGCGGATGTCGCCGTCGACCTGGCCGTCCTTCACGTGGATCGCGACGACCCGGTCGCCGAGGGAGCGGAGCACGGCGGGGGCGTCCGCGCCACCGACGGTCGCCCAGAAGGTGTCGACCTCGAGGACGGTCTCGGGGGCGAGCTGCTCGACGAAGAGCTCGTAGACCGTACGGCCCTCGACCTTGTTCGTGAACTCCCACTGGTGGTTGTGGTACCCGAACTGCAGGCCACGGGCCGCGGCCTCGGCGGTGAGCTCGTTGACGCGGTCGGCGATCGCCTTGACGTCGTCGGCGGTCTGCCAGCGGTCGGTCGGGATGAAGGGGTCGATGACGGTCCTGATGCCGAGACGCTCTGCGGCGTCCCAGATCGGGGCGGTGTCGGCGGCGTCGATCACGGCGACGTGGCCGGACGGGGCCTTCAGGCCGGTGGCGGCGAAGGCACGCTCGAGGTCGGCGGCACGTTCGACGAACGCGTAGGGCTCGACGTTCTCGTACCCGATCTCGCGCACGCGGGCGATGGCCGCATCGAGGTCGTCGGCGATGGCGTCTCGCAGCGAGTACAGCTGCACGGAGGTGATGGGCATTGCGCGGGGCTCCTTCGGTCCTGACTGGGCTGTGCTGACCCGTCGAGGACGCGATGCTCCGCGGCGAGATCGAGGACGACGCTACACCGAAAACCACCCGGTGTGTAGTTTTGTGTCGCTCGTGTCCGCGCAGCGGGCCACCAGCGTCCGCACCCGTCGTCGCCCACGTCCGCACCCCGTCACGGTGGCCGGCGTGCCGGGCGGGCGCCGAGCCTCCCGGGCTACCGTGGACCGGTGCTCCACGACGCGACCCTGACCTTCGACAGCCCAGCCGGACGCATCCGTGGCCAGCGCGACGACGGGGTGGTGCGGGTCCTCGGGGTCCCGTACGCGCAGGCCGACCGCTTCCAGCCGCCGCAGCCGGTGCCGCCGTTCCCGGACGTGTTCGACGCGGACACCCCGGCGCCCCTCGCGCCGCAGTCGCCCTCCCCGGTCGTCGACCAGCTCCTGCACGTGGTCGAGGCCGAGGTCGACGAGCACTGCCAGCGGCTCTCGATCACGCTGCCGGCAGACGTCGGCGACGACGAGCGACTGCCGGTGATGGTCTGGGTGCACGGCGGCTCCTACGTCATCGGTGGCGGGGACCTGCCCATGAACGACCCGGTCGACCTGGTCACCGAGCAGCGCGTGGTCGTCGTGACCGTGACCTTCCGGCTCGGGGTGCTCGGGTTCCTCGGCGACGGCGAGCGGGTGCCGGCGAACCTCGGGCTGCTCGACCTCGTCGCGTCGCTCGGGTGGGTGCACGAGAACATCGCCGCGTTCGGCGGCGACCCCGACAACGTCACGCTCTTCGGGCAGTCCGCCGGCGGTGACGCCGTCGCGCACCTGATGATCAGCGACGGCACCGCGGGGCTGTTCCACCGCGCGATCGTGCAGAGCGCACCGCTCGGGCTGTCGCGGGGGCGCTCCCGGATGAACCGCGCCATGGTGCGGACCGTCGGCGCGGTCGGATCCGACACCGCGCTCGAGGACCTGCTCGACCGGCAGACACGCGCGGAGCGGATCGCGATGCCGTTCGGACTGCGCGGCGGGATGCCCTACGGCACCCAGTACGGCTTCGCACCGCTGCCCGCGGAGCGCGACCTCGCGGAGGCCTGGCGCCGGGTGGCACCGCACATCGACCTGATGATCGGGTCGGCCGCGGACGAGACCGCGATGTACGTGCCCGTCCTGCCGGTCGTGCGCCGGTTCGTTCGCAACCGGGTGGGTCGGGCACTCGTGCGGTGGTGGCTCGTCCGGCCGCTGACCGAGGTCATCTACGGTCGGGACGCGCGGCGGTTCGCGGAACGGCACCGCGCCGGCGGTGGCACGGCGATCCGCTACCGGCTGCTCCGCGGGGCGACGCGGCGGCCGACCGGTGCAGCGCACATGGGTGAGCTCCCGATGCTGCTCGGCCGGCGCGAGGCCTGGGCCGGCAGCCTGTTCGTGTCCGAGCGTGACTGGCCCGAGGCCGAACGACGCGGCCCCGGCGTCCGGGCGATCTGGGCGGAGTTCGCGCGGACCGGGCGGGTCACGGCGGCGAGCGACGAGACGCTGGCGTTCGACCGCGGGTGACGGTGGCGGGTCGCCGCGCGTGACGGTGCCGGACCGCCGCGGGTGGCGGTGGCAGGCGGCTTCGGAGGCCGGTGGCGGGCAGCTCCGGCCGGCACCCCCTGAACTGGCGGTATCCACGGTCGTTCCACCCCCGGAGAATCAGGGGATGCCCGTGTCCGCCGATCCCGATCTCCGTGCCCGCATCGTGGCCGCGGGGATCTTCGCGTACCGCGCCGCCGACTTCCACCAGGTCGGACCCGACGAGGTCGCCGTCCACGCCGACATCTCCATCGAGGAGTTCCGCCGCGTCTACCCGGTGTGGGAGCTCTTCATCGTGGCCGTCATCGACCGCTGGAACACCGCCACACAGCAGGCGCTGCGGTCGATCGGCGAGCGTGAGGGTGCCGTCGCCTACATCCGGGCCCGCCTCGAGACCGGTGAGGGCGACCCCGCGCTGGTCCGGCTGCACCTGGCGCTGTTGAGTGCCGCCTCCACGCCGGGGCACGCTGCTGCCGGGTGGTTCCGCAAGCAGTACACGTTGGCCTTCGAGGACCTCACCGTGATGCTCGCCCGCGACGTCGTGATGGGGCGCGAGGCCCGTGGCACTGCCCCGCGACACAGTGCCGAACAGCTGCTCGCGCTGTACGAGGGCCTGCAGCTGCAGTCGTTGCTCCGCGACCAGTCGGACCTGCTCGCCGGGTACGACCGTGCCGTCGCGCGGATGCGTGTCGGGTGGGCGAACGGCCCGGTCGCACAGCCGGCTCGCTAGCTGCCCTCGCGCTGGCCGTCGTCGCGCCGGTCGTCGTCGTGCTGGGTGCCGGCACGCTGGCCGTCGTCGCGCTGGAACTCCAGCCGCATCACGGACCGCCGGGTGGTCGGGTGCGTCACCTCGTGGAACCCCGCCGCGTCGAAGGCCGACCGCGGGCCGACGAACAGCTCGCCCCAGATGTCCTCGACCCCGGGCGCCAGTTCCATCGGGTAGCCCTCGACCGCGCGGGCCCCGTGCCGCCGGGCATGTTCCACGGCGCCCACGACCAACGCGTGGCTGACGCCCTGCCGCCGGAAGCCCTTCCGCACCACGAAGCAGGCGATCGCCCAGACGCCCTCGTCCGCACGGTCCTCCTGCCGTCCGGCCCACTGCACCCGGGTCTTCCGGAAGCGGACGAACGCCGGCCGCGGTTCCACCGCCGCCCAGCCCACCGGTTCGCCGTCGCGGTACGCCACGATCCCGGTCGTCTCCCGCGCCTCCGGGTCGTCGCACCCCGTCTCCGCCCGGAACCGCCGCGTCCGTTCCTCCACCGGCATGTCCGTGAAGGTCCGGTCGAAGGTCTTCAGCCACTGGCAGTGGCAGCGCGCCGGGTCGCCGCGCTCGCCGAACACACGGTCGAGGTCCTCCCACGGCACCTCGTTCGCCGGTCGGAACGTCGTCGCGTCGTCGTTGGTCGTCTCGCTCGTCGCCATGGGTGGGCCCTCCCGTCGCCGGATGGCGCTCAGGGTAGTCCCGCACCAGCGGCGGACGACAGCGCCGGACAGGAGGCTCGGCGCGGCACGCGTCCGCTCGTGCGGCTTCCTGGGATGGTCGGGTCATGGAGTACACGGACTACGACACCCGGCTCGCGGCGTACGGCGTGGTCACACACGAGGGCCGGGTGCTGCTGGCGATGCAGCGCTTCCCCGAGGCCGGCACCTGGGCACTGCCCGGCGGAGGCGTCGAGTACGACGAAGGCGTCGAGCAGGCCGTCGTCCGCGAGTTCATGGAGGAGACCGGGTACGAGGTCGCCGTCGGGGGACTGCTCGGCGTGCGACACCACCTGGTGCCCGCGGAGCGTCGGATGCACGAGAACGGCCGACCGATGAAGGCCGTGCAGGTCGTGTTCCGCGTCCGGATCACCGGCGGTGCCCTGCGGAACGAGGCCGACGGCTCGACCGAGCGGGCGGACTGGATCCCGATCGCCGAGCTCCCGCACCATCGACACGGTCTCGTCGTGCCGATCGCACTCGGGTGGGCGGGCGCGCTCAGCTGACCCGCGCCGCCGCGGCCGGCGCCGGTGGTTGGTCCCAGCGGTGAGATCGCAGTTGGTGTCGGGTGAGCGCTGTCCGAGGCGACACGAAGTGCGATCTCAGCGTCAGCACCGACTGCCGGTCACTCCGCGATGACGCTGAAGACGTTGCCGGAGGGGTCGGTGAACCAGGCGATGAGCGGGCCGCCCTTGCGGTTCACGCCCTTCGCGTCGGTCATGCCCTCGTACTGCAGGAACGTCACGCCCTTCGCGGTGAGCTCGTCGACCGCGGCGTCGACGTCGGGCACGGGGAAGTTGAGCACCGTGAAGGCCGCGGGCTCGTGCGCCGGACCCTTCGGGTAGGCCAACACCCACCTGCCGCCGCCGAGCTGGAGTGCGAGCATGCCGTGGTCCTCGGTGACCTCGAGCCCGAGGACGTCCTCGTAGAAGGCCCTCGCCTCGGCCGGGTCCCGGACGGAGAACCCGCTGAACGCCTTCGTCGCGTCGATCGTCATGCCGACAGTGAACTCCTCTGGGAGGATGAGTGCGTGCGCACGGAGGGAACGGTCGACGACGCCGTCCGACGCGCGGTCGAGCTCGCCGCGTCCGGTGAGCGCGTCGTGCTCGGGATCGCGGGAGCCCCCGGCGCGGGCAAGTCGACCCTGGCCCGCCGTGTGGTCGTCGCCGTCGACGAGCACTTCGGCGTCGGCACCGCCGTGCAGGTGCCCATGGACGGCTTCCACCTGTCGAACGGCGCACTCGACCGCCTCGGCCGGCATGACCGGAAGGGCGCGATCGACACCTTCGACGCCGACGGGTACGTCGCCCTGGTCCGCCGACTCGTCCTCGCCGACGAACCCGTCGTGTGGGCCCCCGACTTCGACCGCCGCGTCGACGAGCCCGTCGCCGGCAGCATCGCCGTGCCGCGGGACGCCCGTCTCGTGGTGTCCGAGGGCAACTACCTGCTCGACGAGTCCGCACCCTGGGACGCGCTGTCGGACCTGTTCACCGAGACCTGGTTCTGCACGGTCGACGACGGGGTCCGGGTCGACCGCCTCGTCGGTCGGCACATGCGGCACGGCCGTGACCACGAAGCGGCACGCTCCTGGGCGGTGGAGGTCGACGGCGTGAACGCCGAACGGGTCGCTGCCACGGTGAGCCGAGCCTCCCGGATCGTCCGGACCTGACCCCCTGCGGGCCGCGACCCGCGCCACACGACAGGAGCCACCATGACCATCGCCATCACCGGCGCGACCGGCAACATCGGCGGCGCCGTCGCCCGCGCGCTCGCCGCGGACGGCGTGCCGTTCCGGATGGTCGTCCGCGACCCCGCCCGTGCACCGGAGCTGCCGGACACCGACGTCAGGACGGCGACGTTCGCAGACGCCGACGCGTCGCGGGCAGCGCTCGAGGGCGTCGACCTGCTGCTCATGGTCTCGGGCGCGGAGGCCAAGGACCGGCTGGAGCAGCACCGGACCTTCGTGACGGCGGCGGCGAACGCGGGTGTGCGGCACGTCGTCTACACGTCCTTCATGGGCGCGGCGGAGGACGCCACCTTCACGCTCGGACGCGACCACTGGGCCACCGAGCAGGCGATCCGCACGACCGACATGGCGCACACGTTCCTGCGGGACAGCTTCTACCTGGACTTCGTCGAGGACCTGGTCGGCGAGGACGGCGTCATTCGCGGTCCGGCGGGCGACGGCGCGATGGCAGCGGTCGCGCGGGCGGACGTCGCGCGCGTGGCGACGGCCGTGCTCCGGGACCCGGCGGCGCACCTCGACCGGACGTACGACCTGACGGGGCCGGCGGCGATCACGCTCGCGAAGGCCGCGTCCATCGTCAGCGATGCGCGCGGTCGTGCCGTGCGATACCAGCCGGAGACGCTGGAGGAGGCCTACGCCTCGCGGGCGCGGTGGAACCCGGAGCCGTGGCAGGCGGACGCGTGGGTCAGCACGTACAGGGCGATCGCGGAGGGGGCGCTCGCGCGGGTCACGGGCGACGTCGAGCGTGTGACGGGTCGGGCGCCGATGTCGTTGCGGGATGTGCTGCGCGCGGGGTGACGCTGCGCGCGCGTCCTCGGCGGAGCCGTTCCTGGCGGGTACTCGCTGCCCCGTGCGTTCCCGGCGGTGCGTTCCTTCCCACATCGCGTGCAGTGGGAAGTCGATTCGCGCGTGATGGGTCGGAAGGAACGACCTGCAACGCGCGATTCGACCCGCTACGCGGCGTTCAGCTCGCTGCGCGGGTCAGGGCACCCGGCGCGCGGCGAGGGTGCCGACCACGCCGAGGACCAGCACCGCGACGAGCACGACGAGCAGCGGTGCCGTCCAGTCCCCGGTCGCCCCGTGGAGCGCGCCGGCGACGATCGGGCCCGCGGACCCGAGCAGGTACCCGCCGCCCTGCACGAATGCCGACATCCGGCGGGCGTCGTCGTCGTTCGAGACGAGCCGCACGATGATGATGAAGATCACCGTGATGCCGCCGCCCTGGGCAGCACCGCCGAGGATCGACCACAGCAGCCACAGCTGCGGCGCGAACAGCAGCCCGAGGGGCATCGCGAGCCACAGGGTCCCGACGAGCGACAGGATCGCCCTCGGCCGCCAGCGGGCGGCGAGCACCGGGACACCGAGCGCCCCGACGACCGCGAGGATCTGGAACACCGACGAGCTCGCCCCGGACGACGCCTTCGAGAAGCCGATCTCGTCGTGCAGCAGCGTCGGGATCCAGGCGGTCAGGGCGTAGTACGAGAAGGCCTGTCCACCGAAGGCGAACGTCAGCCCGATCGTCACCCAGCGGGTCGGGCGGACGACGGAGACCCGGGTCGGCGCAGTCGTGGTGCGGACGGCGCCGGTGTCGAGCACCTGGTCGATCGGCCCGGTCACTGGCAGCGGTTCGACGACCGCACCCGAGCGCGGGCCGAGCCAGGCGGCACGCGCGCCCACGGTGTACGTCCAGGCGAGGCCGGCGATCAGGGCGAACACCCCCCACAGGGCGATGGCGACCGGCCAGCCCCACAGGTCGGCGATCGGAGCGGTGCCGAGCGAGGTCGTCATCGACCCCACGTTGAGCGCCGACGTGTAGACGCCGGTGACGATCCCGACGCGTTCCGGTGAGGTGTCGCGGCGGATGACCACCGGGACGACGACGTTGCCGATCGTGATGCCGATGCCGATCACCGCGGTGCCGACGAGCAGCGCGGCGGCACTCGGCAGCGACCGGATCACCGTGCCCACGAGCACGACGACGAGCGACAGCGACACCGCCCGCTCCGGGGTGGCCTTCGCGATCACCCAGCTCGCGAGCGGCGTCGCGAGGGCGAAGCAGAGCACGGGGATCGTCGTGAGCAGCCCCGCGACGGTGGTGGTGAGCCCGAGGTCCATCCGGACGTCCCCGATGACCGGAGCCGGCGCGACGATCGGCCCGCGGAAGTTCAGCGCGACCAGGACGATCGCGACCGGCAGGACCCAGCCCGCGCGGCGGACCAGCTCCCCCCTGGCGCTCACGCGCGGCCGGCGAGGTCGGCGGCGGACGTCCCGGCAGTGCCAGAGCCGGCAGCGCCAGAGCCGGCAGCGTGCGGCCCGGCAGCGTCCGACCCTGGCAGCAGGATCGGCAGCAGGTCGAGCGGCGTGGCGGCGGTCGCGATGGTGCCGACGGCCTCCTCGGGGGAGCCGTAGCCCCACTCGGCGAAGACGACGGGCACACCGTGCACCGCGGCGCCCTCGACGTCGTGCAGTCGGTCGCCGACGAGCACCGGTCGGCTGATGTCGAACCCGCGGGCGTCGAGGCGCTTGAGTGCTTCCTCGACGACGTCGGCCTTCGAGGACCGGACCTCGTCGTCGCTCGCACCCGTGATCACGTCGATGTCCCCGACGAGTCCGTAGTGGTCGAGGATGTACGTCGCCGGGGTCTCGGGCTTGCTCGTCGCCGTCGAGATCGGCAGCCCCGCCTGGTGCAGGGTGCGGAGCACGACGTCGATGCCCTCGAACATCCGGGAGTCGAGCGCCCCGTGCGAGAAGTAGTGCTCGCGGTACACGGCGAGGGTGCGGTCGGCGAGCTCGTCGTCCATGCCCATCGCGATGTGGAAGGTGTCGAGGATCGGCGGACCGACGAACGACATCATCGTCGCGTGGTCGGGGACGGGCACTCCGACCTGGCGGAACGTGTACGTCAGGCTCTCGAGGATGCCCGGCGCCGAGTCGCTGATGGTGCCGTCGAGGTCGAAGAGGATGGCGCTGAACGGGCTGGTCATGTCAGGACCAGCCTAACCGGGGCGGTGAAGTCGATCGTCAGCGGGGCGTGACGGGCGCTGCGGAGCCGGGCCGAGCCTCCTGGCCGGTGGGGTGTTCCTTCCCATGACGGGCGCGCTGGCAGGTGGGTTCGCGCGTTGCGGGTCAGAAGGAACGACCGCCTACGCGCGATTCGACCCGCTACGCGCGGAACGACCCTCTACGCGCGCGAAGACCCCCGGCAGGACGAACCCACCTCAGAACAGGCGGGTGTGCCCGCCCTCGATGCCGCGCATCGCGTCGTAGTCGAGCACCAGCACGCGGATGCCGCGGTCCTCGGCGAGGGTGCGGGCCTGCGGCGCCACCGTCTGCGCCGCGAGCACGCCCTGCACCGGACGCAGCATCGGGTCGCGGTTCATCAGCTCGAGGTAGCGCGTGAGCTGCTCGACCGCGTCGATGTTGGCGTTCCGCTTCATCTCCACGGCGACGCTCGCACCGGCGTCGTCCCGCGCCAGGATGTCGACCGGTCCGATGGCGGTCATGTACTCGCGGCGGACCAGCGTGTGCCCGTCGCCGAGGAGCTCGATCTGCTCGGACAGGAGCTGCTGCAGGTGGGCCTCGACCCCGTCCTTGACCAGGCCTGGGTCGACGCCGAGGTCGTGGGTCTGGTCGGCGATGACCTCGTGGATGCTGACGACGAGCTTGTCCTGGGTCTTCTTCTGCGTGACCGTCCAGACCTGCTCGATGCCTGCCGAGGCCTGGTCCTCGGAGGGCTCGCCGATCTCGATCGAGCACGGCGGGCTCATCCAGTTCAGCGGTTTGTAGCTGCCGCCGTCCGAGTGGACGAGCAGCGAGCCGTCCGCCTTGAGCATGAGGAGCCGGGTCGCGAGGGGCAGGTGAGCCGCGAGGCGACCGGCGTAGTCGACGGAGCAACGGGCGATGACGAGACGCACCCGGGAAGCCTAACGGGCGTCGCGTCGCGCTCCGCTCGCGCTGGTCGCGTCGGTCTGGTTCGTCGCGTCCGTCGCGTGGGTCCCGTCGGTCTCGTGGGTTCCGGCCAGGAGGCTCGGGCCGGCCCCGGTGGTCCCGGTCGCCTCCGGCGTCCGCTCGCGGGCCGCACCGGATGCCAGACCCGCCGCGATGATGAACACGAACACGATGAGCAGGCCGTGGAGCAGGCCGAAGTGCTCACCGACGAGGCCGATGATCGGCGGGCCGGCGAGGAACGCGACGTAGCCGATGGTGGCCACGGCGCTGACGCGGGCGGCCGCGGTACGGGGGTCGTCAGCGGCGGCGGACATGCCCATCGGGAAGCCGAGCGACGCCCCGAGGCCCCACAGCACCACGCCGACGATCGCCAGCGGCACGCTCGGCACGAAGATCAGCATGCCGAGGCCCACGACGGCCACCGCGGCGCTCGCACGGAGCACGGGGACGCGGCCGAACCGGTCGATGAGGGGACTGCCGGCGACGCGGCCCGCGGTCATCGCGGCGAGGAACACGGTGAGGACGGCCGAGCCGCCGTCGTTCTCCAGCCCGTGGCCGTCGATCATCGCGAGGGGCAGCCAGTCGTTCGCGGAGCCCTCGGCCAGGGCCATGCCGAGCACGATCACGCCGATGAGCAGCGTCGACGGCTGCCGCCAGACGGCCCAGCGCGAGACGGGGAGCGGCACGGGGCTGGTGTCGGTGGCCTCGGCCGGGGCGACCCGCTCGTCGCCGAACCAGCGGACGGCGGTGAGCATCGCGAGGCTCGTGAGGATGCCGAGGACGATGAAGTGCAGGGCGACCGGGACCTCGAGCCGCTCGGCCAGGGAACCGAGGCCGGCGCCGGCGAGCGTTCCGAGGCTGAACGCGGCGTGGAAGAGCGGCATGATCGTGCGGCCGCCGAGCCGTTCGGCCGTGGCGCCCGTCACGTTCATCGACACGTCGCACAGCCCGTTGCCGAACCCGAACGCGATGAGGCTGATCCAGATCGCCGCGAATCCCCAGCCCAGGCTGACCGAGATGCCGGCCATCACGAGCCCGAGCGCCAGGCAGGCGGCGGCGATCTGCACGCCGCGCTTGGCCCCGAGCTTCCCCACGATGTGCCCGGCGAAGGTCAGGCCGGCGATCGACCCGACGCTCATCCCGACGACGAGCAGCCCCATCGTCAGGGTGCTGGCGCTGAGCTCGTCGCGCACGCTGGGGATGCGCCCTAGCCAGGTGGCGATGTCGAGCCCCGAGAGCGTGAACACCACGAACACGGCGTTGCGCCACGCTCGGGTGCTCGGTGCGGTCGTGATGGCGGACGCCGTCGTCATGGTGCTTCCGATCGAATCGATTCGAGTGTGGTTCTCCGATACGCTAACCGGCGATGGACGACACGGCAACACACGGCGGCGCGTCGGGGACTCCCCGCGTTGCCGGCACCGTCCCCGCAACCGCGCGGGCCGCTCGGCCGACGCTCGTCGCCGTCGCCCGTGCCGCCGGGGTGGCGCCCTCCACCGCGTCCCTGGCCTTCAGCGGCACCGGTCCGGTGTCCGAGGAGACCCGCGCCCGGGTCCTCGCCGCCGCGGCTGAGCTCGGCTACGACGGCCCGGACCCGCGCGCCCGGTCGCTCCGCCGTGGCCGGTCCGGCGTCATCGGTGTCGTGATGGACGAGCGACTCAGTGACGCCTTCCGCGACCCGGTCAACGTCCTCACGCTCGACGGCATCGCCGAGGTCGCCGGGGAGGCCGGCGCCTCCCTGTTGCTCGTCCGCAGTCCGCTCGACGACGAGCGCGGTGCCGGACCCCTCGTCGACGCCCCGATGGACGCCGTCGTGCTCGTCGGGTGCAACGTGCGGGTCGACCCAGCGGTCGCCGTGCTCCGACGCCGCGGGATCCCCGTCGTCGCGATCGAGGCCGACGACATCGAGGGCGCCGTCCCGATCAAGCTCGACAACCGCGAGGGCTCGGGGCGTGCGGCCGCGTACCTCCGCGACCTCGGGCACGCCGCCGTGACGGTCGTCGCGCTGCCCCTCGACGCCTCGCACCACCGCGGGCCGATCAGCCCCGAGCGCTTCGCCGCCGGCGCTGCCTTCACCACGACGGAACGACTCCGCGGGGTGTGGGACGTGTTCCCGGACGCCGTCGCGATCGAGGCCGGCGGCAGCTCCGTGGAGGAGGGCCGCATCGCCGGTGCCGCGCTCTTCGCCCCCGACGGCAGCCGTCCGACCGCGGTGGTGGCACAGAGCGACCTGCTGGCCGTCGGGGTGATCTCGGCGGCGCTGGAAGCCGGGCTCCGCGTGCCGGAGGACGTCAGCGTCGTGGGCTTCGACGGCATCCAGGTCGACGACAGCCTGTTCCACCGTTCCCCGATCCGGCAGCTGACGACGCTCGTGCAGCCCTTCGTGCAGAAGGGCCAGGCGGCGGCGCGGGCGGCCCTGGCGATGCTCGAGGGCGAGTCGCCCGAGGGTGCCGCGTTCCGCTCCGAGCTCCGGGTCGGCGACACGACGGCGGCCCCGCGGGGCTGAGGGTCCGGCCGCGGCTCGCACCGTGCGCGGTCCCTCGCACCGTGCGCGGTCCGCCGCGGTCGCACCGTGCGCGGTCCGCCGGCCCGTGCGAGGTTGCACACCCCGTGCGACCCGCCAACCTCGCACCGAGTGGC